>NZ_CP052757.1:0-661656 GCF_009708005.2 Cellulosimicrobium protaetiae | reverse complement strand
GCCGGCCCGCTCGTCGGCCCGGTGCTCGCCGCGCAGATGGGCTACCTGCCCGGCACGATCTGGATCATCGTGGGCGTCGTGCTCGCGGGCGCCGTCCAGGACTACCTCGTCCTGTTCTTCTCCATGCGCCGCGGCGGGCGGACCATCGGCCAGATGGCGCGCCAGGAGCTCGGGCGCGTGGGCGGCACCGCCGCGATCGTCGCGTCGCTGCTCATCATGATCATCATCGTCGCGATCCTCGCGCTGGTGGTCGTCAACGCGCTCGGCGAGAGCCCGTGGGGCGTGTTCTCCGTCTCGATGACCATCCCGATCGCGCTCTTCATGGGCGTCTACCTGCGCTACATCCGCCCGGGGAAGATCACCGAGGTCTCGATCATCGGGTTCGTCCTGCTGATGGCCGCGATCGTCGCGGGCGGCTGGATCGCGGACACGTCGTGGGGCGCCGAGCTGTTCCACCTCGACCGCACGACCATCGCGGTCGGCGTGATCGTCTACGGCTTCGTCGCCGCCGTCCTGCCCGTGTGGCTCCTGCTCGCCCCGCGCGACTACCTGTCGACGTTCATGAAGGTCGGCGTCATCGTCGTCCTCGCCGTCGCGGTGATCGTCGTGCGGCCCGAGATCACGGTGCCCGCGATCAGCGAGTTCGCGAGCGGCGAGACGGGCCCGGTCGTGTCCGGCGCGCTCTTCCCGTTCCTCTTCGTCACCATCGCGTGCGGCGCGTTGTCCGGGTTCCACGCGCTCATCGCGTCGGGCACCACGCCCAAGCTCGTCGAGAAGGAGCGCCAGACGCGCTTCATCGGCTACGGCGGCATGCTCATGGAGTCGTTCGTCGCGATCATGGCGCTCGTCGCCGCGATCTCGATCGACCGCGGCATCTACTTCGCGATGAACTCGTCGGCCGCCGCGACCGGCGGCACCGTCGAGGGCGCCGTGGCGTTCGTCAACGGGCTCGGCCTCATGGGCGTGAACCTCACGCCGGACATGCTCACGTCCACCGCCGCGGCGGTCGGAGAACCATCGATCGTGTCCCGCACGGGCGGCGCCCCGACGCTCGCCCTGGGCCTCGCGCACATCATGCAGCAGCTCGTCGGCGGCACCGCGATGATGGGCTTCTGGTACCACTTCGCGATCATGTTCGAGGCGCTGTTCATCCTCACCGCCGTCGACGCCGGCACGCGCGTCGCGCGCTTCATGCTCCAGGACACGATCGGCAACGTGGCGCCGAAGTTCCGGGACGTGACGTGGCGGCCCGGGGTGTGGTTGTGCACCGCGATCATGGTCGCCGGGTGGGGATCGATCCTCTACCTCGGCGTGACCGACCCGCTCGGCGGCATCAACACGTTCTTCCCGCTGTTCGGCATCGCGAACCAGCTCCTCGCGGCCATCGCGCTCGCCGTCGTGCTGGCGATCGTCGCCAAGCGTGGCCGCAGCTACCAGCGCTGGCTGTGGATCGTCGCGGCGCCGCTCGCGTTCACCGCGGTCATCACGATCTGGGCGTCGATCGAGAAGATCTTCTCCCCCGTCCCCGCGGTCGGGTACTGGGCCAACCACAACGCCTTCAAGGACGCGCTCGCCGCGGGCGAGACGTCGTTCGGCACGGCCGGCTCGGTCGAGGCGATGGAGGCGGTCGTCCGCAACACGTTCGTCCAGGGCACGCTGTCGATCGTGTTCGTCGTCCTCGCGATCGTCGTCATCGTCGCGTCGGTCCTCGTCACCGCGAAGGCGCTGCGCACCGGCGGCGGGGAGAACCACGAGGACCCGCCCGTGGCCTCGCGCCGCTTCGCCCCGGCCGACGTGTTCGCCACGAAGGCCGAGAAGGAGATCGAGAAGGAGTGGGCGGCCCTCCCGCCCGAGAAGCGACCCGTCGCGACGGGGCACCGGTGACGGTGCGGCACGAGTCCCCGCAGGGTCCCGCCACGACGGTCGGCACGACCGTCGCGGCGGGGCCTCGCGGCCGCGCGTCCGCCGTCGCGCGTCGGGTGCGCGACGGCGTCGCGTCGGTGCGGTGGTACGTGCGGCAGGTCATGGGCGACGACGCGTACGCCACCTACGCCGCGCACCAGCGCGCGGTGCACCCCGGCGGGATCGTGATGACCGAGCGCGAGTTCTGGCGCATGCGCCACGCCGAGCAGGACGCCAACCCGGGCTCGCGCTGCTGCTGACGGCCTAGGCTCGTCGCCGTGCTCCGCCTCCGCGTCGACCTGCTCCTGCCGCGGGTCTCGACCGCCGACGTCCGGCAGCGCGCCGCGGAGCTGCCCCGGCGCGGGCAGGAGGTCCGGGTCCGCGTGCGCGGCGACGTGCTCGTCGCGCGCCGCTGGGTCAACGGTGTGCACGCGACCGGTCACAGCGTGCTGCGGGCCCGCCTCACGGAAGAGCCCGACGGCGTCCGGGTACGTGGGGCGGTCACGCCGAGCGAGTTGGACCTCGTCATGGTCGCGACCTGGCTCGCCGCGGCGGGCGGGCTCGCGACGCTCGGCGCCGTCTACCAGAGCGGGGTCGCGTGGCTCGTCGCACTCATCCCGCTCGCGTTCGGCGCCGTCTTCGCCGCCTGGCTGCCCGGGGCCGCACGGGCCGGTCACGACGTCCTGCTCCGGACGCTCGCCGGCCTCGGCGAGAGAGCCGACCCGGACGGGCTACGGTGACGGACGTGGCTCGCCCTCCCGTCCCCATCACGCTCGACCCGCCGCGGGGGACCTTCTCCGCTTGCACCCTCGTGCCCGCCACCGACCCCGAGACGGCGGCGAGGTGGGTGGCCGCCGCGTTCGACGCGCTGCGCTGGAAGCGTCGGGCGTCCGACGTCGCGCACCGCGAGGGCGCGTCGTTGTGGGAGGTCGGGAGCGCGGTCCGTGCTTTCTTCCTCGACGACCTCGACGTGCTCCGCCTCGTCACCCCGCGCGCGGCGGCCTTCTTCTCCCACGGGCGGGCCGTCGCGACGGTCCAGCCCGACAGCGCCGCGCGCCGCACCGTCGTCACGCTCTCCCTCGTCGAAGGCCAGCTCTCCTGCCGCGAGAGCTTCGGTGCCGTCGCGCGGAACCTGCACGAGGCCGCGGTCCGCGCCCGGGCGCTTCCTCCCGACGACGTCCCGGTGTGGACGAGCGCCTACGACCTACCCGCCGGCTCCCCCGGCGACCCGCGGTCGCGCAAGCGCCTGTTCCGCGGCTCCTGAGCGGAAGGCTGCGAGCGGCACACCGTCGCCCGGGACTCTCACGCGCCGGCGACGTCACGGGGGCCCGCGGCGGTCCCCCTCACCGCGCGCACTGCGAGGAAGCGGGTCGACGCAGCGAGGCGCACGGAGCATCGCGTCAAAACTATCTCGTTTCCGAGACACTTTTGACATGGCACACACCCGCGAACGCCTCCTCGAGGACGCGTTCGAGCGTCATGGCTTCATCACACGTGCCGACGCGCTACGCGACGGGCACAGCCCGAACGCACTGCGCATGCTCATCGCTCGTGGCGCACTGGAGAAGGTCGCCCACGGCGTCTATCGCATGCCCGTCGTGCCCGCCTCCGAGTACGACAACCTCCACCTGGCCGTGCTGTGGACCGGCGTGGAGAACGCAGCCCTGTCCCACGAGACCGCTCTGTCCTTGTACGAGCTCAGCGACGTCAACCCCGACCGGATTCACGTCACCGTGCCCACGCGCCGACGCATCCGCCGCGGGGGCGGGCAGGGGATCGAAGTCCACCATCAGGACCTTGATCCTCGCCAGATCGGCTGGTTCGAGCAGATCCCGACCGTCAAGCCCGCGACCGCGATCCAGCAGTGCATCGAGACCGGGACCCCGACCTATCTGCTGCGCCAAGCGCTGCGCGACGCGCGCGCGAGCGGGCGCATCACCGCCGACGAGGGCGAACGCCTCAGAAGGAGACTCGAAGACCGTGACGCAGCCCCCTGACCTGCCGCGCGCTCTCGCCGAGCTCAAGCCCAGGGCCAAGGCGCCCGCGTCGTCGAGCATGCTCAGCAGCTGGATCAACCAGACCGAGCAGAAAGTCGGGTCCTACGGCGGACGTCTGGGCTGGCTCATCGCCTCGACCGTCGTCGTCGCCGTTCTTCAGCGCGCTCTGGACGTCGACGGACAGCCACACTTCCTGCTCAAGGGCGGCACCCTGCTCCAGCACCGCCTTCCGGCTGCCTCCACGCGCGCCACCAAGGACGTCGACGGTCTCGTCCGCGGCGACATCGACGCCTTCATCCACAAGCTCGACGACGTCCTGGACGAGCCATGGGGGCCGCTGTCGCTTCGCCGCACGGCAGTCGACGTCATCGAGACCCCCACGTGCGTGATCAAGCCACGGCGCTTCGACATCGTCCTGGAGATACGGGGCAAGACGTGGCGCAAGATCCAGGTTGAGATCGCCCCCGACGAGGGCGGAGCCGGCCTGGCGCCAGAGCCGTTCACACCACCACCGCTCGCCTACGTCGGCCTTCCCGATCCCGAGGCCCTCGTCGGCCTGGCCCTGCGGTACCAGGTCGCGCAGAAGATCCACGCGTGCTCGGACCCTCACGACCCACGGAACGTCGTCAACGACCGGGCCCGCGACGTCGTGGACCTGTTGCTGCTGCGCGAGCTCCACGAGATCGGTGCGGACACCGCGGCCGTACGCGCCGCCGTCGTGGACATCTTCGACGCGCGGGCACGCGACGACCGGACTCTCGGGCGCGCCGTACGCACGTGGCCGTGCGAGGTGGTCGCCCACCAGCACTGGTCGGCGGACTGCGAGCGCGCAGCCGCCGACGCTCGTCTGCCCCTGACGCTCGGGCAGGCGGTCGCAGAGCTGAACGCGTGGCTGACGCTGATCGACTCCGCCGAGCCCGACGGCGACGAGGCCAGCAGGTAGCAGAGACGAGGAGCGCCACGGCGAGCACCGGGAGGGCCGTCGTCCTGCGCAGGGGACGTCGTCGGGTCATGTCTCGATCGTGTCGTCCGGTGGGCGAACCCAGCACCGTCCGGGTGGGCGCCGACGCGAGGGCGGGGTGCCGTGGGACGATGCCGCCCGTGACGGAACTGACCCTGGACGACGACGCCAAGCGCCGCGTGGTGCGCGCCAACCTCACGTTCGTCGCGATCCTCGTGCCGATCCTCGGGCTCACGGCGGTCTCCGTGGGGATCAGCACGCGCAACCTCGGCCTCGCGCTGGGCTACGCCTGCGTCGTGCTCGCGATGATCCCGCTGACGTACGTGCTCGCGCGCCGGTTCACCGACCGCTCCCGCGTCACGTTCGGTGACGGGTCCGTGGCGGTCCAGGGCTGGGGCCGGCCGCGGCGGTTCACGGTGGCCGAGATCGAGCGCGTCGTCACGGTCGACAGCATGGGGTTCGGGGGCATGACGCCGACGCACCACCTCATCGTCGTGGGCCCGACCAAGCGCCTGGCCCTGCTCGTCGGGCAGATGTGGGACCGCGACCAGCTCTCGGCCGTCGCGCTCGACCTCGCGCACCGCGGCGTCCCGCTCAACCCCGTCCACCAGCCGGTCACGCCCGCGCAGCTGCGCGGGATGGACCCGCGCCTCGTGCCGTGGCGTCAGGCGCACCCGGTCGCGCTGGGCCTGCTCGTCGGGCTCGGGGCGCTGCTGTTCTTCCTGGTCGCGTTCGTCGTCATGGTCGCGCTCCTCGTCTGACCGCCGCGCCCGGCCGGGCGCGGTCGTGCCAGTAGCCCTGCGCGTGCACGCGCGACCGTGCCACGCCCGCCGCCACGAGCTCGGCCCGGACGCGCGCGACGGTGGCGCTCTCCGTCGCGCACCACGCGTAGAAGCCGTCGCCCGCAGAGGCCGCTGACCGGCCGTGCTCCGCGACCCAGCCGCGGACGGCGCCCAGCACCGCGCGCTCGGCACCGCGGCGTCGTCCGCGGGGCACGTGCTCGACGCGCACGGTCGCGGGCACGACCCCGATCGGGGCGTCCGCCGGGTCGTCGGCCTCGACGAGCACGTGCGCCCGGACGCCGGTGCCGAGGCTCGCGAGGATGCCGCGCACCGCGGGCGCAGAGGTCTCGTCGGCGACGAGGAGCACGTGCCCGACGGCGGGCCCCGGGTCCCACTGCGTGCCGTGGTCGGTCACGCCGAACCGCGCGTGCGGCGCGGACAGCAGGACGCGGTCCCCGACCGCCGCCCGCCGCGCCCAGGCGCTCGCCGGGCCCGCGGGCTCGTGCAGGTACAGATCGAGGTCGACCTCGGCGACCTCCGGCCGCACGGCCACGGGCGTGTACGAGCGCATGGCGGGGCGCACGTCGTCGTCGAGCGCGGACCACTCGCGGCGCCACGTGCTCTCGTCCGCGAGGCGCGCGCTGCGCCCGAGGCGGTCGGCGCCCGGCCCCGGGAGCAGGATCTTCACGCGCTGGTCGAGCCCGACGTCGGCGCACCCGGCCAGGTCGGGCCCGGCGAGCGTCACCCGCACGAGGCGCGGGCCGACGTCGTGCACGCGCGCCACCGTCGTCGGGAAGAGCACGTTGGGCGACCGGTGGAACCGGCACCCGGCCGGGCTCCCGGCGGTCGCCGAGGGCCCGGCCGCCCCGTCAGGAGCCGGCACGGTCCTGCAGGAACGACTCGACGTCGTCGAGCACGGCCTGGCCGCCGAGCGGGCCGACCCCGCTGATCCAGTACGACTGGTCGACGACGCGCACGTCCGGGAACGACGCGGCGTTGAGCGTGATCTCGGCCGGGACCGCCGACGGGTCGTCGGGGTCTGCCGCGGTGACGACGACGAGGTCGGCCGCGGCCTCCGTGATGCGCTCGGGCGAGAGGTCGACGGAGATGTCCGGGCCCCAGTCCTGCTCCGGGGTCGTGAAGCCGACGCACTCGAGCGTGCTCCCGGCGAACGACGACGGCCCGTACGCGGACACGATGCCGTCGCGCGGGCGCAGGAGCTGCGCCGTCCCGGTGACGTCGTAGTCCTCCTGGATCTGCGCGCACCGCTCGTCGTAGCCGTCGAGCAACGCCTGCGCGTCGGGCTCCCGCCCGAGCGCACGGCCGACGAGCAGGACGTTCTCCTGCCACGGGTCGGTCTGCGTCGCCATGAACACGGTGGGGGCGATCGCGGCGAGCTGGTCGTAGAGGTCCGTGTGCCGCGACTCGGTGCCGAGGATGAGGTCGGGCTCCAGGGCGGCGATCGCCTCGAGGCTGGGCTCGGGCACGGTGCCGACGACCTCGGTCTCCTGCGCGGCCTCGCCCAGGTAGGCGGGGACGCCCGCCTCGACGCTGAGCACGGCGGCACCGACCGGGACGACGCCGAGCGCGACGGCGGTGTCCGTCTCGACCGGCTCGAGCGTCACGACGCGCTGCGGTGCGGCGTCGAGCTCGGCGGTACCGCGCGCGTGCTCGACCGTGTAGCCCGTCGACGCGGTCTCCTCGGCGGAGGGCTCGGCGTCGGCCGGGTCGGTGCCGCCCGACGAGCACGCGGCGAGCGCGGTCGTGGCGAGCACGACGGCGGCGGCGAGCGCGGCGCGGCGGCGACGGCGCAGGGGCGGCAGGGGCGCGGAGTTCGGCACAGAGGTTCCTTCGTCGAGAACAGGGATGCCTTACCTTACTTCGCCCGTACGGGTGGTCGGTGCCGCGCTCGCTACGATCGCTGCATGTCCGGGCCCGTGTTCGCCGGCGCCGTCGCCGGTCTCGTCGTGGGCGTGCTGCTCACCCTCGGCCTCGTGCTCGCCTGGCGGCTCGCGCGCGGGTCTCGCGAGCTCGGGAGCGACTCCGACCGCGCGACGTTCCGGACCCTGCACCTCGCCTCGCGGGCGGCGACCCACCTGCGGGACGGGCTCGACGGCGACGACGTGGGGCGTGCGGCCCGCTCGCTGCGCCAGCTCCTCGGCGCCGACGCGCTCGCCGTCGTCACGGCCGAAGGAGCGGTCGCGCTCGACGGCGGCTCCACGCTCGAACCCGACGCGCGCCGCGTCGCCGAGCGCGTGCTCGCGACCGGTCGACGCCACGTCGAGAGCCGCGACGCGGGCGAAGGCGGGGACGTCGCGGACGCCGTCGGCGCCCCGGTCGTGGCCGGCGGGCGCGTCGCCGGCGTCGTCGTCGCGTTCGCGGGCACCGTGCGGCCGCCGCTGGTGCGCGCGACCGGGGAGGTCGCGCAGTGGTGCGCGGCGCAGCTCGAGCTCGCCGAGCTCGAGGCGTCACGCACCGCGCTCGCCGAGGCCGAGCTGCGCGCGCTCCGCGCCCAGATCAGCCCGCACTTCGTCTACAACGCGCTCGGCGCCATCGCGTCGTTCATCAGCACCGACCCCGAGCGGGCACGCGACCTCGTGCTCGACTTCGCCGACTTCACGCGCTACTCGTTCCGCGGCCGCGGCGACTTCACGACCCTCGCCGACGAGCTCCGCTCCATCCACTCCTACGTCGAGCTCGAGCGTGCCCGGTTCGGCGAGCGCCTCGCCGTGACCCTGCAGATCGCTCCGGAGTCGCTGACGACCGTCATCCCGTTCCTGTCGGTGCAGCCGCTCGTCGAGAACGCGGTGCGGCACGGCCTGGAGCCGAAGGAGCGGGGCGGGACGATCGTCATCACCGCGCGCGACGAGGGCACCCAGACGGAGATCACGGTCGAGGACGACGGCGTCGGCATGGAGCCGGGCGTCGTGCGCGAGCTCCTCACGTCGCGCGGGAACGAGCACGTGGGCCTGCGCAACGTCGACCGTCGCGTCCGCCAGCTCTACGGTGACGACCACGCGCTCGACATCGAGACCGCGCCCGGCTCGGGCACGCTCGTGCGGCTGCGCGTGCCGCGGTCCCAGCCCCTGCACGAGACGGAGGTGAGCGTGCCGTGACGGGCACCGACCCGACCCCCGACCCGACCCCGGGACGGGTCGCGGACCAGCCGGCGGGCCTCGGCGACGCGCCCGCGGAGGGGCCGAGCGCCGTCGGGCTCGACGTGCTCGTCGCCGACGACGAGCGTCCCGTGCTCGACGAGCTCGTCGCGCTGCTGCGGCGCGACGCGCGTGTGCGGACCGTGCTCGGGGTCGCGACCGGCTCCGAGGCGCTGGTCGAGCTCTCCTCCCGCCGGGTCGACGCCGCGTTCCTCGACATCCACATGCCCGGGCTCACGGGGCTCGACCTCGCGCGCGCCCTCTCACGCTTCGCCGACCGGCCCGCGGTCGTGTTCGTCACCGCCGACGAGGCGCGTGCCCTCGAGGCGTTCGACGTCGAGGCCGTCGACTACGTGCTCAAGCCCGTGCGCCGCGAGCGTCTGACGCGCGCCGTGGACCGGGTCGTGGAACGCGTCACGGACCGTGCCGGGCGCGCCGCCGGACCGGGCGGAGGACCGGGCGGAGGACCGGGCGGAGGACCGGGCGGAGGACCCAGCGGCGGGCCGGGCGCCGGGCCGGGCGGCGGACACGACGGCACGGGCACGCCTGCCGCGAGCGCCGCGTCCCCCGGGTCGTCGCGCGGGACGGGCCGCGCTCGCGTGCCCGAGGACGAGACGCTCGTCGTGACGGTCGGGACGACGACGCGCCTCGTGCGGCGCAGCGCGGTGCGCTGGGTCCAGGCGCAGGGCGACTACTCGCGGCTCGTGACGGACTCCGAGCAGTTCCTCGTGCGCGAGCCGCTCTCCGACCTGGAGGAGCGCTGGGCGTCCGCCGGGTTCCTGCGCGTGCACCGGTCGTACCTCGTGGACCGGGCCGCCGTGACCGCGGCACGGTTCGGCGGCACGCAACCCGCGCTCGTCGTCGCGGGGCACGAGGTCCCGGTGAGCCGCCGCATGGTCCCGGCGGTGCGCGAGGCGCTGCTCGGCCCGCACCGGGGTCCGTCGTGAGTGCTCCTGACGCCGCGTCGGACCCGCCCGGCGACGAAGGTGCCCTCGCGCGAGGGCCGCACCCCGAGGCGCCTCCCTCGGACCGGGGGGCGGCACCCGGCCCGCGCCGACCCGGACGGGTGCGCGTCCGGTCGACCGATCCCCTGCCCGCCGCCGGTCCCGTGCCCGACGTCCCGGCGGGCGCACCGTCGTCGGGCACGTCCACGGCCACCGCGGGGCGTCCCGAGGAGCCGGACGACGCCGCGGCTCCCTACACGCGCGGCCTCGTGCGGGCCCAGCTCCGGCTCGGGCTCGCGTGCGTGGTCTCGTTCCTCGCGGTCGTCGCGCTGCTCACCGTGACGATGAGCGCCGTGCCCGCGCTGGACGCGGTCGTGGTCCTCGGCGTCCCCCTGCCGTGGCTCGTGCACGCCTACGGCTTCTACCCGGTGATCCTCGCGTTCGCGGTCGTGTTCGCGGTCACGGCCGCCCGCAACGAGCGCCGGTACCGCGCGCTCGCCGAAGGGTCCGGCGGCCCGGACGAGGGCGGTGGCTCGTGAGCGCGCTGCCCCTCGTCGCGATCGGGCTGCTCCTGCTCGCGACCGGCCTCATCGGGTTCTACGGCCTGCGCATCTCGCGCACCACGAGCGACTTCTTCGTCGCGTCGCGCACCGTCCGTCCGGTGTGGAACGCGTCCGCGATCAGCGGCGAGTACCTGTCCGCCGGCACGTTCCTCGGCCTCTCGGGCCTCGTGCTGCTCTCGGGTGCCGAGGCGTTCTGGTTCCCCGTCGGGTACGCGGCCGGGTACCTGCTCGTCCTGCTGTTCGTCGCCGGCCCGCTGCGCCGCAGCGGCGCGTACACGATCCCCGACTTCGTCCACGCCCGGCTCGACTCCGTCGTCGCGCGCCGCGTGACGAGCGTGCTCGTGCTCGTCATCGGGTGGCTCTACGTCGTGCCGCAGCTCCACGGCGCGGCGCTCGTCATCACGAGCGTCGCGCCCGTCCCGCCGTGGGTCGGGTCGGTCGGGATCGCGGTCGTCGTGAGCGCGGTCGTCGCGGCCGGCGGCATGCGCTCCATCACGTTCGTCCAGGCGTTCCAGTTCTGGGTCAAGCTCACCGCGCTCGCGCTGCCCCTCGTGTTCGTGCTCATGGCGCTGGGCGGCGCGTTCGAGCCGGGTGGCGCCACCGTGACCTTCGACCCCGCGGCGGTCTTCCCGCACGACGCCGGTCCCGGCGGCCTCGACGCGTACGCGACCGTGTCGCTCCTGCTCGCGCTGCTGCTCGGGACCACCGGCCTGCCGCACGTCCTCGTGCGCTTCTACACCTCGCCCGACGGCGGCTCCGCCCGCCGCACGACCGTCGTCGTGCTCGTGATGATCAGCGTGTTCTACATGGTGTCCAGCACGCTCGGGCTCGTCGCCCGGGTCGTCGCACCCGACCTCGCGGAGCCCGGCGTCGCCGACACCGTCGTCCTCACGCTGCCGACCCGCCTCGTGCCCGGGATCGGTGGCGAGCTCCTCGCCGCGCTCGTCGTGGCGGGTGCTTTCGCCGCGTTCCTCGGCACGTCGTCGGGGCTCGTCGTGGCGCTCGCGGGCGTCGTGAGCCAGGACCTGTTCGGCGGGACCGTGCGGTCCTTCCGCTGGTCGGCGGTCGCGTGCACGCTCATCCCGCTGGCGTTCGCGCTCGTCACCATCCCGCAGGGCCTCGTGACGAGCGTCGGGACGGTGTTCGTCTTCGCCGCGTCCGCCCTCTCGCCGGTGATCCTGCTCGGCGTGTGGTGGCGCCGCCTCACCGCGCGCGGCGCGGTCGCGGGGATGGTCGTCGGGTCCGTCCTGTGCGCGACGGCGCTGCTCGCCTCGTCCGCGCTCGTCGCCGCGGGCTACGGGACCGGCCCGGCCGGGGAGGCGGTCGACGGCGTCCCCGGCGTCGTGCGCGCCCTGCTCGCCCAGCCCGCCGCCTGGACCATCCCGCTCGCGACGGCGACCGTCGTCGTCGTGTCCCTGCGCGACCGCCACGGACCACCGCTGCGCACCGACCGGTTCCTGCGGCGCCTGCACGTGCCGGAGCTCCGGCGCCGTTGACGACGGTGTGGGACCTGAAATCTGTAGCGTAGAAGGCCTGAAATCTGTAGCGCAGGAGCCCTGAACTGGTCAGATCCAGCGCGCGCCGATCTCGTCGTGGAGCCGGGACATCTCACCTGGCGGTCACCCTCGACCGCATGCCGGATGGGTCGTAGGATCGGGTCAACCATCCAGAGCGGTCGAGAGTCCTGGCTCGACGACACCGCAGCAACCCGCCGACGGAAGCCTCCCGAGGACAAAGGTGCTAACGCCAGGGTCGATGGAGCGACTAATGGTCTCAGAGGCATCCTTCGCGCACCGTCCGGGCAGCCCGTGCCCGACGGCGGTCGCGCACGCACCCACCCCGGTCGGAGCGACGTCGTGAGCGTCGCGGACGCCGTCGGGCAGGCCCACGGCGGGGCGGCACGGCCGACGGTCTCGTTCGAGCTCATGCCCCCGCGCCGCCCGGACGCGGCGCCCAAGTTCTGGGAGACGGCACGCCGGCTCGTCGCGACGCACCCCGACTTCGTGTCCGTGACGTACGGCGCCGCGGGCACCGACCGCGCGACCGCGCGCCAGGTCGTCGGCCGCCTGCTCCAGGGCACGCCTGTGCTGCCGATCGCGCACCTCACGTGCGTCGGGGCGTCGCGCGAGGACGTCGAGGAGGTCATCAACGACTTCCTCGACGAGGGCGTGCGGAGCTTCCTCGCGCTGCGGGGCGACCCGCCGCGCGACCAGCCGGACTGGCAGCCCGCGCCCGACGGCGTGCGGTCGTCGACCGAGCTCGTCGCGCTGCTGCGCGAGGTCGAGGCGTCGCGCTGCGCGGCCGACCCTGCCGCCGCCCTGCGGGGCGCCGCCCGCCCGCTGACGATCGCCGTCGCGACGTTCTGCGACGGCAACCCCGCCGCCGGCACCACGCGGAGCCAGGAGGTGCGCCGCCTGTGGCAGAAGCAGCAGGCCGGCGCGAGCTTCGCGATCACGCAGCTCTTCTACGACGCGTCGTCGTACACCGACTTCGTCGCCGAGGCCCGTGCGGCCGGCGTGACGATCCCCATCCTCGCCGGGCTGCTGCCCACGACGGAGCCCGCGCGGCTCCGTCGCGTCGAGGAGCTCACGGGCGTGCGCGCGCCCCAGCACCTGCTGGACGCGCTCGACGCCCTGCCCGACCCGGAGGCGCAGCACGCCTACGGGATCGCGTACACCGTGGACCTCGCGCAGCGCGTCCTCGACGCGGGCACGCCCGGTCTGCACGTGTACACGTTCAACAAGCACCGCGCCGCTCTTGACCTGCTCGAGGGTGTCCACCTCGGCGGCGGGTCGGGCGGGACCGGGGGCAGCGCCAGCGCTGCCGCCGCCCCGCTCGTCCCGGACCTGGCCAGCGGGCCGTGGGTCACCGGCACCTCCCTGCCCACGACGAGCGCCGCCACGCACGGCACGCCCGTCTGACCGGTCCTCCGGACCAGCAAGAGGTTTCGATCATGGCCACTTCCGTACCCTCCCCTACCCAGAATCCGGTCGGTTTCCCCGCCGGCACCGTGCTCGGCTACCCGCGCATCGGGCGCCGCCGCGAGCTCAAGAAGGCCGTCGAGGCGTTCTGGGCCGGGCGCACGAGCGTCGACGAGCTCGAGGCGACGGCCCGCGAGCTGCGCCTCGCGACCGTCCGCCGGCTCGTCGACCTCGGTCTCGGCGCCGACGACGCCTCGGTCCCCGGCTCGTTCTCCTTCTACGACCAGGTGCTCGACGTCGCCGCCTCCCTCGGGGCGGTCCCGTCGCGGTTCGCGTCGCTCCTCGGCACCGGGCCGGACGAGGCGGGACGCCTCGACCTCGCCGGCTACTTCACCGTGGCACGGGGTCAGGGTGACGACGCCCCGCTCGAGATGACCAAGTGGTTCGACACGAACTACCACTACCTGGTCCCCGAGATCGGCCCGGACACCCCGATCCGGTTCGTCGACGACCGCGTCGTGCGCGAGTTCGTCGAGGCGAAGGAGGCCGGCGTCGTGACGCGGCCCGTCGTCGTCGGGCCGGTGACGTTCCTCGCGCTCTCCAAGGCGGCTGACGACGCCCCCGCGGGCTACTCGCCGCTCGACCGGCTCGACGACGTCGTCGCCGCCTACGCCGACCTGCTGCGCGCGCTCGCCGCCGCCGGCGCCCCGTGGGTGCAGCTCGACGAGCCGATCCTCGTCACCGACTCGGTCGACGTGCCGTTCGCCGACCTCGCCGCCGCGGTGGAGTCGGCGTACCGCGCCCTCGCGACCGACCTCCGCCCCGTGCCGAACCCGGGGTCTTCGCCGGACTCGTCCGCGGACCCGGCCGCGACCCCGGGTTCGGCGCAGGACGCGCGGCCCGCGATCCTCGTCGCCGCGCCGTTCGGCGCGCTCCAGGCCGGTGCCGAGACCGCCGGAGGGGCCGCCCGGGACGGGCTTGCGCTCCTCGCGGGCACCGACGTGGACGCCATCGCGATCGACCTCGTCAAGGGCGCCGTCCCCACGGCCGCCGACGGCGGCGTCCCCGGCCTCGCCGGCAAGACGCTCGTCGCGGGCGTGATCGACGGGCACAACGTGTGGCGCGCGGACCTCGCGGCGAAGCTCGACGTCGTCGACGCCGTCGAGGGACTGGGTGCCGGCGCGGTCTCGGTCGGCACGTCGACGTCGCTGCTGCACGTGCCGCACGACGTCGAGGACGAGACGCTCGCCGCGCCCGGCACCGCGTCGGGCACGACGCTCGACCCGCGCCTGCGCGACTGGCTCGCGTTCGCCGACCAGAAGGTCGGCGAGGTCGCGACGCTCGCGCGCGCGCTCACGGAGGGTCGCGACGCCGTCGCGGCGGAGATCGAGGCGTCCCGCGCGGCGGTGGCGTCGCGCGCGGAGGCGAGCGGCGTCGTCGTGCCCGCGGTGCGCGAGCGCGCGGCCGCGCTGACCGACGCGGACTTCGCGCGCGGCGACTACGCCCAGCGTGCGGCCGCGCAGCAGGAGCGCCTGAACCTGCCGCCGCTCCCCACGACGACGATCGGGTCGTTCCCGCAGACGCCGGAGATCCGCCGCGCCCGCGCGCTGTGGACGAAGGGCGAGCTGTCGGACGCGGACTACACGACCGCGATGCGTGAGGAGATCGCGCGCGTCGTCGCGATCCAGGAAGAGCTGGGCCTCGACGTGCTCGTGCACGGCGAGCCCGAGCGCAACGACATGGTGCAGTACTTCGCGGAGCACCTCGACGGGTTCGCGGTCACGGCGAACGGCTGGGTCCAGTCGTACGGGTCGCGCTGCGTGCGCCCGCCGATCCTGTGGGGCGACGTCACGCGCCCGGAGCCCATCACGGTCGAGTGGTCGTCGTACACGGCGTCGCTCACCGAGAAGCCCGTCAAGGGCATGCTCACCGGGCCGGTCACGATCCTTGCGTGGTCGTTCGTGCGCGACGACCAGCCGCTCGGCGACACCGCGAACCAGGTGGGCCTCGCGCTGCGCGACGAGATCGCGGACCTGGAGGCCGCGGGCATCGGGATCGTGCAGGTCGACGAGCCCGCGCTGCGCGAGCTCCTGCCGCTGCGGCGCGACGACCAGCCGGCGTACCTCGACTGGTCGGTCGGCTCGTTCCGGCTCGCGACGTCGGGCGTGGAGGCGGCGACGCAGATCCACACGCACCTGTGCTACTCGGAGTTCGGCGAGGTCATCGGCGCGATCGACGGCCTCGACGCCGACGTGACGTCGGTCGAGGCGGCGCGCTCGCGCATGGAGATCGTGCCGGAGCTGCGTGACGCCGGGTACTCGCGCGGCATCGGGCCGGGCGTCTACGACATCCACAGCCCGCGCGTGCCCTCCACGGAGGAGGTCACCGAGCTGCTGGAGCTCGCGGTGAAGTCGATCGATCCGCGCGTCGTCTGGGTCAACCCGGACTGCGGGCTCAAGACCCGCCGCTACGAGGAGACCGTGCCGTCGCTCGAGCACCTCGTCGCCGCGACGAAGGCCGTGCGCGCGACCCTCGCCTGACCTTGCTCCCGCCGAGGTAGAGGCGTGGTCGCGACCACGCCTCTACCTCGGCGCAAGGGTCACTGGCTCGCGGTCAGCGCTCCGTGGCGCCCGACATCGGGAGCGCGAACGCGAGCGTCGACGCGGCGAGGCCGCCGACGAAGAGCCACACACCGCCGTCGACCCCGGACATGCCCGAGCCCATGAGCACGAGTCCGCCCACGAACAGCACGAACGCGACGACGAACCGGGCGACGGCGCCCGCGCGGTCGGCGACGTCCCGGCCCTCGGTGCCGGTCGGGATCTGATGGGTGTCCTGCGTGCTCACAAGGGCTCCTTCGGTGCGGGCTGGGGGGAGGCGTGGCGCGCCGTCGGCCCACCACGTCAGTCCAGGTACCCCTCCACGGTACCGGGGTCGCGCACCGTCGCCGCATCCGGGTCGCTGCCGAACTCGCGTGCCGCGTCGCGCTGGCGCAGAAGGTCCCAGCACTGGTCGAGCTCGACCTCGATCGCGCGCAGCCGCTCGCGCTCCTCGTGCGCGTCGGCCTCGCCCCGCGAGAGGCGGTCGCGCAGCTCGTGCTCCTGCGCCACGAGGTCGCTGATCGTCCTGCGGATGCCGCCGTCGGTCGTCATGGGGCCACGGTATGCCCGACGGCGGGAGTGCGCCCGGGCGGCCGCGCCTCCCCGGGAGGAGGCGCGGCGCGACGGGCTACCCGCGCTCGACGGTCGTGCGTCCGGCGTCGGGTTCGGGAACGTCCTTGCCGGACGGCACGAGCTTGAGCCCGACCACCGCGGCGATGATCCCCACGATGAAGACCACCTTGCCGACGCTGACCGACTCGTCGCCGGTGAGGATCGCGTAGGTGACCGTGAGCGCGGCGCCGACGCCGACCCACACCGCGTAGGCGGTGCCGATGGGGATGTGCCGCGTCGCCCAGCCCAGCCCGATCATGCTCAGCGCGAGCGCCACGAAGAACACGAGCGACGGCACCAGGACGGACAGGCCGTCGGACGCGCCGAGCGCGGTCGCCCAGACCGCCTCGAAGACGGCGCTGACCAGAAGGATGATCCACGGCATGGTCAGCTCACCGCCTTGAGGCCGATGACGGACCCGACGAGCAGCACGAGGAGGCCCACCCGGGCCATCGTCGCGCGCTCCTTGCCGGTGACGAATCCCCACACGACGGTGAGCGTCGCGCCGATCCCGACCCACACCGCGTAGGCGGTACCGGTGGGGAGGGAGGTCATCGCCCACGCGAGCCCGACCATGCTCAGCGCGAGGGCGACGAAGAAGACGACCGTCGGGCGCCACTTCCGGAAGTTGTCCGACGCTCCGAGCGCGGTGGCCCACACCGCCTCGAGCAGGCCCGAGAGGACCAGGACGAGCCAAGCCATGACAAGAACCTCTCTGAGTCAGTCTTGTCGGTGCGGGTACTGCTCCCTCGTCCGCAGAGTCGCGGTAGCGCAACTCTGGTACTACTGTACCAGATTGAGTCTCGCCTCCCCCGGAGCGCCTCGGCCACCTAGGCTCGGTGCCCATGACGACGACGATCGGTCGCACCGTGCTCCTGTGCCGCGACCTCGACGCGAGCGCCGCGTTCTGGGCGGACGGGTTCGGGTTCGGCACGCTGTTCCGTGGCGAGACCGACGGGTTCCCGCTGCTCCACGTGGGTCCCGGCCGCGTCGACGAGCCCGGGCTGTGGCTCGTGCCCCTGCCGGACGGCGCCACGCCCCTCACCCGCCACGGCCTGCCGAACCTCGTGCTCTACGTCGACGACCTCGACGCGACGCTCGCCCGCCTCGCCGCGATCGGCGTCGCACCGTTCGTCGGTCCCGACGCCGACGCCGAGACCGGGGACCGCTACGCGCACGTCACCGACCCCGACGGGCACCGCGTCGTCGTGGTGCAGCTCGGGACAGCTCCCGCCCCCGCGTAGCCCTCTACCGGGCGGGCACCCAGGCCGCGTCGTCGGCGAGGACCGTCACGTCGTCGTCGTCGACCACGAGGAACCCGCCCCCGATGCGGATCTCGGCCGTGGGATGGTCGGGGGTCCGCAACCGCACCCGCCCGGCCTTGAGCGACGCCGCGACGGGTTGGTGCCGGGGCAGGATGCCGAGCGTCCCGGACACGGACGGGACCGTGACGCTGCGCGCGTCACCGGACCAGAAGACCCCGGACGGCGTCACCACCTCCACGGACACCAGGCGCTCCCCCGCGGGCGCGACGGTCTCGGACGGCGACGACGGAGCGACGGACACGGGGTTCCTCCCGGTGGCAGGTGGCGGAGCCTCCGAGTCTCGCGCCCGCAGGGAGCACCTCTCGGCGTCTTTCGTCCCTTTCCCGACGCCGGAGGTCACCCGGGTGCGAGATCGCCGGGCCCCTCCCCGACCGCGCCGCGGGTGCAGAGTCACCGGGCCCCGAAGGCACCGTCGGGCGCCGCGCGAGGGGAATCACGTTGACGACGGCACCCTGCGAGGCGCACCATCGAGGGTGACGGTTGCCGAGGGCAGCCGTTCGTCGTGCCGGACGGGCACGACCACGGATCAGGTCGCGCCAGACGGCGCACCGCACGGGACGAGGAGACGCGGATGCACGGCACCGCAGGCTGCGAGGTGGCCATGGCGGCCTGCTCGGGCGCCCTCCCCTCCCGCACCGTCACCCGCTGAGCCCTTCAGCGGGACGCCGACCCGGCGCCCCGCCCCGTCGAGCGCTGGGCATTCGTCGTCATTTCCCCGACGACAGATGACCCGCGCTCAGCAGGTCTTGGCGACGGCGGTTGCGGGCATGCCGTTCTCCCCACCTCGACTCGACAGAGTGGCGCCGTCGTGCGGCCGGGGCGACCCTGCGTCGTCCTGGGCCGACCGCCTGCGCCGCGGGACGCCGTCGGGCAGGGTGGGACCGTACCGACACGGAAGCCCTGAACCCATGAACCCTCTGACCGAGAAGCAGATCCGCGCGTCGTTCGTCAACGCCTCCAAGCGCGAGGCCGCGCAGGCGACCCTCCCCGACCTCGACACGCTCGACTGGGACCGCCTCGACTACCTCGGGTGGCGCGACCGCAAGGCGCCGCTGCTCGCGTACGCCGTCGTCGAGGTCGACGGCGAGCCGCGCGGCGTCCTGCTGCGCTCCACCGACGCCAAGACGGGCGGCATGCGCAAGCGCGCCGTGTGCGCGTGGTGCGAGGACGTCGTCGTGACGGACGACGTCAGCCTCTACGTCGCCCGACGCGCCGGCGCCGCCGGGCGCCGCGGCAACACCGTCGGCACCCTCATCTGCACGCACTTCCTGTGCTCGCAGAACGTGCGCCGCACCCCGACCCGCACCGAGATCGGCGACGACCAGTCGATGCGCGACCTCTTCATCGAGCTCCGCGTCGACGGCCTCCGCGAGCGCTCCGCCCGCTTCGTCACCGAGGTCATGCGCGACGCCTGACCAGCGTTCTCCCTCGGCCGACCACGGTCCTCCCTCGGCCGACCACGGTTCTCTCTCGGTGAACCACGGTTCTACTTCGGCAGACCAGGGTTGGCGGTCTCAACTGGTCATCGCAACATCCTGATTCGAGGGGTGTTTTCGGATGGTGCGTGGTGGGGTGTCGGTGCCGCGGCAGTGGCGGCGGGAGTTCTGGCGGGCGTTCGTCGATGGCGTGCCTGTGGTCGCGGCGGCCGCGGGGGTGGGCGTGTCGACCCGCACGGTGCAGGCCTGGATCGCTGAGTCTGGCGGGGTGCCTGATATCGATCTCGCCGCGCCCACGGGCCGGTTCGTGTCGTTCGAAGAACGCGAGCGGATGGCGTTGCTGCGTGCCGAGGGTCATTCGTACGCGGCGATCGGGCGGCGGCTGGGCCGTCCACGCTCGACGATCTGGCGTGAGTTGACCAACCCGGGCCGGCGGGCGAGCGATGGTCGGTATGTGCCCTCGGTCGCGCAGGCCCACCGCGACCGGCAGGCCGCGCGTCCCAAACAGGATCGGCGCAAGCTCGCGCTCGACCCGCGCCTGGCGGGCTATGTCTGCGACCGGCTGGACGGCACCGTGCGACCGGACAGCCGCCGCGCACGGGTGTGGAGCCCGCAGCAGATCGCGAACCGCCTCCCGGTCGACTTCCCCGATGATGAGTCGATGCGGATCAGTCACGAGGCGATCTATCAGGCGTTGTATGTCCAGGGCCGTGGCGGGCTGCGCGCCGAGCTGCACACCGCGCTGCGGACCGGACGCGCCCGCCGCCGCCCTCGGGCCCAGGCCCGCACCAAGCGTCAGGGGCAACGCCTGCTACCGCCCGATGTCCTGATCAGCGAACGCCCGGCCGAGATCGCCGACCGCGCCGTGCCGGGCCACTGGGAGGGCGATCTGATCATCGGTGCCGGCAACAAGTCCGCGATCGGGACCCTGGTCGAGCGCAGCACCCGGTTCGTGATGCTGCTGCACCTGCCGCACGGCTACGCCGCCGAGCAGGTCGCAGAAGCGATGCGGACCAAGATCCGGGCCCTGCCCGAGCACCTACGACGCACCCTCACCTGGGACCGGGGCCGAGAGATGACACCGAACGTCGGCATCGACATCGGATTCACCGATCCCATCGACCTGTTCTTCTGCGACCCGCACGCACCCTGGCAGCGCGGCAGCAACGAGAACACCAACGGGCTCCTACGCCAGTACTACCCCAAAGGCACCGACCTGTCCGTGCACCCCGCATCCGACCTCGAAGACGTCGCAGACGCCCTCAACACCCGACCCCGCCAAACCCTCGGCTGGGCCACCCCCGCCGAGAAGCTCGCCGCGCTACTCTCACCAACCTGACCAACCCGATGTTGCGATGACCGGTTGAGACCAAGGTTCTACCTCGGTGGAGCGGACGGTGCGGCCGAAGCGGAGGGCGACGGCGGAGCGGGGGTGGGGCGGGTCGTGGCGGGGCTGGCGGGAGCCGCGAGGGACGAGCGGCGGATGGTCGACCCGCCCCGCCCCCGCTCCGCCGTCGCCCGGACGGATGCCCTGCCCGGCTCCGTCTCGCCCGTGGTCGGCTCCGGACGGGCCGATCGCCACGAAGGCCACCAGTTCCACCGCCCCAGCAGCGTCATCGTCGCGGGGAGCAGGAGCCCCCGCACGACGGTCACGTCGAGCAGCACGGCGACGGCCATGCCGACGCCGACCTCCTTCATCGCGACGAGCTGCCCCGCCGCGAAGCCGAGGAACACGATGCCGATGGCGACGGCCGCTGTCGTGACGACCGGGCCGGTCGCGGTGATACCGCGGAGCACGGCCCGGTCGTTCGCGGCGCGCGGGTCCTCGCCGGGGGTGCGGGCGCGCCACTCCTCGGCGGTGCGCGCGAGGAGGAACACCTCGTAGTCGGTCGACAGGCCGAACACGAGCATGCCGATGAGCAGCGGCGTCGTGACGTCGAGCGCGCCCCACGGCTCGAACCCGAGCAGCGACGCGCCGACGCCGTGCTGGAACACCGAGACGAGCACGCCGAGCGTCGCGGCGAGCGTGAGCAGGTTGAGCACGAGCGCCTTGAGCGGCACGACGAGCGAGCCGGTGAGCAGGAAGAGGAGCGCGAACGTCGCGAGCACGACGACGCCCGCGGCGAGCGGGAGGCGCTGCGCGAGGTGCTCCTGGGTGTCGACGACCTCGGCGGCCGGGCCGGCGACGTGCACGTCGAGGCCTGCGGTGTCGATCGCTCGGATCGCGTGCAGCAGGTCCTGGGCCGCGGCGCCGGTAGCGTCGCCGCCCTCGCCGACGTCGGGCGTGACGTCGACGACGAGGACCTCGGACGGGTAGTCGGTGTCCTGCATGGCGTCCTCGACGCCGGGCAGGGCCGCGACCTGGTCGAGGTAGGCGGAGGCGGCCTCGTCGCCGCGGGGTGCCTCGACGAGGACGGTGATCGGGGTGACGCCGAGGTCGGCGAAGCGCGACGTGGACGCGTCGGCGGCGAGGCGCGCCTCGGCGTCGGCGGGCAGGGAGTGGACCTCGGAGCTGCCGAGCGTCATCGAGCCGAGCGGTGCGGCGAGCGCGAGCAGGAGGGCCGTCGCGCCGAGCGTGACGAGCACGGCGTGGCGCTGGGCGGTGCGGGCGAGGCGGCCGAGCGTGCCGGCGCCGCCGCGCCCGGTCCACGGGTGGGACCACGTCCGCACGCCCGGGGCGGGGATGGCGCGGTGCCACGTCGCGACGAGCGCGGGCACGAGCGTGAGCCCCGCGGCGGTCGCGACGAGCAC
Source organism: Cellulosimicrobium protaetiae (assembly GCF_009708005.2). Lineage (NCBI taxonomy): Bacteria > Bacillati > Actinomycetota > Actinomycetes > Micrococcales > Promicromonosporaceae > Cellulosimicrobium > Cellulosimicrobium protaetiae. The sequence continues at coordinate 639,707 of NZ_CP052757.1, read as the reverse complement.
GACGATCGCGCCCCCGACGGCCATGCCGGAGAGCAGCGAGTCGCCGAGCAGGAGCAGGCCGGTCAGGGCGATCGCGACGGCGAGCCCCGACGCGAGCACGGCGCGCCCGGCGGTGGCGAGCGTGCGCCCGACCAGCTCGTCGAGCGGGAGACCCGGGTGCTCGGCGCGTTCCTCGCGGAAGCGCGCGAGCACGAGCAGGGAGTAGTCCACCGTGAGGCCGAGGCCGAGCAGCGTCACGACGTTCACGGCGAACTCGTTGACGGGGACGACGCCCAGCAGCCCGCTGAGCACGAGGAGCGCGACCGCGATCGCCGCGAGCGCGGACAGCAGCGGGACCAGGCCCGCGCGCAGGCCGCCGAGGACGATCACGAGCACGACGAGCAGCACCGCGATCGCGACGCCCTCCCCCACCGCGGCGTCGGTGATCGCCTGGTCGACGAACGCCTCCTCCGCGAGCAGGGCACCGCCGACGAGGACCTCGGGGGTGTCGATGGTGTGGAGCGCGTCGGAGACCTGGTGCGCGAGGGCGAGCGCCTCGTCGTCCGACAGCGCGGGGTCGAGCTCGACGATCACGAGCGAGCCCTGGCCGTCGTCGGCGATGAGGCCACCGCCGGTGTAGGCGTCGAACACCTCGACGACGCCCGGCATCGCGCGGACGCCGTGCAGCACGTCGCTGGCCTGGGCGATCAGGTCCGTGGAGAAGTAGTCGCGCCCGGACAGGACGGCGACGACGGTCTCGCCCTCGGGCTCGAGCTCGTCGAGGCGCTCGGCCGCGAGGGCCGACGCGCTGCCGGGCGGCGCGGGCTCGACGTCGGTCGTCTTGTCGAAGACGGCTCCGCCGAGCACCGCGCCGAGGACGAGAAGGACCGCCCAGACGCCGAGGACGACGCCGCGGCGGCGCGCGGCGAACCGTCCGGTCCGGTGCAGGAGGCGTCCGAGCGCCATGGGCGTGGCTCCACTCGTCAGGACTCGTCGAGGAACGTCTCGCGGGAGTCGTACGGGAGGTCGTGCACGAGGAGTCGTGCGGGAGACGGCCCCACGGGAGCGAGGACGTGGGGTGAGCACCCTACGCGAGGGTGGGAGCGCCGTCGGACCACGCTCCGCCCGTGCGAGGGGCGCACCTCGGGTCACCGAGGTGGAGACAGGGGGTGAGACGGGACGGGCGGGGTCGGCTCGTGCTGCCGCCCCCGCCCGTCCCGTCCCGGGGCGGACGGCTCACGCCGCCCGCCCCGGGTTCTCAGCTCAGCCGCACGACGCGGCGTCGTACGCGACGTCCCCCTGGAACGTCAGGTCGCCGCCCGTCGCGGACACCTGGGCGGTGCCCGCCTCGACCGAGGTCGAGCGCGACGCGAACGACTGGTACGCGGACGCACCCGGCTGGACGCCGGCCACCGTCTTCGTCCCGAACGGCGTCGTCAGCGTGATGTCGGCCGGCACCGTGTCGTCGTTCGTGGCACGGACCGCGACGTAGACCTTGCCCGCCATGCAGCGGGTCTGGACCGTCGTCGAGATCGCGAGCTCCTCGACCGGCTCGTCGGTCAGCTCCTTGAACCGGATGTTCCGGTAGCCGACCATCTCGCCGTTGCCGTGGTTCTGGATCCCGATGAAGCTGTTCACCAGTCGCGCGGGGTCGGTGCTCGTGAAGTCGTTGACGAGCACGTCGTTGAGGTAGATGCGGATGCGGTCTCCCTCGACCCGGATGTCGTACGCGTTCCACTGACCGACCGGCTTGAGGGCGGCGTCGCGGGCTGCCTCGTCGGCGCCCTGGAACGTGTAGACCGCGCCGGTGGTGCGGTCGTCGGCGTCCGTCGCGTCGATCTGGATCTCGTAGCCCTTGTTGACGGCCACCCACGGGTCGTCGCCCGGGTTCGGGAACCCGACGAACACGCCGCCGTTGTCGTCCTTCGTGAGCTTCCAGTCGAGCTTCAGGCTGTAGCTGTCACCGAGCTCCTGGTCGTACCAGAGCAGGCCCATGCCACCCGCACCGCGGATCGAGCAGTCGTCCTGGCGGCCGAAGCCACCCGGACCGGCCATGCGCCAGCCCTCCTGGAGGCTCGCGAGGGTGCCGTCGTAGATCGCGGTGTAGCCGTCCTCGACCTCACCCGGGCTGCAGATGTCCGGGTTCTCGCCGAGCGACAGGACGTCGATGTTGATGTTGCCCTCGTCGCCGGTCTCGTACGCGAGCGTGATGGTGTTCGTGCCGGCCTGGAGCTCGAGGTCGCGCGTCTGCACGCCCCAGTCCTTCCAGCTTCCCGTCGTGGGGAAGTTCCACTGGCCGAGGTCCGCGCCGTTGACGTGCAGCGAGACGTTCTTGGCACGCAGCTCCGTGTACGGGTGGATGCCGTTGGCGTAGCGCACGTTGACCGGGTAGGTGCCCGCCTCGGGGACGGTCACGGAGAACGTGCGGCCGGCGCCGACGTTCGTCATGCCCGCGGCGAAGCCGGAGCCCGAGTAGTTGCTGTGGTCCGAACCGATGCTCGAGCTGCCGAGCGGCTGCGCCAGCTCCGCCTCGTACCAGCCGCGGTCGGCCGGGGCGACGTAGCCGGGCAGCGAGTTGAGCGTGTACCAGGCCTCGGTGCTGAGGAGCTCGGTGCCCTCGGCGGAGGCGAACGGACGCGGCGAGCGGATGTAGACGACGTGGCCGGGCTTGAGGCCGTCGATCTGCAGCGTGACGGTCGTGCGGTCCTCGGACACCGTGGCGTCCGTGACGAAGAGGGGCTCCTCGTCGACCTTCGGGCCGCCGTACTGCTGCGTCGGCACGTAGCGCCACTGCTTGACCTGGTAGGCGTCGGCGAGCTTCTCCACGACCTCGTCGGACACCGGGTCGGTGTACTCGATCTCGAAGCCGCCCTCGACCACGCGCATCTCCTTCATGTCGAAGGAGTCCTCGTTCACCGGGACGAGCTTCTGGAGGCCGAACCGGAGCTTGCCGGACTCGCCCCAGTTGCCGCCCTCGCCGGTACCACCGACGTAGATCGCGCCGTCGGGGCCGTAGATGGTGCGGTTGGCACCGACCTCGAGGCCCGCGGTGTGGCGGAAGACCGCACCCTGGAACTCGCCGTCGACCTTCTCGAGGAACGCGCGCTGGATGCCGCCGTACGTGACGTCGCCGAGCAGCATCTGGCCGGCGAACTCACCGTCCTGGACGAGGACCGGGTTGCCCGGCGAGTTGGCGATCTCGTTCTGCGGGAGCCACACGGCCGGCGGGGCGACGGGGTTCGCGTCGAACGGCCCGGCCGGGTTCGTGTAGTGGTTGTAGAAGTTGTCCTGCTGGATGTGGATCAGCTTGTTCGACGGGAGCCAGGCGCCCTGGTTGTCCGTCGCGAAGATCTCGCCCTCCGGGCCGAAGCCGATGCCGTTCGGCGTGCGGAGGCCGCCGGCGACGTAGGAGACCTCGCCCGTCTCGCGGTCGATCTTGATCGACGTGCCGCGGTTGGCCGCGGGCTGCGGGTTCGTCGTCGCGCCGCCGTTGTTGATGGCCACGGAGAGGTTGACGTAGAAGTAGTCCTCGTCGTGGATCAGGCCGAACGCGAACTCGTGGAAGTTGCCGCCGTCGGGCCACTCCGCGATCTTCGTGTGCTGGTCGTAGAACCCGTCGCCGTCGGGGTCGGTGAGCTGCGTGAGCTGGTACCGCTCCGAGACGAAGATCGAGTCCTCGACGACCTCGATGCCCATCGGGTTGAGCAGCTCGTCCGCGACGAGCGTCGCCGTGACGTCCTCGGGGCCGTCCGCCGTGGTGACGCCGTCGAGGAAGTAGACCTCGCCGGACACCGGGTCGGGCCGCCAGCCGCCGGAGCTGACCTCGCCCGTCGTCACGACGGCGAGCTTCTCGTCCGGCGTGAACGCCAGGCCCGAGACCTTGGGCTCGAAGCCCTCGGGGCGCAGGTCGACGAGGTCGTAGTTGGGGTTGACCGCGTCGAGGCGCAGGCCGTCGCCGGCCGTGTCGGTGGCGCCCTCGCAGTACTTGTAGCCGGGCGCGGTCACGCGCACGACGCCTGCCTCGGTGCTGAGCGCCGACGTCGGGATGACCTCGAACGTCGAGCTGCCGGGCGTCTTCCAGGCGAGCGTGAGCCTCTGCTTGTCGCCGCCCTCGTAGTAGTCGACCCGCAGGTCGTGCACGCCCGCGGTGAGGGTCGCGCTGCCCTCGACGGAGGTCGAGTCGTTCGGGCCGTCGTTCTCGACGACGAGCTGGCCGTCGACGTAGACCAGCGCGCCGTCGTCGTTGGTGACGCGGAACTGGTACTGGCCGTCGGCAGGGACGGTTAGGTTGGCGCTGACCTGGGAGATGAAGTTGTCCTCAGCGCCGAACTGCTCCGCCGTCGACCAGTCGATGGTCGGCATGAGCTTGTCGACGTTGGGGGTCTGGCCGGACTTCAGGGTGCAGACCGCGCCGGGGTTCTGCGCGAGCTGGAAGGTCCGCAGCGTGACGCCGGGCTCCTGCTCGGGGAGGTCGGCCGCGGCGGGGACGGCCCAGCCCGCGACGACCACGGCGCCGAGGGTGAGGGCGGCCGCGCCGCGTCGGTACCTGATCCGGCGGGCTGCCGGCAGGCTTGTGCGTTCGAGCATCGTTGCTCCTTACTCGGTCGGACTTCGAGTCCACGGAGCGTAACCCCCACCAGCCCCGTCGATGACAACGCTGGACAGGCTAGCCCTCGTTCTATCGACGTGTCTACAACTTCCGATTGCTCATCGGCAGAAGTGCCAGGACCAGCGGCGACGTACGCTCGGGCCCATGAGCGCACGCCACGGCGAGATCACCGACCGCACCGCGTCCCGGCCGTTCGCGCAGGTCGACGTGTTCACGGACACCCCGACCCTCGGCAACCCCGTCGCGGTCGTGCTCGACGGCGACGGCCTCACGGACGAGCAGATGGCCGCGTTCGCCCGCTGGACGAACCTCTCGGAGACGACATTCCTCCTCCCGCCCACCGCGGCCGGGCAGGCTGCCGGCGCCGACTACCGGCTCCGGATCTTCACCCCCGCCGGCGAGCTCCCCTTCGCCGGCCACCCGACGCTCGGCTCGTGCCACGCGTGGCTCGAGGCGGGCGGCACGCCCCGGGCGGGCGGCGTCGTCGTCCAGGAGTGCGGCGTCGGCCTGGTGACGATCCGGCACGAGGCGAGCGCCGCCGTCGGGCCGGACGCGCCTCAGGCGGAGCCCGCAGAGCCCGGCCGGCTGGCGTTCGCCGCACCCGACCTGCTCGCGGACGAGCCCGTCCCGGCCGACGACCTCGCGGCGATCGTCGCCGCGCTGGGCGTCCCCGACACCGCCGTGCTCGACCACCGTGTGCTCGACAACGGTCCGGGCTGGCGCGTCGTGCTGCTCGACTCCGCGGACCGCGTCGCCCGCCTCGCGCCCGACTGGTCGCGCCTGCGCGTGGAGCACCCCGACCTGTCCGTCGGCGTCGCCGGGCTGTACGGCGACGACGGCGGCCCCGACGGCGCGGCGGTCGAGGTCCGCGGGTTCGCGCTCGCCATGGGCATCCCGGAGGACCCGGTCACCGGGAGCCTCAACGCCGTCGTCGGGCAGTGGCTCACGCGCGACGGTCGCCTCCCGGACCGCTACGTCGCCGCCCAGGGCACGGCGCTCGGCCGGGCCGGTCGCGTGCACGTCGAGCGCGACGGGTCCGGGACGGTCTGGGTCGGCGGCGCGAGCGTCACGTGCATCGCGGGGACCGTCCGCCTCTGACCGCGCCCGGGCTCGTCAGGGTGGCCGCTCCGTAGACTGCGGCAAGTGTCAACAACCCCATCAGTTTCCTCCGAGCGCGCCCTGACGGACCGCGCCGTCGTCTCGCGCGCCCGATGGGCGCTCATGGTGCAGTTCGGGCTGTTCGGGATCATCGGGGCGTCCTGGATGAGCAGGCTCCCGTCGGTCCGGGAGGCGCTCGGCATCAGCGCGAGCCAGCTCGGCCTGCTGCTCGTCGTCGGCGGCATCGGGTCGCTCGTGTCGGTGATCTGCGCGGGCGCGGTCGTCGCGCGCTTCGGCAGCCGCACGACCCTCGTCGTCGCGACCGCGGGGAACGTCGTCGGGTTCGGGCTCGTCGCGCTCGGCACCGGGACCGGCGGCGTCACCCTCTTCGCGGTCGGCGCGTTCCTCAACGGCGCCTGCGGCGCGCTCACCAACGTGCCCATCAACATCTGCGCGGCGTCCGTCGAGCAGCACGTCGGGCGGGCGATCCTGCCCCACTTCCACGCCGCGTTCTCGATCGGGGCGGCCGCGGGCGCGCTCGTCGCCGCCGCGTTCTCCTGGGCGCACGTCGGCATCACGGCGCAGATCGTCGTCGTCACGCTCGCGGTCACCGCCGTCCGTGCCGCGCTCATCGCCCCCGCGACCGCTCTCGCCCCCGACCGCGTCGGGCCCGACGGCGCGGTCTTGCCCCCGCGGTCGGGAGCCACCCCGCGGCCGGGCGCCACCGATCCGGGCGACGACGGCGCACCGTCCGCGGCCGCACCGGCACCGCGGCGGGGGGCCGGGGTGCGGGCCGCGCTCGCGGCCTGGCGCGAGCCGCGCACGCTGCTCATCGGGCTCGTGCTGCTCGCGTCGTCGCTGTCCGAGGGGTCGGCGGGCAACTGGCTCTCGATCGCGGTCGTCGACGGGTTCGAGGTGCGCGAGGCGCTCGGCGCCGTGGCCTACGGCACGTTCGTCGGCGCGATGACGGTGTTCCGGTTCGCCGGGACGGGTCTCATCGACCGGTTCGGTCGGGTCGCGGTGCTGCGCGCGTCGGGCGTCTCCGCGCTCGTCGGGCTCCTCGCCTTCGGCCTCGCGCCGAGCCTGCCGCTCGCGTGGGTCGGGATCGTGCTGTGGGGCTGCGGGGCGGCGCTCGCCAACCCGGTCGCGATCGCCGCGGCGTCCGACGACCCCGCGCACGCCGCGCCGCGCGTCGCCGTCGCGACGTCGTTCTCGACGGTCGCCATGCTCACCGCGCCGCCGCTGCTCGGTCTCCTCGTGGACGGCGTGGGGGCGCGGCACGCGCTCCTCGTCATCTGCGCCGCCACGGTGCTGAGCCTCGCGGTCGCGGGTGCCGTCCGGCCCGCGAGGCCGACGGCCGGCGCCGACTGACGAGCGCCGCGCGGACCGGCCCGAACCGGGACGACGAGCAGCCCGGTGCGGCGTGCGCCAGGCGTGCGGCGCGTTCGGAGCCGTCACCCGTGGACGGCAGCCCCCGCCGTGGGCGACCCTGGGTCCATGGGCGACGACCTGGACCCCGCCGAGGTGTCGCGGCTCCGGCGCGGTGCGCGCGAGCGTGCTCTCGCCCGACCGCGCCGACCCTTCGCCGGCACGGTCGCGGACTCGTGGGTCGACGGGCGCGCGGTGCGGTCGTACGCCCCCACGGGCTACGACCCTTCGGCGGCGGTCGTGTTCCTGCACGGCGGGTACGGGCTGTTCGGCGACCTCGAGCTCCAGGACGACCCGTGCCGGCGCATCGCCGCCGCGCTCGGCGCACGGGTGGTCGCGGTCGACTACCGGCTCGCCCCCGAGTCGTCGCTCGACGACGCCGTCACGGACACGCTGGCGGCGCTGCGCCATCTCGCCCGCGAGGGGGTCGGACGGACGGCCCTGTTCGGCGACTCGGCGGGCGGAGCGGTCGCCGTCGCGACCGCGCGCCGGGCCCACGACACACCGCTCGCCCCGGCGTGGCTGGCCCTGACCAACCCGAACCTCGACCTCACGCTCGGGTCGTTCGACACGACCCGGCCGGGCGGACCCGACGCCGCGCTCTCCGCGGCGTCGTTCCGGGCGTGGGCGCGCGTCGACCGGCTCGCGGACGCCCCCCGCCTCGACCTCGACGCGACGGGTCTGCCCCCGACGTTCGTCGCCGTCGGGGAGCAGGACTCGCTCCTGCCCGAGGTCCGCACCCTCGCCGCGTCGTGCGCGCGCGACGGCGTGCCGTGCGAGCTCGTCGAGGTCCCCGGAGCGAGCCACGGGTTCCTCGGGGGCGACGACGCGCCCGCGGTGCTCGCGGCGCTGCGGGCGTTCGTCCGCGACGCCGGGCCACCATCCGGAGCCCGGTCCTGAGGTGAGAGGTCAGTCCCGCGGTGCGGACGGCGACCCGAGGTCCGTCGAAGCACGGCCTTCCGCCGAGGCCGGGACGACGGCGCGCTCCGCGAGCGCCGCGGCGACGGCGGCGTCCACCGCGCGCTGCTGAGCGGCACGCGCACGTCGCCGGGCTCGCACCCGCCACACGACGAGCAGGACGACGAGCGCGAGGAGGCCGGACGCGACCCACGGGACGGCCCAGGCGACGGCCGACGCCGTGACGCCCCGGACCACGACCTCCGGGTCGGGCACGGTCCCGGGCAGCGGGACGACCTCGCCGCCGACGGTCAGGGTCGCGGTCTCGCGGACGAGCGGCCACACGCGGTCGATCTCGACGGTGCGCTCGATCGAGGACCCGGGGAGGAGCTCGGGCACCTCGACGTCGGTCGCCGCGGTCGCGCCGAGCCCGAACGGCCCGGCCACACGGACCGCGGCGCTCGGCGCGACGCGCGTGTTGCCCTCGTTCGTCACGGTGAACGTGACGGTCGCGCTCCCGGGCGCGAACGGGTTGAGGGTGCCGTCGTAGGCGAGGTGCACGTCGTCGACCGCGAGCGCCGGCGCGAGGTCGCCCTGGACGCGCAGGTGCACGCGCGAGCCGAGGCGCCGGTCGGTCGTCACGCCGTCGTCCGCGACGACGACGAGCGACGAGACCACGCCCGCGGCGTAGTCGCCGGGGGTGGCGTCGTCGGGGACGGCGAGGGTGAACGGGACCTCGGCCTGCTCCTGCGGGGCGATCTCGACCTCGGCGCCGTCGAGCGCGATCCAGGACCCGAGCGCCGTCGACTCCTCCCCCGCGGGCAGGAGGTCGAGCGTGCCGTCGTCGGTGAGGTACCCGTCGGCGGCGTAGACGCCGAGGGTCAGGGGGGCGTCGCCGTGGTTGGACACGAGGATCGAGTCGGTGAGCGAGCCGCCGGGCGGGAGCGAGTAGGCGAAGTTCGGCCGGTCGATCCCGTGGGCCGTGTCGCCGGGACGGACGCCCCACTGCACGGTCTGCTCGGGTTCGGGCGCCGGGGCGACGTCGGCGGGGAGGGGGCCGGTCCCGACGACGGGCCCGGCAGCCTCCTCGACCGCCGCGGGCGCCGCGGGGACCGACGACGCCGGGAGAGCAGGCGCGGCCACCAGGGCGACCGCGAGCAGGGGCGCGCTCAGCGCGCCGAGGACGCGGGGCACGCGGGGTGCCGCGGCGGGGCGGGTGCGTCGGTGGGTCATGCGCTCGGTCCTTCGTCGGTGCAGATCGGTGGGGTCGGTCGACCGTGGTTCGCCGACCGTAGCGGTGACCGTGGCCGCGGGCCCGGTCGGCCGCCACGCCGTGCGTGGCGGCCGACCGGTCGCCCTTCCCGGGGGACGGGAGGGGCGGTGCGGTCACCCTCGGTGAGTCACTCTCGGTGGATCACCCGAGGGCGGTGAGGGTGATCGTCGCGGTGTACGTACCGCGCGGGGTGTCGAGCGGGAGCTTGAGGTCGAGCTCCGCCCCGATCACCGACGCGCCGCGCGCGTGGCCCTCGTCCGCCCGCGCGAGGGTACGAGCCTGCTTGAGGCCCTCGCCCTCGTCGAACCCGGACGCGACGTGGTCGCCGCCGATCGCGTCGCCCCCGTTCTCGAGGACGCCCGGCGTCCAGCCGAGGTGCTTGCCGTCGACGGTCTGGCCGCCCGCGACGAAGTCGGACACCTGGCCGGTGACCGACCACGCCGGGTCGCCCGCGCGCGTGTCCTGCACGCGCACCGGGACGAGCTGACCCTGCGCCTGGTAGTAGCTCAGCTCCTCGGTCGCCACGCCGAGGTCGACGAGGCTGGAGGAGCCCTCGAGCGACCACGTGAGCTCCCCGCCGGACTGCTGCGGGACGGTGACGGCCACGGCCTGGTCGCCCTCGGGCGCCGCGCCGGGCTCCTCGCCCGTGTGCTCGCCGTCGACGGCGCCGGCGGTGTTCCCGGGGCCGAAGACGGCGGCGGGGTCGTTGCCCGCGAGGCGGACCGTGCCCTGGACGGCGGTGCCCGCGACGCGCAGGTTGCCGGAGTTCCCGCTGAGCACGAGGTCGCCCGCGACCGCGTTGCCCCACTCGTCGGCCTCGCCGTCCGCCGTCGCGCCGACCAGCAGGTCGCGCGCACCGTTGCTCACGGTGAGCGTGCCGGAGACCACCGCACCCGCGACGGTCACGCCGTACGCGGAGCCGTCGAGGGTCGCGTCGCCGTGCACCGACGTGCGCAGCAGGTCGACGTAGCTCGCCGCCTGCGTGAGCAGCGACCCGGTGATCGTCGAGTCGGAGATCTCGACGTCGATGCCGCCCGCCGCGACGGACCCGCCGACCGTGAGGTCGTTGAGGTACAGGAACCCGCCGCGGGTGCCCGCCGAGTAGGCGCTCACGTCGCCCGCGACGCTCGCGCCGTCGAGCAGGACGCCGTACGCGTCGGTGGCGACGACGTCGCCGCCCACGGTCACGGACGTCGCGTCGAGCCAGCCGCCGGGGTCGACGATCACGTCGCCCTCGATCGTCGCGCCGCCGAGCACGCAGTCCGCGCCGCCGGGGACGACGAGGTCGCCGCTGATCGTCTGGTCGCCGAGGTCGCCGGTGCAGTCGACGTCGGCGGCCTGCGCCGCGGGCGCGACCGCCGTGGCCGTGGCCACCGCGAGCAGCGCGGCGGCCGGGACCTTCCACTTCCACTTCATGTGATGCTCCTTGTCAGGTGTGTGGTCGGTCCGCGTCAGCCGCGGAGCGAGGAGATCTCGGCGTAGCTGCGGCGGGCGTTGCCCAAAGAGTTGAGCGCGTTTCCGGGCTCGGCCACGGACGCCGCGTTGTCCTGCTCGTACAGCCCGAACCGCTGCCCGCGGTCGCGCAGCTGGGAGAGGAACGCCTGGTAGGGGATGCTCCCGGCGCCGAACTCGATGATGTCGTAGCCGTTCCCGCTGGCCTCGTTGGCCTTGCCGTCCTTGAGGTGCAGGATCGGGAACCGACGGGGGTCGCGCGTGACGTAGTCGATCGGCTCGAAGCCCGGGTAGAGGTGGCGCCCGACGTACGCCCAGTAGACGTCCATCTCGAAGAAGACGAGCTCGGGGTCGAGGTTGTCCCAGAGCAGGTCGTAGACGCGCTGGTTCGGGTCGTCGGTCGTGAACGCCCACTCCTGGGCGTGGTTGTGGGAGTAGAGCTTGAGCCCGGCGGCCCTCGCCTTCTCCCCCATCTGGTTCCAGGTCTCGCAGGCCTCGAGCCACTGGCCCTTCGTGATGGGTCCGCCGTACCCGCCCGCGATCGGCCCGCCCTGACCCAGGTGGGGCATGCCGAGCGCGAGCGCGGTCTCGATCTGGGCGTCGATGTTGCCCGGGTTGAGGTTGACGTGCGAACCGACGGCGCGCAGTCCGTTGTCGTCGAGGAGCTGGCGGATCTCGGGGACCGTGATCGCGCCGACGCTGCCCTGCGTGTAGCCGGCGAACTCGATCTCCGAGTAGCCGATCTCGGCGAGCTCCTCGAACACGGCACGGAACCCGAGCGAGCTGACCTTGTCGCGCACCGTGTAGAGCTGGATCCCGATCCGGTTGACCGGCACGAGCCGGTTGCGCCCGCCCGACGGCGCGACCGCCGCCGGGAGCGCGCCCCCGAGCGCGTTCGCGGCCGACGGCCCGAGGGCGGCCCCCACGCCCACGGCGACCGACGACGCCGCGAGCGCCTTGAGCAGGTTCCGACGGCTCATCGGCTTCGCCGAGACCGTCGGGTGGTGGTGTGAACTCATGTCTCTCCTTCGAGGTGAGCCGCCCCGGGACCGCTCCCGGGGACGTCTGGGGAGCCGGTGGCCCGGGCGCTCGGCCCGGGCCACCGGTGGACGGTCAGCTGCGGACCGTGAGTGTGAGGTTCAGCGTGCTGGGGGCGACCCCGGCCGAACCCTGGTAGCGGGCCTGCACCTGGTAGGTGCCGGTCTGCGGGAGCTTCGGGAGCGTCACGACGACGTTCCCCGCCTCGTCGAGCGTCCCCGTGAGCGAGGCGACGGTGACGTTGTTGCGGCGCACCGTCACCTGGACGTCGCCCGTGGGCACGACGCCGGTCGCGGACTCCACGTGGAGCGTCGCCTTGGCCGCGACCGCGGGCTTCACCGGGTTCGGCGCGACGCTGCCCGTCGTCGTCGACCCCGCCTGCGCGACCGTGAGGCGCACGGTCCCGGACGACGCCGTGAACACCGTGTCGGCCCCGTAGGTGGCCTTCAGGGTGTGCGTCCCGACGGCGAGCGACGGGTCGATCGCGATCGTCGCGGTGCCCTCGGTGAGGGTCCCGCGCCCGACCTCGGTGTCGCCCGAGGTGAGCACGACCTCGCCCGACGGCGTGCCGCCCTCGCCCGTGACCGTCACCACGGCCTCGCCCGGTGCCCCGAACGTCACGCGGGCGGACCCGACGACGACCTTCGTGGCCGAGTCGACCGTCGGCGCGTCCGGCGCGTCGAGGTCGATCGTGAACGACACCTCGCCGGACGCGGAGACGTTGCCGCCCGTGTCGGTCGCGCGGTACAGCAGGTCGTACGTGCCGTTCTCGGAGAACGTCACGCCGTACTGCTGGTTCGCCGCGAGGTTGGTCCACGTCGTCCCGGCGTCGCGCGAGTACTGCACGCTCGCGAGGGCGCCGTCGTCCGCGGCCTGCACGGAGAAGCGGACCGGCTCGTTGAACACGCCGCCGACGCCCGTGGGCGCCTCGGGGGCGAGCGTGTGCTCGACCGTCGGCGCGGTGACGTCCGCGACGCCGTCGCCCACCATGGTGATCGCGTCGACGGCGAGCTCGTCGGCCGACGTCACGAACAGCGTGCCCGAGCCCTCGGGAGCGTCGAACGTGATCTCGACGTCCTTCCAGCCCGCACCGCCCGGGACCGTCGCCGTGGCGAAGGGCTCCGCGTCGGCCGCGCCCCAGCGGAGCTGCACCTCGCCACCCCCGCTCGCCCGGACGACCGCGCCGTCGATGCCGGCGAAGTTCACCGGCTCGTAGCGCAGGAAGTCGCCGCTGCCGAGGCCGCGGACGGCGTTGCCGCCGCTCGCGCCCTCGTCGGCGTAGACGACGACGCCCTCGCGACCGATCGCGTGCTCGGCCTGCTGCTCCTTCGGGTTGAGGCGCAGCGTGGCCTCGCCCTGGGCCGGCGGCAGGCCGTTGTGGCCGCCGTCGGTGTACGTGACGACGACCGCCCCGTAGAGCAGCGCGCCGGGACCGTGCTCGGGCGAGTTGGGATCGGTCCGCCACGCGCCCGTGCAGCCCGTGCCCGTCGACTCGGGGTGCGCGTGCTCGTCGTGACCGAGACCGTACGTCCACCCGACGCGCGAGCACACGGTGCCCGAGCCCGCCGACGGGTCCTCGAACGCCGCGGCGTAGGCCGCGAGGACGGCGTCGACCATCGCCTGGGTCACGAAGCCCTCGGAGAGCGCGACGAGCTGCGCGAGCGTGATGCCCGACGCCCCGCCGAGCGTCTCCGCGTCGATGCCGAGCGTGTCGACCAGGATCTCGTGACCGACCGCGTCGGCGAGCCAGTCGCCGATCTGGTCGTCCGCGGTGAGGTGCGGGGTCGGAGCCTCGCCACCGCTCGCGTCGTCCTCGGCGTCGGTGGTCGTGACGCGGTACGGCACGGCCTGGCCCCAGTCGAAGAACGACCCGTCGCCGGGGGCCTCGATCGTGACCTCGGGGGCCTGGTTGCCGACCGAGATCGTGCGCGAGGTGAGACCCCGACGGCCGCTCTCGTCCGTGACGCGCAGCCGCGCGGTGTAGGCACCGATCTCGGTGTAGGTGTGGGTGGCCCGGACCCCGGTGGCGTCGAACGTCCCGTCGCCGTCGACGTCCCACTCGTAGGTGAGCGCGTCGCCCTCGGGGTCCGTCGAGGCGGACGCGTCGAACGAGACCTCGAGCGGCGCCTCGGACGACGAGTACGGCGTGGCGGAGAACGCCGCCTGCGGGGACTTGTTCCCCTCGACGTAGTCGATGCGGTAGAGACCCGCGTCGGGGTTGGCGCGGAAGAACCCGTCGCCGTAGTCCAGCGCGTACATCGAGCCGTCCGGGCCGATCTCGAGGTCCATCGGGTTGTCGTGCGGCGGCTGACCGGCCGCGGCGAGCGCCGAGTTCGGCAGGAAGTCCTCGATGTGCGTGACCTCGAAGGTCTCCCAGTCGACCGTGAGCGCCGCGACGTAGTCCTGCGAGAACTCGCCCATGAACGCCTTGCCGTCCCAGTAGGCCGGGAGCTTCGTGGTCGACGGGTTGTCGGCGTCGTAGTGGTAGACGGGGCCGCCCATGGGGGCCTGGCCCGAGCCGGTGCCGAAGTTCACGAGCTCGTCCCACGGCTGGTCGCCCGGGTTGTCGCCGTAGTACAGGGTGGCCGGGCGCGGTGCCGGCAGGTCGACCAGGCCCGTGTTCCACCGGGAGTTGTTCTGCAGGTTCTCCGCGTCGAAGAGCCCGCCCGGGGTCGCCGTCTCGAAGTCCCACTCGTCATAGGCGAAGTTGTCGCCCGTGAAGTACGGCCACCCGGCGTTCTGCGGGTCGTCGAGGGAGACGACGTTCCACTCGACGAGGCCCATGGGACCGCGGACGTTCGCCTCGGCCACGGCCTTGGTCGCGTCCGGGCCGTAGTCGCCCCAGGAGAGCGAGTTCGTCTCGGGGTCGACCTCGAAGCGGAACGGGTTGCGCACGCCCATGACGAAGATCTCCGGGCGCGTGCCCTCGGTCCCCGGCGCGAACAGGTTCCCCTCGGGGATCGTGTACGAGCCGTCCTCCTCGACGTGGATCCGCAGGATCTTGCCGCGCAGGTCGTTCGTGCTCCCCGCGCCGCGGCGCGAGTCGAAACCCGGGTTCATGCCGGGCGCGTCGTTGTTCGGGGCGAACCCGTTCGCGCCCGGGGTGCTCGCGGGCGTGTTGTCGCCCGTCGTCAGGTAGAGGTTGCCGTCACCGTCGAAGTCGATGTCCGCACCGACGTGGCAGCACTGCCCGCGCTGGACCTCGACGTCGAGGACGACCTGCTCGGTGGACAGGTCGATCGTGTCGCCCGTCCACTGGAACCGCGACAGGCGGTTCACGCCCACCCACCGGTCCCAGTAGCTCTCGTCCTCGCCCGCCGGGAGCGAGTTGGGCGCGTTGCCCGTCGGGGTGTCCGCGACGCCGTCGCCGTCCGCGTCGCGCGGCGCGTAGACGAGGTAGACCCAGCCGTTCTCCTCGAAGTCCGGGTCGAGCGCGACGCCCTGGAGGCCGTCCTCCGAGTTCGCGTAGACGTCGAGCGTGGTGATCACGCGCGTCACGCCCGTGGCCGGGTCCGTGAGCCGGACGTCGCCGTTGCGGGCCGTGTGGAGCACGCGCGAGTCCGGCAGGACCGCGAGGTCGATGGGCTCGCCCACGTCCTTCGTGAGCAGGACCCGCTCGTAGTTGGACCAGTCGAGCGCGGCCTCCGCGCCCGGTTCCGTGCCGTGGTCGATGCCGTCGTGCGCGACGGCGGGAGCGATCGTGGCGCCGAGGCCCGTGAGCGCGAGCGCGCCCGCGGCGAGTGCCGCGGTCACACGTCTGCCCGGGCGCGTGCGCCGGTCGATATCCTTCATCTGATGCCACTCCTGTGAGGTTCAGTCGCCTGTGAGGGGTCATCCGGACCGGGTCACCCCCGTCGCGCCAACGACGGGTATCGGGTGGCCCGGTCTGTGTGTGTCTGCAGGTGAGAGGGCTGCACGCCCCCTGTCCGTGGTCCTCCTCGTCTCGTCGTCGAGCGCGGTCCCCCTGCACGTCGTCGTGCGGGAGGAGAGTCCCGCCGCGCGCACCGGGGCGCGCACGGGCAGGCCAAGTTGTGCGAGAGACGGTGAAGATTCACCTACCACTCGGTCGTCATCCTACGAGGCTTCTGTCGGGTGTCAATCAAAAGTTGAAAGTTCGTCGATAGACGGACGGGGCGCAGGAAGACGGCGAAATCGTGGTCACGCTCCCAAGGCTGGAGCCCGGCCAGTCCGAGGTAGAACCCTGGTCGCACGAGATAGAACCGCAGTCCGCCGAAGTAGAACTCTGGTCACGCGAGATAGAACCCTGGTCGGCCGAAGTAGCACCGTGGTCGAGCGAGGTAGAACCTTGGTTCTCTTGTCCGACGGCGGTCTGGTCGCCCTGGGTGGGCGGGGTGGGTGGTGGTGCCGCGTCTACCATCCGCCGCTCGTTCCTCGCGGCTCCCGCCAGGCCCGCCACGACGCGGCACCACCACCCACCCCGCCCGGCGTCGTCTCACCCTGGTCTCTGCCAGCCCGGGTGACTGCCCGCGGAGCCAGGCTCGTCCTCGCCTCGCCTCGCCTCGCCTGGCCTCGCCGGTAGTGGCCTCATCCATGTGTCGGGTCCAGGGCGCGCCGGGGCCCGTGCCGGGCCGGTCCCCAGGGATGCGCCGCGGTCACCTGGCGCGGAAGCGACTCCAGCACCGGCAGGTGACCGACCGCCGTCGGGCACGACCACGCCGGTCGGTGACCGACCGACTCCGGGCCGACCGCCCGTCGTCGTCAGGCAGCGACCGCGGTTCTATCTCAGCGGACGGCGGTTCTACCTCGCGTGACCAGGGTTCTACCTCGCGTGACCGGGGTTCTACCTCGGCCGACCGGGGTACTACTTCGGCGGGACTGCGGTTCTCCCTCGGTGGACTGCGGCCCTACCTTGCGGTCGCCGGGGCGGGGGTCGGGGTCGG
Source organism: Cellulosimicrobium protaetiae (assembly GCF_009708005.2). Lineage (NCBI taxonomy): Bacteria > Bacillati > Actinomycetota > Actinomycetes > Micrococcales > Promicromonosporaceae > Cellulosimicrobium > Cellulosimicrobium protaetiae. The sequence goes on along the minus strand of NZ_CP052757.1, from coordinate 623,032 downwards.
GCGGGTTGCTGCTTCGAGGAGCTCGAGGACGTGGACGTAGTCCTGGCCCGTCGCGCGGGACATGCCCATCTCGCACGTGCGGTTGTTCGACACGTAGGCGTCGTACGTGCCGCCCGGGAGCGCGGAGGCGTCGGCCGCGACCTCGGCTGCCTCGGCGCGGGTCGCACCGGCGGTGAGCTCGGGGTGCAGCATCCCGCGGTCGCCGGCGAAGCCGCAGCAGCCCCAGGCGGCGGGCACCGTCGCACGCTCGGCCGTCGCCTCGGCCACGGCCCGCAGGTCGTCCACGGCGCCCAGGTGCACGGTCGCGCACGTGGGGTGCACGACGACGTTCCCCGCCTTCTCGACATCGACGCCCCGCGCGGCGAGGCCGGGGAGCACGTCGGTGCGCACGAACGTCACGGCGTCGACGATCCGGAGGCGTGCGAAGCGCTCGCGGGCCACGGCGTCGGGGTCCGGCTCCCCCAGCGAACCAGGCACGCCGGGCGCGCCAGGAGCGCCGGAAGCCGGCTCCTCCACGGCGCGGTCTCCCGCGCCGACCAGATGGCGGGCGGTCTCGACGAGGCCGTGCGTGCAGCTCGACGCGTCGCACACGACAGGCAGCTCGCCCTCACGCGTGGCGACCCACAGCGCGTCCACGACCTTCCGCGCCATGGCCGCCGCGCCGTCGGGCAGCCCCTTGGACGACCACGGGGTGCCGCAGCACAGCCCGCCGATCCCCTCGGGGACCGCGAGCCCGACGCCCGCCCGCTCGCACAGCGCGCGGAACGCCGCCTCGGCGCCGACGGGCCGGTTCGCCCCGGCGTCCGCGCTCGCGCCCCCGGTCGCCCCGCCGCTCGCGCTCCGGGTCGGGCCACCGGCCGCGGGCGCGAACAGCTCGCCCATGCACGACGCGAACAGCACCGCGCGCACCGACCCGTCCGCGGCGCCCGTGGCGTCGGCGCCCGGTACGCCCCGCGGGTCGCGGCGCGCGCCCGGGCCGGGGAGGTCCGCGTCGACGCGCGGCACGACGTCGGCCCCGACCACCCCGCGCGCGACCTGCGACGCGACGTGGACGAGCGGCGTCGGGAGCGCCTGGACCACCCGGAGCGCGCCCCGCAGCCCGGTGACCACAGGCCCCCAGTGCTCGGCGACCGCCGCTCCCCCGCGCTGCACGACCCGTGGCTGCGAGCGTGCGCGGTGGCCCTTCATGACGAGGCCCGTGTCGATCCCGACGGGGCACGCCTCGACGCACAGCGAGTCGGCCGCGCACGTCTCGACGCCCTGGTAGCTGTACTGCCGCTCGAGCTCGCGCCGCTCGGCAGGCGGCGCGGCGGCGATCTCCTTGAGGAGCGCGATGCGCTGGCGCGGGGTCGTCGTGACGGTGCGCGACGGGCACCCGGGCTCGCAGTACCCGCACTCGACGCAGCGGTCGACGAGCGGCGCGTCCTCCCCGCCCGCGGACGCCTCGACCTTGAGGTTTCGCAGGTGCTCGTGGTCGTCGTCGGTGAGAAGGACGCCCGGGTTGAGCAGCCCGCGTGGGTCGAACAGGCGCTTGACCTCGCGCATGACGGCGTAGAGATCGTCGCCGTACTGGCGGCGCACGAACGGCGCCATGATGCGCCCGGTGCCGTGCTCGGCCTTGAGCGTGCCGCCGTGCCCGAGCACGAGGTCGACGAGGTCGTCGGAGAACGCCTCGTACCGGTCGAGCTCGGCACGGTCGCCGAGCCGCGGCGTGATCATGAAGTGCAGGTTGCCGTCCTTGGCGTGCCCGAACGTCACGGCGTCGCCGTAGCCGCGGCGTGCGAAGAGTGCTCCCAGGTCGCGGACGGTCGCGGTGAGGTCGGTGACGGGGACCGCGACGTCCTCCAGGAGCGCCGTGCTGCCCGCGGGGCGCGCGCCCGCGACCGCCGTGTACAGGCCCTTGCGCACGTGCCACAGCCGCCCGCGCGTCGCCGGGTCGGTCGTGACCGTCGCGGGCACGGCGAGCGACCCGGCGAGCGAGCCGACGACGTCGCGCGCCGCGTCCTGGAACGGCGCGAGCCCGTCCTCGGTCGCCGCGCGGTACTCCACGAGGAGCGCGGTCTGGTTCCGGATGCCGTCCCCGCGCGCGAGGGTGCGCATGGACGCGTCCGCCGCCGGGTCCGCGGCGGCGACCCGCAGGGACGCCGCGTCGAGCAGCTCGATCGCCTCGGCGCCCGACGCGACGAGCGGGACGAGCGCGTCCGTCGCGTGCTCCAGCGAGTCGAGCACGAGGAGGGTCGTCGCGGCGTGCGCGAGCAGCGGGACGGTCCGGAACGTGACGTCCGCGACCCAGCCGAGCGTGCCCTCGCTGCCGATCAGCAGGTGCTCGAGGATCTTCACCGGGTCGTCGTGGTCGAGGAACGCGTTGACCGAGTAGCCCATGGTGTTCTTCGTCGAGAACTGGCGCTCGATCTCGGCGCGCATCGTCGCGCTGCCACGCACCCGGTCGCGCAGCGCCGCGAGGCCGCGGTGCAGCTCCGGCTCGGCCGCGCGCAGCCGCGCGTCGGCATCGGGCGCGCCCGTGTCGACGACGGTCCCGCTCGCGAGCACGACCGTCATCGCCTCGACGGTCCGGTACGCGGTGCGCTCCGTGCCCGACGTCATGCCCGAGGAGTTGTTCGCCACGACCCCGCCGATCGTGCACGCGATCTCGCTCGCCGGGTCCGGCCCGAGCCGACGCCCGTGCCGCAGCAGGTGCGCGTTGACGAGCCGCAGCGTCGCGCCGGGCTCGCACCGGACGCGGGCCCCGCCGTCGAGAACCTCGACGCGCGTGAAGCGCGTGCGCGTGTCGACGAGCACGCCGGCGCCCGACGCCTGGCCGGACAGGCTCGTCCCGCCCGAGCGGAACGTGACGGGCAGACCGCGGCGCGTCGCCTCACGCATCGCCCCGACGACGCCGTCCCGGTCGTGCGCGCGCACGACGACCTCGGGCCGCAGCAGGTAGTGCGACGCGTCGTGCGCCTGCGCGACCCGCGTCAGCAGGTCGGTCCTGAGCTCGAACCCGGGCCCGTCGCCCGCCGAGACGCGGACATCCGCCCGGGATTCGCGCGGCCCAGGGGCGGATCCTCCGGTCTCGGCGCGACGGCGCACGCTCACGGGCGGGCCTTGCGGTCGTAGCCGAGGCGGTGGGGCTGCACCGCCTCGTACGTCGCGCGCAGGTTCTCCGTCGTGCTGTCGAAGCGTCGCTGCGCGACGCGCACGAAGAGGAAGTCCACGAGCGCGAGCTGCGCGATGCGGCTCGACAGCGCACCGGACCGGAACTGGGTCTCACGCGCCGTCGTCGTGAGCACGATGTCGGCGTGCGCGACGAGCGGCGACTCGGGGAAGTTCGTGACCGCCACCGTCGTCGCGCCGCGGTCGTGCGCGATGCGGAGCGCGTCGTTCGTCTCGACCGTGAGGCCGCTGTGCGACACGCCGACGGCGACCGCCCCCGGCCCGAGCAGCGCGGCGGACTGGAGCTGGACGTGCGGGTCGGTCGACGCGAAGCACAGCAGCCCGATCCGCTGGAGCTTCTGCGCGAGGTCCTGCGCCGTGAGCCCGCTCGACCCCACGCCGAACAGGTCGATGCGCGGCGCCCGCGCCACGGCGTCCGCGACCCGCTCGAGCGCGTCGAGGTCGAGCATGCGTGCCGTCTCCTCGATGGTCCGCGCCTCGTGGAACGCGATCTTCGTGACGACGTCCTGCAGCGTGTCGTCGGGGTCGATCTCGCCGTGGGCGACGTTCGCGCGCTCCTGCTCGACCGCGCGGCGGCTCGTCGCCTGCGCGAGGTCGATCCGGAACTCCGGGTACCCCGCGTACCCGACCGCGCGGCAGAACCGCACGACCGTCGCCTGCGACGTCCCGACGAGCGCCGCGAGCTCGGTGATCGTCTTGCCGACGACGGCCGCCGGGTCGGCGAGCACGGCCTCGGCGATGCGCGCCTCGGCGGGGCGCAGGTTCGGCAGGGACTGGCGGATGCGGACGAGACCGTCGGCGGCCATTCAGTCCTCCTCGGTGGTGGTCGGGACGGGCGGGTCGGTCGGGTGCTGCGAGTCGGTCGGGTCGTGAGGCGGGGCCGGCGCGGCCGGGCTGCCGAGCGTGAGCCACGGCTCGTGCCCGACGACGGAGCCCGGGTCGGTCGCGAGGCGCGCGGCCAGGTGCAGCGCGCCGTCGAGCGGGGTGCCGGCCGGGCCGACGAGCTCGACGTCCGGGCGCAGCACGGAGAGGCGCGCGCGGAAGGCGTCGGTGAGCAGCGGGCCGATCCCCAGCACGCCGCCGGTCGCGGCGGCCAGGGGCGGGACGCCGTCGACCAGCGCCGCGGCGAGCGTCGTCGCGAGGTGGGTGCCCGCGCCAGCAAGGACCTGCCGGGCGACGGAGTCGCCGTCGTGGGCCGCCGCTGCGACGTCAGGCGTGAACGACGCGAGCACCTGGGCCCGGTCGGGACGCGTGTAGAGCTGCCCGGGCCAGGTCGGCACGGGGCCGAACCGCTCCGTCGCCGCGGCGAGCAGCGCCGTCGAACCGCCGTTGTCGCGGCCGTCGTGCGCGGCGACCGCGGCGCGCAGACCCTGCGCCCCGATCCACGACCCGGAGCCCAGGTCTCCGAGCAGGTGGCCCCAGCCGTCGACGCGGTGCCACACGTCGCGCAGGTCCGTGCCGAGCGCGATCGCCCCGGTCCCGACCGCGACGACGGCACCCGGCCGCCCGCCCAGCGCTCCCAGGTGCGCGGTCAACGCGTCGGCCGCGACCGCCGTCCGCAGGCCGCCCCTGCGCGACGTGCCGTCGCCGAGCATGACATCGCCCGCCGTCGAACCCGTCCTGGAGGTCGTCATCCCGCCCGGAACGACCCTCATGTCGTGTTCGGCGGCAGGACCGGGGGTGGGGGCGGGGGTGGGGAGGCCGGTGCGGAGGGCGGTGTGGAGCTCGGCGGGGTCGCGGACGAGGGACGCGAGGCCGGTCGCGCCGACCGTGGCAGCGGCGACGCCGTCGTGCGCCACGGACGGAAACTCGGTCCGGAGCCGTGCGAGGAGGTCGCGGACCACGTCCGCCGCGTCGCTCCCGGTCGGTCCGATCGCGACCGGTCGGCCGGTGAGGGCGACGTCCCGCGCGCTCGGCGGTGCGCCGGGCGATCGGAGGTCGTCGAGACGTCGCGCGACGAGGCGGCTCCCCGAGCCCCCGACGTCGAGCCCGACGACCCACGCGGAGCCGGGCGTGCTGCTGCTCACGCAGCCATTCTGGCACAAATTTTCACGCAGGAGCGGAACTATGGAGATTCTCGCCACCTTGTCGTGGCGCCTCCGTGCTCGACCACGGTACGCCGTCGCACGAGGCCCCGAACCTCGCCACGCCCTGGTCGGCGGCGCTTCCCCGCGCCGTCAGTCGACGACGGCCGGGACGATCGCCGTGTGGACGCAGCGCCAGGCGGCCCTGCGCCGGACGAACGTGTCGACCGACCACTCCACGTCACGGAACGGCGTCCCCCGCCACGTGCCCGCGGAGACGCCGCGCGCGAGGGTGACGGCGACGTCGTCGTGCACGCTCGCCGCGACGAGCTCGGACGACATCTCCGTGTGCACGAGCTCGCCCGACGCGACGACCGCGAGGAAGCCGTCGCGCTCCTGCGCGTTCCCGTCCGTGCCGACGAGCACCCAGCCGGGCTCGACGAACGCGTCGATCGCGGCGGGGTCGTTCGCGACGAGCGCGTCGCCCCACGCGCGCAGGATCCCCGCAAAGGTCGCGCGGTGCTCCGCGTCACTCACGTCGCTCACGTCGTCCGGCATGCATGCCGCCGTCCCTCCGGTCCGCGGGACGCGAGCACGCCCGCCGTCCCAGCGTCGCGCCGTCGCCCCGACCCCGCGACCGGGGCCGCGACCAGGCTCGCGACCCGCCCCCGCCCGACCGGCCGGGGTCAGCGCGCGAGCCACTCCTTGCGCTCGGCGGGCGGCAGCTTCTCCACCGCGGCACGCAGCACGTCGCGCGGCATCGTCGCGGCGTGCTCCTCGAGGAACGCGCGCAGCCGCTCGGGCTCGACGTCGCCCGCGTGGCGCAGCATCCACCCGACGCCCTTCTGCACGTAGTGCTCCGGGTCGTCGACGAGCACCTCCGAGAGCCGGAACGTGTCGTCGACCTGCCCGCGCCGCAGGAACGCGGCCGTCGCGACGATCGCGGAGCGACGCCGCGGCCAGTCCGGGGCGCGCGCGAGGTCGTCGAGGACGTCGCGCGGCCGGTCGAGGAGCCACGACCCGAGCACCTGGTACGCGGTGAGGTCCACGAGGTCCCACGTGTCGATCCGGTCGTGGCGGCGCAGGAACAGCTCGACGAGCTCCGCGTGCCGCTCGACGGTCACGCGGCGAGCCGTCGCCGACTTGCCCATGATCGAGCAGCCTCCGGCGCGGACCTCGTGGACGCGGTCCTCGAGCAGCAGCTCGATCTGGTCGACGGGCATCTCGAGCGCGCTCTTCGCGAGCGTGAACACGTCTCCCATGCGCACGCCGGCGAGCGTGTCGTCGCCGGGGAAGTACCGCGTGTAGGCGCGGCGCTGGGCCGCGGTGGCGCGCGCGAGCAGGTCGGCGCGGAAGTCGGTCGCCGTCGTGTACGGCGGCATCGTCCTCTCCTCTCGTGCGGGCGGCCGCCCGCGGTCCGTGCGGCGCGTCGGGGTGACGCGGTCAGCGCGGCGCCATCCGGATCGCGCCGTCGAGGCGGACCACCTCGCCGTTCAGCATCGGGTTCTCGACGATCGCGCGCACCAGGTGCGCGTACTCCTCCGGCCGCCCGAGCCTGCTCGGGTGCGGCACCTGGGCGCCGAGCGACTCCTGCGCGGCCTCGGGCAGCGACGCCATCATCGGGGTGCGGAAGATGCCCGGCGCGATGGTCATGACGCGGATCCGGTGCTGCGCGAGGTCGCGCGCGAGCGGCAGCGTGAGGCCCGCGACGCCCGCCTTCGAGGCCGCGTAGGCGGCCTGCCCGACCTGCCCGTCGAACGCCGCGACGGACGCGGTCTGCACCACGACGCCGCGCTCCTCCCCCTCGGGGTCGGGCCCGTCCGGACCGAGGGGATCGAGCGCGAGCATGCGCTCCGCCGCGAGGCGGACGACGTTGAACGTCCCCACGAGATTGACGTCCACGACGCGCCGGAACGCGTCCAGGGCGTGCACGCCGGACTTCCCGATCACGCGCTGCGCGTGCACGATCCCGGCGCAGCTCACGACGACGCGCGCGCCGCCGAGGTCGTCCGCCGCGTCGAGCGCGCGCGCGACGTCGTCCTCGCTCGTCACGTCCGTGGGGACGAACCGTGCGGCGTCACCGAGCGCGTCGGCGACCACGAAGCCGTCGGACGACGCGAGGTCCGCCAGGACCACCTGCGCGCCCGCCGCGACCAGGCCCTCCGCCGTCGCGCGCCCGAGGCCCGAGGCCCCTCCCGTCACCAGGGCGACCGTGCCCTCGATCCGCATGTCTCGTCCTCCGTCAGCCGCGCGGGCCACGTCGCCCGCCCCGCTGACCGTACCCAGGTCGACCCGCAGGCCGCGAGATCGACCCACCGTCAGTCGGTCTCGGACGTCAGGGCCCCGCAACCGCGGGGCATCCGTGAGGGCGTCAGTGCGACGGCATCTCCAGGCACCCGCCGTCGGCGATCGGTCCGCCCGCGTCGAGCGTGACGGCGTCGGGCGCGACCGCCCCGTACACGCAGCCGCCGGGGACGGACACGCCCACGCCCACGACCGGCGAGACCTCTCCGCTCGCCGTCCGGTCGGAGGTCTGCACGTGCTCGAAGCCCGCGGCGACGAGAGCGTCCCAGACCTCGTCGCCGTCGACCGCGGTCCCGTCCGCGACGGGGTCGAGCGCAGCCTGGACCGCGGGGACCGAGAGCGCGGCCTCGGCGTCGCTCTCGGGCGTGCCCGCCCGCTGCCGGTACGCCTCGTTGGACGCGTCGAGCCCGGTCTCCGTCCCGACGGCGGTCGTGTCCTCGGCCGTCGCCGTGACCTGGGGCTGCGGGGAGTCGTACGAGTCCGCCCACTGCTGCATCGCGTACGACACGAAGAGGAAGTACCCCACGACCCCCACGAACGCGAAGATCGCGATCCCCACGACCACGCCGACGACCGCGCGCCCGAGGCGCGACGTGCCGTCCGTGGTGGGGTCGTCCAGGTCCGGGGTGGCCATGAGGCGAGTCTTGTGGGCCGGGTGCTCCGCGGCGACCGCGGGCGCGACGTCGACCCGACATCTTCACATCTCGGGCGCCGTCGGGTGCAGGATGGGAGGCGAGCCACCTCCGTCCGACCGTCAGGAGATCCCCGCATGAGCCTGTACGACATCCCGTTCGACGCCATGGACGGGACGACGCACACCCTGCGCGAGCACTCGGACGACGTCGTGCTCGTCGTGAACGTCGCGTCGCGGTGCGGTCTCGCGCCGCAGTACGCGACGCTCGAGGCGATGCAGGAGAAGTACCGCGACCGCGGGTTCACCGTCATCGGGTTCCCGAGCAACCAGTTCCTCCAGGAGCTCGGCACGAACGAGGCGATCCAGGAGTTCTGCTCGCTCACGTACGGCGTGACGTTCCCGGTGGTCGACCGCGTGCGCGTCAACGGCCGCCACGCCCACCCGCTGTACCAGGAGCTGAAGAAGGCCGAGGACGCCGAGGGCAAGGCCGGTCGCGTCACGTGGAACTTCGAGAAGTTCGTCGTCGTGCCCGGCGGCGAGGTGCACCGCTTCCGCCCCCGCACGCTGCCCGACGACCCGGCGATCGTCGACCTCGTCGAGACGCACCTGCCGCGCTGAGCGCGCGCCGCCCTGCCGACGGTCGTGAGCGTGCGGTCCTCGCGCAGGGGTGTCAGCGCATCACGAGCGCGGGGTGCCGCGCGTCGTCGACCCGGGCGACGACGTCGGCGACCTCCGCGGGGCGCACCTCTCGCTCGTAGCGCGCGTACGCGTCGAGCGTCCAGGCGTCCTCGGGCGCGGTGCGGCGCGCGAGCGTCGGAGCGCGCAGCGCCAGGTGGACGGCGAGGTCGACGGCGAGCCCGCGGCCGAGGGCGAGCGCGCCGTCGAGCACGACGACGAGCCCTGGCTCCGCGTCGACGTACGCCGCGCGCGTGGACCGGCTCGTCGCGGGGTCGCGCAGGCTCGGCACGTAGCGCCCGGACCCGCCCGGGCCGACGGCGTCGAGGACCTCGCGGTTGAGCCCTGCCACGTCGATCCACGCGTCGAGCAGCGCGTCCGGGTCCTCCCGCCCGTGCTCGAGCCGCAGCGACGCGGGGCGCCAGAAGTCCCGGACGCGCACCCGCACGACCGGTCGTCCGGCCGCACGCAGCGGGGCGACGAGCAGGTCCGCGAGCGCCTCGGGGTGCGTCGACGGGTGACCGTCGACGAGGAGCCGCACCGCGCCGTCGGGCCCCGGTGCGCCGCCGCGGGGGAGCCCGAGGACGAGGTCCACGACCCGGTCCACGAGGACGTCCTCGGTCACCGGTTCCACGCGCACGGCGTCAGGACGCCTCGGCGCGCCGCTGCATCCCGCGGAGCGCGGTGTCGACGAGCGCGTCGACGTACTCGTCGTTGAGGGGGCAGCTGCGCTGGAGCCACCGGTTCAGCACGGGACCCCAGATGATGTCGGCCGCGACGTCGAGGTCGAGGTCGGCCGACAGCTCGCCGGCCTCCTGCGCGCTGCGCAGCCGCGCGCGCTTCGCCTCGCGGAGCGGGGCGTCGAGGCGCTCGTGGTACGCCGCGGCGAGCGCCTCGTCGTGCGCGACCTCGGTGGCGAGCGCGCGCATCGGCTCGGCGAGACGGGGGTCGTTCAGCTCGGCGACGGTCGCCCGGAGGACGGCGGTGAGGTCGGCCCGGAGGTCTCCGGTGTCGGGGAGCATCGGCGCCTCGCCCTCCCCCGCCTCGCTGAGGAGGAGGAACGCGTCGAACAGGACGGCGGCCTTCGAGGGCCACCAGCGGTAGATCGTCTGCTTGCCGACGCCGGCGCGCGTCGCGATGCCCTCGATGCTCAGTCGCGCGTAGGGCACCTCTTGAAGGAGGTCGAGCGTGGCCACCAGGACGGCGCGGCGTGAGGTCTCGTTGCGGCGCGCGGGGTCGGGGGTCGACATGCGCTCAGCCTAGTCCGTCCCGAGACGAGACGTTGCGTATTGCCAGCGGCGCGGACATGCTCTACGTTCGTCCTCACAACGAGACGCAACGTCTCGTCTCACCAGAGGAGCACACACCTTGCGCCACGCCTCCCCCTCTCCCCGCACGTGGTTCATCACCGGCGCGAGCCGCGGCCTGGGGCACGCGCTCGCCGTCGCCGCGCTCGAGCGCGGCGACCAGGTCGTCGCCGCCGCTCGGACCGCGAGCGCCGACGCGTTCGACGCCCGGCACCACGACCGCGTCCTCGCGCTGACGCTGGACGTCACCGACAAGGGCGCGGTCGACGCCGCGGTGGCGGCCGCCGTCGAGCGCTTCGGCCGGCTCGACGTCGTCGTGAACAACGCCGGCACCCTGTCGATGGGCATGGTCGAGGAGTTCACCGAGGCCGAGGCCCGCGCCCAGCTCGAGGTCAACTTCTTCGGCGTCCTCTGGGTCAGCCAGGCCGTGCTGCCGCACCTGCGCACGCAGGGCTCCGGGCACCTGCTGCAGGTCTCGAGCATCGCCGCGCTCGGCGGCTTCCCCAGCACGGGGCTGTACAGCGCGAGCAAGTTCGCGCTCGAGGGCATGAGCGAGGCCCTCGCGGCGGAGGCCGCGTCGTTCGGCGTGAAGGTCACCGTCGTGCAGCCCGGCGGCTACTGGACCGACCTGTACACGAGCATGGCCTCGACCACCCCGGCCGAGCCGTACGCGCCCCTGCGCGCCGAGCTCGAGCGCCAGTGGGCCGACGGGTCCGTGGACAGCGACCCGCGGCTCGCCGCCGAGGCGATGCTCACGCTCGTCGACAGCGACGACCCGCCGCTGCGCCTGCTCCTGGGCAGCATGGTCTACGACGTCGCTCAGCACGTCACGGCCCAGCGCCTCGAGACCTGGGCCGCGTGGGAGCAGGTCAGCCGCGCCGCCGAGCAGGCCGTGGCCCAGCCTGCGGCGGCGCCGTCCTCCTAGGGTGGGAGCATGCTGCGCGCTGTCGCCCTCGACCACCCCGCTCCCCTGCAGGCCGAGACGGACGCATGACCGCCCCCTTCCGACCCGGCACGATCCGCGAGGCGATGGGCGGCATCGTCGCCCTGGGCCTCGCGACGTTCGTGGCGATCACGACCGAGCTCGTGCCCGTCGGGCTGCTGCCCCTCCTCAGCGCGGACCTGGACGTCACGGAGTCCGTCGCAGGGCTGCTCGTGACGGCGTACGCGGTCATGGTCGCGGCGCTCGCCGTGCCGCTGACGCTCGGGACGGCCCGGCTCCCGCGCAAGGGCCTGCTCCTGACGACGCTCGGGCTCTACACCGTGAGCAACGTGCTCGTCGCCGTCGCGCCGACGTTCGCTGTCGTCGCGGCGGCGCGGGCCCTGGGCGGCGCGTCGCACGCGGTGTTCTTCTCCGTGAGCATCGGGTACGCGTCGCGACTCGTGCTGCCGCACCTCACGGGGCGCGCGCTCTCGCTCGTCACCGCGGGCGCGGCCGTCGGGTTCGTGCTCGGCGTCCCGCTCACGACGACGCTCGGCACCGCGATCGGCTGGCGTCCCGCGTTCGGCGTCCTCGCGGGAGCGTGCGCGCTCGCCACCGTGCTCATCGCGTTCCTGCTGCCGCCCGTGCCGGGGGGCGGCGCTCCGCCGTCGGACGCGACGAGCGCGAGCCGGCGCTCCGCGCTCGCGGTGGCCACGACCACCAACTCCCTCGTGTACCTGGGCCAGTACACGGTCTACACGTTCGTGTCGCTCCTGCTCCTGGGCGCGGGCCTGCAGGAGTCGGCGCTCGGCCCGGCGCTCCTCGTGCTCGGGGCGCTCGGGCTCGTCGGCACGGCGTTCGCCGCCGCACGCCTCGACCACCGGCCGCGCCGGACGACGGTCGTCACGCTGGTCGCCGTCGTGGCGGGCATGCTCGCGGTGGGACTGGCGTTCCCCGCGACCGTCGGGGTGCTCGTCGCGATCGGGGTGTGGAGCGCGGGGTTCGGCGCGGTCGCGCCGGTGTTCCAGGCCGCGGCCATCCGCGCGCACGGCGCGTCGCCGGACCTCACCGGGGCACTCGTCAACGCGACGTCGAACGTCGGCATCGGCGGGGGCGCCGCGCTCGGCGCGCTCGTGCTCGCACGGTCCGGGCTCGACGTCGTCCCGTTCGTCGGGGCGGGGATCGTCGCCGCCGCGCTCGTGGTGGTCCTCGTCGCGCGACGCACGTTCCCCGCGACACCGACCGCGGCGGTGGCGGACGCGACGGTGGCGGACGCGACGGAGCCGGAAATGCCCTCCGAGCGGGAGCACCCGCACGCCTAGGGTGGCGGGATGACGACGACGGTCAGGCATGTCCAGGTCACGTTCGACTGCGCACAGCCGGAGCGTGTCGCCCGGTTCTGGTGCGAGGTGCTCGGCTACGTCCCGCCGTCGCCCCCGGACGGGTTCGACACCTGGGACGACGCGAACGCCGCGCTCCCGCCCGAGCAGCGGGACGCATGGTTCGCGTGCAGCGACCCGACCGGCGTCGGCCCGCGGCTGTTCTTCCAGCGCGTCCCCGAGGGCAAGGTCGTCAAGAACCGGGTGCACCTCGACGTCCGCGTCGGCACCGGGCTCGTGGGTGCCGAGCGCCTCGCGACGCTCGTGGCAGAGCGCGACCGGCTCCTCGCGCTCGGCGCGACGTGCGTGCGCGTGATGGTCGCGGACGAGGAGAACGAGTCGTGCATCGTCATGCAGGACGTCGAGGGCAACGAGTTCTGCCTGGACTGACCGCGGGCACTCCGCCTGGATCGACCGCAGGCTGACCGCCGGCCGGCTGCGAGCGCGGATCGGCCACGTCGCCGTTCAGCGCAGGAACGGGTCCATGATGGCGGCCACCGACGCGGCGGCACGGTCGGCGTCGGCGTCGGCGATCGCCTCGACGAGCTCGTGGTGGCGGCGGTGCGCCGCGTCCACGTCCCCGCTCTCGTCGTCGCGCATGTGGACGGCGAAGACGTCGAGCATGCTCGAGTACAGCGTCACGTACAGCGGGTTGTGCGTCGCCTCCACGATCGCGCGGTGCAGGTCGAGGTCGGCGCTCGCGCGCGCGTCGGGGTCGTCGGACCACGCCGCCTCTCGGCGGTCGCGCAGCTCGCGCAGCAGCGCGACGTCGGCGTCCGTGCGGCTCGCGGCGGCGAGCGCGGCCGCGGTGCTGTCGAGGGCGAGGCGCAGCTCGAGGTAGTGGCGGCGGCTGCCGCCGGCGAGCTGGCGTTCGAGCGTGCCGGTCAGCTCGGAGCGGGAGATGACGAACGTGCCGCGGCCCTGCTCGCGGCGCAGCAGGCCGGCGTGCACCAGCGACTGGAGGGCCTCGCGGACCGTGTTGCGCCCGATGCCGAACTCCGAGACGAGTGCGACCTCGGTCGGGATCCGCTCGCCGACCGGCCAGCGCCCGGAGATCACCTCCTCGCGGAAGCGTGCCGCCGCCTGGTCGATGAGCCCTACTCGACGCATCGGCTCTCGCGTGCCAGACTGCTCTCGATTCATCCCATGATCCCATCATCGGCCGACCTGACACCGGAGTTTAGCGTGGCGACCCTCTCCCCCTCGCGCGTCCCCGTGGACCGCGGCCGTCAGGCCCTCTGGGCCGGTCTCGCCGTCGCGCTGACGGCGGTCAACCTCCGGACGGCCGTCACAGGGTTCACCCCGCTCCTGGAGACCATCGGCGCGGACCTCGGCTACGGCGTGGCGGTGGCCGGGCTGCTCGGCACCGTGCCCGCGGTGTCGTTCGGTCTCTTCGGGTTCCTGGCCCCGGTGGTGACGAGGCGGTTCGGGCTCGAGCGCACCGCGGCGGTGGCGCTGGGCCTGACCGCGCTCTCGCTCGTGCTGCGGGCGCTCTCGCCCACGACCACGCTGCTCGTGGCGTCGACCGTGCTCGCCCTCGCCGGGATCGGAGCCGCGAACGTCGTGATCGTCCCCCTGGTGAAGGCCTGGTTCCCCGACCGGATCGCGCTGTGGACGTCGCTCTACCTGATCCTCATGCAGACCGGGCAGTTCGTCGCCCCGCTCCTGGCCGTCCCGGTCGCCGAGGCGACGACCTGGCGGTTCTCCGTCGGGATCTGGGCCGGCCCCGCGGCGCTGGCCGCCGTCGTCTGGCTCGTCCTGGCGACCCGGCTCCCCGCCGACCACCACGCGCCCGCCGCCACCGCCGCGTCCGGGACGAGGCCGCGGATCGGCCGGTCGTCGACCGTCTGGGGTCTCGTGGTCCTCTTCGCGGCGATCTCGTGGTCCAACTACGGGATCATCCCCTGGGTCCCGGCCGTCCTCACCGACGCGGGCGGCAGCGCCGCGCTCGGCGGCACCATGGTCGCCCTCTACTCCGCCTGGGGCATGGCCGCCGCGCTGGTCGTGCCGCACCTGGCCACGCGGATGGCGAACCCGTTCGTCGTGGTCGTCGTGTGCGCGGTCGTCCTCGTGGCCGGGTACCTCGGCCTGCTCCTGTCCCCGCTCGACGGCACCGTGCTGTGGATGTGCGCGCTCGGGATCGGGGTGAGCACGTTCCCCCTGTGCATGACCCTCATCAACCGGCGGACCAGGACGCCGCAGTCCGCCTCGGCAGTCTCGGGCTTCGTCCAGGGGATCGGGTACGCGCTCGCGTGCCTCGGCCCGATCGGCCTCGGCCTGCTGCGCGAGGCGACCGGGTCGTGGTCCGTCCCGCTCCTCGTGCTCGCCGCGACCGCCGTCCCCGGCGTGGTCGGCGGCTGGTTCGCGTGCCGCCCGCGCTTCGTGGAGGACGCCGCCCCGTCGGCTCCCGAACCCGTCGCCGACCGGCTGCCGTCCCGCTGAGGGCAGCTCCTCGGGAGCGTCCGACGACGCCACCGAGGAGCCGCGCATCAGGTCACGTCACCGGGAGTCGCATCGCCTCTCCGAGCGGCACGGACGGGCCCTGGAACGGCACGACGTCCTGCGCGCACGTCGCGCCGTCGGTCGCGTCGAGGTCCACCAGGTAGCGCGCGACCGCGGCGTCGGCGCACGCGCTCTTGCCGATGATCGTGTGGCCCCAGCCCTCGACCGTGAGCACGCGCGCGTCCGGCCAGCGGTCGGCGTACGGCTGCGTGAACCCGTAGGGCGTCGCCGGGTCGAACCGGGTGCCGACCACGAGGACGGGCGCGTCCGTCGTCTGGTCCCACGGCCCGGTGAACGCGTCGCGGTCCTCGACCGGGACGAACTCGCACTGCACGCCCACCCACCCGCGGAAGCGGCCGAAGTGCGGGTACTGCGCGTCGAGCGCGTCGACCTTGGCGGGGTACTCCCACGGGCGGCCGGGCGTCGTCGTGTCGACGCACAGGCTCGCGAGCGCACCGCCCACCGAGGCGTAGTCCTCGGCGAACCCGGCACGGCGCAGGAGCTCGCCGAGCGACGGCAGCGTGCTCGTCGCGCGCGGCTGCTGCTCGGGGGCGGGCGGCGGCTCGACGGCGCCGCTCAGCACCGCGAGCGACGCGAGCGTCAGGTCCAGGTCGCCCCACGCGACTGGCTCGTAGAGGTACTGGAAGACGAGCGCGACCGTGTCCGGGTAGCCGATCGGCACCGACGTCCCGTCCGGCATCGGCACGTCGACCGGCGCCTCGCGCAGCGCGGCGTACGTGGCCTCGACGACCTCGGCCGGGTCGCCGAGCGACGCGAGCGCGCAGCCCGTCTGCCCGGCCTCGCCGCACAGCCGTGCGAACTCGTCGAACGTCTCCGTCGCCCCCGCGGCCTGGCCGATGCGCGCCCCGACGAGCTCGCGCGACCCGACCCCGGACCACGCGTCGACGTCCATCGTGCCGTCGAGCACCATCGCGCGGACGCGGTCGGGGAACAGCGCGGCGTACGTCGCGCCGAGCACGGTGCCGTACGAGTAGCCGACATAGCTGAGCTGCTCGTCCCCCACGGCCTGGCGCAGCAGGTCCATGTCGCGCGCGACGTTCGCCGTCGACGAGTGCGCGATGCGGTCGCCCGAGAAGACCGTGCAGGACGCCCCGAACGCGGCCATCTGCCCGAGGTAGCGGATCTCCTCGCGGTCGTCGACCGGGAATGCGGGGAGGCCTGCCAGGAACGCGCTCTCGCGCTCGGCGTCGCGGAAGCACGTCGCGGGGTCGGACGTCCCCACGGCGCGCGGGTCGAACCCGACGACGTCGAACCGGGCGAGCACGTCGTCGTCGAACAGCGAACCGCCGAGCAGGTGCAGCGTCTCGACGCCCGGGCCTCCCGGTCCCCCGAAGTTGGTGAAGAGGCTCCCGATACGTGCGTCCGCGTCGGTCGCGGGCAGCCGCGTCAGACCGATCGTCGTCGTCCGGCCCTGCGGGTTGTCGTAGTCGGTCGGGACCTCGACGCTCGCGCACTCGAACGCCTCGACGCCGTCGCCCTCGCACGGCCCCCACGCGATCTGCGGCACGGGCGCGTCGACCTGGCCGACCGCCGTCGGGCCCGTGGCCGCCACGCCCGACGGCGCGCCCCCGGCCGAGGAGGGTGAGTCACCTCCCGGGCCCGCGGCCGCGACAGCGGGGAGGCCGCCGAGAAGGAGGATCGCCGCCAGCGAGGAGGTGGCGGCGCGGACAGCTCGTGTCGTCATCGATCGCGAAGTCATCCGTTCCACCCGAACATGGATGAGTCGGGCACGCACATCGACACGCCGACCGCACGCGAGCCCGGGTGCGATGAGTCCGCGACCTGCACGCCCTCGCCCATCGGATACCCCACAGCACCAGGCTCGCCGTTCCGGTGCGGGGCCGGTGCGGCCTTCCGCGGCGTGCGGTACGTCGCGAGCCAGCCCAGCGGGGCGCCGTCGACCACCTCCCACACGGGGATGAGGGCACGGGTGCGCGGCCGGTTCTGCGCGTCCACCGTGACCATGGTCGCGTAGACGGTCCGCCCGACGGTGGCGTCGAACTCGGCCCGGAGGTCGTCGAACTCGTGCGTCTGGTGCGTCATGCTCCGAGTCTGTGCCGGACCAGGACGTCGTGGAAGACGGCACATCCCCGGCACCTGGTGACCCCGGTGTGACCGTGGCTGACGGCCAGAGCCGGCGGCCCGCCGTCGAGCACGACGTTCCCCGCCCCCGAGAACGACCTGGGGGCCGCTATCCGGCGGATAGCGACCCCCACGTCGTGTTCGGCGCCGCGAGGGCGGGCCGAGGCGTGCCTGCTACTGGCCCGTGAACGTGAACTGCGAGCCGGGCTCCTTCGCGACGTCGCCGTCGCGCGAGTTCGTGACGGTCACGTTCGAGAGGATCGCGTTGCCGCGGGCGCCGCCCATCGCGAGGATGCCGGAACCGTTGTTGGACTGGTCGATCCGCACGTTCGTGATCTTCACGTCCGGCATGTTCCCGCCACCGTTCTTGAACTGGATGCCGTCGTACGTGGAGTCGACGATGTCGGTGTCGCGGATGGTGACGCCGACGATGTCGTGCGTCTGCGGGAAGATCGTGATCGCGCCGAACTCCTGGTCCTCGTTCCAGAACGCCCCGCCGGTGCGGTAGAGCCCGTTGTTGGCGATGAGCGTCGTCCCCGAGAACGGCAGGGGGTCGTGGTCGGTCGCCAGCATGATGCCGGGGTAGTTCATGGTGTCGTAGACGAGGTTGTTCTCGATCGAGTTGTCGTAGCCGCCGTAGATCGCGATGCCGTTGGCACGCCACGGGAGCTGGACGGTGTTGTTGCGGAACGTGTTGGAGTGGCCGATGTCCACGGCCCGGTCCTTGACGTACGGGTTGGCCCAGACGGCGAGCGCGTCGTCGCCGGTGTTGCGGAACGTCGAGTTCACCACCGTCGAGTTGCGCGTCCCGTTGCTGAAGTTGATGCCGTCCGCGTAGGTGTTCCGGATCCGCATGCCGGAGAAGACCAGCCCGTCGCCCGGGTTCCACAGCTCCGGGATGTTGGAGTAGTCGCGCCCGACCCACACGCCGACGTTCGCGTGCTCGATCCACACGTTGGTGATCTTCGTGTTCTTGCCGAAGCGGCCGTTGAGCCCGACGCCGCCCTCCTCCTGGGCGTTGTTGCCGCGGATCGTCCCGGAGCCGAAGATCGCGAGGTCGGAGATCTGGGTGTTGTCGTCGATGTCGAACCCGAAGTTGCCCTCGTGCGGGTGGTTGATGACGCCCGGGGCGAGGTGCGGCGGGATGAGGCTGTAGAGCTGCGAGTGCCACATGCCCGCACCGCGGATCGTCACGTCGCGGATGCCCACCTGGTTGTGCATGCCGCGGTTGAGCGGGTCGTCGGTGAGGATCTTCTTCTCCTGGCGCCACTGCCCCGCCGGGATCCACACGCAGTCGATGTCGCCGTTCTGGTTCGCGGTGACGGCGGCCTGGATGGCGGCCGTGTCCTCGAGCCCGTCGTTCGGCACGGCGCCGTACTCGGTGATCGACGTGCACCCCGCGGGCTTCGCCAGCGGCGGGGCGACCTGCTCCAGCTCGACGAGGTCGATGACGTAGAACGCCGCGTCGTCGCCTGCGTCGCGCTGGAGCTTGAACACCGTGCCCGCGGGGAACGACCGGCCGAGCAGCGCGTGCGACTCGTCGAAGAGGCGGCGTGCGTCGCCGCCCGGGGTGTTGACCAGGCCCTCGGGCTGGTCGGTCGTGCCGTAGAGCCAGGCGTGCTTGGACGAGAGCGTCAGCTTCTGCACGAACTGGCCGTCCGCGTAGAGGCTGATCGTCTTCTCCTGTCCCCCGCCGCCGGGGGCGTCGGGGATCGAGTTGCGCACGACGATCGAGTTCGTCGCGTTGGTCGAGGTGAACTGGACGTACTGGCCCGCGCTGGTCAGGCGCACGGACTCACGGCCCGACGACTCGGTCGCGAAGTTCGTGTGCCCGAACGTGCGCACCGCGTCGGTCTGGAGCAGCGTGCCGGTGTACTGGCCGTCCTCCGCCTCGTACGTCGTGTACGGGACGGCGGCGCCGCGTCCGACGGTCACGGCGAGCGTGCCGGTGTTGTTGCCCTCGTTCGTCTCGGCGACGACGCCCGTCGCGTCGGCCGTCGCGGTCACGGTGGCCCCGCCGTTGGTCGCGGTCCACGTCCCGCTCGGTGTGACGGTGACGGTCGCGCCCGCGGCGACGGCCGGCGTCGTGCCGTTGAGCGTGGTGGACCCGGCGACGACGCGCGTCACCGAACCGGCCGCGACCGGCTGGTTGCCGCGGTTGCGGACCTGGACCGAGAACGTCACGGCCGAGCCGACGGCCGGGTTGGCCGGGTTGGACGACACGGAGACGACCTCGAGGTCCGGACCGGGCGCCTCGCCCACGACGAGCTTCGCCGTCGCCGTGAACGCGTTGTCGGTCTCGTTCTGCTCGGCCACGGTGTTCGCCGGGTCGACGACCGCACCCATCGTGTACTCGCCCGCGGGCCGGGTGCCCGCCGCGACCTGGACCTGCGCGCTCGCGCCGGGCTGGAGCGCGGCGACGGCGGCCGAGCCCGCGGTCGACCCGCCGAGCTTCCCGTCGAGCGTCGTGGCCGACGACGCGCGGTCGCCCGTGTTCTTCACCGTCGCCGTGAGCGTCACGGGGGTCGTCGCCGTGGGCGACGCCGGGGACGCGGTCACCGCGGTGACGGTGAGGTTGGGGTTCGGCGCCGGGGCGCCGTAGACCTCGAGCTCGGCGACCTGGCCGTTGCCCGCGCCGGTGTTGCCCGTGAAGCGCAGGCGCACGTCGGTGGCGGTGCCCGTCACGGGGACGTCGACGAGGTTGCCGCTGCCCGGCGCGAACGCGTACCCGGCGGACGCCTTGAGCTCCTGCCAGGCGCCCGTGCCGGTGCGGCCCCACACGGAGAACGTCTGCGTGCGCGGACCCCACGCGGCGTCGGGGTTGAGTCGGACGCGGACGCTGCTGAGCTGCGTGGGCGCGGCGAGCGCGACGTCGAGCGTCGACGGGTACTGCCCGCCCGCACCCTCCCAGTAGGTCGTCGCGCTGCCGTCGACCGCGTTGCCGGCGACGAACTGCCACTCGGCCGACGAGGCCGTCGCAGGTCGGTTCTTGGCGTAGTTGGTGCCGGTCGGGTCCGTCGGGTCGGTCGGGTCCGTGGGGTCGGTGCCGCCCGTGGGCGTGCCCCACACCTGGAGCTCGGACACCTGGCCGTTGCCCGCGCCGGTGTTGGCCGTGAAGGCGAGGCGCACCTCGTCGACCTCGGCGTCGAGCGGGATCTCGACCTTGTTGCCGCTCGCCGGGTCGAACCCGTACGCCGCCGACGCCTTGAGCGTCCGGAACGCCGTCTCGCCGTCGGAGCGGCCGAGCACGCTGAACGTCTGCGTCCGCGACGACCACACGGAGGGCGGGGGCAGCGTGACGACGACCCGGTCGACGTCGGCCTCCGCCCCGAGGTCGACGGTGAGGTGCGACGGGTACTGGCCGCCCGCGCCCTCCCAGTAGGAGCCGGCGTTCCCGTCGTTGGCGTTGCCCGCGACGTACGTCTGCGTCACCGACGACGCGGCGATCGGCTTGCCGAGCGCCAGGTTGGTGGCGTCCGCGGCGTGCGCAACGGCGACGACGCCGAGCGGCGCCACGAGCGCCAGCGCGGCGCCCGCCACGACCGTGTGCTTCCAGGGGGTTCTCATGAACGTCCTCGTTCTCCCGCCAGGGCGGGCTCGTCCACCCGCGGGCAGCGGTGCCCGACGGCGGGCGCGACCGTGCTGGTGCCGCGCCACCGTCACGGGTGGGTCGGGTCAGGGCTGGTTCAGCGTCGGGACCGGGATCGACCCAGGTCGAGACCGGTCGGCCGGGAGTGCCACGAACGACCCGTCAGGGATGGTCACCGGTCGGACCCGTGGCGGAATTCGAGAGTTGCAGCGTGTGCACTGCTTTGTGCTGGACTTCTGTCAACTTCTTGCGTCGTGCAGTACGGACGTTACGAGACGGACATCCGGGGCGTCAAGGGTGCGCGCCGACGTGGCAGGGTGGGGCCCGTGCCCGACGACGCCACGCTGCGCGATCCGCTCCCCGGTTCGACCCTCGACACGGAGACCGATGCCCGTACGGCGCACGGCGCGGGCGACGACGGCGACGCCGCGCCGACCAGGCAGAGCCCACGTCGACCGTCGCTGCTGCGCGAGACGGCGATCATCGTGGTCAGCGCGCTGGTGCTGTCGTTGCTCATCAAGACGTTCCTGGTGCAGGCGTTCTTCATCCCGAGCCCGTCGATGGAGGAAACCCTGGTCGAGGGTGACCGGGTGATGGTGTCCCGGCTCGTGCCGGGCGCGTTCGACGTGCACCGAGGGGACGTCGTGGTGTTCAAGGACCCGGGCGGCTGGTTGCCGCCGCCGGTGCCGCAGGCCGAGAGCCCGGTGTCGGAGGCGGTGCGCGCGGCGCTGACGTTCGTCGGTCTGCTGCCGCAGGACACCGGTGAGCACCTCATCAAGCGCGTGATCGGCACGCCGGGCGACCACGTGGTGTGCTGCGACGCGGAGGGGCGCGCGAGCGTCAACGGCGTGTCGATCGACGAGACCTACCTCAAGCCCGGCTCCGACCCGAGCGAGCTCGCCTTCGACGCCACCGTACCTGAGGACATGCTGTTCGTCATGGGCGACAACCGGCAGAACTCGGGAGACTCGCGCTACAACACGGGCAAACCCGGTGACGGGTTCGTGCCGATGGGCAACGTCGTCGGGACGGCGTTCGTCAAGGTCTGGCCGCTGTCCCACCTCGGCCTGCTGCGCAACCCCGGCGACGTGTTCGCCGACGTCCCCGCTCCGGGCGCCGTCGACGAGGGGTGACGACGCACCGACCGGTCGCGGCTACGCGTCGGTGCGCGCGAGGCCGGCCGCCACTGCCGCCGCGCGCAGCGCCTCCCGGGCGGCCGCGACCTGCGGGTGCGTCCCGGCGCCGCGACGGTAGGCCAGGGAGGTCCTGCGGCGGATCGCGAGGGGCGTGAGGACCACGCCGTCCGGGGCGCCCCCGGCCGCGAGGTCCGGGACCAGGGCGACGCCCTGCCCGGCCGCGACCAGGGCGAGGACGGCGCCGAAGTCGTCGGCGTGGTGCCGGATGCCCGGTGCGTAACCCGCCGCCTCGCACGCCCGGACGGTCAGGGTGTGGCACAGGGTCCCGAGCGTGCCGGCGATCCAGGGCGCATCGCGACGGTCGGCGATCGACCCCGCGTCCAGGGCAGCAAGGTGGACCGTCTCCTCCATCAACGGTTCCGCCTCGATGCCCGGGCCGACCGTGAGCGGGACGTGGTCGTACTCCTGGACCAGGGCGACGTCGACGGCGTCCCCGCGCAGCGCGTCGGGGACCGTCGCGGGGTCGAGCTCGGAGACCAGGAGGCGCAGTCCCGGGTGGTCGGAGCTCAGGCGCACGACGGCGGGCGTCAGCAACGTCGGCACGGCCGTCGGGAAGACGCCGATGCGCAACGTCCCGCGGAGCGTCGCGTCGGCCGACGCGAGGTCGGCGTCGGCTTCGCGGAGGATCTCGAGGATCTTCTCGGTGTGCTCGACGAGCGTCTCCGCGGCCGCGGTGAGCCGGACCCGGCGTCCCGACCGCTCCAGGAGAGGCACCCCGACGTCGCGCTCGAGCGCGGAGAGCTGCTGCGACACGGCCGAGGGCGTGTAGGTGAGCGCCTCGGCCACGGCGGCGATGGTCCCGCGGTGCGACAGCTCGCGGAGCAGCCGGAGCCTGCGGACGTCGAGCATAAGGAGAACTTACGACATGCAGTACGAACCTGAACTGGACCCGACGGTCGCTACGGCCCGAGAGTTGCCGCCATGGAGCTCTCCGGCCTCTACGTCCCCCTCGTCACGCCGTTCACGGACGACGACCGGCTCGATCCCGACGCGCTCGCGGCGCTCGCCGCAGCGGTCCTCGACGACGGCGCGGCCGGCGTAGTCGCGCTGGGCACGACCGGAGAGCCGGCCACGCTGACGCTCGCCGAGGCACGGCAGGTGGTCGACGTCTGCGCCGAGGTCTGCGCGGCACGCGACCGACACCTCGTCGTGGGCACGGGGACGAGCAGCACCACCGCGTCGGTCGACCTGATCGCCGACCTCGACCCCGGGGCGGCGGCGGCGCTCGTGGCGGTCCCCGCCTACACGCGCCCCTCCCAGGAGGGCGTCGTCGAGCACTTCCGGCACCTCGCCGCGGCGTCCCCCGTCCCGCTGGTCGTCTACAACGTCCCGTACCGGACGGGCCTCGCGCTGACGACCGACACGCTCCACCGGCTCGCCGACCTGCCCGGCGTGGCCGGGTTCAAGCACACGGTGGGCTCGATCGACGACACCACGGTCGCGTTCCTCAGCGCCCTGCGGTCCGACGTGTCGGTGCTGGCCGGCGACGACCTGTACATCGGGCCTCTCATCGCCCTCGGCGCCCGCGGCTCGATCACCGCGAGCGCCAACGTGGCGCCGTGCGCCTACGCGGAGCTCGTCAGCGCCTGGCGACACGGCCCGGCAGAACAGGCCCGCACGATGCACGACGCGCTGGTCCCGCTCACGCGCGCCCTGTTCGCCGAACCCAACCCGGCGGTGATCAAGGCCGTCCTCGCCGCCGAGGGCCGCATCGCCAGCCCGCGCGTGCGGCTCCCGCTGCTCCCGGCGACTGCGGCTGCCCTCTCGGCGGCCCTCGCGTGCCGTGACGCGCCGTCGGCTCCCTTGAGGTGACGGGACCCGACCCCAGCTCGTCGGCGACCTGCCGCTCCGGCAGGTCGAGCAAATAGCGCAGCACCACCACACGTCGACGCTGCGGGCTCAGCTGCACCAGGGCCCGAGCGAGCGCGTCTTGCTCGGCGTTGCCCTCCTCGGTCGACGCCTCCTGCCTCGACGGGACCTCGTGCGGCTCCGTGAGGTGCTCCCGGCGATGCTTGCGCCAGTGATCGATGCGCGCGTTGGCGAGCACGCGTCTCGCAGAGGCGAGCGGGTCTCGATCGCGCGCCCGGGGCCACGCCACGTACGTGCGCACCAACGCGTGCTGCACCAGCTCCTCCGCACGATGCACGTCGCCGCACAACAGCCACGCCGTCCGAGAGAGCGCCGGCTGCGCGTCGACCATGAAGGCCGTGAACTCCGCGTCCCGCTGGGTCCTGACGCCGGACTCGACAGGCAGGACGACCTCGTCGCTCGCACCGATCGGTGCCACCAACCCCTCTGTCGCCGTCATGCACAGAACACGGGCCACGCGCCCATGAGGTTGCTCGCCGAGCTGGGCGCGTTCCCGACCTAGCCGAGCGCGACGGCCGCGACCCCTGCCGCGACGGCGAGGGGTGCGAGCACGAGACCTTGGCGGACCACGTGCCACGTGGGCGGCGGCCCGTGCTCGAACGCGTGGCGGCGGTACTGCTGCCACCACAGCACGGTCGCGAGCGATGCCCACGGCGTGATCAGCGGCCCGGCGTTCACCGCGACGAGGAGGGTCGCGAGCCGGTCGACGCTCTCCCCCGCCGCGGGCAGCAAGGCGAGGAACGCGGGCAGGTTGTTCACCAGGTTGGCGGCGACGACGCCGGTCGCGGCCAGCTGCGCGAGGTCGCCCGGCCCGTCGCCCGTGCCCGCGACGGCGGCGAGGAGGTCGCCGAGCCCGTGCGCGTGCCAGGTCTCCACGAGCACGAACAGTGCCGCCACGACGAGCGCTGACCGCCACGGCAGCATCTCCCGCACCGGCACGAGGGGCCGCACGCGCCGCCACCACGTCGCGAGCGCGAGCACCGCGGCACCCGCGAGCGCCGTCGGCGCGACGGGGAGCTCGACCGTGAACGCGACCGCGAGGAGCGCGACGACCACGGCGGTGACGCGCAGGAGCAACCGGTCGGGCGGCGTCGGGCCCGCTCCCGCGAGGGTGAAGCGCCCGCGCAGGTCTCGGCCGTGCAGCACCAGCAGCACGACGACGGTCACGGCCAGGACCGCGAGCGCGGGCGCCCACATCACCCCGACGTACCCGGCGCCGAACCGGTGCGACGCGAGCAGGTTCGTGAGGTTCGAGACCGGCAGGAGCAGCGACGCCGTGTTGGCGAGCGCGAGGACCGTGAGCGCGAGCGGCAGGGGCCGCGTGCCCGTGCGGCGCGCGAGGGCGAGCACGACCGGCGTGACGAGCACCGCCGTCGTGTCGAGCGAGAGCACGACCGTGCTCGCCGTCGCGAGGAGGACGACGAGCCCCCACAGCGCGATCCGCCTGCCCCGGGCGAGCCGCGCCGCGCGGGCCGCGACGGCGTCGAACAGCCCCGCGCCCGCGCAGAGCTCCGCGACCACGGTGATGGCGAGGAGGAAGATCAGCACGGGCCCGGTGCGCGCGAGCAGGTCGCGTGCGTCGGCGGCCGGGAGCAGCCCCGTCGCGGGCAGCACGACGACCACCACCGCCGCGACGAGCCACAACGGCAGGCGACGCCGACGGCGGCGGGGAGCCGCGGCGTCGGCAGAGGGTTCGGTCGTCACGGCGGTCAGGGTACGGCCGGAGCGCGCCCCAGGCGCCCCGGTCCGCCGTCGGGTAGAAAGCGAACATGACCCCGCAGCCGCCGCCCGTCGCGTGGTCGTGGTCGCGTGTGCTCCTGGGCCTCGCGTACGTGGCGCCCGCGGCGGTCGTGGCACTGACGCTCGACCCGGCCCGTGGGCTCGTCGTCGCCGTGGGCGTGCTCCCCGCCGCGGCGCTGCCGCTCCGGGGGCCGCGCCGGCGGCGCGCGCTCGTCGTCCTCGTCGGCGCGGTCGCCGGCGTGTCGCTCCTGCTCGGCTCCCTCGTGGGCGGGACGCCGCCGCTCGCCGTCCTCACGATCCTGGCGCTGTGCGTCGCCGTCGCGACAGCGACGGCCGTCCCCGAGCGGCGCCTCGCTCCCCTGGCTCTGGGCCTCGGCGTCCCGCTCGTGGGGGCGGGGCTCTCGCTCGACGGGCCCGCGGTCGGAGCGCAGGCCGCGGCGCTGCTGGTCGCCGGGTCGGTGTACGCGTGGCTCGTGTCGCTGGCCTGGCCAGTGACCCCAGCGCCGCCGCGATCCCACCGCCCACCGCCCTCACCCGGCACGGCGGCGCTCTACGGGCTCCAGGTCGGGTTCGCGGGCGCGACGGCGGCCGCCCTGGGGTTCGCCGCCGGGATCGACCACCCGGGCTGGGCCCCGACGGCGGCCCTGCTCGTGAGCCGCCCGCGCTGGGACGCCCTGCGCAACCGGGGCGTCGGGCGGGCGGTGGCCGTCCTCGCGGGGGCGCTGCTCGCGTGCGCGGTCGCGGCGACGGCCCCGCCGCCCGTCGTGCTCGCCGCGGTCGCCGTCGTCGCGATCGGGGGCGCGGCCGCCACGGCGGGGAGCCGATGGTACGTGCTCCCCTTCTTCTCGACCCTGCTCGTCCTGTCCCTGCTCCTCGTGCACGACGACGCGCCGTCGGCCCACTGGTTCGTCGAGCGCGTGGGCGAGACCCTCGTCGGTGTCGGGCTCGCGATCAGCGCGGCCTGGCTGGTGCCGAGGGTCGCGGCCCGGATCGCCGCGAGGTCGGCGGCGCGGTCAGGGGCGCGTCAGCAGCAGTCGCACGACTGACCTGCGCGCCCGGCGGGCCGTGCCGGGCGCACCTTGTGGGGCTCGTGCGCGTCGTGCGGTACCGCGACGGGTACGCAGCACGCGTCCCCGCGCCACGCCTCCACGCCCTCCTTGACGGCGACGGCCGCGATGACGAGCGCGGCGAGCGGGTCAGCCCAGGACCACCCGAGCGTCGCGTTGAGCACGAGCCCGACCAGCAGCACCGCGGACAGGTACGTGCACAGGAGCGTCTGCCTCGAGTCCGCGACGGCGGACGCCGACCCGAGCTCGCGGCCCGTGCGGCGCTCGAACCAGGACAGGAACGGCATGACGGCGAGGCTCACGGCGGCGAGCCAGATGCCCACGACGGAGTGCTCGGGCTCGGCCGCGCCGAGCAGCGACCGGACGGCGTCGACGGACACGAAGGCCGCGAGCCCGAAGAACGAGACCGCGATGACGCGCAGCGCGGCCCGCTCGCGCCGGTGCGGGTCGGGCGCGGCGAACTGCCAGGCCACCGCGGCGGCGGACAGGACCTCGACGACCGAGTCGAGCCCGAACCCGACGAGCGCGGCCGACGACGCGACGCGGCCCGCGGTGATCGCGACCACCGCCTCCACGACGTTCCAGGTGATCGTCGCCGCGACGACCCAGCGCACGCGGCGCTCGAGGAGGTCACGACGCGCGGCGTTCGGGGCAGCGGGTCCGGGCCGCGTGCGGTCGAGCGGGACCGACGTCATGAGCACGTGCACCCGTCGGGGCCGCAGCACGTGGGGTCGACCTGGACGACGAGCCGCAGCAGGTCGTCGAGGGCGGGGGCCAGGTGGGGGTCGGCCAGGCGGTACCAGGTGCGACGGCCGTCGGGGATCGCCTCGACGAGCCCGCACCCGCGCAGGCACGCGAGCTGGTTCGACATCACCTGGCGCGAGACGCCGAGCGCGTCAGCGAGGTCGGACGGGTAGGCGGGCGCCTCCCGCAGCGCGAGGAGGACGCGCGTGCGCGTCTCGTCCGACAGGGCGTGCCCCAGCCGCGCGAGCGCCGCGGTGTGGGTGAGCGTGACCGTCTCGACCATGCGCTCGACAGTACAGGAACTCGTGTATTCACAAAAGGATGTATCCCCGCGCACCACGGGAACCGCCGAGCCCGGGGTTGTCGCCCGCCAGGTCGCCGAACCCAGGTCTATGGCCGGGTTCGCGGCGTCGATGAGACAAACCCCGGGTTCGGCAGCGGCCGGCGGTGCGGGTTCCATTAGTATCTGCGTATGCGTGAAGATGCGAAGGCTTGCACATTCGGGGTGGACAGCCAGTACGTCGAGCTCGCGGCGGAGGTGTTCTCGCTGCTCGCGGACGCGACACGGGTCCGGATCGTCCTCGCCCTGCGCGACACCGAGCTGCCGGTCAACGCGCTCGCGGAGATCGTCGGCAAGTCCCCGACGGCGGTGTCGCAGCACCTCGCCAAGCTGCGGTGGGGCCGCATCGTCCGCGCCCGCCAGGAGGGCAACCGCGTCTTCTACTCGCTCGTCGACGAGCACGCGCGCACTCTCGTGACCCAGGCGGTGTTCCAGGCGCAGCACGCCGTCGACGACCACCCCGCGCACCACGCCGACGACGCGCACGTGCTCGACGGGTCCTCCCCCACCCCCGGGGCCGTCGCGGACGCCGAGGTGCAGCGGTGAGCACGACCCGACCGGCCGCGGTCGGTCACGACCACGACCACGACCACGACCATCCTCACCCGCCCGGGCTGCGCGGCTGGCTGCACGAGGTGTTCGTGCCGCACTCGCACGACGCGGCCGACTCCATCGACGACGAGCTCGTCGCGAGCGGCCAGGGCATCCGGGCGGTCAAGGTGTCCCTCGTCGTGCTCGGCGCGACGGCGCTCGCGCAGCTCGGCATCGTCGCGGTCAGCGGGTCCGTCGCCCTGCTCGCGGACACCGTCCACAACCTCTCCGACGCGCTCACGGCCGTGCCGCTGTGGATCGCGTTCGTGCTCGGACGCCGCGCGGCGACGCGCCGGTACACGCACGGCTACGGCCGGGCCGAGGACCTCGCGGGCCTGTTCATCGTCGCGATGATCGCCCTCTCGGCGGTCGTGGCCGGCGTCGAGTCGGTGCGGCGCCTCGCGGATCCCCAGCCTGTGGACAACCTGGGCTGGGTGATCGCGGCGGGGATCGTCGGCTTCGCGGGCAACGAGGCGGTCGCCGTGTACCGGATCCGCGTCGGGCGCCGCATCGGCTCGGCCGCGCTCGTCGCGGACGGCGTGCACGCGCGCACCGACGGCTTCACCTCGCTCGCGGTCGTGATCGGCGCGCTCGGCGTCCTCGCGGGCCTCCCCCTCGCGGACCCGCTCGTCGGGCTGCTCATCACCGTCGCGATCCTCGTGCTCCTGTGGGGCACCGCGCGCGACGTCGGGCGCCGGCTCCTCGACGGCGTCGACCCGGAGCTCACGGACCGGGCGCGCCACGCGCTCGACGGTGTGGACGGGCTGGAAGGTGTGGACGACGTCCGGCTGCGCTGGTCGGGCCACCGCCTGGCCGTCCAGGCGCGCGTCCTCGTGCCGCCCGAAACGCCGGTCGCCGCAGCCGACCAGGTCACCGCCGCGGCCGACACGGCGCTGCGGCGTGCACTGCCGTCGGTCGGGACGGTCGACGTCGTGGTGGCACCCGCCCGCTGACCGGCCCGCCCGCCCCGGCCGGGCCCCAGCCCGGGGTTCATGGCCACACGTCGCCGCCGAGCCCGGGGTTGCGCGTAACCGGCCACCCGATGTGCCACGCAACGCCGGGCTCGACGCCGTGCGGGGCAGGATCTCGCGCGAGACCCCGGGTCGGCACCGGAGGGAGCGGGGGCGAACGTGGGTGGTCGGCGTGAGGATGGAGCATGCTGCTCGCCGAGGTCGCCGCCACGTCCGACGCCGTCGCCGCCACGCGCTCGCGCCTCGCCAAGCGCGCGGCCATCGCGGACCTGCTGCGCCGCGTCGCGGACGACGCAGGCTCGGTCGGCACCGCTGACGACACCGACGACGGCGGCGACGGAGGCAGGCGCGACGAGGTCGAGATCGCCGTCGCGTACCTCGCGGGCGAGCTGCGCCAGCGCCGTACGGGACTCGGGTGGCGGTCGCTGCGTGACCTGCCCACCCCGGCCGAGGAGCCGAGCCTCACGCTGACCACCGTCGACGCGGCGTTCGCGCGCATGGCCGACCTCTCCGGCCCCGGCTCGGCGACGGCCCGCCAGGCCGAGGCCAGCGCGCTGTTCGGTGCCGCGACGGCGCGCGAGCAGTCGCTCCTCGCGGGGCTCGTCTCGGGCGAGCTGCGGCAGGGCGCGCTGGACTCGGTCGTGGTCGACGCCGTCGCTGAGGCCGCCGGGGTACCCGCCGACGCGGTGCGGCGTGCGGTCATGCTCGCGGGAGCGACGGGACCGGTCGCGCGCGCCGCGCTCACGGCCGGGAGCCCCGAGGCCGCGACCGAGGCCCTCGCGACGCTCCGGCTCACGGTCGGCCGGCCCGTCCGGCCGATGCTCGCGCAGTCCGCGCCCGACGTCGGCGCCGCGCTCGAGAAGCTGGGCGCCGGCCCGGCGACGGGCAGCGACGACGACGCGGGCGACCACCCGCCGTCGGGCACCGCCGTGGCCGTGGACGTGAAGCTCGACGGGATCCGCATCCAGGTGCACCGCGACGGGGACGACGTGCGCGTGTTCACGCGCTCGCTCGACGACATCACCGAGCGCGTCCCGGAGATCGTCGCCGCGGCCCGGGCCCTCCCGGCCCGGACCCTCGTGCTCGACGGCGAGGCGCTCGTCGTCGGGCCCGACGGCGTCCCGCGCCCGTTCCAGGAGACCGCCGCCCGCTCCGCGACCCAGGGCGAGCGCAGCGCCGCCGAGGAGGCCGAGCTCGCGGCCTCGCTCGAGCTGTCGCCGTTCTTCTTCGACGTGCTGCACGTCGACGGGCGCGACCTGCTGGACGAGCCGCTGCGCGAGCGGCTCGCGGTGCTCGACGATGTGGCCGGGACGCACGCCGTCCGGCGCCTCGTCACCGACGACGCCGACGCCGCAGCCGCGTTCTTCGAGGGCGCCGTGGCCGAGGGGCAGGAGGGCGTCGTCGTGAAGTCGCTCGACACCCCCTACGCGGCCGGGCGGCGCGGCGCGGGCTGGGTCAAGGTCAAGCCGCGGCACACGCTCGACCTCGTCGTGCTCGCTGTCGAGCAGGGCTCGGGCCGGCGCCGGGGGTGGCTCTCGAACATCTGGCTCGGCGCGCGCGACCCCGACGGCGGGTTCGTCATGCTCGGCAAGACGTTCAAGGGCATGACGGACGAGATGCTGGAGTGGCAGACCCGCCGGTTCCGCGAGCTCGAGACCTCTGACGACGGGTACGTCGTGCACGTGCGGCCCGAGCAGGTCGTCGAGATCGCGTTCGACGGGCTCCAGCGCTCCACCCGCTATCCCGGCGGCCTCGCGCTCCGGTTCGCGCGCGTGCTGCGCTACCGCGACGACAAGACCGCCGCCGAGGCCGACACGATCGACGCCGTGCGCGCGCTCGCGCGGTAGGGCGCGGTCAGCGCGGGCGGGCCGAGGGGTCCGGCGCGACGAGCCGGACGGTGCCGTCCCGGTCGACGAGCACCCGTCGGCCGGACGCGTGGTCGAGGACGTCGACGACGTCGTCGTCCGGCGTCACCGTCACGGTGAACAGCGGCCGGCTCCCGCCGAACGGCGGGTACGGCTGGAGCGCACCCACCCCGGCCTCGGCGCGCGCCCTCTGCTCCGGCGTGAGCCGCGCCCACGAGAGCCGCTCGCGCAGCCAGGGCGGCTGCGTCTCGACCGACCGCGGGAACCGCTCCAGGTCGCGGGCGTAGTCGGCGGGCCCGGCCGGGGGCAGGAAGCCGGGTTCGGTGTCGAAGTCGTACGACGCGTCGACCTCGCCGTCGGCGCGGACCGTCAGCGAGATCGTGAACCAGGCACCCAGACCGGTCGGCGCGGTGACGGCCCGCAGCTCGGCGAGCGCCTCCGCGAACGCCGGGGAGGTCGGCTTCTGCGCGGGGGGCGGCGGCCATCCGCCGACGACCGACACGTGCTCCTGCGTCCGGTCGGCCACGACGAACGCGCGGTACGACAGCTCGTCCCAGGGCTCGGTCTGTGCCGCCGCCAGCTCCCGCGCCAGCACCGTCACCAGACGCCTCTGCGCCTCGACCGCCATCGCACGCCTCCCCGTCCCGGCCCTCGACCGGGGCCGACCTCCGCGCATTCTCCCGCACTCCCGAACCCTCCCGTCCCGAGAGACGACCGTGCCCGCGTCACGGCGCGAGACTGTGACGCGGGCACGTCGGGTGCGGGTCAGCAGGTCGGCACGGTGACCGTCTGCTCGACCGTCTGCTCGCCGTCCGGGCCGGTGGCGGTCACGGTGACCACGAGGTCACCGGTCGCGCCGCGCGCCGCGAACGACTGGTAGGCGTTCGCCCCGGGCGCGACGCTCGTGAACGTCTTGGCCCCGAGCGCCGAGGCGAGCTCGACGTCCACCGCGGCGTCGGAGACGTTCACCGCGCGGACCGCGACGTACGGCTTGCCGGCGAGGCAGCGCGGGCTGAGCGTGACCTCGACGAGCTCGACGTCGGCCGGCTCCTCCAGGGCGTCGATCGCCCCCTGGAGCGCGAGGCGTGCGTCGCGCAGCGCCTCGTCCGACGCCGCGGCGTCGTCCCGGGTCTCGGTCGCCGCGGCGAGCGCCGTGCGGAACGCCTGCCACGACTCCGGGCTGTACCCCTCGTCGGTCAGGGCCTCCGCGCTCGTCACGGTGTTCTCGAGCCGACGACGCTCGGCGGGCACGAGCTGGTCGGTCGCCAGCCCGAGACGGCGCGCCCGCTCGTCGACCTGCGCCTGACCGGCGCCGTCGACGGTGAGGAGCGACCGCGCAGCCGCGAGCTCGCGCGTGAAGACGCCCGCGTCGATCCGGCCGTACCGGTCGATCTCCGCCTCGAACGCCTCCGCGTCCTCGACGGACGCGGCGAGCGCGGCGGTGTCGGTCGTCGGTGCCTCGACGTCGTACGCGTCGGTGAAGAACCGCATGCTGTCGAGGTTCGCGACGTACGGGTGGTCGGCGTACGCCTCGGTCGAGAGGCGCACCCACACCTGGTGCTTGCCACGCACCGTGCTCGGCAGGTCGACGACGGCGGTCCCGTCCGTGGTCCAGCTCGACCCGGTGCTGGCCAGCGGGACGCTGACGAACGGCTCGCCCGGGTTCGCCGGGTCGAACGCGTCGAGGTACACCGACAGGGCCGAGTTCCGACCTGACCGGTTGGAGTTGTGCACGTAGTGGACGGAGAGCTGGTCGAGCGCGGCGGAGCCGAGGTCGATCTCGCCGTACGCGAGCCAGTCGCCGTCCGCGGTGCCGCCCACGTTCGTCACCGGTCCGCTCGTCCACGTCGAGCTCTCGTTCTTCAGCCCGCGGCCGGAGTTCGACGTCCACGCCTCGGACTCGACGACGACCGACGTCGGGCCGCCCGGTGCGAACGTCAGGCTGTCGAGGTTCGCGACGTACGGGTGGTCGGCGTACGCCTCGGTCGTCAGCCGCACGAACACCTCGTGCGTCCCCTGCACCGTCTCGGGCAGGACGACGGTCGCCGTCCCGTCCGAGGTCCAGCTCGACCCGGTCGTCGGCAGCGGCACGGTGGCGAACGGATCGCCCGGGTTCGCCGGGTCGAACGCGTCGAGGTACACCGACAGCGCCGAGTTCCGCCCGGAGCGGTTCGAGTTGTGGACGTAGTGGACCGACAGCTCGCCGAGCGGGAGCTCACCCAGGTCGACCTCGCCGTAGGCGAGCCAGTCGCCGTCCGCGGTGCCGCCGACGTTCGTCACCGGCCCGCTCGTCCAGGTCGAGGACTCCTTCTTGAGCCCGCGACCGGAGTTCGCGGTCCAGTCCTCGGCCTCGACCGTCACCGTCGGGGACTCGCCCGGCTGGCCCGGGGCGGCCGGGTCCTCGGCGCTGAACCGGAACCAGTCGAAGTTGCCGACCCAGCTCCGGCCCGACGGCGCGAGGAGCTCGAACGTGACGGCCTTCGCGTCGACGAGCGCCTGCACGTCGCCGAGCTCCGCCGTCACCTCGGTGTACTTGCCCCAGCCGCTCGTGCCCTTCAGGTCGACGGTCGCGACCACGGGGCCGCTCACGTCGCCCGCGTGCACGCGCACGGTGCTCGGCGTGTCCGTCGGGGCGAAGCTCGTGTCGTACCGGACCGTGAGGAAGCGCGGCGGGGTGTCCCCGGCGGCGGTCTCGAAGGTCATGTCGCGGTACTGCACCCACGACCCGGAGCGCACGCCGCCGAGGTTGCCGGACGAGCTGTTCGCCTCGTTCTTCAGCTCCCCGCCCGACCACGCCTCGGACTGCTCGGCCTCGAGCGTGCGGTAGCCGCCGCCCGTGAGGTCGAGCGCGTCGATCGTGGCACCGAGCCGGTCGGCCGCGAACCGCAGCGCGATGCTCGTCGCGGCCTCGTCCGCGAGCGCCTCCTGCGCCTGCGCCAGCGCGGTGGAGAAGCGGTCGAACGTCACCGAGGAATAGTTGCCGTGGCGCACGAGCACCGCGTCGTCGACGAGCCCGACGAGCGCGTCGCGCTCGGCGGACGCCACGGACAGCCGCAGCGGGGAGAGCACCGAGACGCCCTGGCCGCGCAGCGACGACGCCGCGACGCCGTCGGCGAGCGCGCCGTCGCCCAGGTGGACGTAGAAGCGCGCGTCAGCGGACGCCGTTCCCGTCAGCGAGACGGTGAGCGCGGTCGGCGACGCGACCGTCACGGCCGCCGTGACGCCGTCGGGCAGCCCGACGACGCTCGCCGCCCCGCTCGCGACGAGGTCCGTTCCGGCGGACGCGGCGAACCGCGCGCCGTCGAGCGTGAGCGTCACGGTCGCGTCGAGCGCGCCGCCGTCGCCCGTCTGCACGGTCGTCGGGTCGGCGCTGACGCGCGGGCCCGCGGCGGGCTCGTCGGTGGCAGTGCTCATCGAGAACGCGGGCTCGGTGTCCGTGCCCCAGTCGCTCGGCTGCTCGCCCATGCGGAACGCGAGGTCAGCGCCCCCGATCACGGTCTGGTAGTCGACCCACGTGTTGCCGAACGGCGCGCCGTCGAGCGTCGCGGACTGGACGTAGAACGCGTCCTCGGAGACGCCGTCGGCCGTCACCGTGAAGGCGCTGCCGTCGTCGTAGGTGATGGTCGTGGCGTCGAAGAACGGCGACCCGATCTGGAACTCGGACGACCCGGCGGTCACCGGGAACAGCCCGACGGCCGCGGCGACGAACATCGTCGACATCGTGCCCGCGTCGTTGTCCATCGTGGGGAGCATGCCGCGCGGGTCGAGCTGGTAGACCTTCGTCTTCACGGGGGGCGTGAACTCGCCGCCGCCGCTCGGGACCGCGCTGGAGGAGCCGGTCGCGATGTACCGGTTCCAGGTCTCCTTCGTGTAGATCGCGCGCGTCCACTTCTGCGTGAGGCTCGGCTCGCCCGTGTAGTTGAAGAGGTACGGCGCCTGCAGGTCGATCTCGTTGGCGTTCGAGTGGAGCATGGCCTTGCCGTCGTCCGGTGCGTGCTCGCCGAACATGTGGCGCATCGCGAGCCGCGCCGCCTCGGTGCCGCCCATCGCCTCGACGAGCGCGTCCATGTCGTACGCGTCGTACCAGTGGTACTGCCAGAGCGTGCCCTGGTAGAGGCTCGCGGCCTCGAACTTCGCGTAGTCGGCGGTCTGCCACGAGCCGTCGGCGGCCCGCGGGGTGAGCAGGCCGACCTGCGTGCCGTCCGCCGCGGTCCACGCACCGGGCTTGGTGAGCTTCTCGATCGGCCACGACGCCTGCTCGCGCATCGTCTGCGCCTCGTCCGTCATGCCGAGCTCGTCCGCGATCACGGACAGGCCGTACTGGTCGTAGCCGCGCTGGACGGACGCGCCGGGGTTGCCCGCCACGTAGCCGCGCTGGAGCTCGTCCGCGCTGTACTGGCCGACGAGCCGCTTGAGCGCCGGGTACGCCTCGTCGAGGCGGTCGAACCCGTCGAAGCCCTTGGCGATCGCGTCCGCGACCACGACCGACGACCGCTCCCAGCGGACCGTCGGGACGGAGTGCACGAACCCGCCGAGGCCGCTGCCCGTGCCGGTCGCCTCGGCGTCCGCGAACAGGTAGACGAGCGACTGCACCATGTCGCGGTACAGCGCCGGGTCGATGTAGGCGATGACGGAGAACTTGCGGAAGTCGTCCCACGTGGCCCACGAGTCGTAGTACGTGAAGCCCTGCGCGGCGTGCACCGCGCCGTCGACGCCGCGGTACGTGCCCGACGTGCTCGTCGCGTTCATCGGCATCGCGAACATGCGGTACAGGTGCGTGTAGAAGAGCTTCTGGAGCTCGCCCGTCGGGTCGGTCGCCGTCGACGCGTCGATCGCGACCCGCCCGAGCGTCGCGTTCCACTCGGCGCGCGTGCGGTCACGGATCTCGTCGAACGACAGCTCGCCGAGCTCGACCTGCTGGTCGACCCGCGCCTGCTCGACGCTCACCGGCGACAGCGTGACCTGCAGGCCGACGTCCCCCGCGTCGGCCGGGTCGAACGTGAGGATCGCGCCGGTGTCGACGCCGTCCTGGGCCGTGGCGTCGACGAGCTTGTCGTCGTCGCCCCAGGTCTGCACCGTCGCGGGCTGGAGCGTGCGCGCGGTGTAGTACAGCGTGTACGCGGCGTTGTAGAAGTAGCCCGTGACCTGCCCGGACAGCTCCACGGTGCCGTCCGCACGCGTCTCGACCTCCACCGAGGACGACCGGCGGCTCGTGTTGTTGGTCTCGAGGTCGACGACGAGGCTCGGCGTCGAGCCCTCGGGGAACGCGTAGCGGTGCACGCCCGAGCGCGTGGTCGCCGCGACCTCGGCCTCGATCGTGCCCGGCGCGGCGGCGATGGCGCCGTCCTTGCCGGCGACGTTGCCGAGCCCGACGGAGTAGAACCCCGGGCCGGCCTGCTCGTCGTCGTGCGAGAAGGTGTGCGCGTACGTGCCCGTGCCGGGCCGCGCCGTGTACGACCCGGCGGTCGGGACCACGAGGATGTCACCGCCGCCGCCGGAGCCCCCCACCCCGTCGAGATTGGTGTGCGTGAAGCCCGAGATCTTCGACTGCGCGTAGTCGTACCCGGTGTTGTTGCGGCCCGGCGTGGTGCGCGGGTTCACCTTCGCGAGGCCGTTGGGCGCCTGCGCGGCCGGCATGTCGTTGCCGTAGTCGCCCTCGGTGCCGACGAACACGTCGACGAGCGACGCGAGGTCGCTCTCGGCGGCGTTCGCCGCGGGGGCCGCGACCGCGGCGGCGGGCGGCAGGACGCCGACCGCGAGCGCGGCGGTGAGGGCGCCCGCGAGGGCACCCACGAGCCGGCTGCGACCGCCTCGTCGGGGGTGGGGGTCGGACGTCGGGCTGGCCCCGCGTCGTCCGACAGCGCTGTCAAGACGCGCGGCAGATGGTCTGGCCACGAAAGCTCTCCTTGGGGGGTCGTGCCGAGGCTGCTCCGCCTCGCCGCGCCCACGGTACGTGCCGGACAGGGCCGCCTCAAGACCCCGTCCGCGAAGTTCACCTGCCCGACGGGCGCGGTTCCCTGCCCCGACACCGGTC
Source organism: Cellulosimicrobium protaetiae (assembly GCF_009708005.2). NCBI lineage: Bacteria > Bacillati > Actinomycetota > Actinomycetes > Micrococcales > Promicromonosporaceae > Cellulosimicrobium > Cellulosimicrobium protaetiae. Next base: position 586,002 of record NZ_CP052757.1, on the reverse strand, counting down.
TGCCGAGCGCCCGCGGCCGTCCGAGAACTCGTGCCGAGACGCTGCATCCGCGCGGGCCTCCGCGCCGGAAGAGGGGGTGTCAACAGCCCGAGCGCCCGGTCCCGACCGGGCCCCCGCAACCGGAGGACACCATGCACCGCACCGCACGACGCAGCGCCGCGCTCGCGGGCGCAGCCACCCTCGTCACCACCCTCGCCGGGGTGGGAGCTCTCGCGCTCCCGGCCCACGCCGCCACCGCCGACGGCGCCTCCCTGTCCGTCCTGCACGGCGTGCCCGACACCCCCGTCGACGTCTGGGTGAACGACGAGCTCACGCTCGACGACTTCCAGCCGGGCGACCTCGCCGGGCCGCTCGACCTCCCGGCCGGGTCGTACAGCGTCGCGATCACCGCGCCCGACGCGACCGACACGAGCGCCCCGGTCATCGGCCCCGTCGACCTGCCGCTCGAGGCAGGGACGAGCTACACCGCCGTCGCCCACCTCGACGCGGGCGGCCAGCCGACCGCGACGCTCTTCACCAACTCGACCGAGCCGACGGCGGCGGGCCAGGGCAGGCTGACCGTCCGCCACGTCGCGGCGGCACCCGCGGTCGACGTGCTCGCGGGCGGCACCGCGGTCGTCACGGGGCTCGAGAACCCGAAGGAGGCCGTGCTCGACCTCCCGGCCGGCACGGTGTCTGCCTCGATCGCCGCCGCCGGCACGACCGAGCCGGTGCTCGGGCCGGCAGACCTGACGGTCGCCGAGGGAGTCAACACGATCGCCTACGCCTGGGGCAGCCTCGAGGCGGGCAACCTCGCGCTCGCCACGCAGACGGTCGAGGGTCTCCACTCCTCCCCGTCCGGCGTTCCCGCGGGTCTCTCCGGTCTCGCCGCCGAAGCCCCGAGCAGCACCGCCACGGGCGTCGCGATCGCGTTCGGCGCATCCCTGTTCGGGCTGCTGCTCGTCGCCGCGGTCGTCATGCTCGCGCGCGCGTGGCGCGAGCAGCACGCGCACGCCACGCACCCCGTCCGGAGCGACCGGGACGCATGACGCAGCGCACGAACCCCGGTCCCGTGCGCCCCGCCCGGGGTGCGCGGGACCGGCTCCTGACCCTCCTGGGGGCGGTGCTCGTCACCGCAGCGGTCGTCGCCGGATGCTCCCCGCCGTCCGTCGACGAGCCGGCCGACGGACTCCTCGGACCGACGGCCGACGCCCCACCCGTCCCGGTCCCCCACCGGGACGGGGCGGGGACCGCAGGGACGTCCGGGCCCGCCCGGGACGTCCCGGTCCGACCGGCCCAGGACGTGCCCGCCCCCGCGCCGCCCGCGCCCACTCGCGTCGTCGTCGCCGACCTCGACGTCGACCTCCCCGTCGAGCCGGCGGGCGTCGACCCCGAGGGGCGGATGGCCCTGCCGGGCAGCGGGGACGTCGCCGCGTGGTACCGGTTCGGCCCGGCACCCGCGAGCCCCGCCGGCACGACGGTCGTCGCGGCCCACGTGGACGACCCCGACGGCGTCGGGCCGTTCGCCCGGCTCGCGGAGATCACGACGGGAGCGCGCGTCGACGTCGTCGACGCGACGGGCGCCTCGTACACCTACACAGTGACGGACGTGCGGAGCGTCCCGAAGCCCGACGTCCCGCTCGACGAGCTCTTCGACCGCACGGGCGAGCGCCGCCTCGTGCTCGTGACGTGCGGGGGCGCGTGGGACCGCGACCGGCGCTCGTACTCGGACAACGTCGTCGTGACCGCGACACCCGTCCGGTGACGCCCCTCCCCGGCCGGCGCTCACGGGGCGCCCCGCGAGCGGGCGACGGCCCCGGCGCTACGATCGCTGCTACCCGCTCGCCGCTGCCGCCCGGGCGGTCGGCGCCGACCCTCGAGGACCCGCCCTGAACGTGACCGAGACCGGGACGACCGACCCGGACCTGTGGCGCCTCGGCCGTGCGTTCGCGGACGGCGACGAGGCCGCCCTCGCGGAGGCCTACCGGCGGTGGTCCGCGCTCGTGCACACCCTGGCCCTGCGGTCGCTCGGCACGCGCGCCGACGCGGAGGACGTGACCCAGCAGGTGTTCGTCGCGGCGTGGCGCGGGAGGGCGCGGTTCGACCCCGACCGGGCCCGGCTGCCCGCGTGGCTCGTCGGGATCACGCGGCACACCGTCGCCGACGCGCACGAGGCCCGCGCCCGGGTGCGCCGGTCCGAGCAGGCGGCCGCCACGGACCCCCGGCCCGCCGTGGACGAGGACGCCGACGTCGGACGCGTCGCCGACCGCGTGCTCCTCTCCGACGAGCTGCGGCGGCTCGGCGATCCCGGCCGGACGATCCTCGAGCTCGCGTTCTTCCGCGACCTGACCCACGTGCAGATCGCCGAGGAGCTCGGCCTCCCGCTGGGTACGGTCAAGAGCCACGTACGACGGAGCCTGATCCGGCTGCGCGACCGATTGGAGGTGGACGGTGCAGCACATCGATGACGAGACCCTCGCGCTCCTCGCGCTCGGCGAGGACGTGCTCGACGACGACGCGCGCGCACACCTCGCCTCCTGCGCGGAGTGCGCCGACGGCGCCGCCCGGCTCGCGCGCGTGGCCGACGCGTTCGACGGCGCCGACGCGCCCGACGACCTCGTCGAGCCCGACGCCGCGGTGTGGTCGCGGGTCCAGGCCGAGCTCGGCCTGACGACCGGCGCGACCGGCACGGCCGTCGTCGTGCCGCTCGCGGCGCGGCGCCGACGGGTCTGGGTCCCGGTCGCGGCGGCGGCCGCCGCCGCGCTCGTCGTCGGCGGCGTGGGCGGCATCCTCTGGGAGCGCCGCGAGGTCGAGCCGCCCGAGACGACGGTCGCGAGCGCGACGCTCGACCCGCTGCCCGACTGGGAGGGCGCGACCGGCGACGCGCGCGTCGAGGAGCAGCCCGACGGGCGGCGCCAGGTCGTCGTGACGGTCGACGCCCCGGTGCCCGAGGGCACCTACCGCGAGGTGTGGCTCCTGGCCGAGGACCTCAGCGGTCTCGTGAGCCTCGGCGTGCTCGACGGCGCGGAGGGCCGGTTCGACCTGCCCGACGGGCTCGACCTCACGCAGTTCCCCGTGGTCGACGTCTCGGAGGAGCACTTCGACGGCGACCCCGCGCACTCGGGCGACTCCGTCGTCCGAGGTCCGCTGGACGTGTAGTCGACGCCCCCGGGGCCCGGGCACCCCTCAGGCCCGGACGTACTCCGCGAACGTCACGCCGGACTCGAAGGTCTGCGTGCTGGTCGGTCGCCACGACCGGGGCGCGTACGCACGCTCGGCGAACAGCGGGATCCCGGCCCCGAGCAGCACGGGGTTGACCTTCAGGGCGAGGCGGTCGATCTCGTCGGCCAGCGTCGCGGCGAGCGCGCCCCCGCCGCACAGCCAGATCCCCTTGCCGTCCTCCCGCTTGAGCGCGCGGACCGTCTCGACCGGGTCGGCGTCCGTGAAGTGCACTCCCTCGCTCCCCGCGGGCGCCTCGTGGGCCTGGCTGAAGACGATCTGGCGCAGGTGCCGGTAGGGGTTCGCGAGGTGGTGGTCGGGGAGCCCGACGGCGTAGGTGTTCCAGCCCATGAGGACCGTGTCGAAGGGACCGTCGGCCACCGAGAAGCCCACGGCCTCGGCCAGGTCGGTCGGCGCGGTGCCGCGGTACCGCGCCCAGATCGGCTCCATGTGGTCCCCCTGGGCGAGGAACGTGTCGAACTCGCCGTGCGGGCCGGCGATGTACCCGTCGAGGCTGACGGCGACGTAGTAGGTCAGTTCTCGCATCGTTCCTCCAACAACTACAGGTGAAGTGGTCGCAAGCAGACTACAACAGGTGCAGTGGTTCCGGTAGCCTCGGCGCATGGCGAAGAACACCACGCGCCGCAGCGCTCTCTCGGACGCCGGCATCGCCGTGCTCGCCCGCGAGGGATCGCGCGGCCTGACGCACCGCGCGGTCGACGACGAGGCGGGGGTCCCGACGGGCACGACGTCGAACTACTTCCGGAGCCGGGACGCGCTCGTCGCCGGGCTCTTCGAGCGCATCGGGGAACGGCTCGCCCCCTCGCCGGAGGACCTGGCCCGGCGCGCGGGGCAGCAGCCCGACCGCGCGCTCTTCGCCGACTACCTCCGCGACATCGTGCGCCGGCTGTCCGCGGACTCCGACGTCACCCGGGCCCTGTTCGAGCTGCGGCTCGACTCCGGGCGCCGCCCTGAGCTCGCCGCCCTGCTCGGGCCGTGGCTGCGCGCGGGGTTCGAGGCCGACGTCGAGTTCAACCGGTCCGCGGGCCTGCCCGGGGGACGCCGGGAGATCGCCCTGTTCCACTACGCGATCGACGGGCTCCTCCTCGACCGGCTGACGACGTCCGTCGACCCCGACGTCCCGGTCGACGACGTGATCGACGCGCTCGTGGCGGGCCTCCTCCCGGAGGCCTGAGGTCGCGGTCCCTGCACCCCCGGCGCCCGAGGGCCTACGCCCGGCGACCGTCGAGGCGGTCGAGGCGGTCGAGGCGGTCGAGGCGGTCGAGCCACCCCCGCACCGGTCCGGCGGAGACGAGCCCCGATCCCGCGCCGGCGAGCTCGTCCGGCACACGAGCGAGCGCGTGCCGGGCGCGCCCTGCGAGCCCTACGTCCCGGAGCCGGACGGCGGTCTCCGCGACGAGCGCCCAGCGCAGCTCACGCAGGTGGTCGGCGGGCGGCTCCGGTGCCGCCCGTGCGAGCTCGGCCGCACCGCCGCGGTCGCCCGCGTCGAGCGCGAGCAACGGCTCGACCCAGGGCGCGTACGGCCCGGTGTCGCCGAGACCGTCGAGAGGCCGCCCGTGCCGGAGGCGCACCGTGACCAGCGCGAGCGGGAGCAGCCCGTCGCGCACGCCCGGCATGCGCACCCCGGCCAGCAGGTCGTCGGCAGCCCGGTACGCGCGTGCCGCCGCGTCGGGCGGCGCGGTCTCGGCGTCGCGCATCGCCCGGTACCAGGCGGTGAGCATCGGGACCACGGGCGACTCGTACCCCGCGGCGACGTCCTCCGCCGCCGCGGCGTGGGCGTCGGCGTCGCCGAACCGCCCGGCTCCCGCCGCGGCCTGCATCCGGACGAGGTGGCCGAGGATCGCGAACGTCGGCAGGTCGTGTGCCCCGGCCAGCGCGACGAGCTCCGTGCCCGTCCGGTCCCGCTCGGCGCCCGCGCCCGGGCGTTGGAACGACTGGAGGAACCGGGCGTTGAGCGCGAGGGCGAGGGTGCCCGGGTCGCCGACGTCGCGCGCGATCCCCACGGCGTCCTCGGCCGCGGCCCACGCCCACGCGTCGCGGCTCCCCCGGTGCTCGATCCCGACGACGGCGAGCAGCCGCGCCCGCAGGACCGGCGCCGCGTCGGGGCCGAGGCGGCGCAGCGTGCGCCGCGCGACGCCGACGAGCGCGTCGGCCGAGGCCGGGTCGTCGCTCCGGGTCCAGACCGCCGGGACGTCGTACGCCGTCACCGTCCGCGCGGTGAGCACCGGGTCGCCCGTCGCCTCCGCCGCGAGCGCCGCCGCGATCCGCTGCTGCTGCGCGGTCGCGAGGTGGTCGCCCGCCGCGATCGCGAGCGTGCGGGCGACGTCCACGGTGGACCGCAAGGACGCCCGCGACCCGGTCGGCGCGGTCACCGCGAGACGCGGCCCCGGCGTCGGCCCGTCGAGAGACGGCGCCTGGTCGAGGACGTCGCGCTCGAGGCGCGCGAGCTCCGGGCCCGGGTCGAGGCCGAGCTCGTCGGCGAGCCGGCGGCGCGCGCGGCGCACGACGCCCAGCGCGTCCGACTGCCGACCGTCGCGGTACAGGGCGAGCGCGAGCAGCACCCACGCCCGCTCGCGCCAGGGGTGCGCGGCGGCGTGCGGGTCGAGCGCGGCGACCGCCTCGCCGGGTCTGCCGTCCGCGAGCAGCCCCTCGGCGAGCAGCTCGACGGCGCGTGCGTAAGCCTCGGCGAGACGCCGCCGCTCGGCCCGGACCCACCCGCGCCCGGGCAGGTCGGCGTACGGCTCGCCGCGCCACCCCGCAACCGCCTCCTGGAGCGCGCGCGTCGTGCCCGACGGCGCGCCCCCGTCCGGCGTCGCCGGCACGCCGTCGGGAAGGGCTGCCGCCGGACCGCCCGCCGCCCGCACCCCGGCCCGGTCGACGGCCGCCTCCAGCCGTGCCGCGTCGAGAGCGCCGTCCGGGAGCCGGAGCGCGTACCCGCCGTGCTCGGTGACGAGCACGCGCGGCGGTGTGCGCGAGCGCCGCTCGGGTTCCAGACGGCGGCGCAGGTCGCCGACGAAGGTCGCGAGGGCGCCGCGCCGGTCCCGCGGGTCGTGCTCCTCGTCGTCCCACAGGTCCTCCGCGAGCCGCTCGAACGACACCGGGCGACCGCGCGCGGCCGCCAGCCGGGCCAGGAGCTCGCGCTGCCGCGGGCCGCCGGGGTCGACCTCCGCGCCGTCGCGCAGCACCCGGACCGGCCCGAGCACCTCGACGCGCAGCTCCACCACCCCGCCATTCTCGCCGCACCCGCGTCCCGGGGCGCGTGCGCGACCCGGCGCCGGCCCGCACTGATCGGACGCTGATCGGTCGGTCGCAGGATGGGTCACGAGCCGCCCGGGCACCACCCGGGCGCCTGCCCCGACCCGAGAGAGGAACCCCACCCCATGCAGATCCCCGGCTTCGAGACCCGCACCGTCGAGGTGGCGCCCGACGTCGCGCTGCGCGTCGAGACCGCGGGCGAGGGCACGCCCGTCGTCCTGCTGCACGGCTTCCCCCAGACCCGCCACATGTGGCGCCACGTCGCGGCCGACCTCGCGCAGGACCACCGCGTGATCGTGCCCGACCTGCGCGGCTACGGCGACAGCGCGAAGCCCGCCGCGACCACGCCCGACGTCTACGCCAAGCGCACGATGGGCGACGACGTCGTCGCGCTCGCCGACGCGCTCGGCGTCGACCGGTTCACGCTCGCCGGCCACGACCGCGGCGCGCTCGTCGCGTTCCGCGCCGCCCTCGACCACCCGGACCGCGTGAGCCACCTCGGCATCCTCGACGTGGTGCCCACGCTCGACACGTGGGACGTGCTGCACGGCGTGGACGCCGCGGTCGCGTTCCACCTCTACCTCATGGCCCAGCCCCCGGGCCTGCCCGAGGACATGATCCGCGGCAGCGCCGACGCGTTCTTCGGGTACTTCCTCGACGCGTGGGCCCAGGACCCGTCCGCGATCCCGGCCGACGTCCGCGCCCACTACCTGGCGGCGAGCCGCGACGCCGTCGACTCGATCGTCGCGGACTACCGCGCCACGGCGACGGTCGACGTCGAGCACGACCAGGCCTCGCTCGACGCCGGCGACCGCCTCGCCATGCCGGTCGCCGTCGTCCAGCAGGACTGGGGCGCGCAGCTCGGGTACGACGCCGCGGGCGTCTGGCGCCGCTGGGCGCCGGACCTCGAGCACCTCACGACGACGGCCGGGCACTTCATGGCCGAGGAGGCGCCCGACGACGTCGCCGCGGTCCTGCGCGCCCTCGGACGACGCTGACCGCCCGGGGGCCGTGCCCTGCCCTGCGGCGCGCTCAGCCGCCCGCCACGGCCGCACGGCCCGGGTGCAGGAGCAGGGTGACGAACCCGAGGCCGCCGCGGTAGCCGTGGAGCCAGCCGTCGCGGTGCTTCTCGACCTCGGCGAGCACCTCGCGCGCCTCGGGGTGGTCCGGGTTCTCGACGGCCCACCGGGCGGGCGCCCCCGTCCACGCCCACTCGTAGTCGTCCCACTCCTCCTGCGTGCTGACGTGCCCGTGCACCGTCGCCCAGCCGTGCCGCGTCACGAGGTCGACGGTGCCGGGCAGGTCGAGGTACTCGTCCGCCGACGCCCCGCCCAGCCCGTCGAGCACGGCCTGCGTCGGGGGCGCGGGCCAGAAGCAGTCGCCGAGCAGGAGGAGGCCGTCGGCCGCGAGGTGGCCGCGCGCGGCGTCGAGCGTCGGGGCGAGCCCCCCGAACGCGTACGCCGCGCCCACGCTGAGCACGGCGTCGAACGGCGCGTCGCCCGCGTACTCCCGCGCGTCGCCCTGGACCAGGGTCAGCCGGTCCGCGACGCCCGCGTCCGCGGCCTGGGCGAGCGTCTGCTCGAACCCGACGTCCGACGTGTCCACCCCGACCGCCGTCAGACCCGGGTGCTGCCGCAGCGCCCGCAGGAGCCACGTGCCGTCGCCGCACCCGAGGTCGAGGACGCTCGCCCGGCCTCCCACCGCCCGGCGGAGCAGGTCGTCGACGCGCGCGTCGCTGAGCGGCGACGCGATCGGGTGGTCGGAGTGCGCGAGGCGTACGAGCGTGGATCGTCCCATCCACGCACCGTAGGCCGGACGCGGCCGGGCCGTCAGCGAGATTTCGCGCACCTTTCACGCGTCCCGCTCAGCGGTACCAGTCCTCGTCGATCGACGCGAGGCGCGACGGGTGCACCTCGGGCCCCAGTCCGTAGAACCGCTGGAAGCTCATGGGCAGCGGACGCCACCGGTCGGGGTCGACCCGGTCGGCGGTCCCGGGCATCCGGACCTCCTCGTGGACGTGCACCCGCGTCACGCGCACCTCGAACGCGACGAGCGACCCGGAGCGCGCGTCGTCGTCGCGCCCGAGCGGGTGGGCGTGCACGAGCCGCGCCTCCAGGGCGACGGGGCACTGCGCGGCGCCGCGGCGGCGCGACCGTCTCCGACGGGACGGGCGTCAGCCCGGCCCGCGCGAACTTCTCCGGCTCGTACCGGTAGCCCACGGCGGCCTTGCGCTCCGAGACCGGGTTCCGTCCGGTCGTCAGGGCGATGCGGTCGACGGCGTCGACCTGGGCCGCCGACGGGAGGTTGATCTCGACCTCGCGCGTCGCGCCGAGGTTGAGCGCCGTCTGCGAGCGGGACGGGGCGGGCAGACGCCGTGGTGGCGGTGGTGGTCATGCCTCCAGGCTCGTCGGCTCGGCTCCGCCCGTCTGGCGGTGGTCGGACCTCGCGTCCGGCCGGTCGGGCCGGTCGCCCTGGGGCCGCGACGGCCGGCGCACGGTCGTAGGCTCGACGGCGTCCTGTCCGCCCCGTCGAGGGAGCCACCGTGCGCGCGACCGTCATCCACGCCCCGTACGACGTCCGCGTCGAGGAGCGCGACGACCCGCGCCTGCTCGCACCGACCGACGCGATCGTGCGCGTCGAGGCGGCGTGCGTGTGCGGGTCGGACCTGTGGACGTACCGGGGGTTGAACCCCGTCGAGCGACCCGTCGCGATGGGGCACGAGTACGTCGGCACGGTCGAGGAGGTGGGCTCCGACGTCCGGACCGTGCGCCCGGGGCAGCTCGTCGTCGGGTCGTTCTTCGCGTCCGACAACACGTGCCCGATCTGCCTCGCCGGCTACCAGACGTCGTGCGTCCACCGTGAGCCCGTGCGCGGCGCCCAGGCCGAGCTGCTGCGCGTCCCGCTCGCGGACGGGACGCTCGTCGCGACGCCCGAGCGCCCCGACGACGACCTCCTGCCCGCGTTGCTCACTGCGTCCGACGTGCTGGGCACCGGCTGGTTCGGCGCCCGCGCCGCCGAGGCGGGACCGGGGAGATCGATCGTCGTGGTCGGCGACGGCGCCGTCGGGCTGCTCGCGGTCCTCGCCGCCGCGCAGCTCGGGGCCGAGCAGGTCATCGCCATGAGCCGGCACGCGCCCCGTCAGGAGCTCGCGCGGGCGTTCGGCGCGACGGAGGTCGTCGCGGAGCGTGGTGACGAGGGTGTCGCGTGCGTTCGGGACCTCACCGACGGGCTCGGCGCGCACGGTGTGGTCGAGGCCGTCGGCACGCCGGGCTCGGTGGCGCAGGCGCTCGGCGCGGTCCGTCCCGGGGGCCACGTCGGCGTCGTCGGGCTGCCGCACGGCGTCGAGCTCCCCGTCGTCGACATGTTCTACCGGCACGTGCACTGGTCGGGCGGCCCGGCGCCGGTCCGCCGGTACCTGCCCGAGCTGATGGACCTCGTCCTCGACCGACGCATCGACCCCGCGCGGGTGTTCGACCTCGAGCTCTCCCTCGACGACGCCGCCGCGGGGTACGCCGCGATGGACGAGCGCCGCGCGATCAAGTCCCTGCTGCGCCTCTGACCACGCGATTCGTCACCAGGGGCGGCGCTGCGGGACCATGTGCGGCGGGGCGACGGGGTCATGCCACGGCCTCGCGGTCGCCCAGGCCTGGCACGAGGAGCAGCAGTGAACGGTACGGCCCGGAGCGCCGTCCTCTCGACGTGGGTGGTCTCCCCCGGCGAGGTCGCCGCCGGTGAGTTCCGGTACTACCCCGGCACGGACACGTGGTGGTGGTCGGACGCCCTCACCGAGCTGTTCGGCTACGCGCCGGGCGAGGTCGTCCCCACGACGGAGCTCCTCCTGTGGCACCACCGCGCGACGGGCAAGGACCGCGAGCAGACGCTCGCGGCCATCGCGAGCGCGGCGTCGGGCGAGGCCCCCGTCCAGGTCCAGGTCATGCAGGACGCCCGCGGCGAGGAGCGCGCCGTCGTCGTGCTCGTGGACGCGGCGTGGGCGGACCCGAGCGGGGTCCCCGGCGCGCGCGGCGTCGTCCTCGACGTCACGAGCGTCGTCGGCGTGGGCGCGCGTGCCCAGGCGAACGAGCAGATCGGCCTCTGGGCGCAGTCCCGCGCCGCGATCGAGCAGGCGAAGGGCATCGTGGCGCTCGCGTACCGCGTGACCCCCGACGCGGCCTTCGCGGCGCTGCGGCGCTCGTCGAGCCTCGCCAACGTCAAGGTGCGCGAGCTCGCGGAGGCGATCGTCGCGATCGCCCAGGACCTCCCGGCAGGCGCGGACCCGCGCCCGGCGCTCGACCGAGTGCTCGGGGGCGCGGACCAGGCCGCCTGAGCGGCCTGCGCGCCCGCCGCGGGGAGGGCACGTCCGCGTCAGTCGAGCCAGGACGGGTCGTCGACGAGCTCCTGGAGCTCGTTCACGAGGCGCGCCACGTGGAACCCGTCCGCCGCGGCGTGGTGCACCTGGACCGCGAGCGGGAGGAACGTGCGCCCGTCCCGTTCGACGTACCGCCCCAGCGTGAAGATCGGCGCGAGGTGCCGCCAGCCGTCGCGGATCGCGAGCGTGAAGCCCGTGAACGACGCCCAGGGCAGGCTCGACACGTCGAAGCTGTTGGGCGGGGGTGTGCCCTGCGGGAAGAACGTCGTCGCGGACCGGTGCTCGGCGAGCAGCGCCGACGCCGCGGCGTGGAACGCGCCGAAGTCCGCGTCGTACGGCGCCCACACGGCCGAGAACGTCTCGCGCTCCGGGTTCAGCACGGTGAACGACGGGTGCACCACCGGCCAGACCCCCGGTGCGTCCGCGTCGTCGAGCACCAGGCGGAACTCCTCGTGCCGGTTCACGACCGTCGCGAGCGCCCAGACCTGCGCGACGTACGTCTTGCGGGACGACCCGGTCAGCGCGGCCGCGAGCGCCGTCACGTCCAGCTCGACGGTCATCGCGTACGTGCACGGTGACGCGTGGAGGAAGTGCTCGAAGTGCTCGCGGCGCGGCCAGGTCGCGACGTCGATCGGTACGGGAGTGCCCACCGCACCAGCGTCACAGGGGCCGGTGCGGGAAGCACGGGCTTTTCGGCCCAGGAGGGCGCGCTCGCGAGACGATCCGACGGCGCGCACGACGACGCCCGGCCCCCGCACCGTGGGTGCGGGGGCCGGGCGGGCGAAGCCTCGGAGCGTCGTGGGATCGTCAGCGCGCGTCCGCGGACCGACGACGCCGCGAGGCGAGGACGAGCCCGGTACCCGCGAGGACGATGAACGCCCCCGCGGCCAGGATGCTCGCGTCCGTGCCCGTCGTGGCCAGCGCGTCACGCTGCGCAGCGGCCTGCTCGACCTCGGCGACCGGCTGCGCGTCCGTCAGGCCCAGGTTCGCCGGGTCGGACGACGACGCCGCGGTCGTCGCGACGTTGCCCGTTGCGTCGACGTAGACAGGAGCGATGGGCTCGACCGGGTCCGTCGGGTCGGTCGGCTCGACCGGGTCCCTCGGGTCGGTCGGCTCGACCGGATCCGTCGGGTCGGTCGGGTCGGTCGGGTCGGTCGGGTCCGTCGGGTCCGTCGGGTCCGTCGGGTCCGTCGGGTCCTCCGGCTCGTCGGCGAGGGTCACGCCGATCCAGTCCCAGGCCACCGACGCGCTGTCGAGCCCCCCGAGGCCGATGAGCCAGTGCTGCTGGCCCGTACGGATCCACGACTGGCTGGCGTCGTCCCAGACCGAGCTGTTCATGTCCTGGCCGGTGTAGAAGTTCGGGCTGCCCTTCGTGGTGCCCTCGGCCGAGCCCCACACCTGGAATGCGGGCAGGCTCGCCACGTCGGTCCCCGCGGGGACCCGGACGTAGACCTTCTGGCCGGGGGTCACCGAGCTCACGACCCTGCCCTGCGCGTCGACGAGGACGACCCCGGCGGGCATCGCCGACCCGTCGGCCGTGCGCAGCTCGACGTGCACGTCACCGGTGCCGCCGACGAGCGACGCGGTGAAACCGTAGTCGGTCGAGCCGTCGGCGTTGCGGACGAACCCGTTCGAGACGAACCCGGGCTGCGGCATGACGACGTTCTCCGTCAGCGCCTTCTCGATGAGCCAGGCCGCCGTCTGCATGGTCGCCCGACGGTCGCTCTGCCCCCAGGACCAGCTGCCGTCCAGCTGCTGCTGGGCGAAGTCGCTCAGCGTCACGTGCCCGGCGTCGTCGACGTCGAAGAACAGCCCCATGACGTCGTGCCCGGTCGAGAAGTACCAGACGGCGAACTGCGTCGCCTCGTACGCCGTGTACTCCGCCGTCGTGTCGTCGACGGCCGAGGCGTCGGACCGCACCCCGGCGCGGTCGAGCAGGTCGCGGGCGTTCGCGGCGCGGGCCGTCATGTCGGAGCCGCCCGTGAACCCGTTGACGAGGATCGTCTGCTGGGCGTCGGTGTCGCCCCAGTGCATGCCCTCGGGGTCCGCCTTGGCGACCTCGCCGTTCCAGGCGTGCCACCACGACCCGGCGATGTCGCGGTCGTAGACCATGTGCGTCGTGCCGTCCTCGTCCACGAGCTCGTGGTGCAGGATGTGCAGCTGCGGCTGGCCGGACCACCCGGACCAGTCCTTGCCGGAGCCGCCCTCGGCCGGCTCCTGGAAGTACCAGTAGTCGCAGGGGAACCCCTCGTAGTAGCCGTCGTGCCAGTGCGGCTCGTACTCGGCGTCGGGGTAGGCGGCCTGCGTCGCGCCGAGCAGACCGGCGGCGGACGCCGCGGCGAGGGTGGTCGGGACGTCCGTGGCCGCCGTGCCGTCGGCCGGCTCGCCGGCCTCGGCGTTCTCGTCCTCTGCGCTGCCCGCGGTGGTGCCCGCGGTCACGACGTCGGTCGTGGGCTCCGCGACGGGCTCGTCGCTCACGTCGCCCGTCTCGGGAGCGGGCGCGGTGGGCTCCGCCACGGCCTCGGGGGCCGGCTCCTCCGGAGCGGGGGCGACGACCGGGTCGACCGGTTCCGGGGTCTCGGTCGTCGTCGGCGCGGCAGGCGCCTCGGGGGCCGGGGCCGCCTCGGAGGTCGCCTCCGGGGCCGCCTCCTCGGCAGGGGCGTCGGTGGCGGCGGCCTCCGGGGCGGTCGCCTCGGGGGCCGGGGACTCGCCGTCGTTCGCGAACGCGGCCAGCGGAGCCCCCAGCACGAGGGCGGCGGAGACGGCGGTCGTGGTGGCGGTACGAAGAACCTTCATGGTGGAGCTCCTCTGGCTGTCGTGGCGGGTGTCTCCCGATGACTCCACGTTCCGCCCCGGGGGCACTCGTCCGGCACGCCCGAACGGGGGCGACGAGTACCTCCGAAAGTCGACTCCGCACGGCCCGCCCGACGGGCCCGGTCGCCCTCCCGTGGCTAGCCTGAGCGGCGTGGGGGTCCAGGTCTCGCGGGCCGACGTCCTCGTCGCGGTCTCCAGCGGGGCCGCCGGGGCGCTCCTCGTCATGCTGCGCGCGTCGTCCGGGCTGGGATGGGCGTCGGCGGGGCCGGAGATCGCCGCCCAGCTCGCGGCGTCGGCCCTGCTCCTCGCCCGGCGGCGGTACCCCCTCGCCGTCCTGGGCGCGTGCGTCGTGCTGTCGTTCGTCTCCCCGGCTGTCGCGACCCTCGCCGCGCTCTACACCGTGGGGACCGAGGTCCGGTCCTCCCGCACCAGCGGGGCCGCGGTGCTCGGCGTCGTCGCCGTGACGTGGCCGGCGTGGCGGCTCACGGCCGAGCGCTCGGGACCGTCGGCCCTCTGGGCGGCGACGCTCATGATCCTGTTCGCGTACGTCGCGGGTCGCGCCGAGCGCTCGCGCGCCGAGGCGGACCGCCGGGCCGCGGCGAGCGCCGAGGTGACGGCGCGGGCGGCCGAGCGAGCCCGGCTCGCCCGCGAGCTGCACGACGTCGTCTCCCACCGGGTGAGCTACGCCGTCGTCGAGGCGGAGGTGCTCGCGACGACGACGGAGGACGCCGACGTCCGTCGTCTCGCGGACGAGATCGGCACGAGCGGCCGTGCGGCGCTCGCCGAGATGCGGCAGGTCCTCACGGCGCTCACGGCGGACGCACCCGAGCCTGCCCCGGGCACGGGCGGGTCCGCGCGCGGCACCGGCTCGGCCGGTCCCGCCGCGATCGCGGCCCTCGCCGAGGAGGCGCGCACCGCCGGCCAGCCCGTCCGGGTCGAGATCTCGGCGCAGTCGTCGTCTCCGCCGGACCTCGTGGACCGGACGGTGGAACGCGTCGTCAGCGAGGGTCTGACGAACGCCGTGCGGCACGCCCCGGGGGCGTCCACCACCGTGGAGGTGTCGCCGGTCGAGGGCGGCGTGCGCGTCACGGTCGACAACGCACCGCCGACCTCCCCGCCGACCGGGCTCACGACCGGAGGCTTCGGCCTCGTCGGCCTGCGCGAGCGGGTCGAGCTCCTGGGCGGCACCCTGGAGTCCGGACCCACGCCCCCCGGCGGCTACCGGCTGCGGGCGACGCTCCCGAGGAGGACGGCATGATCCGCGTGGTCGTCGTCGACGACGAGGCGCTCCTGCGCGCCGGGGTCGTGCGCCTGATCGGGACCGCCCCGGACCTCGAGGTGGTCGGTGAGGGAGGTGACGGCGCCCGCGCGGTCGAGCTCGTCCGCGAGCTGCGCCCCGACGCCCTCCTGCTCGACATGCAGATGCCCGTGATGGACGGGCTGGACGCGCTCGTGGCGGTCCACCGCGAGCACCCGGAGACCGCCGTCGTCGTGCTGACGAGCTTCCTCAGCGACGAGTACGTGCTGCCCGCCCTGCGCGCCGGCGCCGTCGGCTACCTGCTCAAGGACTCGACGCCCGAAGAGCTGCACCACGGCATCCGCGCCGCGGTCGCGGGCGACGCGATCCTCTCCCCCGCCGTCGCGCGGCACCTGCTCGCCGCCGCGGGCGGCGACGCAACCGCCCGGCGCGCCGACGCGCAGCGCCGCCTCGGCGCGCTCGCACCCCAGGAGCGGGAGGTGGTCGGGGCGCTCGCGGACGGGCTCTCCAACGCCGAGATCGCCCGACGGCTGTATCTCGCCGAGTCGACGGTCAAGGCCTACCTGGCGCACGCCATGACGAAGCTGGGCACCGTGAACCGGACGCAGACCGCGATCCTCGCGCACGAGGCGGGCCTCGGCGCCCGGTGAGAGCGCGCCGCCAGGCCCGGCGCTCCGCCGAGGCTCGTCGCGACCGCGCTCGAGCCAGGCCTGCCCCGCGCCGGGATCGTGACGACCGCGGCTACGACTCCGCGATGCGCTTGATCGCCGCGAGACGGCGGTCCCACGCCGCGCCGATGGCCTCGATCGCCCGCGCGGTCTCCTCCAGCCGGGCGCCGACGGCGCGGTAGCGGACCTCCCGGCCCACCCGGACGGACTCGACGAGGCCCACCTCCGCGAGCACGCGCAGGTGCTTCGCGATGGCCTGACGGCTCACGGGCAGCCGCTCGGCGAGCGCGGACGCCGAGAGGTCCGCGCTGCCGAGCTCCTGGAGGATCCGCCACCGGGTGTCGTCCGCGAGGGCCGAGAACACGGGAGCGAGCTCCGTCACGGGTGCGGTCACGCGCGACCGCCCTCGACCGCGAGCGCACCCTCGAGGAGCGCGACGAGCTCGTCGAGCTCGTCCGTCCAGCCCTGCTGGTGGCTCTCGAGGAGCCCGTCGGGGTCCGCGACGAGGTCGAAGCCGGTCTCGACGACGCGCAGGACGGTCGTCGACCCCTGGGGTTCGAGCGTGAAGCGGGCGACGGTCGAGGTGGACTCGTCCATGACCTGCCCCACCGGCGTCCCCCACCGGAAGGCGAACGTCGTCGTGGGGTCGTACTCCTCGATCCGCACCTGGACGTCGGGCTCGTCCGGCCAGCTGAACACGCCCTCGCCGCCGACGCGCAGGTCGGGCAGCTCGGTCCGCTGGCCGAACCAGCCGCTGATGAGGTCCTCCTGGGTGAGCGCGGCCCAGACGCGTGCCGCCGGGGCGTCGATGGTCACCGTCCGGGACACGGTGTACGACTCGCGGTCGACGACGGCCGGCTCGTTGGTGGTGGTCATGGTGCTTCCTCTCCGTGGGGAAGGTCGACGTTGATGCAACCTTAGAGTTGCACAAGTTCCGGATGGGCGCAACCCTGGGGTTGCACAGTTCGACGGGCCGGTCACGCGCTCCCGAGCGCGATCCCCGTCACCGCAGCCGCCACGCACACGACGAGCATCCCGAGCGCGTGCAGCAGGGCGACGGCGCCGCGGCCCGCGAGCAGGAGGCGCGCACCCTCGACCGACGCGGTCGAGAACGTCGAGTAGCCCCCGAGGAACCCGATGCCGAGCACCGCCGCGACGTCCCCGTGGCCCGGGTGCGTCACGCCCCAGCCCGTGAGCAGCCCCAGCAGGAAGCACGCGGTGACGTTGACGACGACCGTCCCGAGCGGCGTCGACCAGCGGTTGTGCCGCGCCACGAGGGTGTCGAGCAGGAACCGGGACGCCGCGCCGAGCCCTCCCGCGACCGCGACGAGCGCCAGCTCCGGGACCCCGGTCACCGGGCACCGCCGCCCCGGGCGACCAGCCGCCGTCGGACCGCCGCGGCGAGCGCGATCCCGGCCACCGCCGCCGCGACGCCGAGCGCGACGCTCACCAGGGCGTAGGCCACGCCGAGCGCCGCGCTCCCCCCGCTCGCCAGGCGCTCGACCTCGACGACGAACGTCGAGTACGTCGTGAACCCGCCGAGCACACCCGTCCCGCAGCCGAGCCGGACGCCGCGACGCCACCCGGCGTCCGGGCCCGAGCGCAGCAACGTCTCCAGCAGCGCACCGAGCACGAACGACCCGGCGAGGTTGATCCAGAACGTCGTCCACGGCCACGACCCGGGCACGAGCACGAACGCCTGCTCGAGGAGCGCCCGCGCCGTCGTGCCGACCGCTCCACCGAGCGCGACGAGGCCCGCGAGCGCGAGGACGGGGGTCCTGCGCCTCACGTCTCCCACGGCGTCCGGAGCTCCTTCCAGTCGACGACCGCGAGCGGCACCGTGAGCACAGGCCGGTGCTGGTGGTGGGCGAGGTGCGCGGCGACGGACCCCTCGACGAGCTCGCGCAGGTGGGCGGTCGACCCCGGCGCGCGCGTCCCGACGACGATCACCGCCGCCTCGACGGCCCGCGCCAGGTGCGTCAGCGCCCGGTCGGGGCGTCCCGCGAGGTAGCGCAGGTCCCACGCCACGCCCGCACCCCGCAGAGTCTCCTCGATCTCGGCCCGGAGCCGCGCCTCGACGTCCTGCCAGGAGTCGTCGGCGGAGTCGGGGTCGAGCGACGCGTGCGTCACCGAGCCGTCGGCGTGCTCCGCCACGACGTGGCGGGAGGTGTCGGCGTAGGCGGCGACGACGCGGGAGCCGACGGCGCTCGCCCAGGCCGCGGCCGTCCGGACCACGAGCGGGTCGCCGCCCGGGACGACGCCCACCACGACGGGGTGCCCGCCGAACGGGACCATGCGGTCGAGCGCGGGCTGGGGCACGGGCCTGGCTCTCATGCGGACCTCTTCCCGCGGGGATCGCTCACCGCCCTCAGCGTACCCAGCACCCGCGGACCGGGCCGTCAGCGCACCTGGGCCGTGGGACGCAGCAGGATCTCGTTCACGGAGACGTGCGCCGGACGGCTCACCGCGAAGAGCACGGCGTCGGCGACGTCCTGGGGGTCCAGGACCCGGATCTCTCCGGCGATCTGCGCGGCCAGGGTGCGCATCGCGGGGTCGGTCAGGTGGCTCGCGAGCTCGGTGTCCACCATGCCGGGCTCGACGACGACGACCCGGACGCCCTGGGCGGCGACCTCCTGGCGCAGCGCCTCGGAGAACGCGTTGACGCCGTGCTTCGTCGCGGCGTAGACCCCCGAGCCCGCGGACGCCGTCCGCCCCGACGTCGACGAGGTCTGCACCAGGGTGCCCCGGCTCGCGAGCAGGTGCGGCAGCGCTGCGTGCGAGACGTGGAGCGTGCCGAGGAGGTTGGTGCGGGTCATCCGCTCCCACTCGGCGGGGTCGGCTGTCTGCACCGGGCTGCTCAGCATGACCCCGGCGTTGTTGACCACGACGTCGAGCCCGCCGAGCCGTTCCGCCGCCTCGGCGACCCCGGCACGCGCGGAGGCCTCGTCCGCGACGTCGAGGACGAGCGCCCCGACGCTTCCGCGCAGGTGCGCCGCGTCGGCCGCGACCTGCTCGAGCCTGTCGAGGCGGCGGCCCGCCGCGACGACCTCGGCCCCCGCGGCCGCGAGGGTCCGCGCGACCGCGGCCCCGATGCCGGACGACGCCCCGACGACCAGAGCCCTGCTTCCCGTCATGTCCATGTCCCGCTCCTCCGTGTCGAAATAAGATGACCAGGTGGTCACCTTCGACGGTACCACGCAAGATGACCACCTGGTCATGTTGCGTGGTACCGTCGTCGGCGAGGAGGTGGTCCACGTGCGGGCAGACGCCGTGCGCAACCGCGAGTCGCTGGTCCGTGCCGCGGGGAGCGTGCTGGCCGAGTCAGGGCTCGACGTCCCGGTCGCCGCGATCGCCGACCGCGCCGGCGTGGCCAAGGGCACCGTCTTCCGGCACTTCGCGTCCAAGGACGAGCTCGTCGTGACCGTCGTCGCCGGGCTGATCGACGACCTCGCCGCCCGCGCGGAGACCCTCCTCGCCGAGCCGGACCCGCTCACCGCGCTGCGCGAGTTCGTGGCCGCGGGAGTCGAGCTCCAGGCGCGGGATCTCGCGTTCTGCCAGGTCGCGGCCGCCGCGGAGCAGCAGGTCCCGGGACTGACCGACCGCCGCCTGCGGCTGGAGCAGATCGCCGACCTGCTCGTCCGGCGCGCCCAGGACGCCGGGGCGGTCCGCGCGGACCTCACCGGCCGCGACGTCGTCGGGCTCATGACGGCCGCCTACCAGGGCGCCTGCGCGACCGGCGACCCCCTGCGCTGGCCCTACTTCCTCTCGGTGCTCGTCGACGGCCTGCACCCGACCGGTCAGGACGGGGCAGGCCGCACGTCGGACCGTGCGTGACCTGATCGTCGAGGCGCGCTCAGCCTGCCTTCGTGTCCAGCCACTTCTTGTCGCCGAACGACTTCGCGAGCTCGTGGTCCGTGACGACGAACCCGACGGCCTGCGCGACGGGCAGGATCTGGTCACGCTCCAGCCCGTCGTCGATCCCGAGCCGGTACATCAGGACGACGGTCCCGGTACTGACCATGACCGCGGGCGAGTCGCCGTCGTCGAGCAGCGCGTACGTGCCCTCGAACCCCGGCTGGGGCACCGCGGCGGCGAGGGTCGGGTGGGCAGGTCCCGTGGTGTCGGTGAGCGGATCGCCCTCCGGTGCGTCGTTGAAGGCGGCCGCCAGGCGCTCCGCCTCCTCCTTCGACCCGACGTCGACCAGGACGACGTCGAGCGCGAGGGTCGGGCCGTCGTCGGACACGACGCGGGCCTCGAACCCGGCCTGGCACGACCCCGCGAGCGCCTCGATCGCGGGGATCGCGGGCAGGTCGTCGCACGCGAAGTCGCGGCGGGCCGTGAGCGCGATGCGGTCCTCGTTGACCAGGTAGTCGTTGTCGGAGAAGTAGTCCCACGACATCGGCGCGAGCGCGGGGCCCGACTCCGGGTCCATTTCCGCGCCCGCGCGGTACTGCTGCTCGAGCCACGGCTCGTCGTCGGTGACGTCCGTGTCGACGGGCTCCTCGGTCGCCTCCGGCTCGTCGGTCGCGACCGGATCGTCCGGCGCGTCCGTCGCGGGGGCGGGCTCCGCGGTGGTCGGCGCGGGTGCGGGCGGGGCGTCGTCGCGCACGGCGAGCCACACGCCGAGGCCGCCCGCGACGACGACGAACGCGCCGACGCCCGCGAGGACGGGCACGAGCCACTTGCGCGAGCCGCGTCCGGGCGGCGTCGCGTACGGGGAGAAGCCGTACGGGTCCGACGGCGGTACGGGCGGCCCCGGCACGACCGTCGCGTCGTCCGGTGCGCCGTACTGCGGGCCAGACGGCGGGCCGGACGGCGTCGCGTACGGGGCCGTCGGGGTGCCGTACGGAGCGTGCGGGCCCCGCGCGCCCTGCGCGCCCGCGTAGGGCGCGGGCAGCGGGGGCGGCGGGTACCCGGGGGCCGTGCCGGCAGGAGGCCAGGTCGCGCCGGTGTCCGTCGGCGGGAGCGTCGCGTGCGGGTCCCGACCGGGGCGGCCGGAGCCCGGGTAGCCAGGCCCCTGGGGGGCGGCCGCCGCCCGGCCGTAGGGGTCGGTGTCGTACGGAGCCTGCGCGTGCGGGCTCGCGTAGCCCGGGGAGCCCGACCCGCCGAAGCCCGACCCGCCGTCCTCCCCGTACCGACGCGGCGGCCGCATGACGGTGTGGTCGTCGACCGGCTCGTACGGCTCGGTGGGGTGGGACATCGGGCGGGTCCTCTCGTCGCGGTCGGCTCGTGCAGGGTAGCGGAGTCCGGTGACGGGCCGGCCTCGACCGCCGCGGGCAGGACCGGTGCGGCCGGGCACGGCGCGGGGCGGGTCGTCCGGCAACGACCCGCCCCGCGTTGTGCTCCCGGCCGAACCCGGGTGCGACGGCCGGCTACCCGGCCGCGTCGTAGCCGACGGTCTGCGCGGACGTGACGTCCTCGCCGTCGACGGTCTTGGTCACCGAGACGGTGACCTCGCCCGCGTCGATCGCGACCTGGCGGGTCGCGAAGGACTGGTAGGCGTTGGCGCCCGGTGCCACGTCGGCGAACGTCTTCTCGCCGTACGGCGTGGAGACCGTGACGTCGACGGGCACGTCCTCGTCGTTGACGACGCGGACCGCGAGGTAGATCTTCCCGGCCATGGTGCGCGGCTGCGCCTCGACCGAGAACGCGACCTGCGGCTCCTCGCCGCCGCACTCGAACCGCGCGTCGCCCCAGACGCCGTGGGCGCCGTTGATCGACCCGGGCGCGTCGACGACGAGGTCGATGTAGTGCGCCCCCGTGAGGTCGAGGTCGACGGTCTCGGTCGGGAATCCGGCCTGGAACGTCGAGCCCTGGTAGCGGTTCACGTCGTCGAGGTTCACCTTGAAGATCACCGACCCGTTGAAGCCGTCCTCGAGACCGGTGTCCGCGGTGAACCGCGTGCACTGGCCGCCCAGGTAGTACGTGATCTTCGACGCCGCGTGCACGCCCAGGCCCTTGTCGTACGTCTTCTTCAGCTCGGGCGTGGTGTTGATGACGAGCGGCAGGTCGGGCGACGACGCGGAGTCCTTGTTCGCCACGTCGATACCGATGACGCCGTAGCCGTTCGTCGCGGAGGTCCACTCGAGGTCGGACACCCACACGTCGCCCGACGGCGCGTCGGGCAGACCGAGCGTCACGGGCCGCACGTCGAACAGCTTGGCGGTTGTCCCGGTCGGGAACGTCACGGACCGCAGCTCCTTGGTCGGGTTGAGCGGCGCGACGTTCGCGTACACCTGGTAGCTGTACGTCGGGTACTCGTACCCGTCCGGGTTGTTGGCGTTGTTGCGGCCCTTGCTGGCCACCGCGACGACCGAGTCCTTGAGCGGGCCCGACGCCTGGATGAGCCAGTTCGGGAAGTAGAACGTCTGCTTCGACGTCGTCCCGTCCGCGTACGTGATCGTCACCTCGGGCGTGACGCCCGCGCCCGTGGCCGACGAGCCGAGGAACGCGAGGTGCGTCCCCTTCCCGCCGAGCGCCACGGTCTGGCCGTCGAGCGCCATCGAGTTGGGCACGCCCGGCTCGGAGTCGGGCCACCGGAACTCGATCGTGTCCTCGCCGCGCTGGACGGTGAGCGGCTCGCCCCACGTCGCCCCGGCGGCCGCGAGCGCGTCCTCCGAGAAGGAGGCACCGCCGCCGTCGAAGTTGCCGGCGCCCTTGGTCGCGACCGACGTGATGGACACGTGGTTGAACGCCGCCGCGAGGCTGCCGTACGCGACGTCGATCTGGCTCGTGCCCGTGATCGAGCGCTCGCCGCCCGCGGCGTCGAGGTAGGTCGCCGTGCCGCCGACGCTCTGCGCGCCCGCCGCCGACCCCGAGCCCGGGGAGACGACGAACGTCGCCGTGAGCGAGCCGCCCGGCTCGACCGACGCCGCCGTCGTGCCCTCGGAGCTCACGACCGTCCAACCCTCGGGGACGACTGGCGTGATCTCGACGCCGTCCTTCGCCTTCGTGCCGGTGTTGTGGAACGTGACGCGCGCCGTCGTCTCCTCGCCCTGGAACACCTGGTCGTCGACCGCGACGGACACGTGCGCGCGCTGCGCGTCCGAGTCCTCGCCGCCGACGGCGCTCGTGCCCGTCAGCGTGATCGTCGCCGTCGCATCGGACCCGACGGCGGCGATCTTGACCCGCACCACGCCGCCCTGGGCGTCGGCGTCGTAGAACCAGCCGCTCTCGGCGGCCTCCAGCGCGGCCGCGTCCGCGACCTCGCCGAGCTCGGCGCCGCCGACGCTCACCGCGTCAGGGGCCGACCCGGTGTGGACGTCGAGGGCGTAGGGCCGCGCGGCGGCCTTGCCCGCGTAGTCGCCCTCGCGCTCGCCGATCGTCACGACGACGTCGCCGCCGTCCTGCTCGGGAGCGGTGACCGAGAACGTCTGGCGCGAGGCCGCGCCGTCGGCATACGCCCGCGTGACCTCGTCGTCCTCGTAGAGCTCGAAGCTGCTCTCGCCCTGCGGGTAGACGTCGAGCGTGATCGCCGAGTCCTCGGCGACGAGCGACGCGTTGCGTGCGACCTCGCCCTGCGGGACGACGGCCCCGGCGCGGACGAAGAGCGGGAGCGTGTCGAGCGGCGCGGCGTAGCCGTCGACGACGCGACCGCCGTCGTACAGGGCGCCGGACCAGTAGTCGACCCACTGGCCCTCGGGGAGGTAGATCCCGTCACGCACGTCGGAGTCGGTGTACACCGGCGCGACGAGGAAGTCCTCGCCGAGCAGGAACTCGGAGTTCGCCTCGGCGCCGTACGCGTACGGGTCGTCGGGGTACTCGAGCGCGAGCGAGCGCATCATCGGGGTACCCGACGCGTGCGACTCCGCGGCCAGCGTGTAGACGTACGGCATGAGCTTCTGGCGGAGCTGGAGGTACTTCCGGTTGATCTCCGTGGCCTCCTCGCCGTAGAGCCACGGGCGCTTGTCGACCGACGCCCAGCCGCTCATCGAGTACAGCGCGGGCGCGAACGCCTTCCACTGCAGGTCGCGGACGTAGGACTCCGCAGACCCCCCGAAGATGCCGTCCACGTCACCGGTCGTGAACGCCTGGCCGGAGTTGCCCGAGCTGAGGAGCGCGGGGACCTGCCAGCGGACCGCGTCGAGGTTGCCCGAGTGGTCGCCCGTCCACTGCATGCCGCAACGCTGCGAGCCGGCCCAGCCCTCGACCATGAGCGCGGTGCCGCGTGCGTCCGAGTTCGCCTCGATGCCGTCGTGCGCGGCCTCGCAGCCCGTGAGCGCCATGCGGTAGCCGGAGCCGACCCACGCGACGTCGAGCTTGCGCAGGCGGATGCCCGCCTCGCCGACCTCGAACGCCTGGTTGGTCAGGGACCGCTCGGTCCACAGGCCGGTCTTGATCCCGGTCTCGGCCTCGATCTGGGCGACCGTCTCCGGGAGCTCGACGTACTCGCAGCCGTAGCCGTCGTTGACGAGCATCCAGCCGCCCGGCATGTCGTGCTCGACGAAGTCGCGCGCGACCTCGAGCGCGTCCGGCGTGCGGAGCTTGCCCGGGACGTTCCACGAGTTGGGGTTGCGCGCCTTGTAGGTCTCGGACGAGCGGTTGTAGCAGTCCGCGTCGCCGTACTCGAGCGCGTAGACCGGCGGCATGTGCGGCCGGCCCGTGAGCTGCGTGTAGCCGTCGAGCGACTGCTTGTAGTCCCCGACGAAGTAGTAGGCGTCGAAGCGACGCTCCTCGTGCGTCGTCGTCGCGTCCTGCGTGAAGGCGTACGTGCCGCGCGCGAACGTGTTGCGCAGGACGCCGTAGCCCGCGCTCGTCATGTAGTACGGCACGGCGTTGGGGTAGCCGTCGTCGTCCCAGTCGTACGAGCGCGCGATGTTGATCGTCGCGCCCGTGTGGATCGAGCGGCCGTTCTGCATGCCGCCGCCGAGGAACTGCTCCCCCGCGCTCGGCGTGAGGTGCTGGGTCGCGCTGTTCGACCCGAACGTGATCGGCGCCGACTCCTCCCACACGACCGAGCCGTCCGCGCGCGTCAGCGTCATGCGGCTCGTCGCGCGGTCGACCGTGAGCGTCACGGCGTCCGTCGCGAGCGTGATCGTGTCGCCGTCCTCGACGGTCGGCGTCGCGCCGGTGAACTCGTCCGTCCCGACGACGATGTTCGACGTCCGGGCCGGGTCGCCCTGCGGCGTGTTCGCCGGGTCGGTGAACGACCCGCTCGGGTCCGCCTCGACGCGCAGCGTCGCGTCGTCGAGAAACGTCACGCGGGCCGCACCGTTCGCGGCGCGCAGCGTGACGACGTTCCCGTCCTGCTCGACGGCGGTGATCGCCCCGATCGGCGTGCCGTTCGCCGCGACCGGGACCTCCGGCGTGACGGGCTTCGGCGTGATCGGGGTGGGCCCGTCCGTCGTGGCGGCGGTGGTCTCGGTGGCGGTCGGCGCCGCGCCCGCGGGGACCGCGACGAGACCGGTGGCCACGAGCGCGACGGCGGCGAGCGCGGCCGCCGCGGCCCGTGGGTGCAGACCGCGAGCGCGGCTCGCGGGGTGTCGCTGACGTACTGGCTTCATAGAGCTCCCTCGCCCGGGGTCGCTCGACGCAGAGGGTTCGGCGCACGAGCGGTCGTTGGTCAGTGATCCGGCAGACTCTGCATTATTCTGCGTGATTCCTCGTCGAATCACGCACCAAGCATCACGCACAGATCGCCGGAGCACAAGAGGTCTCGCCGAAATTGAACCCCGGTCGCCCGAGATAGAACTGTGGTCGGCCGAGGTAGAACCCTGGTCGCGCGAGATAGAACCGTGGTCGGGCTTCAGGCCCGCGGGGTCGGGTCCGCGGTGGGGGTGGTCTCGGTGCTCGGGGCTGCGGCGCCGTCACCGTGGTCGTTCGGCCGTGGGTTCTTGGAGCGCCGCTCTGACGCCCCTTCGCATCCGAGTCCACCCCCACCGCTCGGCCGTCGTCGCACCTGAGCTCGTGGTCGCCCACCCCCGCAGCGCTCTCTTCCACCTGGCAGCGCGCGGGCCCACCACCCCTGCCGCCCCGAGGGACCCTGGTCGCGCGAGGGAGGAACCCCGGTCGTCCGAGAGAGGACCCTGGTCCGCCGAAGTAGAACCGTGGTCGGCCGAGATAAAACCCCGGTCCCCCGAGATAGAACCGTGGTCGGCCGACGTAGAACCATGGTCGGCCAAGGTCGAACCATGGCCGTGCCCGACGGCGTTCGCTCACCCGCCGCGGCCAGGTCGCCAAGAAGCCATCTGGCCACCCAGGCCGCGCAGGCCTCCGAAGCACCGCGGTCGGCCCTGCGACCCGGCAGGCCACCCAGTTCACCGCCAGACACCCCAGCCCGTACGGGACGGGCCGCACGCCCGACCATGCGGCTGCCGCCCGCCGAGCATGCGGTCACGGCCCGTCAGACCGCCGGGACGAGCGACAACCACAAGCCCAGCCCTGCACGAGGCTCACCCCGCGACGGTGACGCACGAACGGGGCACTGCCGCTGCGACGCCCTGCCGGACCACGACAACGACAGGGAGAACGAGAACGAGAACGAGAACGAGACACGAGACACGAGACACGAGACACGAGACACGAGACGAACCCCACGACGCGGGCAGTCACCAGTGGTGCGCACAGACCAGGGCGAGACGACGCCGGGCGGGGTGGGTGGTGGTGCCGCGTCGTGGCGGGCCTGGCGGGAGCCGCGAGGAACGAGCGGCGGATGGTAGACGCGGCACCACCACCCACCCCGCCCACCCAACCCAGCCACACGCCGTCGGGCACAAGAACCACGGTTCTACCTCGACCGACCGGGGTTCTACGTCGGGGGACCAGGGTTCCGTTTCGGCGGGTCAGGGTGCGCGGAGCACTCCCAGGAGGCGCACGACCTCGTCGCGCATCGCGTCACGGCCGGCGCCGAGGTACTTGCGCGGGTCGACGACGGTGGGGTTCGCGTCGAGGTAGGCGCGCAGCGCCGTCGTGAGCGTGTTGTTGAGATGGGTCGAGACGTTGATCTTGGTCATGCCGGTCTCGACGGCGCGCGTGAGGTCCGCGTCGGGCACGCCGGACGACCCGTGCAGCACGAGCGGCACGGGCACGGCGGCGCGCAGCTCGGCGATGCGCGCGAAGTCGAGCGAGGCGGTCCGGTCGGTCATGGCGTGCGAGGACCCGACGGCGACGGCGAGCGCGTCGACGCCCGTCGCCTCGACGAACGCGACGGCCTCGGCGGGGTCGGTGCGCACGCCGGGTGCGTGCACGCCGTCCTTGCCCCCGACCTTGCCGAGCTCGGCCTCGACGAACACGCCACGCGCGTGCGCCTCGGCCACGACCGCGGCGGTCGCGGCGACGTTGTCGTCGTAGTCGAGCGCGGAGCCGTCGTACATGACGGACGTGAAGCCGAGCCCGATCGCCTCGGTGACGAGGTCGCGGTCCTCCGCGTGGTCGAGGTGCACGACGACCGGCACGTCGGCGGCGCGCGCGATCGCGAGGGTCGCGGCGGCGATCGGCTCGAGCGCGCCGTGCCAGCGCGCGGCGTTCTGGCTGATCTGCAGCACGACCCCGGACCCGACGCGGGTCGCGGCCGCGACGAACGCCTCCGCGTGCTCGACCTGGATGACGTTGAACGCGCCGACGCCGCGCCCTTCGGCGCGGGCGGGGTCGAGCAGGCGGTCGGTGGTGACGAGGGGCATTCAGGTCTCCGGTTCGGTGTGGACGTGGGTGTGCAGCCGGTCGACGTCGGCGCGGTCGACGGCGCCCGCGACGGGCTGCAGGACGGCCGCGGCGGACGTCGCGGCGGCGAGCGCGAGGCGTCGCGCCCAGGGCTGGTCGGGGTCGACGGCGAGCGCGGCCATCGCCGCGTCGCCGGCCCCGGTGGGGTTGCCGGCGACGGGCTCGGCCAGGCGTGCCCGGCCGACCACGACGGGCCGCGCGGTGTCGGCGCCGGGCGCGTACGCGGTGAGCCCGCGCTCGCCGTCGGTCACGACGACGGCCCGCGCGCCGCGCCGGAACAGCTCGGCGACACCGTCGACCAGGTCGTCCGCGCCGGTCGCCTCCGCGAGCTCGGACCGGTTGGGCTTGAGCAGGTCGGCCCCGGCGTCGGCGGCCCACAGCAGGCCGGGGCCCGAGACGTCGACGTGGACGCGCGCGCCCGCGCCGTGCAGCGCCCCGACGAGCCCGAGGACGCGCTCGCGCGTCGTGCCGGGCGGCAGCGACCCCGAGACCGTGGCGACCACGGCCGACGCCGCGGCTCCGGGCGGAGCCTCCGGGCCGACGTCGGGCACCCCGACGCCTGCGGGCGGCCGGACCTGCGCGACGCACGCGGCGACGAGCGCCGCCCACTCCGCGTCGTCGAGCGCGGGCCCCGGCTCGTTGAGCACGGTGGGGTGCCCGCGGTCCTCGGGCCCCGCCTGGGCGGGGACCACGGCGACGGACTGGCGCACGGCGCCGGCCACGGGCACGACGGCTGCCGGCTGACCGTCGGCGTCGAGGTCCGCGGCGAAGGGTGCGGCGAGCGGGCCGCCGAGCGGGCACACCGCGACGCTCGGTGCCCCGAGCACGCGGGCGACGCGCGCGACGTTGACGCCCTTGCCGCCCGCGCGGCCGACGACCGTCCGCACGCGCAGGGACTCGCCGGGCACGAGGCGGTCGACGCCGTACGTGACGTCCCACGCGGGGTTCGGGGTGAGCGCGACGACGCGGGCCGTCACGGGGTGACCCCGTCCGCGGTGACGAGCGCGCGAGCGGCCGGGGCGACGGCGGGTGCCGACACCGCGTGCTGCCGCGGCACGTCGTGACCGGCGGCGCGCGCGGCGTCCCAGCCCAGCAGGGCGGCGCCGTGGACGCCCGCCGCGGAACCCAGCTCCGCCGGGACGAGGCGCGGCACGGGGTGGATGGTGAGGTACGAGCGGACGGCGGCGTCGAGCGGCCGCAGCAGCGCGTCGCCCGCGCGCACGAGCCCGCCGCCCACCACGACGACGGGCAGCGCGAGCGACCGCACGAGCTCCGCGACCAGCTCGCCGAGCCGGTCGACGCCGCGCTCCCAGACGGCGCGCGCGACGTCGTCCCCGGCCTCGGCCCGCGCGAGCACCTCGCGCGCGCCCGGGACGTCGTCCGCCGACGCCCCGGTGAGGCGGCGGTAGTCGCGCGCCATCCCCGCGGCCGACGCGAAGGTCTCGGCGCAACCGCGCCCGCCGCAGGGGCACGGCTCACCCTCGCGCGCTCCCCCGTGCCCGATCTCGCCGGCCCAGCCGTGCGCCGCGTACGGCTCGCCGCGCAGGATGACGGCCGCCGCGATGCCGGTGCCGACGGACACGTACGCGTGGTTGTGCGCCCCGCGCCCCGCTCCGAGGCGCCACTCGGCGAGTCCGCCCGCCCGCACGTCGTGCCCGAACCCGACGGGCAGCCCCGTCGCCTCCTCCGCGTGCGCCCGCACCGGCAGGTCGACCCAGTCGAGGTTCTCGGCGTTGACCACGACCCCGTGCTCCTCGTCGACGGTCCCCGGCACGGCGAGCCCGACGGCGGCCACCTCGCGGCCCGCGGGGACGCGCTCCCGGACGGCGGCGATCGCCGCGAGGACCGCGGCGAACGACGCCTCGGGCCCCTCCTGGGCGCGCGTCGGCGTGACCTGCTCGAGGAGCACGCCGCCCGCGTCGACGAGCGCCGCCTTGATGTCCGTTCCGCCGACGTCGAGCGCGACGACGACGGGGCCGTCGGGGCGGCCCGCGCCCTGCCCGCCGACCGTCTCGGCGGACGGGGCCGGCGGGGTCGTGCGCGCGCTCACGACGCCGGTGCGTCGAGGATGATCGACCGCGTGAGGTTGCGCGGCGCGTCCGGGTCGAGGCCCTTGCGCTCCGCGTTCGCGACCGCGAGCCGCTGCAGCCGCACGAGCGTGACCTGCGGGTCCTCGTCGAACCGCACGGCCAGCGCCCCGGTGCGCTCGACGTCGTCCACGAGGCCGGGGACCTCCGCGCCCAGGAGGTACACGACGCTCGTGGCGTCGGAGATGCTGATCGGGCCGTGGCGGTAGTCCATGGCCGGGTACGACTCGGCCCACGCGAGCGACGCCTCGCGCATCTTCAGCGCGGCCTCGTTCGCGAGCCCGACGGAGAACCCCCGCCCGAGGAAGGTGAACTGCGAGCGGTCGAGGTGCTCGGCGGGAACCTCCCACGTCACGGCCTCCTCGGCGGCGAGCGCGAGCTTCTCGACGTCGTCCCCGAGCGAGGCGCGCAGCAGGCTCAGGGCCGCGGTCGCGAACCGGGTCTGCACGACCGACTGCTCGTCGGCGAACTCCATGACGACCGCGTCGTCCGCGGCGGTCGCGCCCGGGGAGGTCGGGTCGCCGACGAGCACGAGGGTGCGCAGCTCGCCGCGGAACGTCTCGAGGAGCTGGAGGATCTCCGTCGTCGTGCCCGACCGCGTGATGGCCACGACGCGGTCGTAGCGGCGCGCGGTCGGGAACTCGCTGCCCGCGAACGCGTCGGTCTCGCCCAGCCCGAGCTCCTCGCGGCGGGCCGCGTACGCCTGCGCCACGAACCACGAGGTCCCGCACCCCACGACGGCGACGCGCTCACCCGCCTGCGGGAGGACGTCGGTGCTCCGGGCGGCGAGCTCGGCCGCCCGGCGCCACACCTCGGGCTGGCTCGCGATCTCCGCGCTGACGTGGGTCGTGGTCATGGTGCTCAGTACCTTTCTGCGATGCAGCGTCCGGCGGGCGCCGGGCGCGCGTG
Source organism: Cellulosimicrobium protaetiae (assembly GCF_009708005.2). Classification (NCBI taxonomy): domain Bacteria; kingdom Bacillati; phylum Actinomycetota; class Actinomycetes; order Micrococcales; family Promicromonosporaceae; genus Cellulosimicrobium; species Cellulosimicrobium protaetiae. The sequence goes on along the minus strand of NZ_CP052757.1, from coordinate 555,768 downwards.
ACCGACGCCGCTACACGACGACGACCTCGACGCCCGCCTCACGGAGGGGGTCGAGGACGTCGGTGGTGGCGCCGCTGTCGGTGACGAGGGTGGTGACCTGCGAGATCTCGCAGATCTGGGCGAAGGAGCGGGTGCCGACCTTGTCCGACGTGCCGACCGCGACGACCGACCGGGACCGCTCGACGAGCGCCGTCGTCACTCCGGCCTCGTCGGGGTCGCCGCACGTCAGGCCCGCGGCGGCGTCGATGCCGAGCATCCCGAGGACGAGGACGTCGAGCCACAGCGTGCGCGCCATCTGGATCGCGGCCGGGCCCGTGAGCTCGTAGGACTGCGCGCGCGCCGTGCCGCCGAGGCAGACGGTGCGGACCTGCGGGCGCAGGACGAGCTCCGTCGCGATGTTCAGCGCGCTCGTCACGACCGTCAGCGCGTGGCCGCTCTGCTGGAGCGCGTCCTCCGACGTCTCCTCCGTCTGCTCACCCAGCGCCTTGGCGACCAGCGTCGTCGTCGTGCCGCCGTTGAGGCCGACGACGGGCGCGGTGTACCGCTCGAGGACGAGGGCGGCCGCCGCCGCCGCGACGCGCTGCTTGTCCTCGACCTGCTTGCTGTACCGGCGCGGCAGCCCGTACGCGACGGACGCCGCGACGACGCCGCCGTGCGTGCGGTGCGCGAGCTGCCGCGCGGCCATCTGGTCGAAGTCGCGGCGCACCGTCGACTCGGAGATGCCGAACTCGTCGGCCACCTCCGTCACGGACAGGCGGCGACGGTCGGCGAGGAGGGCGAGCATGCGCTCCCAGCGGACGGACTTGCTCAGACCGGCGAGGCCGGGCTGGTCCGCGAGGTCGCCCGTGAGGTGTGTGGTCATTTGATACTCCCTGCGGTCAGGCCTCCGACGAGGCGCTTCTCGATGATCGCAAAGAGGATGATGACGGGGACGATCGCCACGATCGAGACCCCGAACACGTACTGCCACGCGGAGTCGTACTGCCCGATGAACTTCGTCAGAGCGACCGACAGTGGCTGGTTGCCTGCCGTCGAGAGGATGACGAGGGACGCGGCGAACTCGTTCCACGCCGCGACGAACGTGAAGATGATCGCGGTGACGATGCCGGGCCACACGAGCGGCAGGTTGATGCGGAACAGGACGGTCCACCGGCCCGCGCCGTCGATCTGCGCGGCCTCGTCGACCTCCTTCGGCACGCTCGCGAAGAAGCTGTGCATGATCCACACCGCGAACGCGAGGTTGAACGCCGCGTTGACGAGGATCATCGCGAGCCACGTGTCGACGATGCCGAAGGCGAGGAACTGCCGGAACAGACCCGCGACGAGCACCGCCGGCTGGAGCATCTGCGTGACGAGCACGAGGAACAGGAACGCGAGCCTGCCGGGGAACCGGAACCGGGCCGTGTAGTAGGCCGCCGGGACGGCGACCACGAGCACGAGGACCGTCGCAAAGACCGAGATGACGATCGTCGAGACGAGGTTCTGCGGCAGCGGCGTCTCCGGCGTCGACCACATCGACACGTAGTTGTCGAAGTGCCACTCGTTCGGCAGGTACGTCGGCGGGATCTGGAGGATCTCGGGCCGGCTCTTCAGCGAGCCGAACAGCATGACGAGGTACGGGACGAGGAAGATCGCCGCGACCAGGAACCCCGCGATCACGCGGCCCGTGATCGAGCCGTGCGCGCCGGGGCCGCCCGTGCGGTACTTCGAGGCCTTGCGGCGGGGCTGCGGGGTGCGCGCGCCGGACGGGGTCGACGCCGGGGCGGGACCGTGCTGCGTCGTGGTGCTCACTCGTCCACTCCCTTCATGGGCTTGACGATCCGCATGTACGCGACGATCACGAGGATGACGATCGCGAAGTTCACGACGGACAGCGCGGACGCGAGGTCGACACGACGGTCCGACTGGATGAGCTTGAAGATGAGCGTCGTCGTCGTGTCCGCGTCGTAGCCGGGGATGGAGCCGGTCATGATCCGCAGGATCGGCAGCGAGTTGAAGACGTTGATGATGTTGATGAGCGCCGCCACCGACAGCGCGGGCTTGAGCTGCGGCAGGATCACCGAGAAGTACGTGCGCGACCTCGACGCGCCGTCCATGCGCGCGGCCTCGACGACCTCGTGCGGGACGGCCTGGAGGCCGGCGAGGATCGTGTACGTCGTGAACGGGAGGGACACGAACACCGCGACGACGATCGCCACGAGGAAGGCGGACGTCGCGTTCTTCGTGAAGCCGTAGTCGGCCACCTCGAGGATGCCGATGTCGGCGAGGAACTGGTTGAAGATCCCGTAGTTGGGCTGCAGGCCGTAGTAGACGACCGTCGTCGTCATGACGACGCTCGCCGCCCACGGCACGATCACGGCCAGGCGCACGAGCTGGCGGCCCGGGAACTGCTTGTCGAGGAAGTTCGCGAGCGCGAGCGAGATGACGACGGTCAGCCCGACGACCACGACGACCCACACGACGGTGTTGAGCAGCACGCGCGGCAGGGCGTCGATCGCGAAGACGTCGGCGTAGTTCTCGAGACCCGCGCTCCCCCGGTCCACCCCGGACTGCGAGATGTCGCGCGTCGAGTTGAAGATCATGACGCCCGCGGGGAACAGCACGATCAGGGCGATGAGGGCGATGCTCGGCCCGATCCACGGGAGGGCGGAGAGCGTGCCGCGCCAGGTGCGGCGGGAGCGGTCGTCCGCGCCCGGTGGCGCGGCGTGGTGGTCCGACGGCGGCGCGGGGCTCGCCGTCGTGGCACCGGCCTGGGTGCCTGTCGTGTCGGTGGTCATCGTGTGGTCCTCAGGGTGCCGGGGTGAGGTCGTGGACGGTGCGAGGGCGACGGCGCGCCGGGCGGCGGGGTGGGGATCCCGCCGCCCGGCGGTCGTCACCGACGCGTCACTCGTCGGCCTTGCCCTGGATCTCGGTGAGGACCGACTGCGCGTCCTTGCCCTGGGCGACCTGCCCGACGAGGGACTGGATCGCCCCCTGCGTGGCCGACCACTGCGGGTTCGTGGACGGGTAGAACTGCGCGTCGGGCAGCAGCTCGAGGAACGGCGCGATCGACTCCTTCGTCGCGAGCTCCTCGCCGCCCGACTTCGTCACCGGGATGAAGCCCTCGGCGTCGACCCACGGCACGTAGACCTCGGGCGAGTAGTAGTAGTCGAGGAACGCCGTGATCGCGTCCTGCTTGTCGCCGTCGTTCTTGAACGCCATGAGGTGGTCGGCGACGCCGAGCGTCACGGGCGAGCCGTCCTTCGTCGCGACGGGCGCCGTGCCGTAGTTCAGGTCGGGGTTCTTGTCCGCGATCTGGCCGATCGTCGGGGGAAGGCCCACGATCATGCCGATCTTGCCCTGGATGAACACGTCGATGAGCGGCGTGCGGTCGGTCGCCCCCGCGTCGGGCTGGGTCACGCCGTCCACGGCGAGGCTCTGGAAGAACTGCGTGGCCTCGAGGTTCTCCGGGGTGTCGACCGTGATCTCGGACGCGTCGCCGTAGCCGCCGCCGTTGCCGAAGAACCAGATCGCCGTCTCGGCCTGCGCCTCCTCGGAGCCGAGGGGCAGTCCGTAGCCGTACGTGCCCCCGCCGAGCGCCGAGATCTTCGTCGCGGCGTCCTTGAGCTCGTCCCACGTGGCGGGCGGAGCCTCGGGGTCGAGGCCGGCCTGCGTGAACAGGTCCTTGTTGTAGAACATGGTGCGCGCCGACGCGATGAGCGGCAGGCCGTACTGCGTGCCGTCCATCGACGCGTTCTCGACGAAGGACTCCTGGAAGTCCGCGATCGTGTCGGGCGAGAGCACCTCGTCCGCCGGGTAGAGCAGGTCGTCCTCGACGAAGCCCGCGAACGCGTCGATGTTGAGGATGTCCGGCGCCTGGTCCGACTGCACCTTGGTGCGCACCACGTCGTTGATGTTGTCCCAGGACTGGACCTCGAGGTTGACCGTGACGTCCGGGTTCTCCTCCTCGAAGCCCGCGATGACCGTCTCCCACAGCGACTTCGTCTGGTCGGAGTACGTCGGGACGAGCAGGTCGATGGTCGTGCCGTCGCCCTCGTCACCGCCACCGCCGCCCTGCCCGCCGAATCCGCACGCCGAGAGCGCCAGCCCCGCGACCGCCGTGAGCGCCACCAGGCGCAGCGGCCGGCTCGCCGTCGAGGCCGTGCGCCGCGTGTTCGCGTCCTTCATGTCCTTGTCCTCCGCTTCGTTGCCATGAGGTCGATCGGTCCGGTCCGCGTGAGGCACACGGCCCGGGAGGAACGACCGGATCTGTCATCACCATTGATAGATCACGATCGTTTCCTGCTCGTTACCGTCACATAGAAGCATGTTACGCGGGAGGGCGTCCAGAGTCGAGCAGATTCCGTCACCGAACCGTCACCTTCGAGCATGCCCGGCGCTCACCCCGGCCGCGAGAGCAAGGGCTCGCGGAGGCAGACCCCGATCCCGCGGGAGAGAACCGGGAGCTGACCCGAGGGAGAGACCTCACCGCTCCCCGCCCACCTGAGTCCCCTGCGCGTAGCGCGGGGTCCGTCGCACGGCCGACTCCGTGTGACGCGCGCGATGCGTGATCTCCTCCTCGAGGTGGACCCGCGCCGCGGGCGGTGCGCGTACGCTGCGGGTGGGTCGTAGGACGACGGCAGGGGGAACTGCTCGACCGACGAGAGACTGGACGCCGTCCGACCCGCACCAGCTCATGAACATGCTCACCTGGACTGCCGTAGACGACGGGACCTGGCGCGCCCGCAACGCCTCGCGCGAGTACGTGATCCGCCGCGAGGGTTCCGACACCTGGACGCTCGACGGGCCCGGACGCACCTGGGTCGCGCTGCCGAACCTCGAGGTCGCCCAGGAGGTCGCCGCGGTCGCCGACGAGGTGCATCACGACGACGACCTCCTGACCAGCTACCGCGTCGTCACGGCGACCGGGGCCCGGCGTGGCGAACCGTTCGGCGCGGGCAGCGACGACGACGCGATGGACGTGCTCCGGGCCCGCCGCCGCGCCGGGAACCTCCCGCTCGCACCGTTCCGGCTCGAGACGAGCGACGGGCGCACCGTCGGCTCGTGGGAGAAGGCGGCCGAGATCCCTGCCCGCTCCGCCACCTCGCACGACGGGACGGCCGGACCGGTCTGACGCGCGGGGTGCGGCTCACGCCGAAGTCGGCCGCGAGGCGGGCGCGCGGTCGTGCGCGCGGTCGTGCCGTGGAGAGCCCCGGGCATCCGTGCGAAGGTGGAGGGACAAGCGTCGAACGAGGGAGTTCCGATGTCGAGCACGACCCGTCCGTCCGCCCGCCGCCGGGCGCACCGCGCCCGTCTCGCCGGGGCGACCGCGCTCGTCGTCGGGGTCGTGCTGGCGGCGCCGGCCGCGGCCGTCGTGCCGTCGGTATCGGAGACCGTCGCACCGGAGTCCGTCGCACCGAAGGCCGCCGGGCCCGAGGCCGCCGCCACCGCGGCCTCCGACGACACCTACGACGTGATCTTCGACGGGACCGCGGAGTCGTTCGAGGCCTGGGAGTACGCGGGCGACGGCGGGTTCGACCTGCTCGACGACGGGACGATCCGCTCCCGGGCGGGCGCGGGCGGCGGGTTCGGCACGCTCTGGTACCCGGTGCGCCAGTACGGCGACTTCTCGCTCGTCGTGCAGTTCCGCGACGACGCGCCCGGGGACGCGCGCGCCAACAGCGGCGTGCAGGTGCGCTTCCCCGACCTGTCCGGACCCGTCGAGGGGTGCCCGACGACGTTCAACGGCAACGAGACGGGCAACCTCTCGTGGATCGCGGTCAACTGCGGGCACGAGATCCAGGTCAACGACTCCCCCGAGGGCGGGTCGAACGACCCCCGCAAGACCGGGTCGGTCTACGGCTTCGCGGACATCGGCCTCGACCGTGCGATGCCCACCGCGAAGGGCACGTGGAACGAGCTGGAGGTCCGCGTCGTCGGGCAGCACTACACGGTGATCCGCGACGGGGTCGTCATCAACGAGTACGAGAACCTGCCCGGCGTCCCGTTCCCCGGCCGCCCGCTCGACCCGGACTCGAGCACCCGCGGCCTCGTCGGGTACGTCGGGCTCCAGGCCCACGGCTCGGCACCGGACGTCGTGTCGTACCGCGACGTCCGGGTCCGGGAGCTCCCGCCCGTCCACGTCGAGGTCGATGCGCGGTGCCTGGCCGGGACGGCTCACGTCGCGGTGCGCGCGCTGAACGTCGGGGAGGAGCCCGTCGACCTCACCCTCGGCACGCCCGCGGGCGAGCGCTCGTTCACCGGCGTCCCGGCAGGCCGCAACGCCTACCAGTCGTTCAGCACGCGGTCCGCGTCCGTCGAGCCGGGCACGGCCACGCTGACCGTAGCGACCGGCCACGGCCCCGCCGTCGTCGAGACCCCGTACGCGGGCGTCGACTGCGCCTGAAGAGCCGCGACGCCGGCCGGTCACGCCTGTGAGAGTGGAGCGCGTGCGACCCTTCGACGAGCTGATCACCGAGGCAGGGCAGGCGGACGTCACCGGCTGGGGGTTCGGCTGGCTCGACGGCCGCGCCACCGAGGAGCGCCCGCCGTGGCGCTTCGTGTCCCTCCTGTCGCAGCACCTCGGGCAGGCGGACGCCGCGCTCGACCTCGACACCGGTGGCGGAGAGGTCCTGGCGGAGGCGCTCGGGGCCGCAGCGGACCGGGGCGATCCCACCCCCGCGACGCTCGTGGCCTCCGAGGCGTGGGCGCCCAACGCCGCTCGCGCGCGCGAGCGCCTGGCCCCGTGGGGAGGGCGCGTCGTCGTCCCGGTCGACGGCGCGCTCCCGGTCGCCGACGCGTCGTTCGTCCTGGTCACCGCACGGCATCCCGTCGCGCCGGCATGGTCCGAGATCCACCGCGTGCTGCGCCCGGGCGGCACGTACCTCGCCCAGCACGTGGGCCCCGGCTCGGCGTTCGAGCTCATCGAGGCGTTCCTCGGGCCGCAGCCCGAGGCCCGCACCGGCCGAGACCCGGAGGACGAGGCGGCGCAGGCGCACGCCGCCGGCCTCGACGTCGTCGAACTCCGCACGGCCACGTGCCGCATGGAGCTGCACGACGTCGGGGCCGTCGTCTGGCTCCTGCGCAAGTGCGTGTGGTGGGTCCCGGACTTCTCGGTCGACCGCTACCGCGGCGTCCTCGAGGACCTCGACGCGCGGCTGCGGGCCGGCGCGCGCGACGACGGGACGACGTCCACCCCGTTCGTGGCGCGCTCGACCCGCCACCTGGTCGTGGCGCGCCAGGCGGGCTGACCCGGGCGCGCGTCCTGGTCGGCCCGCCCGGTGACCGTCAGAGGAACTGGCTCGCCGCCTGGTAGCCGCTGATCGCGCCCAGGATGAAGCCCACGGCGGTGCACGCGATCGCGACCGCGAGCGCGATCTTCGCCGTCTTCTCGTTCCGGCGGGCCGCGATCGCGGAGAAGACGATCGCGAGCACGCCGAACACGATCGGCAGGAAGAACACCGCGATCGGGCTGAACACGTACGCGAGGATCGTGCGCCAGGTCATCGGCTGCGGACCGACGGGGGCGTACGCGCCGTAGCCCGGCTGCCCGCCGTAGCCCGGCTGCCCGCCGTAGCCGGGCTGCCCGTACGGCGCGCCGTACGGCTGCTGGCCCTGCGGCAGGTTCGGCGCCCCGTAGGGCTGCTGGCCCTGCGGCGGGTACGGCGCCACGGGAGGAGCCTGCGGCGCCATCTGCCCGTAGGCCGGCTGGTGCTGCTCGGGCTGCGCGGGCTGGCCGTACGCGGGCTGGCCCTGCCCGTACGGCGCCTGCGCCCCGTAGTGCCCGGAGGCGGCCGGCTGCCCGTAGGCCGGCTGGCCCTGCTCGTACGGCCCGGGGGTCTGCGGGGGCTGCTGGGCGTCGCCGCCCGGGTGCTGCTGGTACGGAGGCTGGCTCACGGCATGTTCCTTCGTCGCGGGTGGCGCCGTCCCGACGGCGGCGTGGTCCGAAGGCTAGCGCCTCGTGACCCGGCGCGGCGCCTCGCGCAGCTCCACGAGAGGTCAGGAGCAGCGGGAGGAGCCGTACGGGACGGCGGGGTCCGGGGCCCTACGACCCTGCGGGCACGGAGATCTCGACGAGCCCTGCGTCGCCGAGGTCGCGCGTCGCGACGACGACGCCGCGCTCGCGGTAGTCGCCCACCCGCGGAGTCGTGGAGAGTTCGACGAGGGCGCCGAGGTCGGCCCCCGCGCGCACCCGGACGCCCTGGCCTGGCTCGGCGACCCGGTAGACGACGCGGCGCGTCCGCCCGGCGAGCTCGAGGTCGACGGCGAGCCCGTCGGCCGTCGCGGGCAGCACGGGGTCGACGACGAGGGTCCCGGGCTGCTCCGTGAGCCCGAGCACGCCCTGGACCAGCTGGCGCAGGTAGATCCCGGGGCCGCTCGAGTACACGCGCCACCCGCCGCGCACTCCCACGCTCCCGTCGCGCAGCCGGTCGAAGTCGCGGGCGAAGCTCTGGCGGTCCGGGAAGTCGGCGTCGCTCGACGAGAAGTACGCGTTGCGCTGCCGGGGCGCGGCGTGCGCGAGGCGGCGGCCGAGGTCGACCGGGCTGATGCGCAGGAGCTCGTCGAGCGCGCGGCCGCGGCCCAGGGCCGCGAGCGCCTCGACGTAGCGGATGTGCGCGTGCACGTACATGAGGCCGATCTCGCGGCCGACGTTCGCCGCCTGCTCGGCCCGCAGGAACGTGTGCGGGACGCCCTCGTCGAACGCGGCGGGGTGGTCCATGAGGCGCACGCCGTCGGGGAAGTGGAGGTGCTCGACCACGAGGCGCTCGTGGTCCTCCGCCTCCTGCGGCGTGAGGATGCCCGCGATGATCGACTGCGTCATGGGGATGAGGCGGTAGCGCATCCCGGACACGGTGTCGGACGGGTGGATGACGAGCTCGTCGCCGTCGGCCCCGTGGCGCACGTACCCGGCCAGGACGCCGTCGACGAGCGCGCGCTCGCGCAGGTCCGCACGCACCTCGGCGGCCAGGGCCCCGGCGCGCTCCGAGAGCGCGGGGTCGCCGCCGGACGTGGTGCGCGCGAGCAGCGCGGCGGCCTGCACGAGCAGCGCGGACGTCCAGGTCGACGCGAGGTCCGTGCGCATCCGCGGGTCGGCCGGCTGGAGCGTGTCGTCCCAGTCGCCCTCGCCGTACGCGGGCAGCGCCGTACCGGGCAGGCGGTCGCGGTCGAGGTGGTCGAGCAGCCGCGCGACGTGGTCGCGCACGGTCGCCGCGGCGTCGGGCCCGGACGCGGCCGGGCGCCGGTGCGCGTGGTCCCAGAACGGGACCGGCTCGTCGAGCATCGCGAGGTCGCCGCTCGCGTCGAGGTACTGGGCGAGCGCGAACAGCGGCCAGACCACGACGTCGCCGTGCGAGGAGTCGTTGTAGCGCTCGCCGTACGCGTCGAACATGAACCACTGCGGGAACTCGCCCCACGTGTGCTGGTGCGCGAGGACGCGCAGCACGATCGCCCGCGCGACCTCGTACCGACCGCCCGCGAGCGCGAGCTCGAACGGTCCCTGGCACACGTCGCGCGTGCCCCACGCCGCGCCCGAGTACTGCTCGAGCCCGTGCGGGACGAGGAAGTGGATCAGGGCGTCGTGGGCGTACCAGGGCACGAGGAGGTCGAGCTCCTGCGTCTCGAGCTCCGCGTGGGGCGCGAACCGCAGGCCGCGCACGACCCCGCGGACGGTCGCGAGGTGGCCCGCGAGCGTCGCGTCGAGGTCGGCGAGCGGGTCGTGGGTCGACCCGGCGAGCGCGAGCGCGGCGTCGGCCCCGTCCAGCGAGCCGGTGATCGCGAGCCGGAGCGCGCCGGTGTCGGTCGCGCTCGTGAGGCGGTGCGCGGTCCCGGCGGGGGCGCCCGCGGAGCTCTCGGGGTCGAGCACGACGGGCGCGCTCGACGACACGACGTACCGCAGGTCGGGGTAGTGCGCGTCGACGTCGCCGCCCGGGACGGGGTGCACGACGACGGCCTCGCCGGCGTCCGACGTCGGGGCGACGTGCTCGACGACCCAGCCGCCGGCCTCGTCGTCGAGCTCGAGCGTCGCGGTGACGTGGAGGGGCTGCTCGCAGCGCACGTCGACGTCGATGCGGTTCTCGCGGTCGTGCGCGACGGTCCGCACGTCGACGCGGCCGAGCGGCGTCTCGTAGACCCAGCGGACGCCGCCGACGTCGAGGACGAGCGCGGAGGGCAGCCCGAGGAGCCGGGGTCCGCGGCCGTCGTCGACGAGCACCCGCAGGCCGCTGCTCCGCAGCAGGTTGAGGTGGTGCCGGTGCACCGTCGCGAGCCGGTTCGCCGTGGTGTTGCCGAGGACGACGTGCGACGCGAAGACACCCGGCGCGAACGCCGTCGTGGAGAGCACGTGGTCCGTGGGCAGCACGTCGTCGCCCGCCTTGAGCACGTGCCCGTGCGAGCGCTCGGTGACGGTGTCCTTGCGCGCGTCGACGACGTGCGTCCCGGTCGCGGTGAAGAACGACAGCAGCGTGCCGTCGGCGTCACGCTCGGGCAGCAGCACGTCGTCGGCGCCGAGCCCGACGGCCGCGAGCAGGTCGGCCTCGCCGAGCTCGTCGCCCGCGAGGAGCTCGGCGTCACGCAGCACGGACGCGGTCCGCGGCAGCGGGGTGGTCGAGCGCTCGTCGGCGGCGGCGGCGACCGCGGCCGCCGCCCAGCCGGCCACCTCGTCGAGGTGCGCGGCGAGCGGTCCGGGCGCGTCGGGGTCGACGACGGTGACCGCGTGCACGCGGGCCGCGCCGCCCGACAGGTCGAGGGGGCGGGACACGAGGGTCGGCATCGCGTACTCGTACTGGAGCACCGCGGAGTCGACGGTCCCGAGCAGGCCGTGCGGGACGCCGTCGCGCCGCGACCGCGCCGTGAAGACCTGGAGCGAGTCCGTGAGGTGCGCGACCGCGCCCTCGACGAGGAACGCGACGGCGAGCGGGAGGCGCGGCTGCGCCGACATGGTCTGCCGGCTGACGAGCACGGTGCCCGCGTCGGGGTGCTCCATCGCGCGGTGCAGGAGGTACTGGCACACGTACGGCTCGCTCGACAGCGCGGCGGCGGGCGGCGCGAGCGCGAGGTCCTGCGCGTGCACGACGTCGTAGCGCGTGTCCGCCGGCGTGCTCGCGCCCGCCGTGAGGTCGACGCGCCAGACGAGCGTGCGCCCGTCGAGCGTCAGCGCGACGCGCGTGGCGAGCCCGAGCGCCTCGCCCGACCACACGACGCGGTCGGTGCCGACCTCGACCGACGTCACCGCGGGCGCCGACCCGGTCAGTCGCGCGACCTCGACCGCGCCGTCCGCGCGGGTCGCGCGCAGCAGGACGCCACCGGGCATGCGGTCGTGCTCGCCCGGCAGGTACTGGTTGACGAGCAGGCCGCCCGTGCTGACGGCGCGTACGTCGCCGCCGCCCGTGAGCTCGACGGTCAGCTCGCCCGAGGCGAGCGTCGCGCCCGCGAGGGTGGTCGTGCCTGCGGGGCTGGCGGTGAGGGTCACGCGGTCTCCTGCTCGGTGGTGCGGTGCGCGGGCGCTGCGGGGGTCGAGCCCTCGGGGCGCAGCAGCGCGAGGAACTGGTCGAAGAGGGCGACCATGTCGACGTTGTCGGGGTCCAGCAGCCACTGGAGCTGGAGGCCGTCCATGACGGCGGAGAAGAGCTGGCCGATCGCCTGGGGGTCGACCTCCGGGCGCAGCTCGCCGCGCGCGACGGCGTCCTGGAAGCGCGTGTCGTCCTGGTGGCGCAGCGCGCGGTAGCGGTCGCGCACGACGTCGTGGGCCGGGTGGGCGGCGTCCGTCGCCTCGGCCGCGACGACGACATGCAGGGACACGAGCCCGGGCGTCTCGGCGTTGCGCCGGACCTGGTCGCGGATGGTCGTGAGGAGGTCCGCGCCCGCGGCCTCGTCCTCGGTGCGCCGCACGAGGTCGCGCCGGTCGCGCTCCTCGAGCGTCGCGGTCAGGAGGCCCGCCTTGCTGCCGAAGTGGTGCAGGAGCCCGGCCTCGGAGATGCCGACGCGCGCCGCGATCTCGCGCAGCGAGCTGCCGCGGAAGCCCTGCTCGCCGAACACCTCGACGGCGGTGCGCAGGATCTCGCGGCGGCGCTGCTCGCCCCGGACGATGCGCCGGTCGGGCAGGCCGGCCGCCGTCGTGCCGCGGGCCGCGGTCGTCGTCCCACGGCTCCCCGAGCCCCCTGCCGTCCCCGTCGTGGCGGCGCCACCAGCGGAGTCGCTCTCGTTCATCACCGTCTCCTTCGCCAGGTCTGTCGGCGCCAACGGTACGGCCTGGGCGCCCCGCTTGAAAATACTAACCGAGCGCACGCTAAGGTAGTTTCACCAGTGGCTCGCACGACGAGCCGACTGCTCGATGAGGAGAGGAATGCTCATGAAGCTCGGACGCAAGGCGGTCGCCATCGGCGTCGTCGGACTCCTGGCCCTGACCGCGTGCGGTCGCGCGGACGACGAGTCCACGGGTGGTGAGGCCGATGCCGGGTCCACCACGACGGTGGACGACGCGCCCGCGGAGGGTGACATCACGATCTGGGCGATGGGTGAGGAGGGCGAGAAGCTGCCCGACTTCGTCCAGGGCTTCACGGAGGAGAACCCCGACGCGAACGTCGAGGTCACCACCATCCCGTGGGCCGACGTCATGACGAAGTTCCAGACCGCAGTCGCGGCAGGCACCGTGCCCGACGCGATCATGATCGGCTCGTCCTTCATGCCGACGATGGTCGCCACCGGCGGCCTCGCGCCCGTCCCGGACGGCCTCGTCGACAGCGCCGACTTCGTCGAGGGCGCCGCGGCCTCGACCGTCGCCGACGGCGTCGACTACGGCGTGCCGTGGTACGTCGAGACCCGCGTCCTGTACTACCGCTCCGACCTGGCCACGGCGGCCGGGGTCGAGGCGCCCACGTCGTGGGAGGAGCTCACCTCCTTCGCGCAGGCGATGCAGGCGAACGGCTCGACCTACGGCCTCCAGCTCCCGATGGGCGACGCGGAGGACTCCACGCAGGTCATCCTGCCGTTCTACTCGCAGGCCGGCGGCTCGGTCCTCAACGAGGCGGGCGACGCGTTCGACCTCGACAACCAGGCGATGGTCGACGCGCTCGACTACTACGCGTCCTTCTTCACCGACGGGCTGTCGCCGCTGTCCGGCTACGGCGACTCGCAGAACAGCGCGTTCGTCGACGGCTCCGACCCGGCCTTCATCTCCGGCCCGTGGATGGTCAACGTGCTCGCCGACCTCCAGGGCGAGGACTGGGTCGAGCAGAACGTCGCCACCGTCCCGGTGCCCGCGGGCTCCGCGAACAACGACTCGTACATCGGCGGCGCCCACCTCGGCGTCTTCGCCGAGGCCAAGAACGCCGACGGCGCCTGGAAGCTCGTGCGCTGGCTCGCCCAGCCCGAGACGCAGCAGGCCTGGTTCGACGCGACGAGCGACCTGCCCGCCCTCACCACCGCGTGGGACTACGAGCCCCTGACGTCCAACCCGCGCACCCAGGTGCTCCAGGAGCAGCTCGAGAACACGATCGCCCCGCCGACCGTGCCGAGCTGGGACGAGCTCTCCGCGACGATCGAGACCGAGGCCGAGAAGGTCGCGAACGGTCAGGTCACGTCCGAGGACGCCGCCAAGGCGATCCAGGCCAAGGCCGACACGCTCGGGCTCGGCTGGTAACAGGGCCCGTCAGTCATGACCACCACCACCGAGGGACGGCGCCGGCGTACGGCCGGCGCCGTCCACCGGCGACGGCAAGCGCTCGTCGCCTGGCTGTTCGCTCTCCCGTTCGTCGCAGTCTTCGCGGTCTTCATGCTGGGGCCGCTGCTCGCGTCGTTCGGGATGTCGTTCTCGGACCTCACGATCCGTGACATCAAGACGCCGTTCGCGGTGAACTTCGTCGGGCTCGAGAACTTCACCGGCGTCTTCCAGGACGAGCTGTTCCGCAAGGCGCTGCTCAACACCTTCTACTTCGTCCTCGTCGGCATCCCGCTGACGATGGTGCTCGGGCTCGCACTCGCCGTCGCGCTCAACTCGGGCATCGAGAAGTTCCGCAGCGTCTTCCGCGTCGGCTTCTACACGCCCGTCGTGACGTCGATCGTCGCGGTGGCCGTCGTGTGGCGCTTCATCCTCCAGGACTCCGGCCTCGTCAACACCGTGCTCGGCTGGGTCGGCATCGACGGCCCGGACTGGCTCAACGACAGCGCGACGGCGATGCCGTCGATCATCGTCATGGCGGCGTGGCGCAACATGGGCACGCTCATGATCATCTTCCTGGCCGGCCTCCAGGCGATCCCGCGCGACGTCTACGAGGCGGCCGAGGTCGACGGCGCCGGCTCGTGGCGCCGGTTCCGCTCCATCACGGTCCCGCTCATGCGCCCCACGCTGCTGCTCGGTGCGGTGCTGCTGTCCGTCGGCTTCCTCCAGGTGTTCGAGGAGCCGTTCGTCATGACCAAGGGCGGCCCGGTCAACTCCACGCTGACCATCAGCTACTACGTCTACAACCAGTTCGGGTACGGCAACTACGCGTTCGCCTCCGCGGCCGCGTACGTCCTGTTCGCGCTGATCGCCGCGCTGGCCGCCGTCCAGTTCCGCCTGCTGCGGTCGAAGGAGGATTGACATGACCGTCACGTCCTCGCGGACCACCCCCGCGACGTCGACGCCGGAGGGCGCGCCCCGCCGTCGGGCGCGGCGCCCGATCCGCTGGTCGCGCGGCGCCACGTACACGGCGCTCGTCGTCGGGCTGCTCCTGACCCTCATGCCGTTCATCTGGATGGCGCTCGGCAGCTTCAAGACGCAGGGCGAGCTGCTCCAGCGCCCCATCACGTGGTGGCCGCAGAACCCCACGCTCGACAACTACGAGCGGTGGCTCTCCCAGCTCAACTACGGGCAGTACTTCACCAACTCGATCGTCGTCGCCGTCGCCGTCGTGCTCGGCAACATCGTCTTCTGCTCGATGGTCGGCTACGCCCTCGCGAAGATGAGCTTCCCCGGCAAGCGCGTGCTGTTCGCCCTGGTCATGCTCACGCTCATGGTCCCGGGCGTCGTCACGCTCGTGCCGATGTTCGTGCTCGTGTCCAACATGGGGCTCGTCAACACCTACCCCGCGCTCATCCTGCCCTTCCTGGCCGGACCGCTGGGCGTGTTCCTCATGCGGCAGTTCATGCTCGGCATCCCCGACGCGCTCATCGAGGCCGCCCGGATCGACGGCGCGGGCGAGTTCCGGGTCTTCTTCCGGATCGTGCTGCCCCAGTGCGGGCCGCCGCTCGCGACGCTGAGCATCCTCACGTTCCTCGGGTCGTGGAACAACTTCCTGTGGCCCCTGGTCGTCGCGCAGACCGAGAACATGTACACCCTCCCGGTCGCGCTCTCGCTGTACTCGGTCGGCTCGAACGGCACCTACTACGGCCTGCTCATGGCCGGGTCCGTGCTCGTCGTGACGCCGATCCTCATCCTGTTCCTGTTCCTGCAGCGCTACTTCGTGCAGGGCATCGCCATGACCGGCATCAAGTGACCGGCGACCGACGAGGAGAGCCTGTGTCGATCACCTTCCCCGAGTCCTTCGTCTGGGGCGCCTCGACGGCGGCCCACCAGATCGAGGGCAACAACGTCAACAGCGACTGGTGGGCGCGCGAGGTCGACCCGGCCTCGACCCTCGCCGAGCCGTCGGGCGACGCCGCCGACTCCTACCACCGGTACGCCGAGGACATCCGGCTGCTGGCCGAGTCCGGGCTCACCTCGTACCGGTTCTCGATCGAGTGGGCGCGCATCGAGCCCTCCGAGGGCAGGTTCTCGGGCGCCGAGCTCGACCACTACCGCCGCATGGTCGACTGCTGCCTCGAGCACGGCGTCACGCCGCTCATCACGCTGCACCACTTCACGTCGCCGCGGTGGTTCGCGGAGGACGGCGGCTGGACCGACCCGCGGTCCGTCGAGCGGTTCGCGCGGTACGTCGAGCACGTGCTGCCGCTGCTCGACCGCGCGTCGCACGTGTTCACCATCAACGAGCCGAACATCCTCGCGATGATGATCACGGCCGCCAAGGGCGCCGAGCAGCTCCAGGCGGGCACCATGCACGCGCCCGACCCCGTCGCGACCGAGCACCTCATCGCCGCGCACCGCCGTGCCGTCGAGCTCGTCCGGACCGTCGGGGTGCCCGTCGGGTGGCCCGTCGCGCCGCAGCAGTTCTTCGCCGACCCCGGCGCCGAGGAGGTCCTGCGCGAGTACGCCTACCCGCGCGAGACCGTCTTCCTCGAAGCCGCGAAGGGCGACGACTTCATCGCCGTCCAGGCCTACACGCGCACGCGCATCACGGTGGACGGCCCGCTGCCCGCCCCGGAGGACTCCGAGAAGACGCTCACCGGGTGGGAGTACTACCCGGCCGCCATCGCGGAGGCCGCCCGCCTCGGGTACGAGATCACCGGCCTGCCCGTCCTGGTCTCCGAGAACGGCATCGCGACGGCCGACGACGCGCGGCGCATCGACTACACGCGCGACGCCCTGCGCGCGCTGCACGCCGAGATGGAGGCGGGGCTGCCGCTGTTCGGCTACCTCCACTGGTCGCTGCTCGACAACTACGAGTGGGGCTCGTTCGCCCCGACCTTCGGGCTCGTCGCGTGGGACCCGGAGACGTTCGAGCGCACGCCCAAGCCCAGCCTCGGCTGGCTCGGCGGCGTCGCGCGCGGCACCGTCTCGCTCGACGACTGATCGGGAGGCCCCCGACGACACAGGCGGTGCCGGGCACGCGACCACGCGAGGAGTGCCCGGCACCGCATCGCCCATGACGACTCGCGAACCTCGCGAATCGGTGCTTTCCCTGGGCAAGGATCTGGGCTAGGTTCGGCCATCGTCCGGCGTCCGCGTGGACCCGACACCCCGAACCCGAGGAGGCGGCCCGTGGTGCGTCAGTCTGGTGCAACGACCCCGACCAGGACCGATACGGAGCACCGGACAGGGCGGGCACGTCCCCGCAGGATCCTCGGGTACGGCGTCGTGCCGCTCCTCGCACTCTCGGCCGCCCTCGGCCCCACCGCCGCGCACGCCTCGTCCGTCGCGCCCTCTCCCGAGGCGTCCGGGCCGTCGGCACCGCTCCCCGCGGCGGCGTCCGCCCTGCCGGACGCCGGCACGGCGCCCGCCACCCTCCGGACCGACGACATCGGCGCCACCGGGACGGTGACCGTCGCGGGCGGCTTCCAGTCCGCCGCCGTGACCTGGCCCGCGGACCTGGACCAGGACGTTCCGGAGCTCCAGGTGCGGGCCCGGGTCGCCGACGGGAACTGGGGTCCCTGGACGCACGTCCACAGGGCGACCGACGGACCGGACACCGGTGGCGACGCCACCGGGGACGAGTCCACGACCGTCGTCTACCTGGGCCAGTCCGACACGGTGCAGGTCGCGGCCGTCGGCACGACCGAGCCCCTCCCGGACGGGGTCCGGGTCACCACGATCTCGTCGGAACCGGCACCCTCGCCGACCGCCGACACCGCCGGAGCCGTGCCGCGCGCTCGGAGCGCCGCGGCCGCGGCAGGTCCCGTGATCATCACGCGCGAGGAGTGGGGCGCCGCGCCCGCGAGGTGCACCTGGGACGCCGCACCGACGCTCAAGGGCGGCGTCGTCCACCACACGGTGAACGCGAACGGATACTCCAGCATCGAGCAGGCGATGCAGGCCATCCGCAACGACCAGGCGTACCACCAGGACGGGAACGGCTGGTGCGACATCGGCTACAACTTCCTCGTCGACACCTGGGGGAACATCTACGAGGGCGCCGACGGCAGCATCGAGAAGGCCCTCATCGGGGCGCACACCGGCGGGTTCAACACCGGGACGGTCGGCGTCGCGATGGTCGGCACCTTCACGGACGTCACCCCGCCGGCGGCGCAGCTCGACGGCGTCGCGAAGATCATCGGCTACCGCCTCGCCCAGTACGGCGTGGACCCGGCCGGGACCGGGACGTTCACCGCGGCGAGCAAGACCGCCGGGGGCCGGTTCGAGCAGGGGCAGTCGGTCGTGCTACCCCGTGTCTTCGGCCATCGCGACACCCACCAGACCGAGTGCCCCGGGGATCTCGCGTACCGCAGGCTCGCGCACGTCCAAGAGGTCGCCTCGCAGCACTACCACCGCTTCGCCCTCCGGGCCGAACGGATCTCCGGCACCGACCGGTACGCGACGTCCGCCGCGATCTCGGCGGCGACGTTCGACCCTGGCGTCCCCGTCGCCTACGTCGCGAACGGGCTGTCCTTCCCCGACGCGCTGTCCGGAGCACCCGCAGCCGTCGCGTCCGCCGCACCCGTCCTGCTCGTCTCGCCCACCGCGGTCCCCGCGTCCGTCGCCGACGAGCTCCGGCGGCTGCGCCCGGCACGGATCGTCGCCCTCGGCGGTGGCGGCGTCGTGCCCGAGACGGTGCTGGCCCAGCTCCGGGGGCTGACGGCGGGGAGCGTGACCCGGCTCGCCGGACCCGACCGGTTCGCGACGTCCGCCGCGATCTCCCACGAGACGTTCGACCCCGGCGTGCCTGTCGCGTACGTCGCCAACGGGCTGACGTTCCCCGACGCGCTCGCCGGCGCACCCGCGGCAGGAGCCGACGGCGCACCGGTCCTCCTCGTGAGCCCCGCCGCGGTCCCCGCGACGGTCGCGACGGAGCTCGACCGCCTCCGGCCCGGACGCATCGTGATCCTGGGAGGCAAGGGCTCCGTCTCTGCCGCCGTCGAGCAGGAGCTGGGTCGGTTCACGTCGGGTGGGGTGGACCGAGCGTCCGGACCCGACCGGTACGCGACCTCCGCCGCCGTCTCACGAGCGACGTTCACCCCCGGCGTGCCGGTCGTGTACGTGGCGAACGGGCTCAACTTCCCCGACAGCCTGGCCGGCGCGCCGGCGGCCGGAGTGGGCGGTGGACCCGTGCTGCTCACCGCACCGAACGACGTCCCCGCGTCCGTCGCGGCGGAGCTCGACCGGCTGACCCCCGCCCGGGTCGTCGTCCTCGGCGGCTCCGGCGTGGTCTCCGACGCCGTCCGGGCCAGAGTCTCGGCTTACGTGGACTGACCGCCCCGGCCAGTCGACGTCCGCCTCGGCCCGGACGTCACGAAGGAGGGGATGACCATCTCGTCACCCGGCGGACGAACCGTCCCGCTCGCCGTCGTCGCGGCCGAGGCCGGGGTGTCCGTGCCGACCGTGTCGAAGGTGCTCAACGCACGGCCCGACGTCGCGGCGACGACCCGCGAGCGCGTCGCCGGGGTCTTGCGGAGCCACGGCTACACGATCCGGCCCCCCACCGCGAAGCGGACGGGGCTCGTCGACGTCCGGATCGTCGACTTCGAGGGGCCGTGGTCCGAGGCGGTCGTGCGCGGCGCGGTCGCCGAGGCGCGGCGCCTGGGCCTGGACGTCGTGCTGTCGGTGGAGCTCGACCCCGACGACTGCGGCGCGTGGGTCCGCCACGCGCTGGCGCGGGGTACGGACGGGCTCGTGAGCGTCGTCGCCGTGCCCGACGTCGAGGCGCGCGCCGCGCTCGCCGACGCCGGGGTGCCGCTCGTCGTCGTCGACCCGCGCCGTCGCCCGCCGGAGGACGTGCTCAGCGTGGGGGCCGCCAACTTCCAGGGCGCGCTCGAGGCGACGGCGCACCTGCTGGCGCTCGGGCACAGGCGCATCGCGACGATCACCGGCGTCCCGGAGCAGGACAACGCGATCGCGCGGCTCGCCGGCTACCGCGCCGCGATGATCCGGGCGGGCGTCCCCGTCGACGACGACCTCGTCTGCCTGAGCACGTACGGCGTCCCCGCGGGCTACGAGGGGACGCAGCGACTCCTCACCCTCGACGAGCCACCGACCGCGATCTTCGCGTGCAGCGACGACACGGCGCTCGGCGCGCTGCGGGCGCTGCGCGAGGCCGGACTGTCGGTGCCGGACGACGTCTCGCTCGTCGGGTTCGACGACCTCCCCGTCGCGGCGTGGACCGACCCGCCGCTCACCACAGTCCGCCAGCCGCTCGTCGAGATGGGTGCCTCGGCCGTCGGGCTCGTGCACCGCGCCCGCACCGCGAGCGGGCACACGCTGCGCACCGAGCTCGCGACGAGCCTCGTCGTCCGCGAGTCCACCGCTCCCCCGCGCTCGTGAGGCGGTCCCGGCGCGGTCGCGGGCCCTGACGCACGGTCCTGACGCACGTACCGGGCGCACGCTCGGACCACGACGGACGGGAGGGAGGCGGTCCGCGCCCCTCCCGTCATCGTGTGCCGGTCGACCGGCGAGAAGACAGCCGGTCAACCGGTCGGCCGGTCAGCCGCAGGAGACAGCCGCGTAGCGGTAGGACAGCTCCTGGGTCGTCGACCCGTCGTCGGCCGTGACCGTCACCGTCGCGGTGCCGGACGGGATCTCCGCCGTGCGCGCCGCGAACGACTGGTAGGTGCTGCGGTGCGGGGCGACGTCGTCGAACGACCGCGTCCCGTAGGGCGTGGCGAGCGTGACGTCCGCGCGTCCGTCACCCGTGCTCGTCGCCCGCACCGCGACGGCCGCCCGGTGGCCCAGGCAGCGCGCCTGGACCTGGACGTCGGCCCCGACGCCGGGCGTGAGGTCGGCCGTGGCCGAGAAGGTCTCCGCCTCCATGAGGGGGCGCAGGCGCTGCTCGAGCTCGTCGTCGACGAAGTAGTCCTTGAGGCGCGAGTCGTCGAGGACGTTGCCGATCGCGGCGACGATCATCGCCTGGTCGAGCGACAGGTAGCGCTCGGCGACCGTGCCCGACCGCACCGCGACGGAGTCGTAGAACCCGCCCGGCCCGTAGGCGCCGAGGTCGTCGGCGAGGTGGGCCAGGTTGTCGAGCACGCCGTCGGTGTCGTACGCGAGCCCGAGGAACGTCGCGTGCGGCGTCACGACGCCGTCGCCGAACTCCGGCGCGGGGTTGGTCGCCTCGCGGCAGCCCTCGATCCCGAGGTCGACGTCGGTCTCGCCGTCGGACAGGTAGCCGTCCGAGCGCAGCCCGATCGCGTCGACGCCGTACTCCGCGTACCCACCGAAGGGGTTGCTCGCGGGCGAGAAGCCCCAGGCCCCGTAGCCCGCCTCGTCGAGGCCGTGCTCCTTGTGCGCGCGTACGACGAGCGGGTGGTTGACACCCCACGACGTCGGGCCCCACTCGGCCTCGGGCACCAGCATGTCCGGCATGAGCGCCTCGAACATCGAGCCGCCCCAGCCCGGCACGACCGCGAGGTCGCGGTACCGGTACGCGCCCTCGAACACCGGGACGCCCAGGTACTCACGCGTCTCGCCGATCGGCTTCTGCTCCTGCCACGACCAGTCGCACGTGTCCGGGAAGGTCCGGTGGCTCGCGTAGTAGGCCTCCGGCGGCACCTCGCCCTCGGCGATGCCGAGGTAGGTCGCGATGCGCGTCTCGGAGACGGTCGTGTCGTAGTGGTGGCACGTGTAGTAGACGTCGGTCCCCGTGCCGAGGTAGTCGCCCGCGACCGAGCAGCCGGGCGGCTCCTCGTCCCAGAACCCGCCGCGCAGCAGCCCGACGCCCAGGTCCGGACGCGCCTCCGGGTTGTAGAACGCGCCGAAGTGCATGTCGTCGTAGATCGCGCGCGCCTCCTCGGCGAGGCTCGGTTCGGCCTCCGCGACGACGCGCAGGCCCGCGGCCAGCCAGCCGTTGTCCACCGAGCTGAGGAACTGGTGGACCGTGTTCCCGTCGTCCGGCCACGTCTCGACCCGGTCGCCGGTCGCGGGGTCGTACCAGTTGTAGAACATGCCGCTCGCGTCGTGCCGGTCGAGCGACGCGACGGTGTCGAGCGTCGTCGCGAGGCGGTCGTGCGCCTCGGCGTCGTCCACCAGGCCGAGGTCGCGCGCCACGACGGTGGACCAGAGCCAGCCGCCGATGTTCGTCGGCGACGTGTACGCGCTGCTCGACGCCGGGTCCAGGTCGCCCTCGATGTTGTCCGCGGGTAGGCCGGTCCCCTCGTCCGTCATGGCGGCCAGCGAGGTGTACGTGTCCTCCAGGTACGTCTCCAGCGTCGCGCGCTGCGCGCCGGTCAGGCCGGACGGCCCGACGCCGGGCGTCGCCTTCGCGGGGACGCTCGCCGCCGGGACGCCCTCCGCCGCGGCGGGGGCGGCCAGACCGGCCGCGAGCGCCAGCCCGCCGACGAGTCCGCCGGCGACGAGCGCGGCTCCCCGGCGGCGGGGCGGATCGCTCCGGTGGGGCGTGGTCGATGCATCCATCAGGCACTCCTTCGTGTCGTGATCCCCGAAATTTCGGGCGCACTTTCCGAACGGGGGCGCAGAGGGTAGCCCCGGTGCCGGAGCAGGTCAACGGGTCACGGCACGGGCATCGAGGCTCGCGGCCAGTGGGACGACGCACCGGGACGACGCGCGGCGGGGCGCGCGACGGCGTCGTGCCGGGGCGGTCAGAGGCGCTCGGGCGCGGCGATCCCGAGGAGGTCGAGGCCCGTCGCCAGGGTGCGGCTCGTGAGCTCGCACAGCGCGAGGCGGTTGCCGCGCGCGGCGCCCTCGGCCTTGAGGACGGGGCAGAGGTCGTAGAACCGCGTGAACGCGGTGGCGACGTCGTAGAGGTACCCGCAGAGCCGGTGCGGCTCCAGGGTCGCCGCGACGTCGCGCAGGGTCGCGTCGAACGCGTCGAGCGTCAGGACCAGGTCCTTCTCCGCGGGGTGCGCGGGTGCGGCGTCGTCGACGCCCTGTGACCCCGCCTTGCGCAGGATGGACCGCACGCGCGCGTGCGCGTACTGGAGATACACGCCCGTGTTCCCCGACGAGGCGACCATCCGGTCGACGTCGAACACGTAGTCCCGGGTCCGGGTGGTGGACAGGTCGGCGTACTTGACCGCCGCCGTCGCGGCCGCGTGCACGACGGCGTCCCGCTCGGCCGGGGTGAAGTCGTCCCCCTTCTCCCGGAGCACGGCGCGGGCGGCCGCCTCGGCGTCGTCGAGCAGGTCGGCGAGGCGGACGGTCGCGCCAGACCGGGTCTTGAACGGCTTCCCGTCCGCACCGAGGACCGTGCCGAACGGGACGTGCTCGGCGGACACCCCGTCGGGGAGCCAGCCGGTACGCCGGGCGGTGTCGAACACCATCCGGAAGTGCAGCGCCTGGCGCGCGTCCACGACGTAGAGGATGCGGTCGGCACGGTAGTGCTCGACGCGCAGGCGCAGCGTCGCGAGATCCGTCGCCGCGTAGCCGTAGCCGCCGTCCTTCTTGCGCACGATCAACGGGACCGGGTCGCCGTCGGGGTCGTTCACACCGTCGGTGAAGGTGACGACAGCGCCCTCGGACTGGACCGCGATGCCCGCGGCGAACAGCTCGGCCACGATCCCGGGGAGCGCGGCGTTGTACCGGGACTCACCGTCGAGGTCCCCGGCGTCCAGCAGGACGCCGAGGCGGTCGTAGACCCGCGCGAACGCCTCCTCCGACTCCTGGACCAGCGCACTCCAGACGGCCACCGTGGACTCGTCGCCCGCCTGGAGCGCGACGACGCGGGCGCGCGACCGGTCGGCGAAGCCGGGTTCGGCCTCGAACGCCGCGCGGGCCGCCCGGTACAGGGCGTCGAGCGCCGACATCGTCCCGACGCCCCGGCCCTGCCACGCTGCCTCGGGATGCTCGTCGAGGTACTGGATGAGCATGCCGAACTGCGTGCCCCAGTCGCCGACGTGGTTCTGCCGCACCACCTCCGCGCCCAGGTGGCCCAGCACCCGCACGAGCGCGTCGCCGATGACCGTCGACCGCAGGTGACCGACGTGCATCTCCTTGGCCACGTTCGGGCCCGAGTAGTCCACGACCACCCGCTCGCCCCGGCGCGACGCCCCGACGCCGAGCCGCGCGTCCGCGAGGCGCGCGGCCACCGCGGCCCACACCACACCGTCCGGCACCGTGACGTTGACGAAACCCGGCCCCGACACCTCGACAGGAAACGCGTCGGCCTGCCGACTGATCTGGCGGACAACCTCCGTGGCCACGTCACGCGACGGGCGACCCACCCTCGACGCGACGGCGAGCGCACCGTCCGCCTGGAAGTCCGCCCGCGCGGACCTGCGGACCACCGGGTCGGCGCCCGCCAGCTCGGCAGGAAGCGCCTCCGCCAGGGCGGCACGAACGGCCGCCTCCACCTGTGCGGAGATCGCGACGATGTCGGTCATGAGCCCCTCATCCCCAGAACGTGTCTCTGAGCGCCTCAGCCTACGAAGCCGCACCAGCGCTTTTGTGGGTGCGGCTGAGCGAGTCAGAAGACCGGCCACTTCACGCCGCCGTCGCGCGTTCCAACGGCACCGGGCGTCACGACGCGAACTGCTCAGACACATGCGTCGCAGCGGCACCGGTTCGACAGTCGTTAAAGGTGCGCAACAAATACTCGCTACATCTGCATGTCGGCGAACCGCTGATAATGGCCCTGGAACGCTACGGTGATCGTGTCGGTCGGACCATTTCTATGCTTCGCAACAATGAGGTCGGCCTCGCCCGCCCGCGGCGATTCTTTTTCGTATGCATCCTCGCGATGCAAAAGAATCACAACGTCAGCATCTTGTTCGATAGATCCACTTTCACGAAGATCGCTCATTTGTGGTTTCTTGTCCCCGCGCTGCTCCGGACCACGGTTCAGCTGTGAGATCGCGATGACCGGGACCTCGAGCTCCTTCGCGAGGAGCTTGAGCGCACGCGAAAACTCGGAGACCTCCTGCTGGCGCGACTCGACGCGCTTCCCGGAGCTCATGAGCTGGAGGTAGTCGATCACGACGAGCTTGAGGTCGTGCCGCTGCTTGAGGCGGCGGCACTTCGCCCGGATCTCCATGAGCGACATGTTGGGCGAGTCGTCGATGAACAACGGTGCCTCCGCGACCTTGCCCATCGTCGACGCGAGCTTCTGCCAGTCCTGCTCGTCCATCTTCCCGGACCGCATCCGCGTCAGCGGCACCCGTGCCTCGGCGGCAAGAAGACGCATGGTGATCTCGTTACGGCTCATCTCCAGGGAGAAGATGACGGACGCCATCTGGTGATGCACCGCGGCATGGGTCGCCACGTTGATGCCGAGCACGGAGTTGTGCGTGGGCACCATCGAGCGACCCGCCAGATACAGGTGCGAGGGATGGTCGACCTCGACGCAGCGCACCGGCACCGACTCGACCCGGCGGACGTCGACGACGAACCGTGACGTGAGCCGCGCGGTGCCCGGGCGACGACGCTCCTTGTGGACGAGGCGCTTGCGCTCCAGCCAGAAGACGTCGTCCTCGGTCGTGAAGGTGATCGTGTACGCCGTCGACGACGCCTCGGTCCGCCCCTTCACGGTCTTCGTCGACCACCCCGTGCGGTACCCGAGCGACAGGACGAGCTCACGCGTCTCGCGCGCGAGGCGCTCGCTCGTCAGGCTGATCTGAACGCTGCCCTGCGGCATGACGGTGCCGTCGGTGTCGAGCAGACCCGCCAGAAGGTCTCGACGCTGGGCCTCGCTCGCGCGCAGGTAGGACGCAGGGATGTGCTTGTTCGACAGCACACCGAGCGTCCGGAGCCGACCGCTCATGGTGCCGTTCGCGGTGTGGCACTCCTGGCACCGGCGGAAGCCCCAGCCGGGCTTGCCGCAGTCGGGGCACGTCGGTGGCGCCGGCCGCTCCATACCGCGCGAACGCGCTGCGCACACCTTTCCGCACGCCAAGAGCGTCGCCCTCTTGGGCGCGAACTCGGTGCCGCAGACGATGCACGCTCGACCCAGGGCCTCGGCCCCAGGGAGAAGCATGTTGTACGCCCGCGCACGACCCTTCGCGCTCCCCTTCGGCTGTGCGACGTACCCGAGGCCTTCGATCCGCATCGCGATCTCAGGGTCGGCCGAGGTGAACTCGGCGCGTCGGGAGCTGCCGTCGCCCAGCCAGACGCCGAGTGCGTACGGGTGGATCGGGAGGTCGGCATCCGGAAGGTCGAGCGGCGCTGCGGTGGCGATCGAGTGGTTCGCGCGCCGGTCGGCCGTCGCGGTCCGGACCGTGGCGGCGAGCTCCTCGGTCGTGCGCACGGACGACTCGGGCGTCTCGCCGGCGCGCACCGCGCGTCGCTGCGAGCGGGTCGACGTCACCCACTGGTGCTGCGCGTCCGCGACGATCACCGTGCCGTCGTCGAGCTCGACCTCGTAGCACGGGCGGTCGACCATGACCTCGGTCGCCCCGACGACGCGTGTGGGCGTCCCGTCCGCGGAGACGAGCAGGTCGCCGACCGCGACGTCGCCCATCGTCGTCCAGCCCGACGGCGTGGGAAGCGGCGTGTCGAGCGCGAGGGCCTTGCCGATGGCCGGTCGCGCCGCGACGACGATCATCTGGCCGGGGTGCAGACCGTTGGTGAGCCGGTCGAAGTCGGAGTAGCCGGTCGGGACGCCGGTCATGCCCTCGCCGCGGCCCTGCGCGGCCTCGATCTCGTCGAACGTCGGGCCGAGGATCTCCGAGAGCGGGAGGTAGTCCTCGGTCGTGCGCCGCTCGGTGACGGCGTAGACCTCGGCCTGGGCGTTGTTGACGATCTCGTCGACGTCGCCGCCGTCGGTCGCGTAGCCGAGCTGCACGATGCGCGTGCCGGCCTCGACGAGGCGCCGGAGCACGGCGCGCTCGCGCACGATGCGCGCGTAGTACCCGGCGTTGGCGGCGGTCGGGACGCCGGCCATGAGGTCGTGGATGTACGGGGCGCCGCCGATGCGCTGCAGCTCGCCGCGCTTGGTCAGCTCGGCGACGACGGTGATGGCGTCGGCGGGCTCGCCGCGGCCGTAGAGGTCGATGATCGACTCGTAGACGACCTCGTGCGCGGGGCGGTAGAAGTCGGAGCCGCGGATCTGCTCGATGACGTCGGCGATGGCGTCCTTGGACAGCAGCATGCCGCCGAGCACGCTCATCTCCGCCGCGACGTCCTGGGGTGGCGTCCGGTCGAAACCTGACGGCCCCGGTCCCCCGTAGCTCTCCTCGAGCTCCTCGATCGACATGCGCCCCTCGCTCCCCCGAGCCCGTCACGACCCGCCGAGGGCCGCGCGACCGGGACAAACCTTCGTCGTACACGTGTTCTACAGCGGGCCACCCACACGACTGTCCCGGTGACCGCGCCTCCCGCCTCCGACAGGCACGACCCCGCGACACTAGATCGCGGTCCCGCACCCCGCAAACGACCCTGTGCACGCCCGGTGGACAGGCACCCCCGAACCTGTGGACACAGTCCCCCACACTGTGCACACCCGGTGGAAAACGGTGTGGACAACCTCACGATCTCCCTGTGTACATCAGCGTGAGCGGCCCCTGACCAGCCTCGTCACTACCCTCAGGGGTGTGGATGAAAGAAAGTCCGACGACACGCCGACGACACGCCGGACACCGCCCGGCCACTCCGGCGACACCCGGACGCCACCCGACCCCGCGCCGTCGTCCACAGGTCGCCGCACCCGCTCCCGGCTCGACCGCGAGATCCTCGCGCTCGCCGTCCCCGCCCTCGGCGCGCTCGTCGCAGAGCCCCTCTTCGTGCTCGTGGACAGCGCGGTGGTCGGCCACCTCGGCACCGCCCAGCTCGCGGGACTCTCGCTCGCCTCGACGCTCCTCGTCACGCTCGTCGGGCTGTGCGTCTTCCTCGCCTACGCGACGACGGCTGCGGTCGCCCGCCGCATCGGCGCCGGGCACACGCGCGAGGCGCTCCAGTCCGGCGTCGACGGGCTGTGGCTCGCGGTCGGGCTCGGCGTCCTGCTCGCCGCCGCTCTGTGGGCGACCGCGCCCTGGGCCGTCGGCGCGATGGGCGGGACCGGCGAGGTGGCCGAGCACGCCGTCGTCTACCTGCGCTGGTCCGCCCTCGGCCTCCCCGGGATGCTCCTCGTGCTCGCGTCCACAGGCGTGCTGCGCGGCATGCAGGACACGAAGACGCCCCTGTGGGTCGCTGCGGGCGGCGCGACGTTCAACGCCGTCCTCAACGTCGTCCTCGTCTACGGCGCGGGTCTGGGGATCGCCGGTTCGGGCATCGGCACGGCCGTCGCCCAGCTCACCATGGGCGCGGTGCTCGTCGTCGTGGTCGTGCGCGGCGCACGCCGCCACGGCGCGTCCCTGCGCCCCGCCGCCGGCGGCATCTGGTCGAACGCGCGCGCGGGCGCCCCGCTCTTCGTCCGCACGCTCTCGCTGCGCCTCGCGATCCTCCTCACCGTGTTCGTCGCGACCGGGCTCGGCGAGGTCACGCTGGCCGGCTACCAGGTCGTGAACTCCGTCTGGGGCCTCGCCGCGTTCGCGCTCGACGCGCTCGCCATCGCCGCGCAGGCGCTCGTCGGGTACGGGCTCGGGGCCGACGACGTCCCGCGCGTCCGCGCCGTCCTGCGCCGCACCCTCCAATGGGGGGTCGCAGCGGGCGCGGCGATCGGCCTCGTCATGGCCGCGGGCGGCTGGTGGTTCGCGCCGCTCTTCACGTCCGACCCGGACGTGCGCGCCGCCGTCGCCGTCGGCATGGCCGTGTGCGGGCTCCTGATGCCCATGGCGGGGTGGGTGTTCGTGCTCGACGGCGTCCTCATCGGCGCCGGCGACGGTCGCTTCCTCGCCTGGGCGGGCATGCTCACGCTCGTCGTCTACGTGCCGTTCGCCCTCGCCGTCCGGCACTGGGCGCCCGACGGCGCAGCGGGCCTCGCGTGGCTGTGGCTCGCGTTCGCGGGGGTCTTCATGGCGGCCCGCGCCGTCACCACCGGCCTGCGTGCCCGCGGCAGCGCCTGGATGGTCACCGGCACGGCGTGACCAGCACGAAGGCCCGGCCCCTCCGAGGAGGGACCGGGCCTTCGAGGACTGCTCAGCAGCAGATCAGGCAGCGACGACCTTCACCGCGAGGGTCGCGGAGACCTCCGGGTGGAGGCGGACGGAGACCGTGTAGTCCCCCGTCGCCTTGATCGGCTGACCGATCTCGATCTTGCGCTTGTCGACCGACGCGCCCGCAGCGGTCACGGCGGACGCGATGTCCGCCGTCGTCACCGCACCGAAGAGGCGACCGGCAGCGCCGGCCTTCGCCTCGACGACGACCGGCTTCGACTGCAGCGAGTCGCGGATCGCCTTCGCGTCGTCGAGCGACGCGATCTCGCGAGCCTTGCGCGCCTTGCGGATCGCGGTGATCTCGGACTCGGCGCCCTTGGACCACGGCGTGGCGAGCTTGCGCGGGACGAGGAAGTTACGGGCGTACCCGTCCTTCACCTCGACGACGTCGCCGGGCTCACCGAGACCGGTGACCTCGTGGGTCAGGATCAGCTTGGCCATGAGTTCTCTCCCTTCCCGCTCAGCGAGCCGTCGACGTGTACGGCAGCAGCGCCATCTCGCGCGCGTTCTTCACCGCACGGGCGATCTGACGCTGCTCCTGGACGGAGACGCCGGTCACGCGACGCGCGCGGATCTTGCCGCGGTCGGAGATGAACTTGCGCAGCAGCGCGGTGTCCTTGTAGTCGACCGACTCGATCTTGGCCGACTTCAGCGGGTTGGACTTCTTCTTGGGCTTGCGCACCACAGGCTTCGCCATGGTGTTGCTCCTCTACAAGGTGCGATCCCCGCGCGCGGTCCGCGCCGACGAGCGGCGCGGCACCCGCGGGGACGGGTGTGTGTTCTGGGAGTGGCGGGCGATCAGAACGGGGGCTCGTCGGAGAACGAACCACCGGACGACGCGGGACCAGCCGAGGCCCACGGGTCGTCGCTCTGCTGCTGACCGCCGCCGGAGCTGAATCCGCCGCCGGAGGCACCGCCGGAGTTGGCGCCACCTCCGTAGCCGCCACCGCCGCCGAAGCCGCCGCCACCGCCACCCGAGCGCTGGGCCCGGGTGACCTTCGCGGAGGCGTAGCGCAGGGAAGGACCGATCTCGTCCACCTGCAGCTCGACGACGGTGCGCTTCTCCCCCTCGCGAGTCTCGTACGAGCGCTGGACGAGGCGGCCCTGCGCGATGACGCGCATGCCCTTCGTCAGCGACTCCGCGACGTTCTCCGCGGCCTCGCGCCAGATCGAGCAGCGCATGAACAGGGTGTCCCCGTCCTTCCACTCGTTCGACTGGCGGTCGAAGGTCCGCGGCGTCGACGCCACCGTGAAGTTGGCCACCGCCGCACCCGAGGGGGTGAAACGCAGCTCCGGGTCTCCCGTGAGGTTCCCGATCACCGTGATGACGGTGTCACCTGCCATGGCCAGCTCCTTCGTGTGTCGTCAGCATCGTCGCGTTCGTGCTCGTAACGGTCTCGCGTCGCTCATCCCATCACGCGGCGCCCACACGCGCTACGGCGTGCAGCATCCCGGTGCGGGACGGACGAACGGGGGACGCGGGGAGGATCAGCGAGCGTCCGTGCGCAGGATCTTGGTCCGCAGGACGACCTCGTTGAGGCCGAGCTGACGGTCCAGCTCCTTGGCGGTGTCGGAGGTCGACGTGAAGTCGACGACCGCGTAGATGCCCTCGGACTTCTTGTTGATGTCGTACGCCAGGCGGCGACGGCCCCAGATGTCCACCTTGTCGACGGAGCCGCCGTCGGTCTTGATGACCGACAGGTACTTGTCGAGCGACGGGGCGACGGTGCGCTCCTCGATCTCGGGGTCGAGGATGATCATCAGTTCGTACTGACGCATGCGGATAACCCACCTCCTCTGGTCTTCGCGGTCACGGTCTCTCCGTGACAGGAGGGTTCATGCATTCGTGCTGCTGCCGCCCGACGAGCGGACGGCAGCTCCCCAGGGTACCCGCTTCGCGCGGGCCCCTGGAAATCTGCGGCCGGACGGCGGATCAGCCCCCGCCGGGGTTCCCCCCGCCACCGGGGTTCCCCCCGCCACCATTGTTGCCACCACCCGGATCCTGGCCGTCGGTCGGCTCGTCGGTGGGCTCTTCGGTCGGCTGCTGGCCCGGGTCCGGCCCCTTCGAGACCACGAGGGAGATCGTCGACCCCGGCGGCACCTGGGCCATCGACGACTGGCTGAGGACGAAACCTCGCGGCTGCTGGTCGGAGAACTCCTCGGTGATCTGCACCTTGAGCCCCGCCGCCTCGAGCTGGGCGCGGGCGGCCCTGCTCTCCATCCCGACGACGCTCGGCACCGTGACGTTCTCCGGCTGCTCCGGCTCCACGGGCTCCTCGGTCGGCGTCTCCTCCGTCGGCGTCTCCGACGGGGTCTCCGTGGGGGTCTCGGTCGGCTGCGGCTTGGGGGGCGTGTACTGCAGGAACTCGCCGACCGGCAGGTTCGCCGTGGCGGCCTGCATGTACGACGTCCACGCCTCGACGGGCCACGAACCACCGGTGATCTCGGGGTTGCGCATGTCGGCCCACTTGCCGAACGGCGTGATCTGCTCCTGCTCGTTGTTCGGCCCGGTCTGGTACAGGCCGACGACGGTCGCGAGACCCGGCGTGAAGCCGGCGAACCAGGCCGACTTGTTCTCGTTCGACGTGCCGGTCTTGCCGGCCGCGGGTCGCCCGATCGCCTGGGCGGGCTCGCCCGATCCCTGCTCCACGACCTGGGACAGCGCGTACTGCGTCGCCGCCATGGTCTCGGTGCTGAACTCCGGCGTCCGGTCTTCTGCACCGGGAGCCTCGTACTTGAGGTTGCCGCGCGAGTCGACGACCTTCGCGATGATGTGCGGGGTCGCCTTCTGCCCGCCGGCCGCGATCGTCGCGTACGCGTTGGTGAGCTCGAGCGGGGTCACCGTCGCGGTGCCGAGCACGTTGGACGCGTTGGGGGCGACCTTGCCGTCCTCGATGCCCAGCCGGGTCGCGACCTCGGCCGTCTTCTCCGGGCCGGTCTCGATGTTGAGCTCGGCGTACACGGTGTTGACCGACTGGGCGGTCGCCTCGACGAGGTCGATGTTGCCCCAGCTGTGGTCGCTGAAGTTGCGGACCTTCCAGTCGCCGCCGTCGTTCGCACCGTCGAACGTCATCGGGGAGTTGCCGTCGTACCGCTCGTCGAGTGTGTGGCCGTTCTCGAGCGCCGCGACGAGCGTGAACGGCTTGAACGTCGAGCCGCCCTGGGCCGAGCCCTGGGTCGCGTCGTTGAACGGCTTGCTGAGATAGTCGGCGCCGCCGTAGAGGGCTCGGATCGAGCCGTCGTTGGGATCGATCGACACGATGGCGGCGCGGAGGTTGGGTGAGACCGGGTTGTCGTCCCCGCGGGCCTCCTGGGGCAAGGAGTCGGCGGTGGCGACGGCCGCCTGCTGCATCGCCGGGTCGATCGTCGTCGTCACCTGGTAGCCGCCCGTGAAGAGGTCCTCCTCGTCGATCCCGAGCCTGGCGAGCTCGTCGCGCGCCTCCGTGAGGAGGTAGCCCGTCGGGCCGGCGAGCTTGTCGGACTTCACGTACTCGACCGGCATCGGGAAGCCCGCGGCGATCGCCTCGTCGAACTGCGCCTTGTCGATGTGCCCGTCCTCGAGCATGTTGTCGAGCGTGCGGTCCCAGCGGTGCGTCGCCTGGGCCAGGTCGTTGGCCGGGTCCCAGTAGGTCGGGTTCGGGATGATGCCCGCGATCATCGCGGACTGCGAGACCGTGAGGTCGGCGGCGTTCACCCCGTAGTACTTCTGCGCGGCGGCCTGGATGCCGTTGGCGCCGCGGCCGAAGTAGATGGTGTTCAGGTAGTTGCCGAGGATGACTTCCTTCTTCTGCGCCTGGGTGATCTTGAGCGCGAGGATGACCTCGCGGAATTTCCCGGCGTAGTCGGTGACCGTGTCCGTGTAGTAGCGCTCGACGTACTGCTGCGTGAGCGTCGAGGCCCCCTGGCGGTCCCCACCCTGAAGGTTGTTGAGCAGCGCTCGGCCGATGCCCTTGACGTCGACCCCGGAGTTCGTCCAGAACGTGCGGTCCTCCGAGGCCACGACGGCGTTGCCCACGTAGTCGGGCAGCGTCGCGAAGTCGACGAGGGTGCGGTCCTCCGAGGCGAACGTGCCCATCTCCGTCGCGCCGTCGCCCCAGTAGACCGTCGAGGTCTGCTTGTCGACGCCGGGGAGCGAGCTCGGGACGTCGGTCGTGTACCACGCGGCGACGAGCACGCCCGCGACGAGCGCGACGCCGGTCAGCATGGTCCCGACGACGACGCGCCACGAGGGCAGCCAGCGACGGAAGCTCGTGACGTGCGAGCGCGGGTAGTTGAAGAACCGACGGCGCCCGCGGGGGGTCGTCCGTCCGTTCGTCCTCGTGGATCGCGCCACGGTCTACCTTCCTCTGGGGGGCTACGGGAAGCCGGCACCGCGTCGTCCGCGGACCTGCTCGTGGCCCGCCACGAGCGGACCGCCCGCCCGACCGAGGGTCGCCGCCTCGGGTGCGGGACGTCGTCGGGCTGGGGGTCGGCACACGCCGGACCACCCTGAACAATAGGGCGTCGCCCTGTCGGGACAAGGGCCTGCCGCAGTGACAGCGCGATCGTGCGCCATTGATTCGCCGCGGCGTCCCGCCGCCTCCGCGGGTCCTTCACATCTGTCGCGGGATGCGCGACACTCCCCGAAGATTGCACGACACATCGAGACGACCTAACCTGTCGATGTATCGACTCGATACATCGAGTCGACCATCAGCCACAGCGAGCCCGCCCGGGACCGCCGCAGGAGCGTCAGGAGGTGGGATCGTGCGCAGCAAGACGCCCGTGCTCGAGACCGCGATCCTCGGCCTCCTCAAGGAGTCGCCCCTGCACGGGTACGAGCTGCGCAAGCGGCTCAACATCATGCTCGGGTCGTTCCGCGTGCTGTCCTACGGCTCGCTGTACCCCGCCCTCAAGTCGCTGGTGGCCCGCGGGCTCATCACCGGCACGGAGCAGTCCGCGGCGCAGTCGACGCTCGCGCCCGCCCTCTCGGGCAAGCGCGCGCGGATCGTCTACGAGCTGACGGCCGAGGGCAAGGAGCACCTCCAGAGCGTGCTGGCCTCGTCGGGGCCGGCCGCGTGGGAGGACGAGAGCTTCGACGTCCGGTTCGCGTTCTTCGCGCAGACCGACGCCGAGACCCGCATCCGCATCCTCGAGGGCCGGCGCACCCGGCTCACCGAGAGGCTGGAGGCGGTCAGGGAGTCCGCGGCTCGCACCCGCGAGCGGCTCGACGAGTACACGCTCGAGCTGCAGCGCCACGGACTCGAGCAGGTCGAGCGCGAGGTGCGCTGGCTCGACGGTCTCATCACCACCGAGCGCGACCGGAGCTCCGGGCACTCCCGGAGCACCACCCGTGCGCGGACCAGCAGCACCCCGCATCCTGCGGAACCATCCGAGCAGGAGCCCGACGGCGCGAGGCGTCCCGAGGACCCTGGAACAACGAACACCAAGGAGCGAGGATGACCTCCATCCGCGTCGCCATCGTCGGCGTAGGCAACTGCGCATCGTCCCTCGTCCAGGGCGTGCACTTCTACCGTGACGCCGACCCGAGCGCCACCGTCCCGGGCCTCATGCACGTGCAGTTCGGCGACTACCACGTGTCGAGCCTGGAGTTCGTGGCGGCGTTCGACGTCGACGCGAAGAAGGTCGGCTTCGACCTCTCGGAGGCCATCAACGCCTCGGAGAACAACACGATCAAGATCGCGGACGTCCCGCCGCTCGGCGTGACCGTGCAGCGCGGCCCGACGCTCGACGGCATCGGCAAGTACTACGCGCAGACGATCGAGGAGTCGGACGCGGAGCCGGTCGACGTCGTCGCCGCGCTGCGTGAGGCGCAGGTCGACGTGCTCGTCTGCTACCTCCCCGTCGGCTCCGAGGCTGCCGCGAAGTTCTACGCGCAGGCCGCGATCGACGCGGGCGTCGCCTTCGTCAACGCCCTGCCCGTCTTCATCGCGTCCGACCCGGAGTGGGCCGCGAAGTTCGAGGAGGCCGGCGTGCCGATCGTGGGCGACGACATCAAGTCGCAGGTCGGCGCGACGATCACGCACCGCGTGCTCGCCAAGCTCTTCGAGGACCGCGGCGTCGTGCTGGACCGCACGTACCAGCTCAACGTCGGCGGCAACATGGACTTCAAGAACATGCTCGAGCGCGAGCGTCTGGAGTCCAAGAAGATCTCCAAGACGCAGGCCGTGACCTCGAACCTCGAGGGCCCGCTCGGCGGCAAGAAGGAGGACCGCAACGTCCACATCGGCCCGTCGGACTACGTCGCATGGCTCGACGACCGCAAGTGGGCGTACGTGCGCCTCGAGGGCCGCGCGTTCGGCGAGGTCCCGCTGAACCTGGAGTACAAGCTCGAGGTCTGGGACTCCCCCAACTCCGCCGGCATCATCATCGACGCCGTGCGCGCCGCGAAGATCGCGAAGGACCGCGGCGTCGGCGGCCCGATCCTCTCGGCCTCGACGTACTTCATGAAGTCCCCGCCGGTCCAGATGGAGGACACGAAGGGGCGTGCGCAGCTGGAGGCCTTCATCGCCGGTGAGGTCGAGCGCTGACGAGCGCTGACCTGGAGCGCAGTGCAGGGTGAGGGCCGAGGATCGGCGCTCTCCTGACGAGCGGTGACGCGTGAGGCCCCTGCCGTCCGGCAGGGGCCTCACGTGCGTGCGGGGTGCGTCAGACGCAGGGCCGGCCTGCGTCCCAGGCACCGTTGACGTCGGTGCCGGGCCGGGATCCGTGGGTCCACCACTGCGCGGTGTAGCTCACGCCCGCGCGGGTGACGACGGCGCCGGCGCCGTACGCGCGATCGGCGTCCCAGGCGTCGCCGCAGGCCGGTGCCTCGACGGCGGGCGCGGTGCCGGCGCCCCCGATGGCCTTCCACGGGCCGTTCGGGTTCCCGGGCTCCTGGTTGCGCGTCCACCAGGCGGCGCGGTACTCGACGCCGTCGTGGTAGACGACGTCACCCTTCGTGTAGACGCCGGTCGCGAACCAGGGCGCCGCGGCGTCGGCGGGCACGAGCGGTCCGGGCGTGGCGGTCTCGAACGTGCCCTTGAGGGTGCCGAGGAGCTCGTTGTCGTCGTCGCCGGCGAGGTCCCAGAAGTACCCGCCGCCGTAGCCGTTGGTGGCGAGGTACTCGGCCTTGGCGGTCACGGAGCGCGGCGTGTCCGCGGTCCACCACTCGCCGTCGCCGTAGAAGTAGCCCTGCCCGGCGACCTCGTCGTAGTACTCCGTGAGGCCCTTGGCCTTGATGTCGGAGTAGTAGGTGAACGGGAGGGAGCCGTTCGCCGCGGCACCGGGCGTCGGGTCGGTGACGTTCGTCCAGCCGTACCCGT
Source organism: Cellulosimicrobium protaetiae (assembly GCF_009708005.2). Lineage (NCBI taxonomy): Bacteria > Bacillati > Actinomycetota > Actinomycetes > Micrococcales > Promicromonosporaceae > Cellulosimicrobium > Cellulosimicrobium protaetiae. The sequence goes on along the minus strand of NZ_CP052757.1, from coordinate 519,766 downwards.
ACGCCGCGAGCCCGAGGACGAGCTTGTCCTTGGGCCAGCCGGCCGAGTGGTAGGCGCCGAGGACGCCGTCGGCGGCGAGGCCCCAGTTGGCGGGCTGACCCGTGGTCGGGTCGTCGTAGACGTGCAGGTTGCCCTGGTGCCCGGTGCTGGTCGTGTTCCAGGGGCCGTGGTAGTCGTAGCCCTGCACGTTGATGAAGTCGAGCGCGTCGACGAAGCGCGGGTCGAGCCAGCCGCCGTTGGTGCGCGCGGCCCAGCTGGCCGGGGCGAAGCCGGTGATCAGGTACTCCTCGCCGGTCTCGGTGCCGAGCTCGTCGAGCTCGGCACGCAGGAGCTGCGCGAACTGGACGAAGTTCTCGGCGTCCTCCTCGGGGCGCGGCGTGGGGTGCTCGCCGGTCGCGCCGGGCCACTCCCAGTCGAGGTCGACGCCGTCGAAGATGCCGGCGGCGACGCCCGCACCGCCCTTGCTGCCGTTCTCCGCGTCCTCGACGACGGGGAGGTTGCCGTGGAAGTACACGTCGAGGCAGGACTCGACGAGGCGCTGCCGGTTCTCGGGGGTGGAGACGGCGTCGGAGAAGTTGTCGGACCAGGTCCAGCCGCCGAGCGAGATGAGGATCTTGAGGCCGGGGTTGGCCTCCTTGAGCTTCTTCAGCTGGTGGAAGTTGCCCGCGAGCGCCTGGTCGGCGGAGTCCGCGACGCCGTCGACGGTCTGGGCGGCGGGCTTGAGCTGCACGTAGTCGTTGAGCGGGTCGCCCTGGAGCCCGCCGTCGACGGGGTCCTCCCGGTCGGTGATGTCGCAGACCAGGTCGGTCGTGACGTTGCCGAACGCGTAGTTGAGGTGCGTCAGGTCGGACGCCGCGCCCGTCGTCTGGAGGTCGGCGACCTGGTAGCCGTCCGCGTTGCCGGCGTCCCACGCGGGGTAGTAGCCGACGGTCTTGTAGCCGTTGGCACCGTCTCCGCCGGCGGGTGCCGGTGCGGCGTGCGCCGCACCGACGGTGCCGGCGACGAGTGCCGCGGTGGTGGCGAGGGCGAGCCCTGCGGCCGCCGTCCTGGGGGTTCGTGTCATCGAGAATGCCTCACTGCTTCTCCGGGCCCGGCCTCTGCGGCGGGTCGTGACGAAAACACAAAGGTAACCTTCCTAAGGGTTTCTGACCAGGGGTTTCCCAGGATGCGAGAAGGTGCGCGCGACCCGGGGGGCGGGTCGCGCGCACCGGCGTCGGCGCCCGTGGTGCGCGCGACCGCCTAGTGTTGACGGGTGAGTGTCGTCGCCGAGCTGCGCGCGCTGCTGCGGCTGCGCGGATTCCGCAGGCTGTTCGCCGTCCGTCTCGTCTCCCAGGCCGGGGACGGCATGTTCCAGGTGGGGCTGGCGTCGCTGCTCTTTTTCTCGCCGGAGTCGCAGGGCACGGCGGCCGCCATCGCGGGCGCGTTCGCCGTGATGCTGGCGCCGTTCACGATCGTGGGGCCGTTCGCGGGCGTGTTCCTCGACCGCTGGCAGCGCCGTCAGGTCCTCGCGTGGGGCAACGCGGTGCGGGTCGTCATCACGCTGGGCATGGCGGTCCTCATGCTCTCGGGCGGCGTGAGCGGATGGATCTACGCCCTCGGTCTCGCGGCCCTGTCGGTGAACCGCTTCCTCCTCGCGGGCCTGTCAGCGGGTCTGCCCCGGGTCGTCGACGGCCCGCTGCTCCTCACCGCGAACTCGCTCACGCCCACGCTCGGCGCGGGTGCGGCGTTCCTCGGGGGCGGGATCGGCCTCCTGCTCGGGCTCGCGTTCGAGCCGGGCCGGGTCAAGGACTCGTCCGCGCTGGTCTGCGCCGCGCTCGTGTTCGGGGTCGCGTCGCTCCTGGCGCTGCGCCTCGGGCGCACGCAGCTCGGTCCGGAGCACCCGGCCGAGGCGGCGATCCGGTCGGAGATCGCACGCGTGGCGCGCGGGCTGGCAGACGGCGCCCGGTACCTGGTCGCACGGCGCACCCCGGGGCAGGCGCTGCTCGCGATGGCGACGCACCGCTTCCTCTACGGGGTCGTCTTCATCGCGTCGATCCTCATCTCACGGAACCTCCTCGACCCGGCGAGCCAGACGGCCGGCATGGCGACGTTCGCGATCGTCGTCGGGCTCACGGGCCTCGGTGGCGCGGGCGCGATGGTGCTCACGCCGACGCTCTCCCGCTACACGGGGCCGCAGGCGTGGATCGCGATCATGCTGCTGCTCGCCGCGGCGAGCCAGCTCCTGCTCGTGACCGCGCCGGAGCGCGCGGTCGTGTACACGGGCGCGGCGCTGCTCGGTCTCGCCGCGCAGGGCACCAAGATCGCGGTGGACACGATCGTCCAGCGCGACACCGACGACGCGTTCCGCGGCCGGGCCTTCGCCTTCTACGACGTCCTGTACAACGCGGCGTTCGTGGGCGCCGCCGCCCTGGCCGCGTTCACGCTGCCCGACACGGGCTGGTCGCGCGGCGTGTTCGTCGGCCTCGCGGTGGCGTACGCGCTCGCCGCCCTGGTGATGTGGACCCGCGGCGCGCGCACGCCCACCGTGGTGGGGTCCGCCGTCGTGCCGGACGACGGGCCGTCGGCCCGGGAGGACACCTCGCCCGACGACGGCTCGGCGACCGACGGCGGTGTCCCGGCCGGGCGGCAGGGCGCCTGACCGGGCGCACCCGCGTCCTCCGGACTCGCCCGGACTGGCCCGGACTCGCCGGACTCAGTCGAGCCCGGCGGCGAACGCCCGGAGGTCGTCGACGACGAGCTGCGGCTCCTCGAGCGCCGCGAAGTGTCCGCCCCGCGGCATCGTCGTGAACCGCCGGACGTCGAAGAAGCGCTCCGCGTACTCGCGCGGCGGCTGCGAGATGTCGCGCGGGAAGACCGCGACCGCCGTCGGCACCTCGATGCGCGCCGACCAGCCGGCCCCGTCACTCTCCCCGCCCGACCACTCGGCGTCGCCCGCCCCGTCGTCCTCTCCGCCCGACCACGCGGCGTCGCCCGTCTCGTCGCCCCAGTCACCGTCGAGCCCTTCGTTGTAGAGGCGCATCGACGAGCGGATGGAGTTGCCGAGCCAGTAGAGCATCACGTTGGTGAGCAGGTCGTCGTCCGACGGCAGGGAGTCGGAGAGGTACCCGAAGTGGTCGACGAGCCACGCGGCGAGGCCGACGGGCGAGTCGCTCAGGCCGTAGGACAGCGTGAGCGGGCGCGACGACTGGATCCCGACGTATCCGCCGTGCGTCTCGCCCCACGCGTCGACGGCGGCGAACATCGCGCGCTCCGCCTCGCTCGCCGACTCCCGGTCGACGAGGAACAGGTTGGGGAACGGGACGTCGGTGAGGTGGAGACCGACGACACGGTCGGGGTGGGCGCGCGCCACCTCCTGCGCGACGACGCCGCCCCAGTCGCCCCCGTGCACGAGGTAGCGCTCGTAGCCGAGACCTTCCACGAGGCGCGCGACCGCCTCGGCGCTCTGGCGCCCGCTCACCGTCCCCGCCTCGGGCTGCTCGGAGAAGTCGAAGCCCGGCAGGGACGGGACGACGACGTCGAACACGGGCTCGTCCGGGCCGGTCGCGGGGTCACGACCCGTGAGCCGGTCGATCACGTGCGCGAACCGGTGGAACGAGTCCGCCCAGCCGTGCAGCAGCAGGATCGCCGGGGCACCCGGGCGCACCGCACGCTCGTGGATCGCGTGGAGGTCGCGGCCGTCGACCGTGGTCACGACGTGGTGGAAGCGGTTGAGGCGCTCCTCCTGCGCGCGCCAGTCGTAGCCGTCGAGCCAGTGCGCGACGAGACGACGCATCGTCGACAGCTCGGTGCCGCGCTCCCAGCCGCGCTCCTGGAGCTCGGAGGGCCAGCGGGTGCGGGCGAGCCGTTCGTGCAGGTCGTCGAGCTCTGCCTGCGGGGCGTCGATCGTGAAGGGTCGGAACTCCATGAGGGCCTCCTGTTCCTGGGCGGTGGGTGCGGCCCGGACGCTACGCGCGGTAGCGGTCAGCTCCCGTCCTCCACTCGCGGCTCGCTGCGACCCTCTCTCGCACGTCGAACCGGGGCGGAGATCTGCTGTCGGCAGCATCGATGAGTCGGGGGTGGAAAAGGGGTCGTCACGGACGGCGGGAATATCGCAGGATGGTGGATGGTCGTACAGGGTACGGATCGTCGTGGCAGCGCCGCGCCGACTCACCCGGGTCACCCACGCTCGCGCCGTGGCCCGCCGACCGAGAACCGACACCGTCGTCGCGTGCCCCGCACGCGACCCCGTGCTGCCCCCACGCAGCCTGCCCTGCCCCGACCGGGTCCGAACCACGGCCCGGGCCGCCCCCGACGCGAGCGGAGACACCCCGTGACAGCCTCCCCCATCCACGACACCTCGGCCCCCGTCGACCGTCTGCCCCGCGCGGACCTCCTCGTCATCGCGCTGCTGCTCGGCTCTGCGTTCGTCGTGATCCTCAACGAGACCACCATGAGCGTGGCGCTCGCGCCGCTCATGGAGGACCTCGGCATCACGGCGAGCACCGGGCAGTGGCTCACGACGGCCTTCATGCTCACGATGGCCGTCGTCATCCCGGCGACCGGGTTCCTGCTGCAGCGGCTCGGGACGCGCGGGGCCTACCTGCTCGCGATGTCGCTGTTCAGTGCAGGCACCCTGCTCGCCGCGCTCTCCCCCGGCTTCGCGTGGCTGCTGACCGGCCGCGTGGTGCAGGCGTCCGGCACGGCGATCATGATGCCGCTCCTCATGACGACGATCATGACGCTCGTCCCGCCGTCGATCCGCGGCAAGGTCATGGGCAACATCTCGATCGTCATGGCCGCCGCCCCGGCGCTCGGCCCGTCGCTCTCCGGTCTCATCCTCAACTCGCTGAGCTGGCGGTGGGTGTTCGGGATCGTGCTCCCGATCGCCCTCGTCGCGCTCGTCCTGGGGTTCCTGTACATCCGGGACGTCGCCGACCGTACGCACTCGCGCCTCGACCCGTTCTCGCTCGTGCTCGCCGCGTTCGCGTTCGGCGGCCTGGTCTACGGGTTGTCGAGCATCGGCGAGGCCGCACGCCACACGCCCGTCGTGCCGCCGGTCGTGCCCGTCGCGTTCGGTGTGCTCGCGCTCGGCGCGTTCGTGTGGCGCCAGCTCGTCCTCCAGCGCGAGGACCGGGCGCTGCTCGACCTGCGCGTCTTCACGCACCGCGGGTTCAGCGTGCCGCTCGGCATCATGGCCGTCGGCATGGTCGCGATGTTCGGCTCCCTCATCCTCCTGCCGCTGTTCCTGCAGGACGCGATGGGTCTGGAGCCGCTCGCGACCGGCCTCATCGTGCTGCCCGGTGGGCTCCTCATGGGTCTGCTCGGCCCGACCGTCGGCCGGCTCTACGACCGGGTCGGTCCGCGCCCGCTCGTCATCCCCGGCGTGAGCGTCGTCGCCGTCGCGCTCGCGGCGTTCACGACCATCCACGCGGACTCGTCGCCGTGGTTCGTCCTCGCGCTGCACGTCACGCTGAGCCTGGGCCTGGCGTTCATGTTCACGCCGCTGTTCACGACCGCGCTCTCGGCGCTCGAGCCGCACCAGTACTCGCACGGCTCCGCGTCGATCGGCACCGCGCAGCAGCTCGCAGGCGCCGCCGGCACGGCGATGTTCGTCGCCGTCATGACGACCCGCTCCATCGCCTACGGCGAGGCGGGCGCGTCGCCGCAGTCCGCGCTCGCCGAGGGCGTCGGCGACGCGTTCGTCTGGGGCACCGCGGTCATGCTCGTCGCCGTCGGCCTCTCGTTCCTCCTGCGCAAGTCCCCGGCCCAGGCGCCGGGCCACGACCACGGCCCCACCGAGCCGGACGTCGCCCCCCCGAGCGCAGCCCGCGCGAAGGAAGACGTGGTCTTCGCCGACGACGAGGTCTGACTCGGGCGCGGGAGGTCGAGCCGAGCACGACCTCCCGCGCCGTCGAGGACGACATGGGTGCCGCTGTCCACGCGACAGCGGCACCCATGTCGTTCGCGGCGGACGAGCGCATCACGTCGGGGAGCCATGGTTCTACCTCGGCGGGCGGGGGCCGTGCCTCGGCACGACCACCCCGGAGGTCTCGACCGGACCGACACCGGGCGCATCCCGCTCAGGAGGCCGACGACTCCGGCTGCTCCGACCACCAGGCCAGGAGCTCCGAGCGCGCCGTCTCCTCGTCGACCGGTCCGCGGTCGAGACGGCGCTCGAGCAGGTGCTTGTACGCCTTCCCGACGACAGGGCCCGGCCGGATCCCGAGGATCGCCATGATCTGCTGGCCGTCGAGGTCCGGACGGACCGCGTCGAGCTCCTCCTTCGCCTGGAGGTCGGCGATCCGGCGCTCGAGGTCGTCGTACGACTCGCGCAGGCGCTGGGCCTTGCGCCGGTTGCGCGTGGTGCAGTCGGCGCGCGTCAGGCGGTGCAGGCGCTCCAGCAGCGGCCCGGCGTCGGTCACGTACCGGCGCACCGCCGAGTCGGTCCAGGCGCCGTCGCCGTAGCCGTGGAACCGCAGGTGCAGCTCGACCAGGCGCGCGACGTCCTTGACCACCTGCTTGTCGTACCGCAACGCCTTGAGACGCTTGGCGACCATCTTCGCGCCGACCACCTCGTGGTGGTGGAAGCTCACGCCTCCCCCGTCCTCGAAGCGCCGCGTCGGCGGCTTGCCGACGTCGTGCAGCAGCGCGGCGAGGCGGAGCACGAGGTCGGGGGCCGGGACCGCGCCGTCGGGCCCGGTCTCCTGCGCGATCGCCTGGTCGAGCACCGTGAGCGAGTGCTCGTACACGTCCTTGTGCCGGTGGTGCTCGTCGATCTCGAGCTTGAGCGCCGGCAGCTCCGGCAGCACGTGGTCCGCGAGGCCCGTGTCCACGAGCACCTCGAGCCCGCGACGCGGTGCCGCCGCGCAGAGCAGCTTCGAGAGCTCGTCCCGCACGCGCTCCGCGGACACGATCTCGATGCGGTCGGTCATGAGGACGAGCGCGGCGAGCGTCCCGCCGTCGACGACGAACTCGAGCTGGGCCGCGAACCGCGCGGCACGCATCATGCGCAGCGGGTCGTCGTCGAACGACCGCTCGGGCGCGATCGGGGTGCGCAGCACGCGGCGCGCGAGGTCGCCGAGGCCGTCGAACGGGTCGACGAACGTCATGTCGGGCACGCGCACGGCCATCGCGTTGACCGTGAAGTCACGGCGCGACAGGTCGCCCTCGAGCGAGTCGCCGAACGCCACGACGGGCTTGCGGGACGTCGGGTCGTAGGCGTCCGTGCGGTACGTCGTCACCTCGACGACGAGGTCGTCCCCCGGGGCGCCGCGCCCGAAGCGCTTCGCGCCGATCGTGCCGAACTCCTTGCCGATGTCCCAGTGCGCGTCGCCCCAGCGCGCGAGGATCGCCTCGGTCTCGTCGGGGGACGCCGACGTCGCGAAGTCGAGGTCGTTGCTCGCCCGGCCGAGGAACGCGTCGCGGACCGGGCCTCCGACGAGCGCGAGCTCGTGGCCGGCGGCGCGGAACGCCTCGCCGAGCTCGATCGCCGCGGGCGCCATCTCGGTGAGCACCGCGAGGGCGCGGCGCTGCAGCTCGAGCGACGGCGGCGTCGACGGGGTGGCGGGCTCGGGTGTCGAAGGCTGGGGCACGACACCCAAGCCTGCCAGATCCCGTCCCCGCGCCGGGGAGCCGGTCCCCGGGGAGCGTACGCGCACTCGGTAAAGTTGGGACATGTCCACCCCTGCGCACGCCGACGAGCCCCGGAGGGATCCGGCGGGCGGGCGTGGCAGCGGTCGCGGACGCCCCGCCCCGGTCCCCGCTCCGCCCGGAGGGCACGCCCTGCGCATCGACCCCCGGGCCCGCCCCGCCCCGGCGCCGGCGCCGCTCCCCGTGGTCGACGAGGTCTCCGCAGGCGGGCTCGTCATCACGGTCGCGGACGGGCGTCCGTCCGCGGCGATCATCGCGCGGCGCAACCGGGGCGGCCGCCTCGAGTGGTGCCTGCCCAAGGGCCACCTCGAGGGCGAGGAGACCCCGGAGCAGGCAGCCGTCCGCGAGATCGCCGAGGAGACCGGCATCCGGGGTGCGGTCCAGGAGCCGCTCGGGGTCATCGACTACTGGTTCACCGGCGACGACCGTCGCGTGCACAAGGTCGTCCACCACTTCCTGCTGCGCGCGACAGGCGGTCACCTCACGGTCGAGGGCGACCCCGACGGCGAGGCGGAGGACGTCGCGTGGATCCCCGTCGTCGATCTCACGGACCGGCTCGCCTACCCCAACGAGCGGCGCATCGCCGCCGTCGCGCAGAGCGTCCTCGAGGGCCGGCCGGCGCGGTTCCACGGTGTCGTCGAGAGTAGGGTGACCCGGACGATCGTCCGCCCGCCCGACCGTCCGCACGACGGCCGGGGCGGGCCGGAACCGCCCGCCCCACGGAGCTCGACCGACCACTCATGACGCCCTCCCCCCACAGCGGCGCGCGCCCGTGCGCCGTGCCGCCGGCCCGGCTCCTCGTCGTCCTGACCCTCCTGCTCGCCGTGACGTTCGCGCTCGTGCTGGGCGGGGTGCCGACGGCCCGGCCCGCCGCCGCCGACACGGCGGAGTCCGAGGAGGCCGTCGTGCTGGAGGTGACCTCCCTCGGGCCGGAGGCACTGGGCCCCGGCGACACCCTCTCGGTCTCGGCCCGCGTGACGAACGGGACGGCGGGGACGCTCGAGTCGCCGTCCGTCGCCCTGGGGATCGACGGTCGCGCGCTGAGCACGCGCTCCGCCCTCGAGAGCTGGGCCACGACGCCGCTCGACGGACGCGTCGGCGTCCGCGTCGCGACCGAGGACCTCGGGCAGCCCCTCGCGCCCGGCGCGAGCACGGAGGTCACGTTCACGGTGCCCGTCGCGGAGCTCAACCTCAACGCGTCGAGCGACTGGGGGCCGCGCGGGCTCTCGGTCACGGTGTCCGACGGCGGGTCGCGCCAGGCCGTGCAGCGCACCTTCGTGCTGTGGGCGCCGTCGGGCGAGGTGACGCCGGTCCGCCTCAGCGTCGTCGCCGCCCTGACAGGCCCTGCCGTGGACCCCGACCCCGTCGCCTACGACGACGCCCTCTCGGCCGCCGTCGGTGCGGACGGGCGGCTCGGCCGGGTGCTCGCGGCGACCGGAGGCACGACCGACGTGGGGTGGGTCGCCGACCCCGCGCTCCTCGCCGCTGCGGCGGGCGCGGCCGACCCTGCCGTGAACGCGTGGGCCGAGGAGGTCGCGACGGTGTCCGCCGGTCGGTCGACCTTCGCGCTGCACGCCTACGACCCGGACGTCGCGGCCTTCGCGCACGCGGGCCTCGCGCTGCCCGCGGGGACGCCGCTCCCGTCCGGCCCCGGGACGTCGGACGAGGCCGTCACCGGCGGTTCGACCTCCGGGGGCGCACCTTCCGGGAGCACGGCGCCCGAGGACACGGACGGGCAGGACGCTGCGGGCGTTCAGGGCACCGCAGACGACCAGGACTCCGCCGGGTCCGGCGCCGGGACGGTGGACGAGACGTCGGCGTCCGCGCTGACCGCGGGGTGGCGCACCGATCTCGCGTGGCCGGCCGACGCCGTCCCCGACCTCTCCACGACGACGCTCGCGGCGGCGTCCGGCGCGACCGCGACGATCGTCGGACCGGGCGGGCTCGTCCCCGACGGTTCGCTGACGTACACGCCGTCCGGCGTCGCCCAGGTCACGACGACCGCCGGCCCCGTCACGGCGCTCGTGGCCGACCCGGTGCTCACCGCGCTGCTCTCGGCCGGCGACGGGTCGGGCGTGACCGCGACGCAGCGGCTCCTCGCCGAGACCGCCGTGATCGCCCGCGAACGGCCCGCCGAGCAGCGTCACGTGCTCGTCGCGCTGCCCCGGACCTGGGGGCCGGACCCCGCGCGGTTCACCGCCCGCCTCGACGCGCTGCGTGCGGCCGCCTGGGTCGACCTCGCCCCGGTGGAGGACCTGCTGGCGGTCGCGCCGCCCGCCGTCGACCGCACCCCCCTGCCGGACGACGCTCCCGGTGCGGGCGAGATCTCCGCGACCCAGCTCCGGAGCCTCGACCGGTCCCGCACGGACCTCGCCGCGTTCGCGACCGTCGCCGCAGATCCCGCGACGATCACGCGTCCCCTCGAGCCGGCCTTCGTGACCCCGACGGCGGTCGCGTTCCGGGCGTCCGAGCCGTCGCGCGTGCTCGCGGTGCAGGCCGCCGAGCAGCGGTCCGCGAACGTCCGGGGAAGCCTCTCCGTCGAGACGCGCGCCCCGTTCCTCTTCATCGCCGAGGAGGAGGACCTCCCGGTGCGCGTCCGCAGCACCCTCGAGCAGGACGCGACCGTGCAGGTCGTGCTGCGCCCCGACGACCCGCGGCTGCGGGCCCCCGAGCGCAGGACGGTGACGATCCCGGCGGCGACCCGGGACGCGGACGGTGACCTCGTACCCACCGAGACGAGCGTCGCCGTCCCGGTCGAGGGCTTCGGGAGCGGCAACGTGACCGTCGAGGTCGAGCTCGTCAGCGCGGCGCAGCCGCAGGTCCGGGTGGCCGAGCCCGAGGAGTTCGTCGTGCGCGTCCGCGCGGACTGGGAGTCGGTCGGCACGGTCGTCGTCGCCGTGCTCCTCGGGATCGCGCTCCTCGCCGGGATCTGGCGCACCGTGCGTCGCGGCCGGTCGCCCCGTCGCGTGGCGGGCGCCACGCTCGACCAGCCCGCGCCGCAGGGGCCCGGGCCGGACGGTTCGGCGACGGCCGACGCCTCCCGGTCCCGGGACGAGGAGCGTGTCGAGTGAGCCCGGACCAGCCGCGGCACGTCCGGCGCACCGGTGCAGGTCGGGGCCCCCGTCCCGGGACGACGCGCGACGTCGTACCGTCCGAGGGCGCCCTCCCGGGCGACCCCGCGGCGACGGGCACCCCGGACGAGGCGGCGGAGGCCGGGACCACGGAGCCGCCCGCGGCCCGCTCGGGCGGGCTGGGCCGCTCGTCGGCGCTCATGGCGTCGGGCACGTTCGTCTCGCGCGGGCTCGGGCTCGTCCGCAACGTCCTCCTCGTCGCGGCCATCGGGACGACGGGCCTCGTCGCCGACGCGTTCGACGTCGCGAACAAGATTCCCAACGTCCTGTTCGCGATCCTCGCGGGCGGCGTCCTCAACGCGGTGCTCGTGCCGCAGATCGTCCGCGCCTACCGCGCGCGCAACACGCAGGAGCGGCTCGACAAGCTGCTCACCCTGTCGGGCGTCATCCTGCTCGCGCTGTCGGCGCTGCTCACGGCCGGGTCGAGCATCCTCGTCGCGCTGTACACCGGGCCGGGGTGGACCGCACCGCAGACCTCCCTCGCCGTCGCGTTCGCCTTCTGGTGCACGCCACAGCTCTTCTTCTACGGGCTGTACACGCTGCTCGGGCAGGTGCTCAACGCGCGCGGCCAGTTCGGGCCGTTCATGTGGGCGCCGGTGCTCAACAACGTGGTGTCCATCGCGGGGTTCGCGGCCTTCATCGCGATCTACGGCCCCGCGGTGTCGGGGAACGTCGACGACCTCACGCAGTGGGACGGGCCCAAGATCGCGCTGCTCGCGGGCACCGCGACGCTCGGGGTCGCGGCGCAGGCGCTCATCCTCGTGGTCCCGCTGTGGCGCGCGGGCTTCCGCTGGCACCTGCGGTTCGGCCTGCACGGGATCGGGCTGCGGTCCGCGGGCCAGGTGGCGCTGTGGACGTTCGCGGCGGTCCTCCTCGAGCAGGTGGGCGTGCTCTTCACGACCCGTTTCGCGAGCGAGGCACCCCGCGCCGCCCTCGCCCAGACCTTCGGGCCCTACCGCGACGACCCCGGGTCGCTCGGAGCCGTCACAGGCCTCGTCACCGGAGCGCCCGACGCGTTCTCCGGCGCCCTCGCCGTGGCCGGCAACGCGGCGTACACGCAGGCCCTCATGATCTACCTGCTGCCGCACTCGCTCGTCACGGTGTCGATCGCGACGGCGCTCTTCACGGGCATGAGCGCCGCCGCCCACGCGGGGGACCTCGCGCGCGTGCGGCACGACCTCTCGCGCGGCGTGCGCACCGTCGGCGTGTTCACGGTGTTCGCCACCGCCGTGCTCGTCGTGCTCGCGCTCCCCGTCACGAAGCTCCTCGTCCCGTCCGTGGACCCCGCGTCGGGGGCCGCCGTCGCGGACGTGCTGCGCGCGATGGCGCTAGGACTCGTGCCCCTCGGGGGCATGGTCCTCATGAAGTGGGTCTACTACGCGTTCGAGGACGGTCGGACGGTCTTCTGGATCCAGGTCCCGGGCACGCTCGTCCTGGTCGGTGTCTCCTGGCTCGCGACCACGGTGCTCGACCCCGCGCTCTGGGTGGTGGGGATCGGCCTCGCGATGAGCCTGTCCAACCTCGTGGCGGTCGCGCTGCGCACCGTCGGCCTGCGCAGGACGCTCCACGGGCTCGACGGCGCCCGGATCCTGCGGATGCACGTGAAGGCCGTCCTCGCGGCCGCCGTGAGCGCCGTCGCGGGGTGGGGCGTGCTGCGCGCCTTCGTCCTCGTCACGGGCGACCCGCCCGACGGGATCTACGGGCTCTCGTGGTGGCAGGCAGTCGTCGTCGTGACGCTCGCCGGCACCGTGATGACCCTCGTCTACGCGGGCGGTCTGAAGCTCATGCGGGTGCGCGAGCTCGACCAGCTCGCAGGCCCGCTCGTGAGCCGCGTGCGCCGGCTCGTCCGGCGATGAGCGCACCGGGCGGCGCTCCCAGGGATCGGGTGAAATCGGGGCATTCGGTGCCCGCGTACCATGGTGTGTCGACCACGAGTCCCACGGAGGAGGTCCGGTGAACGGCGTGGCCCCAGGAACGCTGCTCGTCGCGCGCTACCGGCTTGACGAGCAGCTCCCGTCCGACCTGTCGGACGTCACCGCATGGTCGGCGCACGACCAGATCCTCGACCGACCGGTAAGGATTTCGGTCGTCTCCGGTGAGCACGTCGCCGAGGCGCTCGACTCCGCCCGCCGCGCCGCGCTCGTCGTCGACCCCCGCCTCACGCGCGTCCTCGACGTCGGGGCCGAGGACGGCGTCGCGTACGTCGTGACGGAGCGGTACACGGGCGTCACGCTGAGCGAGGTCGTCGCCGGCGGGATCGTCGACCCCCAGCAGGCGCGCGCCATCGTCGGCGAGGCCGCGGCCGCGCTCGAGGTCGCCCGACGGCGCGGGGTCCACCACCTCGCGCTGCGCCCCGACGCCGTCCGGGTCGACGGCAGCCGCGTGCTCGTCACCGGCCTCGGCCTCGACGCCGGGGTCGCGGGCCACGACCAGCACGACGCCGACCGGACCTCGCGCGCCGACGCCGTCGGTCTCGTCGCCCTCCTCTACTACGCCATGACCGCACGGTGGGCGGGGCCGTCCCTGGACGTCCCCTGGATCGCGAGCGACGCGATCCACCCCCTCCCCGCGCAGCGCGCGGGCGACACCGTCCAGCCCCTGTCAGCGGTCCGGCCCGACGTCCCCGCCGAGCTCGACACGCTCTGCGCGCAGACCTTCACCGGCGCCCAGGGCACGGCGCAGGAGTGGACCGACGCCGCGGACGCCGCGGACGGGCCACGCTCCCCGGCCGACGTCGTGAGCGCCGTCGAGCCGTGGGGCGAGGTCTCCGTCGTCGCGGCGCTGCCCACGTTCGTCCAGCCCGCGACGGCCGGGGTGAGCCGCCAGTCCGTGCGCTCGGCGTTCGACGGGTCGACGAGCGCGCCCCCCGGGACGCCCCCGCCCGCACCCCCGGTGCGGCGTCCGACGACGGGCCGCATCCACCGCGTCGGAGCGGTGCCCGGCTCGGCCGGTCCCGGCGCGGCCTACGCCATGGACCCCGCCTCCGGGGCCACGGCCGTCGTCCCCCCGACCGCCGGTCCGGCGACCGGCGCGTACGCGGTCCCTCCGCCCCCTGCGGCCTACGACGCCGGCGCGACCGCCCAGTACGCGACCGCCGCTCCCCCGCCCGGCCCCCCGACGACGGCGGAGACCCCCCAGGGCTGGAGCGAGCCCGCGCCCCGCCGCGGACCTCGCCGCTTCAACGCCACCCCCATCGTCCTCGTGCTGGTGCTCGGCCTCGTGGTCTGGGGCGTCGTCTGGGCCGTGAACACCGCGTTCGACGGCTTCGGCCCCGCGCTCCAGGCGGGCGAGCAGACCACGAGCGACGGCTCGACCGCGCCGAGCGAGGGCGACGGCAGCGGCGACGCGGACGGCGGCGAGGAGGAGGCCCCACCGGCCGACGTCCGCCCCGTCATCGCGTCGGGCGCCGCACTCGACCCCGAGGGGGACGCCGCCGGCAACAACGCCGGGGAGCACCCCGAGCTCGTCGGGCTCGCCTACGACCAGCAGCCGGACACGACCTGGATCTCGCGGCGGTACAACGCGGCCGACTTCGCCGGTCTGCGGTCCGGGATCGGCTTCGCGGTCACGCTCGAGCAGAAGGCACCGGTCTCCTCGATCGTGCTCGACACGGCCGTCACCGGCGGCAACGTCGAGATCCGGGCCACGAGCCCGAGCACGCCGACCGATGGTGAGGTGCTCGCGTCCGGACCGCTCGCCCCGGGCGTGGAGTTCACGTTCGACCAGCCGGTGGAGGCCGAGTCGATCGTCCTGTGGTTCACGGAGCTCCCGCAGAACCCGGCGGGCGAGTACCGCGCGGAGATCAACGAGATCCTCGTCTCCTGACGCTGACCCGCCCGGGAGCGTCGGTGCTCTGCTGCCTCCCGGGCGCGGCGCGACAACGCGCCGGACGCGATGGATGGGCGGGGGCGGGCCCCGGTGCGTGCACCGGGGTCGGTGGATCGGGGCGCGAGCCGCGCGCCCCGTCAGGCGAGGGTCACCATCCCCCGTACCGTGGAACAGAAGTCGCCCCGGCGGCGTTCACACTCTCGCGTGGTCGGCCACCACGCACCGAGCATCCGAGGAGCAGCACGTGACCGAGCAGTCAGCCGTCCAGAACCTGATCGTCGTCGGGTCGGGTCCCGCGGGGTACACCGCGGCGATCTACGCCGCGCGCGCGGGCCTGGCCCCGCTCGTTCTCGCAGGCTCGGTCACCGCCGGCGGTGCCCTGATGAACACGACCGACGTGGAGAACTTTCCGGGCTTCCCCGACGGGATCATGGGCCCCGACCTCATGGAGAACATGCGCAAGCAGGCCGAGCGGTTCGGCGCGCGCATCGAGTGGGACGACGCCACGCTGCTCGACCTCGAAGGGCCCGTGAAGACCGTCGTGACGGGCAACGGCGAGACCTACCGCGCGCGTGCGGTCATCCTCGCGACCGGGTCCGCCTACCGCGAGCTCGGCCTGGACGACGAGAAGCGCCTGTCCGGCCGCGGTGTCTCCTGGTGCGCGACGTGCGACGGGTTCTTCTTCCGCGACCAGCACATCGCCGTCGTCGGCGGTGGCGACTCCGCGATGGAGGAGGCCACGTTCCTCACCCGGTTCGCCGAGAAGGTCACCCTGGTGCACCGTCGCGACGAGCTGCGCGCCTCCAAGATCATGGCCGACCGCGCGCTGAACGACCCGAAGATCGACTTCGCCTGGAACAGCGAGGTCGCCGGGATCGGCGGCGAGAACAAGGTCGAGGGCGTGACTCTGCGCGACACCGTGACCGGTGAGGAGCGCGAGCTGCCCGCGACCGGCCTGTTCGTCGCGATCGGTCACGAACCGCGCACCGAGCTCGTCAAGGGCCAGATCGACCTGGACGACGAGGGCTACATCCAGGTCGTCGGACGCACCACCGCGACCAACCTCGACGGCGTGTTCGCGTGCGGCGACGCGGTCGACCACACCTACCGCCAGGCCATCACCGCGGCCGGCTCCGGGTGCGCGGCAGCGCTCGACGCGCAGCGCTACCTCACCGAGCTCGCCGACGCCGCCGGCCTGGAGGACCTCGCCGGCACCCCGCAGACCCCCAACCCCGACGAGCTGCCCGAAGCGCTCGCCGAGCTCCAGGCCTGATCCCCGCCCCTCACCCACCCGGCGAACCGGGCTCTCCCGATCCCGGTCCACCCCGGCGGTGCACACCGACCGCCCCCGTCCCGCAGGAGGTCTCCATGCCGACCGTCCCGGTCACCGACGACACCTTCCGTGCCGAGGTCCTCGAGTCCGAGGTCCCCGTCCTGGTCGACTTCTGGGCCACCTGGTGCGGCCCGTGCCGCCAGGTCGCGCCGATCCTCGAGGAGCTGGCCGAGGAGTACGACGGCAAGATCAAGATCGCCAAGCTCGACACCGACGCGAACCCCGAGACGACCGGCGCCTACGGCATCGTGTCGATCCCGACGCTCAACGTGTACGTCGGCGGGGAGCTGCAGAAGTCGATCATCGGCGCACGCCCCAAGCGCGCGCTCACGGAGGAGATCGACGCCGTCCTCGGCACCACGGTCTGAGACCGCTCGGGCGGTCCACCCGCCCGAACCCACGACACCGCTTCGCCGGAGGGCGGGCCACCCTGCGCGGTGGTCCGCCCTCCGGCGTCTTCACGGGATCCCCCGAACCCCGTGCGAGACTGGGGTGCGTGACTGGACCGACGACTCCCCCGCAGCAGCCCGCCCCCGGCGGCACCCGGCTCGACCCCTGGTTCGGTGCCTACGCGGAGCGAGCGCACGGGATGCGCGCGTCGGAGATCCGCGCGCTGTTCGCCGTCGCGAACCGTCCGGAGGTCGTCTCGCTCGCGGGCGGCATGCCCTACCTCGAGGGCCTTCCCCTCGACCAGATCGCCGACACCATGCAGCGGCTCGTCGCGACCCGAGGTGCGACGGCGCTCCAGTACGGGTCGGGCCAGGGCGACGAGACGCTCCGCGAGAAGATCCTCGACGTCGTCCGGCTCGAAGGTATCGAGTGCCACCCCGACGACGTGGTCGTGACGACGGGATCCCAGCAGGCCCTGGACCTCGTGACCAGGATCTTCGTCGACCCGGGCGACGTCGTCGTGGCCGAGGCGCCCAGCTATGTCGGTGCCCTGGGGGTGTTCCGGTCGTACCAGGCCGACGTCGTCCACGTGCCGCTCGACGAGCACGGCCTCGTCCCTGAGGCGCTCGAGGAGACGCTCGGACACCTCGCCGCCGAGGGACGTCGCGTCAAGCTGCTCTACACCGTGCCGAACTTCCACAACCCGGCCGGGGTGACCCTGACCGCGGAGCGTCGGCCGCGGATCCTGGAGATCGCTCAGCGGTACGGGGTGCTCGTCATCGAGGACAACCCGTACGGGCTCCTCGGGTTCGACGGTCAGACCCTCCCCGCTCTTCGCTCGCTCGACGACGAGGGCGTCCTCTACCTCGGGTCGTTCTCGAAGACGTTCGCGCCGGGCTACCGGGTGGGGTGGGTCGTCGCCCCGCACGCCGTCCGCGAGAAGCTGGTGCTGGCGAGCGAGTCAGCGATCCTGTGCCCGTCCAACGCCTCCCAGCTAGCCATCGCGGCCTACCTGGAGACGTGCGACTGGAAGGGACAGATCAAGCAGTTCCGCGAGCTCTACCGGGAGCGGCGCGACGCGATGATCGGTGCCCTCGCGGAGCACCTCCCCTCCGCACGATGGACGGTGCCGGACGGCGGCTTCTACACCTGGGTCCAGCTCCCCGACGGCCTCGACGCACGCTCCATGCTGCCGCGGGCAGTCACCGCACGGGTCGCCTACGTCCCGGGCACCGCGTTCTACGCGGACGGAACGGGATCGAGCCACGTCAGGCTGTCCTACTGCTTCCCCACCCCGGAGCGCATCCGCGAGGGGGTGCGACGCCTCGCCGGCGTCGTCAACGCCGAGCAGGAGCTCGTCGAGATCTTCGGGACGAACGCGGAGCTCGACCCCGACGTCACGGACGTCGAGAACCCCTCGCCCAACCTGGCCTGAAGCACCTCACCCCTTCCCCGAGCCCTGCCCGACCGGCGGCGCCCGGCACCGAACAGGAGTCCGTCAGCACAGTGGACACGACCACGGGAAACCCGACGGCGACCGGGCGGGACACCACCTCGCCTACCGGTCAGCAGCGCCCTGACCAGCCCTTCCACCTTCTGGGGCCGGACGACGTGGCTCCCCCGGGAGGGCATGTCGCGATCCTCGCGGGAGGCCTCTCGCACGAGCGCGACGTCTCTCTGCGGTCGGGGCGTCGGGTGGCCGAGAGCCTCCGGGCAGCGGGCCTCGAGGTGACCGTCCACGACGTCGACGCCGACCTCCTGCCCTTCCTCGACTCCGCCCGCCCGGACGTCGTGTGGCCCCTCCTCCACGGTGCGAGCGGCGAGGACGGTTCCGTCCGCGACGTGCTCGAGCTCGTCGGTGTGCCGTACGTCGGCACAGGGCCTCGCGAGAGCCGTGCCGCCTGGAGCAAGCCCGTCGCCAAGAGTGTCGCGCTCGGGGCCGGGCTCTGCACACCCGAGTACGTGACACTCCCCCAGAGCCTGTTCCGCGAGCTTGGCGCGCAACCGGTCCTGGACGCGGTGGTCAGCAGGCTCGGACTCCCCCTCGTCGTCAAGCCGACCCACGGCGGGTCCGCACTCGGGGTAACGCTCGTCGAGCGGGCGGACCAGCTCCCCCGCGCGATGGTCGACTGCTTCGCGTACGGCGACGTCGCCCTCATCGAGCGCGCCGTCCGAGGGGTCGAGCTCGCCGTGAGCGTGGTGGACCTGGGCCGAGGCCCCGAGTCCCTCCCCCCGGTCGAGATCGTCACCTCAGGCCCGTACGACTTCGACGCGCGATACAACCCGGGACGCACCGAGTACTTCGCTCCGGCGCGCCTCGACGACGACGTGCTCCAGGTCGTGCGCGAGGTTGCCGTGCGTGCGCACGTCGCACTCGGCCTCCGCGACCTGTCGAGGACCGACGTCATCCTCGATCCGGACGGTGTCGTCCACTTCCTCGAGGTGAACGTGGCGCCAGGAATGACCGAGACCTCCCTGCTCCCGCAGGCTGCACGCGCCGCCGGCCTCGACCTCGCCGCGCTCTACCGTTCGCTCGTCGTCCGGCACGTTCGGCGCTGACGTCGGGGACGACGTTTCACGTGGAACGTCGTTCTACGACGCGTCGTCTGATCCTCTCCACGGCGTTCCGTCACGAGACGTCCTCGCACCTGACCCGCCCGGCTCGCGATCTGTCGAGACGTCCCCACATGCTCGGTGGCGGGCGTGCGTCGGTTCACGGATGCTTCTACCCGCTCGCACCACGGGTAGGTCTGGGCGCGGCGCCGCTCGATGCGCTGGTGGCCTCGCAGGCACGGAGTCCGTGTTTCACGTGAAACGTGCGCGCAGCTCGCGGACAGTGGCGAGGAGTTCGTGCTTGTGGACTCGGAGTCGGGAGACCCGATCGGGTTCACGTTGAGTGGCCCATGACCCGCAGGACATGGCGCTGGGGATGGATTTCTGTCCGGTCCGCCGCGTTGTGCTGCCAGACGTCGCGCTGGGCAGGTTCGCAATGATGGCCTCCACCAGGCCCGCGCGCATCGCTCTTCACGATCTCCACGCCAGCCAAGCCGCGGGCGACCAGGTCGGCGAAGAACTCGTTCGACGCCGCCCCGGTCTCGCTGGTGGCGACGCGCATGGTCAGGACCTCGCCGTGCCCGTCCCCGTTCTCGCCCGTAGCGACCAGGACCACGGCGTTGATCACCCGGCCGGTCTCACGGACCTTCCTGGTCAGAGCCTCGTCGGTCGCGAACGTAGACGGTCCTTCCGACTCCAGTGGACGGTAGCGAAGGACCTCGACCTGCTCGTCTCGGCCGCTATGCGCGAGGCCTGCTACATGCTCAGCGATTCGATGCCGAGCGCCGTACCCAGCTTGTCTACACGGCGGGTCCAGACGCCTGGCGAGGTTGCAGGTTGCAGTCCGCGACGACCGTGATCAGCGCCGTCTCAGCCCGCGTCCTGCGCTCGAGGAGCCGGGCGGGTAGGACGTCCCGGTTCGCAGCCTCGGGACCGAAACATCGGTCGTGCCGGCCGGGTATCCAAGTCCTGGTGGCGGAATCGGTTGCACGGAGCTGTGTGCGTCGCCGTACGCGGGCCCATTCGACACCGACGACCGCTGCCGCATCCGCAGCGAGGAGCGAGGAGCGAGCAACGAGGAGCGAGCAACGAAGAGGAGAATCGAGCAGCGAGCAGCGCGTTGATCACGGTCCGCGACAAGTCACGCATGAGATCGGGCGAGGCCTCGGTGAGAGCCTCGCCTAGCGGGCAGGCAGGTCGACAAGGTGGGTTGCGGACATCGCGATTCTCTGTTCGAGAGCGCTGCGAAGGGTTCGCTCGCATCATGACGCAGTGGCCGCTTCAGGTGCCCCCCGGCGTGCTCCGCCGCGTCACCGCCGCCACGTCTCGCCGACGAAGTTCCCGGCGAACGCGCTGCACCCCTCTGCGAGCCTCATCTGATGCGCACATAACCCTCCCCCGTCCCTTGGGCGATGTTGCTGCGTGCGGTGCGCCCGGCTCGTGGCAGAGTCCCCACGCACAGCCCCTTCCGCGCCATGCTTCGCTTCCGCGCGTGTCTGCGATGCTTCGACGGTCTGCGCCGCCGCAACCTCACCCAGCCAGCGGCAACGCGCTACGCTCCTCGTCCGTCACGGCTCGCGTGACCAGTCGCTGCCATGGCCGTCGGTACCTGCGTCCTTGGCGCTCACCAGGTCGGCAGGCCACCGCGCCGTCGCGCGGGCAAGGCTCCGAAGGTTCGATCGCCTTGCACCCAGTGACAGCGCACACGGAGTTCTCGCTGCCGGGAACGGGTGTCGAGGTCTCCTTGCCGTATCGACCCTCGTGCTTCCATCAACTCGGCGAACCCTCCGTTCCGCGCGCACGACGCGAGGAACGTGACGGAGCCCCCGACACCGACTCGGGAGCTGTCACTTCTCGGGGAGGGAGTGGGGTGGTCGCGCGCGCAATCCGTAGCGGCACCTGGTCCGGCGACGGACGTTGGGTCAGGGCGGCGGTGCTGGAGGAGTGTTTCACGTGAAGCAGGAGCGCTGGTGACTCGCGTGAAGGAGAGACCTGCGGACGATCCGTGTTTCACGTGAAACAGGAGCGCTGGCCACTCGCGTGAAGGAGAGACCCGCGGACGATCCGTGTTTCACGTGAAACAGAGCACTCAGCGCTCCCAGCGCAGAGGACGACGGTGGGTGGTCCACACGGCCGGAGGCGACGACGGGCGAGGTCGCTCCCGGCTCCGTACTGTGCCGAGAGTGACCCCGCCCGCTGTTGATCCGTCACGTGCTCCGCGGAGCGCGCGCTAGTTGCGCAAGAGGCCCGGATCGTCCGGAACCATGACGTCGAGGATCCTGTTGAGATCCTCGACCGAGGCAAACTCGACCGTGAGGCGGCCCTTATTCTTCCCGAGGTCCACCTTGACCCGAGTCTCGAAGCGATCAGAGAGCCGGTGCGCGAGCTCGTCGATGGCCGCCGAGCGCTGACCGGCCCGCGGAGCCCGCGGCGCCCGCCGCTCCCCGTCGAGTCCGCCCATCGCGACGATCTCCTCGGTCGCCCGCACAGAGAGACCTTCCGCCACGATCCGCTGCGCGAGGCGCTCGATCTCGGCGCCGTCGGTCAGTCCGAGGAGAGCGCGTGCGTGTCCTGCCGACAGCACTCCCGCAGCGACACGACGCTGCACCAGGGGAGGCAGGCGCAGGAGCCGCAGCGTGTTGGAGATCTGCGGGCGGCTCCGAGAGATGCGATCGGCAAGCTCCTCGTGCGTGCACCCGAAGTCGTCGAGGAGCTGGCGGTAGGCAGCAGCCTCCTCAAGCGGGTTCAGAGCGCTGCGGTGCAGGTTCTCCAGAAGTGCATCGCGGAGGAGATCGCCATCGTCGGTCTCACGGACGATCGCCGGGATCACATCGAGGCCGGCGGCCTGGGTCGCGCGCCAGCGCCGCTCACCCATGATCAGCTCGTACTGGCCCTCGCTCCCCGTGACCGGGCGCACCACCACGGGCTGCAGCACGCCGATCTCCCGAATCGAGCCGACGAGTTCGTCGAGCTCGCCTTCGTCGAAGACGCTGCGCGGCTGGCGCGGGTTCGGTCGAATCGAGGCTGTCGGCAGTTCGGCGAAGCGCGCGCCCGGGACGGGAACGAGATCGTCTCCGGGCTGCCCGGTCCAGTCAGCGGAGACCGCCTGTGTCGTGGTCGAGTCCGCGGATGGTGCGGTCGAGTCTTCGCTGGCCCCACTCGTCGGTCCGGTCGGTGCGACACCTCGTCTCAGCTCCGACTGCGCAGGGATGGCGGCCTCGCCGACCGTTTCACGTGAAACCTCGAGCTCGCGCGGCTCCGAGAAGCTCGAGTCCTCGCTGCTCGCCGACCCACCTTCGACCTCGCGCGAGGGAGCACCTCTGTCGAGGACGATTGCGTCGTCCCAGGACTCTGAAGAACCCGCGGGTGCGTCAAGACCATCGTGATCCGCGGGTGCGATCGAGGTCAGGGTCCCGATGTTCGACGGCCCTGCATCGTCGTCCGCGACGAGGGTGGTCACCCCGACGCGCTCCCCCTCCGCACCGGTCGCGACAGTCGGCGACGCCAGACTCGTCGACGGACCTACCTGCGCCTCTTCGCGCCCCCCGTCCTCGGGAGCGGGGCTCGGGAAGAACACGTCGACCGGGCGCTTTCCCTCAGAGCTTGTGGGGATCAGTGCACCCAGGCCTCGACCGAGTCCCCGACGCTTCTCGCTCATCGCTGCTCCTCCTGCCGCATGCCGGGACCACCGATGGTGCCGGCGAACTCATGATCGGTGCGCACCGCGTTCGACCCCGTCGGTGCGCCCTGCGCTGCCGGAGTGGGTACGTTCTGCGGGAGATTCTCGAGGTCGTGATCGTGGGAACGGTTCGCGGAGCGCTGCGTCACCTCACGGGCAGCCTCTAGGTACGCGAGTGCGCCGGTCGAGCCAGGATCGTAGGTCATCACCGTCTGGCCGTGACTGGGCGCTTCCGAGATGCGCACCGACCTCGGGACGGTCGTCCGCAGCGTCTGGTCCGGGAAGTGCTCGCGCACCTCAGCGGCCACCTGCTGCGCGAGGTTGGTCCGTCCGTCGTACATCGTCAGGAGAATCGTCGAGACATGAAGGCCAGGGTTCAGGTGCGACTTGATGAGCTCGATCGTCTTGAGGAGCTGGCTCAGGCCTTCCAGTGCGTAGTACTCGCACTGGATCGGAATCAGGACCTCGCGACCCACGACGAACGCGTTGACCGTGAGAAGCCCCAGGCTCGGCGGGCAGTCCACGAGGACGTAGTCGATGGGTTCCAGTCCGTCCCGTTCTCGGGAATCCAGGTATTCGTCCAACGCGCGACGGAGGCGTGTTTCACGTGAAACCAAGGAGACGAGCTCGATCTCCGCGCCAGACAAGTCGATGGTTGCCGGAACGCACCAAAGCGTCGGGATGTCGGGACACTGCTGAACCGCAGTCGCCAGCGGGTCGCCGTCGACCAGGACCTCATACACGGACGGCGTACCTGCTCGGTGCTCCACCCCGAGGGCGGTCGAGGCGTTGCCTTGCGGATCGTTGTCGATGACCAGGACGTTCAACCCTGACATGGCCAGGCCAGCGGCGAGGTTGACGGTGGTCGTCGTCTTGCCGACGCCGCCCTTCTGATTCGCCACCGTGATGATGCGGGTCGATGCTGGACGCGGAAAGCGCCGCCCCTGAAGGTCGATCCGACGGCGCGCGTCCTCGGCAAGCTGGGCGGCGAGCGGGGTCGACTCGTCGGTCTCCGGCAGGCTCGCCATCAGCGCAGCGCGGCGGTCGTCCTCGACACCGAAACTCGGCATCCCTCCCCCACCCTGCGAGAGCGGGACTGCGGTCGCCCGATCCTGAGCGTTCGAGGGATCGACAGGACTCTCCGTCACGCGTCTCATCCTTTCCGTCGTCAGTTCCAGCATGCGCTACACCGCGACCCAGGCGTGGGACGTCAGGCTCTCGGCGCTCGGTGTCGCCAGGGGGCCGCTAGCGCAAACGCGGCCGCCGAGTCAGCGTGACCCAGTCTGCCGCACGATGCGCACCACAGTCGTGGTCTCCACACCAGGAATCGTCGCCGCGTCGACGATCTCGGGCTCGGCGCCCCTGAGACGCCGCAAGGCCTTCCGCGCAGGCTCGATCTCTCGCGCGACGTTGCGGCCCTTGAGGACGATCATCTCGCCGCCCGGGCGCACCAGCGGAAGTGACAGGCGGACCAGCTTGTCGAGTGCCGCGACGGCACGAGAAGTGACCGCGTCGCACTCGAACGCCCCGTGGTACTCCTCGGCGCGGCCGCGCTTGATCTCGATGTTCGACAGCGCAAGGTCGGACGCGATCTCGGCGAGCCACGCACACCGCCGTTCCATCGGTTCCACGAGGTACACCGTCGCGTCGGGTCGCATCGCCGCGACGACCACGCCCGGCAGCCCAGCCCCGGACCCGATGTCAGCGATCAGACCTCGCTCCGGCAGGAACGGGACGACCGCTGCTGAGTTCAGGATGTGCCGGTCCCAGATGCGCGGTACTTCGCGGGGCCCGATGAGTCCGCGAAGCTCACCCTCCTCGCGCAGGCGGTCCGCGAACTGCGCGATCGTCGGATACGACGCCCCGAAGTACTCGGCCAAGGCCTCCTTCGGGATCTCCGGTTCCGCGTTGCCGTCCGCCGCGTCGTGCATCTGCTGGTCTTCCTCCTCGTCACGGGACACGTCACATCGTTTCACGTGAAACCGAGGACGGCGTGACCGATCCACCGGCGACCGCCGTATCGGGCGATCGGCCGCCAGCAACGTCCCCGTGTCGCACTACTGATTGTCGGCAGGCCGGCGGAGGCGAAAGCGATACGCGAGCCGGCCAGCGGTCGCGGCTTCCGGTTCCGGGACACCTGGAGATCGTGGTGTGCGGTCGTGAAGAGACCACGAGGCCTCCGAACGACACTCGCCCCGTGTTTCACGTGAAACACGGGGCGAGTGGAGAGTCAGCAGGTCTGCCGTCAGTCGGTGGGGTAGATCACCACGAAGCGCTGGGGTTCGACTCCTTCCGAGTCACTCCGCAGCCCAGCCGCCGCGACGGCGTCGTGCACGACCTTCCGCTCGAAGGCATTGAGCGGATCGAGCGACACCTTGGCACCCGAGTCACGAACGCGCGCGATCGCGTCCTCCGCCAGCGCGGTGAGCTCGCGACGACGGTCAGCCCGGAACCCCGCGACGTCCAGCATCAGCCGACTCCGCTCCCCCGTCCGCGCCTGGACCGCGAGGCGGGTGAGCTCCTGGAGCGCGTCCAGGACGTCGCCGTCGTCGCCCACGAGCGGACGCAGCGCCGCGGGATCGTCGGCCACGATCTCGACCGCCGCACGGTCGTGCTCGACGTCGATGTCGATGTCCCCGTCGAGGTCGGCGATGTCGAGCAGCTCCTCGAGGTAGTCCGCCGCGATCTCACCCTCCTCCTCCAGGCTGGTGCTCTCGCGCGTCGACTCGTCGGTGGCGGCCTCTTCGGGCGCAGGGGTCTCGGTAGGCGTCATGACGGTGCTCCTCACGGCAGGGGCGCGCTCGGGCGCGGGTCTACTTCTGCTTCTTCTTCTTGGGCGCGGGCTTGGGCGCGGCGGTGGACGACGAGTCCTTCGCACCGTCGCTCGTCCTGGAGTCGGCCTCGCTCACGGGCGCGTCCTGCACCGGTGCGTCCTCAGAGGCTGCCGCAGGGGAGGTCTCAGCAGGTCGCGGGGCACCCTTCTGGCGGTCCTTGCGCTTCGGCTGCTGCCGCTGGCCGCGAGGCTGCTCGATCACGGGTGTGGTGTCCTCGACGACGCCCTTCGAGGCACGCTTGCGCGCCTGACGCTCCTTGAGGAGTCGCTCCGCCTCGGAGCCCGGGGCCGGCATACGCCGGATCGTGTAGAACTGCTGCCCCATCGACCAGAGGTTCGTCGTCGTCCAGTAGACCAGCACACCCACGGGGAAGTTGACACCTGAGACGGCGAAGATGAACGGGAAGACGTACAGCATCATCTTCTGCGTCGAGGCCATGGGGCCTTCGAGCGCGGCCTTGGGCATGTTCTTCATGGTCAGCTGACGCTGCGTGAAGAACGTCGTCGCGCACATCGCGAGGATGAGCACGCCGATGACGATCTTGGTCTGGAGGTCGTCGGTCCGCAGGAAGATGTCCGAGAGCTGCGCTCCGAAGACCGACGAGCTCTCGATGTCACCGGCGACAGAGGCGTCGATGGGACCGATCGGGTCGTCCTTGCCGGTCGAGATGGGCACGAGCCCGTTCAGGACGCGGAAGAGTGCGAAGAAGATCGGCGACTGCAGCAGGATCGGCATGCACGAGGCGAAGGGGTTGGTGCCGTGCTTGCGGTACAGATCCATCGTCTCGCGGCTCATGGCCTCGCGGGACGCAGGGTCCGTCTTCCCCTTGTACTTCTTCTGGATCGCCTGCATCTCGGGCTGCAGCATCTGCATGCCGCGCGAGGCCTTGATCTGCTTGAAGAACAGCGGGATCAGCAGGATGCGGATGATGATGACGAGACCGACGATCGACAGGACCCACGCGGGCCCAGGACCGTCGGAGAACCCGAGGAACACCAGACCCTGGTGACACAGGTACATGATCCACGCCACGACCCACTCGATCGGGGCGAGGAACGCGAAGAAGTCCATCGGTGACTGCTCCCTCAACTTCGGACAAGCGTATGAATCGCCCGGACCCGGGCTACGGACTAGTGCGTGTGTCGTGCCGGCGGAACGTCGTCGACCCCACCGAGGCTCCAGGGGTTGCAGCGCAGCAGCCGCCAGAGGGCGAGGCCCGTTCCGCGCAGGGCGCCATGACGACGCACCGCCGTGAGGGCGTACTGGGAGCAGGACGGGTAGTACTTGCACGTGGGGCCCGTCATCGGCGAGATCACCGACTGGTAGGCCCTGATCATGCCGATGAGCGTGAGCGCCGGGACGCGCCGCAGGACGGCGGCAACGCGACGGAGCACGCCAGGGGGCGCCTGGCCCTCCGTGCTCGCGCCGGTGCTCGTACGAGGTTCGTCGATCGCGCGGACGGTCGTCATCGACCCACGCCCGCTCTCTCGTGAAGGCGCCGCGCGGCGCGTTCCAGCCCGCGGTCGAGGTCGACGCTCAGGGCGTCGAAGGACGCCGTGGCGGAGGCGGGCAGGGCGCGGACCACCGCGCGGCCGTGAGCGGGCAGCGCATCGAGGCGCGCGGCTGTCGCGGCCCGCAGGCGACGCTTCACGAGGTTGCGGTGCACCGCGTTCCCCACTGCCTTGGAGACGACAAAGCCGACCTGTGGTCGTGCGTCACCCTCGGGATCCTCCGAGAGGTGCACGACCACGGTCGACCTTCCAGCACGCACGCCGCGGCGCACCGCCCGCTCGAAATCGACGGAACGGCGCAATCGGTGCGCCGCGGGGAGCACGTGGGATCAGGCAGAGAGCTCGGTGCGGCCCTTGCGACGGCGGGCAGCCAGGATGGCGCGGCCGGCGCGGGTACGCATGCGCAGCCGGAAGCCGTGGGTCTTCGCCCGGCGCCGGTTGTTCGGCTGGAAGGTCCGCTTGCTCACGAGGTACTCCAAGAACGTCGGGGAGGTACACCGTCTATGTCCTCGACGATGCAGTGACAGGTCCCGGTTGGAGCCTGTCGGTGGTTCGGGTCGTTCGCCGCGCGGTCGCCCGCGCGGTCGCCGTCCAGGCACGCGGATCGAGTGGGCCATTGCTGGGGACAACGGATCCTGCGGGCTGCTCACGACGCGTGGCCTCGTGTCGAGTCTCCTCTACGCGGGCGCGCCAAGAACACCTGGAACGGCTGTCTGACGGTACGCTGTCGGTCCCCTCCGGGTCAAACCACGACGGGTGACGTTCGCCGCATCGCAGGCTCCGCGGCGTCGCGATGCCGGCCCGTCCTGATCGGGAGACGAGAGGGCCCACCCTACAACCCACAGCCTGTGGACAACTATGTGGACGAGGGGTTCCCATGGCACGATCGACCTCAGCATCACCACACCCGTGACCTCTTTCGTCGAGCGCACCCCGCCCGGCCCGTCAGCGCGCGCTCGACGGCAGGCTCCGTGCCCGACGCACACCCTCGACCCGTGAGGAACTGCCCGTGGCCAACCCGGACGAGAACATCGCCGACGTCTGGGTGCAGACCCTGAGCATCCTCGAAGCGAGCCCGGACATCACGCCCCGGCAGATCGCGTTCATCCGGCTCGCGAAGCCGCTCGCGATCCTCGACGACACCGTCTTCATCGCGGTGCCGCACGAGCAGACCCGCACCTACCTCGAGACACGCGTGCGGGACGAGCTCGTCACGGCGATGTCCTCGTGCCTCGGTCGCGACGTGCGCTTCGGTATCACGGTGGACCCGGAGCTGAGCTCGGACCCGGTGATCGCTCCCGCGTCCCGGCCGGCCGTCGAGCGTCCCTACATCGAGCCCGACGACGGGCTCCCCGACCTTCCCCCGCCGCCTCCGCCCCGCCCGCAGGCGGAGCCGAGCCGGCTCAACCCCAAGTACGTCTTCGAGACGTTCGTCATCGGGTCCTCGAACAGGTTCGCGCACGCCGCCGCCGTCGCGGTCGCCGAGGCGCCGGCCAAGGCGTACAACCCGCTATTCATCTACGGGGACTCCGGCCTGGGCAAGACGCACCTGCTGCACGCGATCGGCCACTACGCGCACAACCTGTACCCGAACGTCCGGGTGCGGTACGTGAACTCGGAGGAGTTCACGAACGACTTCATCAACTCCATCGGGGAGGGCAAGGCCGGCGCCTTCCAGCGCCGCTACCGCGACGTCGACGTCCTGCTCATCGACGACATCCAGTTCCTCCAAGGGAAGGAACAGACGATGGAGGAGTTCTTCCACACCTTCAACGCCCTGCACAACGCCAACAAGCAGGTCGTCATCACGTCCGACCTGCCGCCCAAGCAGCTCAACGGCTTCGAGGACCGGCTCCGGTCGCGCTTCGAGTGGGGCCTCATCACCGACGTCCAGCCACCGGACCTCGAGACGCGCATCGCGATCCTCCGTAAGAAGGCGTCGAGCGAGCGGCTCGCCGCCCCGGACGACGTGCTCTCCTACATCGGCTCCCGTATCTCGACGAACATCCGCGAGCTCGAGGGCGCGCTGATCCGTGTGACGGCCTTCGCGAACCTGAACCGGCAGCAGGTCGACCTTCCTCTCGCCGAGATCGTGCTCAAGGACCTCATCACGGACGAGGACAGCGCCGAGATCACCCCGGCGGCGATCATCGCCCAGACGGCCGCGTACTTCGGCCTCACCATCGACGACCTCTGCGGGAGCTCGCGATCACGGGTCCTCGTCACCGCACGACAGATCGCCATGTACCTGTGCCGGGAGCTCACCGACCTCTCGTTGCCCAAGATCGGCCAGCAGTTCGGTGGTCGCGACCACACGACGGTGATGCATGCGAACCGCAAGATCACGGAGCAGATGGCAGAGCGACGCTCGACCTACAACCAGGTCACCGAGCTGACCAGCCGGATCAAGCAGCAGCATCGCGGCTGACGCACCACGCCGCGTACCACCCCCACGCGTTCCGGCGCTGCCCGGACGAGGCGTCCGCGGGCGGACCGCACAGCCTGCGGAGGAGCGCGCGCTGCAGCCCGCTCCCCGACCGTCGGTACCGAGCATCGAGAACCGGACGGGTGAGACCCTGCTCACCTCCGCACGCCCCCTTCTCACGGGCCTCCTCTCCTGCTGACCCACCCGCCCCGAGGCGTTCGCCGTGCTTCCTCGGACGGGTTGCGGTCGGGCCTCCCGTCCTGCACGGGCAGGTCCCCGTCCGTCCACAGAGATGTGCACCGGCGTGCACCAGCCTGTGGACAGCAGCCCTCCGTCCCCCGCGCTCGGTGAGATGGACCGCGCGACGCCCACTCGTACACAACGTGTGGGCGGAGTTGTCCACAGTCATCCACAGAGATCCTGTGGGTTGTGACATCCGCGTGATCTCGGGATCGCTCCATGACCACAGGTCGTCCGGGACGGCCCGGAACCGCGTCCGCTCGCCAGTTTGTCCCGAACACGCTGTGGAAACGGAGCTCCGTGCACAGTTTGTGGAAGGCCTGCACAAGCCCTCGTTGTGCACGGACCTGTGGACAACTGTGGACGACGGCCCGATCCGTGTGGACGAGTCCCACCACTTCGGTGGACAGCGTGTGGGGACAGAACGGCGACCCACAGGGTGTGCGACTTTCCCACAGCGAGGCCACCGGTCCGTCCACAACCATTTCTGCCGCGTGACCTGGGAAGACAGGCGTTTTCCACGAGATCCACAACCCCTACTACGACGATGAAGGTGTTCTCAGAGGGGGAATTCACACGCCTTCATCAGGCTTCGACCGAGCGACCGACCACGACGCCGGGACCCGACACCCAGCCTCGTCCCCCGGGCACCTCGACGCCACCACCCGATCTCTTCGCCCGGGGTGGGAACCGCCCACGCCAGCCGGGCGACGACGCACGCGCAGGATCGTCCACGAGCACGTCGTTCCAGTTCCTCCCGCCCGTGTCCTCGCGTAGGGTTCTGCACGACACGTGTGCACGGACCTGCGACCCGAGCTCGTCACGTCCCTCGCCCGGGATCGCTGCACCGGACGCACGGACGCCCGGCCCGACGACGAGCCCGAGCATCGGGCGCCGAAGGACGGCACGTGTGAGGATCGGGTCCGATCTGGACGTTGGGACGAGAGGGTGTGGGATGAAGTTCCGGGTTGAGCGTGATGTCCTGGCCGACGCGGTGACCTGGACGGCGCGGACCCTGCCGACCCGCCCGCCGGCGCCCGTGCTCGCCGGTGTCCGGCTCGAGGCGGACGCGTCCGGGACGATCGGCCTGTCGAGCTTCGACTACGAGGTGTCCGCACGTTCCGAGATCCCCGCCGAGGTGAGCGAGCCCGGCACGGTCCTCGTCTCCGGCCGCCTGCTCGCCGAGATCTCCCGCGCGCTCCCCGCCAAGCCCGTGGACGTCGTCCTCGAGGGCAGCAAGGTGACGGTCACGTGCGGCGCCAGCCGCTTCACGCTCCTCACCATGCCGGTGGACGAGTACCCCGCGCTCCCTGCGATGCCCGAGCTCTCCGGCACGGTGTCCGGTGACGAGCTCACGAACGCGGTGGCCCAGGTCACCGTCGCCGCGAGCCGCGACGACACGCTCCCGCTGCTCACCGGCGTCCGGGTCGAGATCGAGGGCGAGAAGATCACCCTCCTCGCCACGGACCGCTACCGCCTCGCGCTCCGTGAGCTCACCTGGACCCCGGTCACGCCCAGCTACTCGGCGGTCGCGCTCGTCCGGGCCCGCACGCTCAACGACGTGGCGAAGTCCCTCGGCGGCTCGGGCCTCGTCAACGTCGGCCTGAACACCGGCGCCGGGGTGGACCTCATCGGGTTCGAGGCAGGCGGCCGCCACACGACGTCACAGCTCGTCGACGGCGACTACCCCGCCGTGCGCCGCCTGTTCCCGGACGAGACCCCGATCCACGCGGTCGTCCCCACGGCCCCGCTCATCGACGCGGCCAAGCGCGTGTCGCTCGTCGCGGAGCGCAACACCCCGATCCGGCTGTCCTTCACGGACGGGCAGGTCGTCCTCGACGCCGGCCAGGGTGACGACGCGCAGGCGTCCGAGGCGCTCGAGGCCGTGCTCGTGGGTGAGGACATCTCGGTGGCGTTCAACCCGCAGTTCCTCCTCGACGGACTCGGCGCGCTCGGCACGGACTTCGTCCGCCTGAGCTTCACGCACCCCAACAAGCCCGTGGAGTTCACCGGGCAGGACTCGTTGGACGGCGAGGACTCCTCGCACTACCGCTACCTGCTCGTGCCGATCCGCTTCGCCGGCTGATCCCGCCGGAGCCGGACGGCTCCCACCGCACCACCCACCCGGAGGACTCGCATGGTCACGCGCATCGGACTCGTCGGTCTCGGCAAGATGGGCAACAACATGCGGGCGCGTATCCGCGCGGCCGGCATCGAGGTCGTCGGGTACGACCCCCGCCCCGAGGTGTCGGACGTCGCCACCCTGGCCGACCTCGTCGCGGCCCTGCCCGACGACGGTCCGCGCATCGTGTGGGTCATGGTCCCCGCGGGCGAGCCGACGCGGGGCGTCGTCACCGAGCTCGGCGGTCTGCTCGGCACGGGCGACTTCGTCATCGAGGGCGGCAACTCGTACTACGCCGAGGACCAGGCGCGCGCCGCCGAGCTGAGCGAGAAGGGCGTGGGCTACCTCGACGTCGGCGTCTCCGGCGGCGTCTGGGGCCTGGAGAACGGCTACGGCCTCATGGTCGGCGGGGACGCGGTCCACGTCGAGGCCGCCATGCCGGTGTTCGACGCGCTGCGCCCGGAGGGGCCCCGCGAGGAAGGCTTCGTCCACGCGGGCGAGGTCGGCGCGGGCCACTTCGCGAAGATGGTCCACAACGGCATCGAGTACGGCCTCATGCAGGCGTACGCCGAGGGCTACGAGCTCCTGGCCGCGAAGAGCGGGCTCGTCACGGACGTGCACGGCACGATGAAGGCGTGGACGCGCGGCACGGTCGTGCGGTCCTGGCTCCTCGACCTGTTCGTCAAGGCGCTCGAGGAGGACCCGCAGCTCGCCGCGATCGACGACTGGGTCGACGACTCGGGCGAGGGCCGGTGGACCGTGGACGAGGCCATCGACAACGCCGTCCCGCTTCCCGTCATCTCCGCCGCGCTGTTCGCCCGCTTCGCCTCGCGGCAGGAGCAGTCCCCGGCGCTCAAGGCCGTCGCGGCCCTGCGCCAGCAGTTCGGCGGGCACGCCGTGAAGGCCGCCGACCCGGCCTGACGGTCGGTCGCCTCGCTCCGGCACGTCCTCCCGCGATGTACGTCTCCCACCTGTCCCTCGTCGACTTCCGGTCCTACGCGGCGGTCGACCTCGAGCTCGTGCCGGGCGTGAACGCGCTCGTCGGGCAGAACGGGCAGGGCAAGACGAACCTCGTCGAGGCGATCGGGTACGTGGCGACGCTCGCGAGCCACCGCGTCGCCGGGGACGCCGCGCTCGTCCGCGCGGGCGCCGAGCGGGCGGTCGTGCGCACGCGCGTCGTCCGGGGTGACCGGGCGAGCACGGTCGAGCTCGAGATCGCCACGGGTCGGGCGAACCGCGCACGCATCAACCGGTCCCCCGCGAAGCGACCGCGAGACGTGCTCGGCATCGTGCGCACCGTCCTCTTCGCTCCCGAGGACCTCGCGCTCGTCAAGGGCGACCCGGACGGCCGCCGACGCTTCCTCGACCAGCTCGCGGTCCTCCTCGTGCCGCGGGTCGCCGCGCTCCTCGCGGACTACGAGCGCGTGCTGCGGCAGCGCGGTGCGCTCCTCAAGTCCGCGACGGCCCTCCGCGGTCGCGGCCGGGGAGCCCGACGTCCCGTGGCCGCGGAGCCCCCGACCGACGACGACGCGTCCGAGAGCTCACCCCTCGCCACGCTCGAGGTCTGGGACGCGCGGCTCGCGAGCCTGGGCGCCGAGATCACGGCGCTCAGACTGCAGCTCGTGGCTGCCCTCACCCCGTACGTCGCGGAGGCGTACGCGCAGGTCAGCGCGGGGCAGGGCGACGCGCGGATCGCCTACCGCTCCTCGGTCGACGAGGCGCTGGACCAGGACGGGGTCGCAGACGTGGAGCCCGCCCCGGGCGAGGTGCACCCCGACGGCGACGGGCCGCCGTCGGGCCTCCCCGACGCGCCGACGCTCGAGAAGCGCATGCTGGATGCCATGCGGACGGTACGGGCGAGGGAGATCGAGCGCGGGGTGAACCTCGTCGGGCCGCACCGCGACGACGTCGTCCTCACCCTCGGCGGGCTCCCCGCGAAGGGCTACGCGAGCCACGGCGAGTCGTGGTCGTTCGCCCTCGCGCTGCGCCTCGCGTCCTACCGACTCCTCAAGGACGGCGCACCGGAAGGCCTCGACTCCCTCCTGTGGGCGGACCAGTGGGGACCCGACGGCGAGCCGATCCTCGTGCTCGACGACGTGTTCGCCGAGCTCGACGTCCGGCGCCGCGAGCGACTGGCCGAGCTCGTCGCCGACGCGGGCCAGGTCATCATCACGGCGGCCGTGCCCGACGACGTCCCCGCCCTCCTGGACGGGGCGCGGTTCGTCGTGCAGGAGGGGACGGTCAGCCGTGTCGAGGACTGAGGGTGGCGTCCCGGGGTCACGCTGGGAGCGGGGGGAGGAGACGACGCCGGGTCTACCATCCGCCCGCTCGTCCCTCGCGGGCTCCCGCCAGGCCCGCCACGACCCGGCATCGTCTCCTCCCCCCGCGATGTCCTCTCACCTCGGCGAGGGCGACCCCGATCACCCGACCTCGTCCTCGAGCTCGGTCGTCGGGGACGGGGCGGGCGCGGAGCCGCGGGCGACGGGGGTGCCGGTGGGCGACGTCGTCGAGCTGACGCCGCCGGCGGAGGTGGCGCGGCAGGCGCTCAACCGCGCGAAGGCGGCGGCGCGTGCCAAGGGCCTGCGACCGGGTCAGGAGCCTCGACGCCGGATCCTGGCCGACCCGCCGACGTCGGGCGCGCGCCCGGGCGGGCGCGACCCGCAGCTCCTGGGCGACGTCGTCGCGCACCTGCTGCGCGAGCGGGACTGGGTCGCGGACGTGTCGGTGGGGGGCGTCGTCGGACGCTGGCGCGAGGTGGTCGGCGACCAGGTCGCCGACCACTGCGAGCCGGAGACGTTCGAGGACAAGGTGCTCGTCGTCCGGGCCGACTCGACGGCGTGGGCGACGCAGGTGAGGCTCCTCGCGCCGCAGCTCCTCGAACGGCTCTCGCGCGAGGTCGGCGAGGGCGTCGTGGAGACCGTCACGGTCCTCGGACCGGCGGGTCCGAGCTTCCGGCGCGGCAAGAAGTCGGTCCGGGGGCCCGGTCCGCGCGACACCTGGGGCTGAGAGCCCGACGGCGCGTCCTCCGGACGTCCTGAGCGCACCACCAGGACTCGCCACCAGGACGCGGGCGCAGGGGACGGCGAGGCCCGCCGTGACCGGGGCACGGCGGGCCTCGCGGGTGGTGACCGAGGCGCAGGTCACCACGTCATGGGGTCAGGACTGCACGCGACGGCGGAGCCAGAACACCAGGGCACCGCCGCCGACGAGCAGGGCGGCGAACGCCGCGGCGCCCGCGACCGTCGCGCCGGTGGTGGCGAGCGCGGGGCCGCTCGCCTGCCCCGGCGCGGGGACGTCCTCGGCCGCGACGGGCGCGACGGGCGGGTTCGCGCAGGCGCTGGTCGCGGGCGGGTAGGAGACGACCGTCGAGTACGACGGGTTCACCTCGAAGAGCACCTGGACGCCGTCACGCGTCCACGCGTAGTTGCCCTCGGTCTCGGTGTACGAGCCGTCCTCGTTGCGGACGAACCCGGGCCACTGCTTCGGCTCCTCCGCGGAGGCGCCGGGCCACAGGAGCGTGCCGCTGAGGGCCTGGTCGCTCACGACGTAGTCCTCGCCACCGGTCGGGTGCAGGAACGTGATCGTCAGCGGGTTCTCCTCGTCGACCGTCACGCCCTCGGGCAGCGCGACCGCGTAGCCGAGGTAGGGGACGTCGCCCTGGCAGACCGCCTCGATCGTGCCCGGGACGAGCGCGCACGCCTCCTCCGACGGCAGCAGGTCCGCGATCGGGAACAACGCGCTGCGACCGTCCTCGGCGACGACGTAGCCGAGCCCCGCCGTCTCGGTGGAGAACTCGACGGAGGCGTCCTTGGGCTCGGCAACGACCCCCTCGGCCGTCGCCGTGTACCGGAACTGCGCCGACTCCGCCGGGAGGTTCCGCTCGGTGAGCTCAGCACCGCACACCTCGACCGCGGTCGGGACGACCGGCGTCGCGGGGGCGACGACGGGCTCGTCGACCGGCTCAGGCGTGTCGCACGCGCCCTCGGGGAACAGGTTCGCCAGGTCCTGGTGGTCCCAGGCGATGAGCGTGCCGGCGGGGAAGTCGCCGAGGTGCTTGCCGTCCGGCGAGTAGCGGATGTCCGTCGGGAGGTCGTCGAGCCCGCCGGGAAGGTCGACGAGATCCTGCTGGACGCCCCACGCGGTGCACAGGTCCTCGGTGGTCACGTCGGGCTCGATCGTCTTCGCGACCTCGCGCACGGCCTCCAGGTCGAGGGGCGCCACGAGCCAGGTCTTGTCCCACGGCTTCTCGGGCAGCGCGACCTCGTCGCTCGCGACGATCTTCTGAGGTCCGGAGTTCTCCCAGGCTGCGGGCCGTCCGGCGTCGAGCTTGGGGTAGACGTAGACGCCGACCTGGACTGGGCTCTCCTCCTCGGGAGCCTCGCAGGCGGTCGTGGAGCCCTTCCAGGACTTGTCGTACCGGCTGTTGTCCGAGGCGTCGACGGCGACGCTCCAGGTGTGGTCCTGGGTCGGGTCCAGCTCGTAGGTCTTCTTGAAGTGCCCGTCGAAGCTGCGGGGCTCGAGCGTCGTGCCGTCGACGACGACGGTCAGGCCGTTCCCGGGCGCGTAGGCCCAGAGATCGACCTTCAGGCTCTGGCAGTCGGCGACGGGTCCGCCGCTGTGGGCGGAGGCGGGTGCCGCGGTGGCCACGAGCAGGCCACCGAGTGCGAGCGCTGTCGTCGCGACGCTCGCGAGGAGTCTCTTCACGAGGTGAGGGTCCCTTCGGGGGTGAGGCCGCCCGCACGCCGATCACTCCTGCGCGGGACGACGCGCGAATCATGATTGTGTGTGGTATTAGACCACTTTCCACGTGAAATACCGATTCCCGACTTGTCCTGAAGGGAGCGTTCCCACGATGCGTGCGGCGAGTCCCGCGCGGACGGCTGCGACGCCCGCGCCGAGGCAGCTCCCCGACCGGTGGACAACGCCTGTGGACAACCTTGTGGAGGAGTCTCGACGGCGGCGCGCGGATCGAGTCGTGAAAGCCGAGGACGTCGTCCCCAGGGGGGCCACAATCCGCGGAATTCGGCTCGTGGCGGGTAGACTGGGGAGGTCATTCCGGGTCTGTTCACCACCCGTGCGCGCAGCCCTTCCGAGAAGGCGCGGCCAGCCGTCCACGGCCGACCGTCCGTCGTCGCGGAGGCGGCCGAGGCCGGTCGTGGTGCGGGCCCGGAACCCTTGAGCAGCGGCGACCGCCTTCGCACGAACGCGGGTGCTGCGTGCACGACGACGAGGAGCAGTACTGCCCGTGGCAGACCACACCGACACCGCCATCTCCGACCCGACGGCGTCCGCGGAGGCGGCACCCGCGGCGGGTGGCGGCTACGACGCGAGCAACATCACCGTCCTCGAGGGCCTCGAGGCGGTCCGCAAGCGTCCGGGCATGTACATCGGCTCGACGGGTGAGCGAGGCCTCCACCACCTTGTGTACGAGGTTGTGGATAACTCTGTGGACGAGGCTCTCGCCGGCCACGCGGACACGATCGACGTGACGCTCCTCGCTGACGGGGGCGTGCGCGTCGTCGACAACGGGCGCGGCATCCCCGTCGCGATCCACCCGACCGAGGGCCGTCCCACGGTCGAGGTCGTCATGACGATCCTGCACGCGGGCGGTAAGTTCGGCGGTGGCGGGTACGCCGTCTCGGGCGGTCTGCACGGTGTCGGCATCTCGGTCGTCAACGCGCTCTCGTCCCGCGTGGTCACCGAGGTCCAGCGTGACGGCTACGCCTGGCGCCAGGAGTTCGCCGACGGCGGCAAGCCCGTGGGCGAGCTGCACCGCGGCGAGGCGACGCAGGCGACAGGCACGACGCAGACGTTCTGGGCCGACCCGACCATCTTCGAGACCACCGAGTACGACTTCGAGACCCTGCGCGCGCGGTTCCAGCAGTACGCGTTCCTCAACAAGGGCCTGCGGATCACGCTGACCGACGAGCGCCCTGCGCACCTCGACACCGGGGACGAGGTCACGGGCGAGGCCGAGGACGGCACGCCCGCGAGCGGAGACGAGACGTCGTCGGACGCCTCGTCCGCTGCGCGCACGGTGAGCTACAAGTACGACGGCGGCCTCATCGACTACGTGAAGCACCTCAACGGCGCCAAGAAGGTCGAGCTCGTCCACCCCGACGTCATCGACATCGAGTCGGAGGACACCGAGAGGCGCATCTCCGTCGAGATCGCGATGCAGTGGACGAGCGCCTACTCGGAGTCCGTCCACACGTTCGCCAACACGATCTCCACGACCGAGGGCGGCACGCACGAGGAGGGCTTCCGCGCGGCGATGACCTCGCTGGTCAACCGCTACGCGCGCGACAAGGGCATCCTCAAGGAGAAGGACGACAACCTCACGGGCGACGACATCCGCGAGGGCCTGACGGCGGTCATCTCCGTCAAGCTGGGCGAGCCGCAGTTCGAGGGGCAGACGAAGACGAAGCTCGGCAACACCGAGGCGAAGACGTTCGTCCAGCGCGTTGTCAACGAGCGTCTCAACGACTGGTTCGACTCGCACCCGAACGAGGCGCGCGACGTCCTGCGCAAGGCGATCCAGGCGTCGCAGGCCCGCCTCGCCGCGCGCAAGGCGCGCGAGGCGACGCGCCGCAAGGGCCTGCTGGAGTCCGGGGGCATGCCCGGCAAGCTGCGGGACTGCCAGTCGAACCGCGCCGAGGAGTGCGAGATCTTCATCGTGGAGGGTGACTCCGCCGGCGGCTCCGCCGTCCGCGGTCGCAACCCGCAGACGCAGGCGATCCTCCCGATCCGCGGCAAGATCCTCAACGTCGAACGCGCGCGCCTCGACCGGGCCCTGTCCAACCAGGAGGTCCAGTCGATCATCACGGCGTTCGGCACGGGCATCGGCGAGGACTTCGACCTCGCGAAGCTCCGGTACCACAAGATCGTCCTCATGGCCGACGCCGACGTCGACGGCCAGCACATCGCGACGCTCCTGCTCACGCTGCTCTTCCGGTACATGCGCCCCCTCATCGAGAACGGGCACGTCTACCTCGCGCAGCCGCCGCTGTACCGGCTCAAGTGGTCCAACGCCCCGCACGACTACGTCTACTCGGACAAGGAGCGCGACGCGTTCCTCACGTCCGGGCAGGCCGCCGGCAAGCGGATCCCCAAGGAGAACGGGATCCAGCGCTACAAGGGTCTGGGCGAGATGGACTACTCGGAGCTGTGGGACACGACCATGGACCCCGAGCACCGCACCCTGAACCAGGTCACCCTGGACGACGCCGCCGCCGCGGACGAGATCTTCTCCGTCCTCATGGGCGAGGACGTCGAGTCTCGCCGCAGCTTCATCCAGCGCAACGCGAAGGACGTGCGGTTCCTTGACATCTGACCGGCCGGCGTCCGCCCCGCGCGGGCGACCGGCCCGCGAACGTGCCCCGGCGGCGCGGACCGCGGCAGACGACGAGCGCAGCGAGCACGCAGGAACGAACGAACGAGGTAGACCGTGACCGACGACCAGAACCCCGAGATCGAGCCGACGGCTCCCGGCGACGGGGCCGACGAGATCGCGCACGCGGACGGGACGGCGGTCGCGGTGCACCACGGGCGCATCGAGCAGGTGGACCTGCAGCTCGAGATGCAGCGGTCGTACCTCGACTACGCGATGAGCGTCATCGTCGGGCGCGCGCTGCCCGACGTCCGTGACGGGCTCAAGCCCGTGCACCGCCGCGTGCTGTACGCGATGTACGACGGCGGCTACCGGCCCGACCGTTCGTACTCGAAGTGCTCGCGCGTCGTCGGCGACGTCATGGGCAAGTTCCACCCGCACGGCGACAGCGCGATCTACGACGCGCTCGTGCGCCTCGTGCAGGACTGGTCGTTGCGCTACCCGCTCGTCGCGGGCCAGGGCAACTTCGGCTCGCCCGGCAACGACCCGGCGGCCGCCCCGCGGTACACGGAGTGCCGCATGGCGCCCCTGGCCATGGAGATGGTCCGGGACATCGACAAGGACACGGTCGACTTCCAGGACAACTACGACGGCCGCACGCAGGAGCCGGCCGTGCTGCCCGCGCGGTTCCCGAACCTGCTGGTCAACGGCTCGGCGGGCATCGCCGTCGGCATGGCGACGAACATCCCGCCGCACAACCTGCGCGAGGTCGCCGAGGGCGTGCA
Source organism: Cellulosimicrobium protaetiae (assembly GCF_009708005.2). NCBI lineage: Bacteria > Bacillati > Actinomycetota > Actinomycetes > Micrococcales > Promicromonosporaceae > Cellulosimicrobium > Cellulosimicrobium protaetiae. The sequence continues at coordinate 479,976 of NZ_CP052757.1, read as the reverse complement.
GTGGCACCTCGACAACCCCGACGCGAGCCGCGAGGAGCTCCTCGCGGCCCTGCTGCTGCGCATCAAGGGCCCGGACTTCCCGACGGGCGCGACGATCCTCGGCCACAAGGGCATCGAGGAGGCGTACCGGACGGGTCGTGGCTCGATCACGATGCGCGCGGTCGTCAACGTCGAGGAGATCCAGGGCCGCGTGTGCCTGGTCGTCACGGAGCTGCCCTACCAGGTCAACCCGGACAACCTGGCGGCCAAGATCGCGGACCTCGTCAAGGACGGCCGCATGCAGGGCATCGCGGACATCCGTGACGAGACGTCGGGCCGCACGGGCCAGCGCCTCGTGATCGTGCTCAAGCGCGACGCGGTGGCGAAGGTCGTGCTCAACAACCTCTACAAGCACACGCAGCTCCAGGACACGTTCGGCGCCAACATGCTCGCGCTCGTCGACGGCGTCCCCCGCACGCTGAGCCTCGACGCGTTCGTCCGGCACTGGACGACGCACCAGCTCGACGTCGTCGTGCGCCGCACGCAGTACCTGCTGCGCGAGGCGCAGAAGCAGATCCACATCCTGCGTGGCTACCTCAAGGCGCTCGACGCGCTGGACGAGGTCATCGCGCTCATCCGCCGGTCGCCCGACGTCGAGGAGGCACGCTCGGGGCTCATGGCGCTGCTCGACGTGGACGAGGTCCAGGCGACGGCGATCCTCAACCTCCAGCTGCGGCGTCTGGCCGCGCTGGAGCGGCAGAAGATCACGGACGAGCACGACGAGCTCGAGCGTCGGATCCTCGACTACGAGGACATCCTCGCCAAGCCGGAGCGGCAGCGCGCCATCGTGGGCGAGGAGCTCGCGGAGCTCGTCGGACGCTACGGGGACGAGCGACGCACGACGATCCTGCCGTTCGACGGCGAGGTCTCGATCGAGGACCTCATCGCCGAGGAGGAGATGGTCGTCACCATCACGCGCGGCGGCTACGTGAAGCGCACGCGGTCGGACAACTACCGCGCCCAGAAGCGCGGCGGCAAGGGTGTGCGCGGCGCGCAGCTGCGCGAGGACGACATCGTCGACCACTTCTTCGTGACGACGACGCACCACTGGCTGCTGTTCTTCACGAACCTCGGGCGGGTCTACCGCGCCAAGGCGTACGAGCTGCCCGAGGGCGGCCGCGACGCGAAGGGTCAGCACGTCGCGAACCTGCTCGCGTTCCAGCCCGGCGAGAAGATCGCGCAGGTGCTCGACCTGCGCGACTACGCCGCGGCGGAGTACCTGGTGCTGGCGACGCGCCGCGGTCTCGTCAAGAAGACGCGGCTGTCGGAGTACGACTCCCCGCGCTCGGGAGGCCTCATCGCGATCAACCTGCGCGAGGACGAGTCGGGCACGCCCGACGAGCTCGTCGCGGCGCTCCTCGTGGACGCCGACGACGACCTCATCCTCGTGTCGCGCAAGGGGCAGTCGATCCGGTTCCCGGCGAGCGACGACACGATGCGACCGCTGGGCCGCGCGACGTCGGGCGTGACGGGCATGAAGTTCCGCGACGGCGACGAGCTGCTCTCGGCCGACGTGGTCGAGGAGGGATCCGACCTCTTCGTCGTGACCGAGGGCGGGTTCGCGAAGCGCACGCGCGTCGACGAGTACCGGGTCCAGGGGCGCGGCGGACTGGGGATCAAGGTCGCGAACCTGGTGGAGGCTCGTGGAGATCTCGTGGGGGCTCTGGTCACAGAGGCCGACGACGAGGTGCTGGTGATCATGGAACGCGGGAAGATCGTGCGGTCCGCGGTCGCCGAGGTGAACCTCACGGGCCGCAACACGCAGGGGGTGACGTTCGCGAAGCCCGACAAGGGCGACCGCATCATCGCGGTCGCGCGGAACGTCGAGCGTCGCCTCGGAGAGGATCGGGATACCGTGGAGGGCGAGGACGGGACCGGCACGGCCCCTGGCGTCACCGACACGAGCAGTGCACCGACCACCGACCCGGCCGCCTCGTCCGACGGGGCGAGCGGGACCGAGCCGGCCCCCGGAACCACCGAGGAAACCAGATGAGCAGCGAGAACAACGCACCGCCGACGATCACGCCGCGACTGACCGTGCCGCGCCCGGACACGGGCGCGACCGCACGCTCGGAGAGCGCGACGTCGACGAGCAAGCACGGCGAGGCGAACGGCTCCTCGAACGGGACGCAGAACGGCTCCTCGAACGGGGCGGCGTCCGGTGCGGTCCCGCCGCCTCCCCCGCCGCCTCCCCCGAGCCAGGGCGTGGACGACGACGGCATGGAGCGTGCCTCCGGCGAGAGCCGGGTCGCGGTCGCCCGGGCGGGCGCCGTGAAGGCCGCCGCCGCCGCGATCGCCGCGGCGAAGACCGCCGCGAAGAAGGTGTCCGCCGCGGTCCCGGCCGCCCCTGCGGAGACGGGCACCGAGCCCGCCCACGACGAGATCGACGACGAGACGGTGAGGCGCGTGCCCACGACCACGGCGGCGGCTCCGGCCGCCTCGGCTGCCGGCCACACGGCCCAGGCCCCGACGGCGACCTCGATGCACTACTCCGCGGCCGGGGTGACCGGCTCGGCGACCCCGCTGACGGGCGCCACGCCCGCCGTCGGGACCGCGACCGGGGCGACCCCCGCGGTCCGCGGAGAGGGCGGCCCGCGCCGCGTCCGGCTCGCGGTGTCGCGCATCGACCCCTGGTCCGCGATGAAGCTCGGGTTCCTCCTGGCGGTCGCGATCGGCATCATGACGGTCGTCGCGACGGCGGTCGTCTGGTACGTCCTGGACGGCATGCAGGTGTTCTTCAAGATCGAGGAGCTCTTCACGCAGGTCGTCGGCACGGAGACGGACGTCGACATCCAGCAGTACGTGGCGTTCGGGCGCGTGATCTCGATCGCGACGCTGCTCGGTGTGGTGAACGTGGTCATCATCACCGCGCTCTCGACGATCATGGCGTTCCTGTACAACATCGTCGCGGCGCTCGTGGGCGGCGTGCACCTCACGCTCACGGACGACTGACGACTCATGAGCCCCGGATCGGGGGCCACGGACCTCTCAGTTTGGGTCTGCGGCTCCCGGTGGGGTAATCTCAAGCGCTGCCTGCGAGCGGAGCGGCCCCCAGGGGCCTGCCCGGCGAGGCGCGTACGGGCCTATAGCTCAGACGGTTAGAGCGCTTCCCTGATAAGGAAGAGGTCAGAGGTTCAAGTCCTCTTAGGCCCACTGCCGAACCCACTCGAGGGGGAACGTCATGAAGAAGATTCTGGTCCTGCTCCTCGCCGCCGGCGCCGGGTACCTCCTGTGGCGCAAGTACACGGAGGACAACGCCGAGCGCGACCTCTGGGCAGAGGTCACCGACACGTTCGAGTGAGCACTCACCACACCTGACCGGCCCCTGGCCGCGTCACCCGGGGCCATGGCGCAATTGGTAGCGCACCTGCTTTGCAAGCAGGGGGTTGGGGGTTCGAGTCCCCCTGGCTCCACCATCGATGACCGTGTTCTCATCGTCGACCGTGCTCGAGGTCGACGACCTCTCCTCGTCGCCAGCGCGAGTGTCGCGAAGGCCGTCATCGCCCCTCGCTGACCGACGGGCGGGGGATCAATCAGCGACGGTGCGATGCTCGGTCCAATGCTGGGTGAGCCAGTCCACCTGTTCGTCGCGGAGGTGGAGCGTCAACGGCTGCTGGTGCAGGCGCGCGTACTGTGGACAGGACTCGAGATCCTCGGCGACGTCGACCCGACCGTGCTCGGGGTCGACGGCGAGCAGACCGTCGTCGAAGAGTCGATGAATGTCGCGACGGAGCATCAGGCCGCCGTGTGCGCGGTGCTCGCCGATCCTGGCGTAGCTGTAGAGGTGACCGGCTTCAAGGACTCGTGCGGGCGCCGCCCCCGTGAACGCGCACCTGTGGCCCTGGGCCGTGAGCAGTGCCTCTCGGAACTCTCGCTGGCCGCGGCGGACGCGGACGAGAGACTCCCGGAAGCCCTGAGGCACGTCGACCGCGATGTCGAGCGTCGGACCCCATGCCACGTCTGGGAGTCGTCCGACCACCCGCCTGAGGGCGCGGTCGGCATGCTTGCGCTCCAGGACGTCGCTGAACGCGGCCCAGTCCAACCGCCGCATCGCGTTGAACTCTCCCTTGTTCGCTTGAACCCCGCGGATCTCCCGGTCGTCCAGGAGACCATCGAGGTCCGTCCACGCGGCGTCGTACCGAGCCCGGTAGATCTCGACCTCGACCACCTCGGACCGCGGTGTGTCGAACTCGGCCTTGCAGTCGTCGCAGCGGAACCGGGGCAACTTGGTCTTGCGGGGCTTGATTGCCGTCGTCCGGCAGACGGGACACCGGTTCTGCAGCTTGTGGCCCGTGGACCGCTCGATCTCCTCGATGACGGACACTCCGAGCAGCCGCCGCTTGTCCCACAGCGCTACCGGGTCACCGACCGTGAGGTTCTTGTGGTTGACGACCTTGCTGTCCCATGAGTAGTAGGCGCCGTATTCGTCGTCGTAGCCCTCGTTGCCGCCGTAGCCTCGGTCGTCGCCCGCAGCCATCAGCAACCACGCCCGGCGGGGCTCCCTGGTGGCCATGGCCAGAGCTTTCCGCACCTGGACCGCTCACAGCAAGCGAAGGGTGGTGGTCGCGGGTTCCCCACCGGGAGGTGGGCGTGGATCAGCGCGTTCGGGTACTCGTCGGACGTACGCGGCCCCGGGTTCGGCGGATCGGCGGTCAAACGGTCGCAGATCGGCGAAGACATGATCGCGAATCGGCAGCCCCATTGCTACGCTCGGCATGTGGCCGCTGAACTCGTCCGGCGCAACCTCCGCCCCCTCGCGGAGGAGACGCTCGCTCATGCGCCGATCACGGTGATCTCGGGAGCTCGACAGGTCGGTAAGAGCACCCTCATGCGGCAGCTCGTCGCTGATCGTGAGGCGCGGATCGTGAACCTCGACTCCGCGGTCGATCGCGCGGCAGCCGAGCGTGATCCGGACGGGTTCGCGAGCCAGTTCCCCCAAGGCATCCTGGCGATCGACGAGATCCAGCGTGTCCCCGAGCTCCTGTTGGCGCTGAAGAACTCGCTCGAGACCGATCGAAGGCCGGGTCGGTTTCTGATCACAGGCTCGGCGGACCTGCTCACCCTGCGAGGTTCGCAGGAGAGTCTCGCAGGCCGAGCGGAGACCATCGCACTGCACGGGCTGAGTCGCGGCGAGATCGTCGGCCGCGCGGAAGACTTCGCTCGCTACCTCTGGTCGCTTCCGCAGACGCGCAGTCTCGCAGACCTCCCCGAGTGGACCCGCCGTGACTACCTCGAGCTCGCGACACGGAGCTCCTTTCCGGAGGTCTATGACGCCTCCGAACGGCGCCGTGACCAGTGGCTCGGCAACTACGTCGACCGGGTGCTCGGCAAGGACACGACCGACATCTCGGGGGTTCAGTTCCCGGACCGTCTTGGCCCGCTGCTCCGGGTGCTCGCAGCACAGAACGCGACCGAGTTCGCGGCCGCGCAGATCTCCCGGTTGCTTGACGTCCCTGTGCGCTCCGTACCCGCATACGTCAAGGCGCTGCGCGACGTGTTCCTGGTGTCGCAGGTGCCCGCATGGGGAAACAACCTCACCGCTCGGGCAGTGTCCCGACCCAAGGTCATCCTTGCGGACACCGGCCTCGCAGCGTTTCTCTGCGGGGCCGACGTCGACGGTCTCGAACGCGACATCTCCAGCACGGCCACGGGTGGACTTGTCGAGGGGCTCGTCGTCTCCGAACTTGCCAAGCAGCGTGGGTGGTCAGCCATCGACTTCTCGCTCAACCACTATCGCGACCGCGACGGCAACGAGGTCGACGTCGTCCTGGAGAACCGACGCCGCCAGGTCGTCGGGATCGAGGTCAAGGCAACGGTGTCCGTGACCGGGAAGCACGCGCGGGGACTCGAGGTCTTGCGAGACCGGGTAGGCGACAGGTTCGTCGCCGGCGTCGTGCTGCACACCGGGACTCGGGCACTGCCCTTCGGTGACAGGATCTGGGCGCTTCCCATCGCAGCACTCTGGGAGCACCCGGACCTGACCGAGGAGTCCGTCTAGCAGCCATCGTCATCCAGTCGATGCCGACGTAGGTCGCTCCTCCGGTGCGACATGGCGGAACTGCCCCGTCGGAGCGCCGTACGCCGACGGGCCCGCACCGACAGTGCGGGCCCTTCGGGGACGGGCTGTGCTGCCCGGTGGTGAGGTGGACGACTCAGACGTCGTCGGCCTTCTTGGCGGCGTCCTCTGCCGCGTCCTCGGCCGCCTCGCGGGCCTTCTTGCCGGCGTCGCCGAGGTCGTCCTTCGCGTCCGCGGCGGCGTCCTTCGCGGACGACGCCGCGCTGCGGGTGGTGCTGCGGGCGCGGCTGGTGGCCTTCTTGGCCGCGTCCTTGGCGTCGGAGACGGCGTCCGTCACCCGGTCGCTGACGTCGTCGCGGACCTCGGCGGCGCGCTCGGCGAGCTTGTCGGTCGCCTCGCGGCCCTTCGCGACCGCGACGCCGGCAGCCTCGCCGAGCGACTCGGCGGCGTCGCCGACGGCGTGCCGGGCGTCACCGACGACGTCGTCGAAGTGGACCTGCTGCTCCTCCTGCTCCCAGGGCTCGGCCCAGGGGTCGGTCGTGGGCTGGGCACGACGGTAGAGGACGTAGCCGACGCCGGCCGCGGTGACGCCGCCCGCGATCCACCAGAGCGTGCGGCCCTTGCCCTTCGAGGCGTCGGCCTCGGCCGCCTTCGCCGCTGCCTTGTCGGCTGCCGCAGCGAGCTTGGCGGCGGCCTTCTCGGCTGCCTTGTCCGCGTGCTTCGCGGCCTTCTTGCCGGCCTTGCCCGCGGACTTCTGGGCCTGCTTCGCCGCCTCCGCGGCGGCCTTCTTCGCGTCCTTGGCGAGCTTGCGGGCCTTCTTGCCCGTCGCCTCCGCGGTCGCCGCCGAGGCTGCGGCGGTCGCCTCCGCAGCGCTGTCCGCCGCACGCTGCGCCGCGTCGGCGGCGCTGGCAGCGGCGGCGTTGAAGCTCGCGACGATCTTGGGCAGCACCTCCTCGACGAGCTTGTCGTGCGCGGTGTCGATGGCGGGCGCCGCCTTGCCGGCGGCCTTCTCGACGCGCGGCGCCGCGGCCTGGATGCTGTCCTGCCAGGCCTTCTCGACGCGCGGTTGGAGCCACTCGAGGAACGCCTCGACCTTGGGAGTCCCCCACTCCTTGGCCTGCGTGGCCGCGTCCTTGGCCTGGTCCGCGAGCTGGTTGGCGGCATTCTGCGCGGTCGCGGCGGCCTGCGCGGCCTGGTCCTTGAGCTTCTCGGTGTCGATCGACTCGAGCGTGTCCTTGACGGAGTCGCTCGCTGAGCGAGAACGGGTCATGCGTGCTCCCCGGGGTCGTCGTCCGACGGGACGAAAGGGCGGATGCGATGGGCGTTTCCGCCCACTCTGCCACCACCGTGCCTCGCCCGCGAGACGTCGCGCCCGACGGGTCGCGCGCGGGTCTCGTGGGAGGATGGTGCCCATGTTCGCAACCCTCCACACGACCGCAGGTGACATCCGGATCGAGCTCCTGCCGAACCACGCCCCGAAGACGGTGGCGAACTTCGTCGGGCTCGCGCAGGGCACCACGACGTGGTCCGACCCTCGCACCGGCGCGGAGCGCACCGAGCCGTTCTACGACGGCCTGATCTTCCACCGCGTGATCCAGGACTTCATGATCCAGGGCGGCTGCCCGCTGGGCACCGGCACGGGCGGTCCCGGCTACACGTTCAACGACGAGATCCACCCCGAGCTGCAGTTCGACCGCCCGTACCTCCTGGCGATGGCGAACGCGGGCCTGCGCCGCAACCCGGTCACGGGCGAGGCCGAGGGCACCAACGGGTCGCAGTTCTTCGTCTCGACCGTGCCCACGCCGTGGCTCAACGGCAAGCACACGATCTTCGGCGAGGTCGCGGACGACGCGTCCCGCGCGGTCGTCGACGCGATCAACACCACGCCGACGCGCCCGGGCGACCGTCCGCAGGAGGACATCGTCATCACGTCCGTCACGATCGAGGACTGACCATCTCGACGACACCTCCCGGGCCGCCCGGCCCGCCGGCGTACGGGACGGCCGGACCGCACGACGGTCCCGCCGTCCCGCCCGTGTGCCCGCGGCACCCGGACCGGGTGTCGTACGTGCGGTGCCAGCGCTGCGGGCGTCCGGCGTGCCCGGAGTGCCAGCGTCCCGCCGCGGTGGGCGTGCAGTGCGTCGACTGCGTGCGGGACGCGGCGCGGCAGGCGCCGACCCAGCGCACGGTGCTCGGCGGGAAGGTCCGCGGCGGCCCGCCGGTCGTGACGTTCACGATCATCGGCCTGTGCGTCGTGAGCTGGATCCTCCAGCTCGTCACCGGGGGTACGTGGACGAGCATGCTCGCGTTCGCGCCCTGGATCGGCGAGCTGCAGCCCTACCGGTTCCTCACGGCGGCGTTCCTGCACTCGACGAGCCCTGTCCACATCCTGTTCAACATGTACGCCCTGTGGATCACGGGCCCGTTCCTCGAGCAGATGCTCGGGCGCTGGCGCTTTACCGCCCTGTACCTGCTCTCGGCGCTCGGCGGGTCGGTCGGCTACCTCGTGCTCGCGGGCGGCCCGACGTCGGACGCGTGGCTCACCCCGGTCGTCGGCGCCTCGGGCGCGGTGTTCGGGCTGTTCGGCGCGATCCTGCTCGTCCTGCGTCGCACGGGCCGCAACGCGATGCAGATCGTCGTGCTCATCGGCATCAACTTCGCGATCGGCCTCTTCTTCCCCGGGATCGCCTGGCAGGCCCACCTCGGCGGCCTCGTGGTCGGGCTCGCCCTGGGGGCCGCGTACGCGTACGCGCCGAAGGAGCGCCGCGCCCTCGTGTCCGTGGGAGCGACGGTCGTCGTCGTGGTGGCGCTCGTCGTCGCCGCGTGGCTGACGTACGCCTCCGCCGACCAGTTCGGCCACCTCGTCGGGTGACACCTCGTCGGGTGTCACCCGACGAGTTTTCCACAGGCTTGTTCACAGGTGTGGAACGAACTACACGGGTGTCTTTCGCCCGGTCGGGGCGCGCGACGCTCCGGTGCGGCGCGCACCCCGGGGGGAACCGACGTCGTGCGGGCTACTTCCAGCGCGTGGTGAGCGCGAAGCCCGCGATGATGAAGGCGAACCCGACGGCGAGGTTCCACGCGCCGAGCGGCGGGATCGGGAGCTGCTTGGGCCCGCTGAGGTAGAACAGCACGATCCACGCGAGCCCCAGGAGCATGAGCCCGAGCATCGTGGGCACGAGCCAGCGCGGGTTGCCCGACTCCGGCTTGGGCACGCTCGGCGGGCGCTGCGGCTTCGGCTTCTTGCGCGACTTCGACTCGGGCACGAGGGTGGGCTCCTGTCCTGGTGGGGTCCGCTGCCGACGGCGTCGGGACGCACCGCGGGAGCGGACGCCTGCCGTCGTCGTGCAGGAACCGTGCATGGCTCGGGCGAAGGTCGTCGACGCGTTGCGGGGCTCCGTCGGAGCACAGGTCCGTCACGATCGTGGACGACGTTCGTCGACTAGCGTAGTGGGCGCACACAATAGGCACGGACATCGCGCGCGGGCAACGCCCCGACCGGGGTGCCGGATCCACGACAGACGCACGCGAGACACGGTCGACGACGTCGTCCGCACCAGGAAGGAGACGGCCGGGTGAGCAGCACCGACCCCGCCTCCACGGCGCCCGCGACGCCGGACGGCACTGCCGCACCCGGCCCGACGCCCGCCGCGCCCCCGCGCTCGCGCCGCGTCCGGTCCGCCGTGACCGTGGCGCTCGTCCTCGCCCTCGCCGGCGTCATGTTCACCGCCAACGCGCGCCTCGCGCGCGGCGAGGAGTCCCGGCACCCCGAGAACCTGGCCCAGCTCGTCGACCGCGAGTCCGACCGCGTCGCCGGGCTCGCCGCCCAGGTCGACGCGCTCACGGAGGAGATCGACGGTCTGTCGCAGACGGGCGACGCCCCGGCGGGGGTCGACCCGGATCTCGCGTCGCGCACCGCCGTCGCCGCCGGGACGACGCCCGTGAGCGGCACGGGACTGTCGGTCACGCTCGACGACGCCCCGCCGGAGGGCAACTACCCGCCGCAGATCCGCCCCGACGACCTCGTGGTGCACCAGCAGGACATCCAGTCCGTCGTGAACGCCCTGTGGGCGGGCGGTGCCGAGGCCATGACGCTCCAGGGTCAGCGGGTCACCGCGACGTCGGCGTTCCGTTGCGCGGGGAACATCCTCCTGCTGCACGGCCGCGTGTACTCCCCGCCGTACGTCGTCGAGGCCGTGGGCGACCCCGACGCGCTGCGCGACGCGCTCGAGCGGAACCCGGGCGTGCAGGTGTACCAGGAGTACGTCGACGCCGTGAACCTGGGCTGGTCGGTCGAGGACCAGAGCGACCTCGAGCTGCCCGGCTACGAGGGTGCGCTCGAGCTCCGGTACGCGAGCCCGTCGGTGTCGTCGTGACCGCGACCGCCCCCGTCCGGCACGCAGGCCGTCGCGCGGGGCGCGGTCCGGTCTCCGCGACCGTGGGCCTCGTCGGCGAGCTCCTCATCACGCTCGGGATCCTGCTCGGGCTGTACGTCGTCTGGCAGCTCTGGTGGACGGACGTGCAGGCCGACCGCGTGCAGGCGCAGGTGCTCGAGGAGATCGCCGCGCCCGTGCCGGACGCGGCGGACGTCGCGACGACCGTCCGGCGGGACGCGCCCCCGGTCATGGAGGCTCCCGCGCCGGGCGACGTGTGGGGCACGCTCTACGTTCCCCGCTGGGACGGCAAGATGATGCCGATCGCCGAGGGGACGGACAAGCGCTCCATCCTCGACCAGGCGATGGCCGGGCACTACCCCGAGACCGTCATGCCGGGCGACGTCGGCAACTTCTCCCTCGCGGGCCACCGCCAGACGTACGGCAAGATCTTCCACGACGTGGAGGAGCTGCAGGTCGGCGACCCGATCGTCGTCGAGGCCGGCGGGGTCTGGTACGTGTACCGCGTGGACCACCTGCAGGCCGTGAAGCCCGACCAGGTGGAGGCCATCGCACCGGTGCCGTGGCAGCCCGGTGCCGAGCCCACCGAGCGGTACCTCACCCTGACGACGTGCCACCCGATCGGGCTGAACTCGCTCGTGGCCCGGTTCATCGTCAACGCGAAGCTGGACTACTGGATGCCCGTCGAGGACGGCACGCCGCCGGACCTGGTCGGTCAGACCGCGCCGGCCGCCGAAGGGAGTGCGTGATGTACGGGGCGCTCTGGCGCGTGCTGCCCGGCCCGGCATGGGTCCGCGTGCTGATCCTGCTCGTCCTCGCCGCGGCCGTCGTGCTCGCGTGCTTCGAGTGGCTGTTCCCGCTCGTGTCCGAGTACATGCCGTTCAACGACCCCAACATCCAGACCGGCGCCGCCGGCGCAGTGTCCGTGGAGGCCCCGCGATGACCCACCAGACCCGCATCCTCGTCGTGGACAACTACGACTCGTTCGTCTACACGATCGTCGGCTACCTCGACCAGCTCGGCGCCGAGACCGTCGTGGTGCGGAACGACGCCGTCCCCGAGCCGGACGCCGAGGGCCGGTTCCGCGACGCCGACGGCACCGCGTTCGACGGCGTGCTCGTATCCCCCGGGCCGGGCACCCCGAAGGAGGCCGGGCAGAGCGAGCAGGTCATCCGCGCGTGCGCCGCGTCGCGCACCCCGATGCTCGGCGTGTGCCTCGGCCACCAGGCGCTCGCCGAGGTGTACGGCGCGACGGTCACGCACGCGCCCGAGCTCATGCACGGCAAGACGAGCCTCGTCGAGCACGACGGCGAAGGTGTCCTCGCGGGGCTGCCCAGCCCGTTCACCGCGACGCGCTACCACTCGCTCGCCGTCGTGAACGACACCGTGCCCGCCGAGCTCGAGGTCACCTCGGCCACCGCGGGCGGTGTGATCATGGGCCTCCAGCACCGTGACCTTCCCCTGCACGGCGTCCAGTTCCACCCCGAGTCCGTGCTCACCGAGGGCGGCCACCGCCTGCTCGCGAACTGGCTCGAGGCGTGCGGCCTGGAGGGCGCCGTCGAGCGCTCGGCGGGCATGGCTCCGCTCGTCCGGCAGTAGGCCGCACGGACCGGCAGCCCTCCCCCAGGCACCGGGAGGTCCCGGCGCCGCCGGCACGTCGCGCTCACGCTCTCTCCCGCACGACGACGGGCCCTCACCTCGCGAGGTGAGGGCCCGTCGTCGTCCGTGCCGGGCGCGACCGCGGTCAGCCGCCGTTGCCGTCGCCGCCGTTGCCGCCGCCGCCGTTACCGCCGCCGTTGCCGCCGCCGCCGTTCGACGGACCAGGGCCCGTCGAGACGATGAGCGACACCTCCGTGCCGACCTCGACCTCGGTGCCGCCGCCGGGGTCCGAGCCGATGACCACACCGGCAGGCCACTGGTCGGACTCCTGGTTCTGCTGCCTGCCGGGGTTGAGCCCCGCGCCGCCGAGCGCGTCCGCAGCCTGGTCCAGGGTCATGCCGACGAGGTTGTTCGGGACGTTCGTGGTGTCCGCGGCACGCGGGATGGCGACGTCGATGGTCACCTCCGAGCCCTGCGGCACGCTGCCGGCGTTGGGCCGCTGTGCGACGACCTGGCCCTCGGGCTCGTCGGACTCCACCTCGTTGACGACCGGTGTGAGGCCGAGCTCGGTGATCGTCTGCTCGGCGGCCTGGCGCTGGTTCCCCACGAGCTCGGGGAGGGCGACGAGACCGGACGAGGTGAAGAGCGTGACGGTCGAGCCGCCCGCGACGGACTGCCCAGCGGCGGGCTCCGTCCGAGTCGCCGCGTCCTTCGCGACGTCCTTCGAGTCCTCGGAGCCACCGGAGGTGACCTGCAGGCCCTGCGCCTCGAGGATCTGGCGCGCCTCGTCCTGAGACTTCCCCCTGACGTCCTGGATCACCACGGCGTCGGGTCCGGCGGAGAAGAAGGCCGTGACGGTCGAGCCGAGGTCGGCCTCGGTGCCGCCGGCCGGGTCGGTCTTCGTGAACGTCCCCTCCGCCTCGGTCGACTCCTGGTCGATGGCCTCGGCGTACTCGAAGCCGGCGTCGGTGATCCTCTGCTCGGCCTCTTCGGGCGTCACCCCTGCTGAGAGTGTCGGGACCGTGCCGGTCGTCGGCTCCTCCTCGCCCTGGCTGTTGATGACGAGCATCGTGATGATCGCCGCGAGAGCGAGGACGCCGATCGCGATGAGTGTCCACATGAGCCCCTTGCGGCTCTTGGGCTCCTCCTCGTCCTCGCCCGGGACCGGGTCGCCGGGCGGGACGGCCGGCGCCACGCTCGTCGCCCACGGGTTGGGGGCGGCGGCCGTGGGGGCCATGACCTGCGTGGCGGACTCCACCATCGTGGGCTGGAGGTCGGCGGCCGCGGCGGCGGCACCGAGGCCCGCGGCCGCGGCGGCGACCCCGAGCGCGGGTGCCGTGATCGACCCTCCGCGCACGGCGTTCTCCAGGTCGGCGCGGAACTCCGCGGCGTTCGAGTAGCGCGCCGTCCGGTCCTTCGCGAGCGCCTTGAGCGTGATGCGGTCCAGGACCTCGGGGACGTCGGGCGCGACGGCGCTCGGCGTCGCCGGGGCCTCGCGCACGTGCTGGTAGGCCACCGCGACGGGCGAGTCGCCGATGAACGGCGGGCGGCCGGTGAGCAGCTCGTAGAGCAGGCAGCCGGTCGAGTACAGGTCGGAGCGCGCGTCGACGGTCTCTCCGCGCGCCTGCTCCGGCGAGAGGTACTGCGCGGTGCCGATGACGGCCTGCGTCTGCGTCATCGTCGCCGCGGAGTCCGCCATGGCGCGGGCGATGCCGAAGTCCATGACCTTGACCGCGCCCGTGGGCGTGATCATGACGTTCGCGGGCTTGATGTCGCGGTGCACGATGCCGGCGTGGTGCGAGTACTCGAGCGCCGCGAGCACGCCTGCGGTGATCTCGACGGCCTCGTCGATCGGGACGGCCTGGCCGTCGCGCAGGATGTCGCGGACCGTGTGGCCCTCGACGTACTCCATGACGATGAACGGGACGTGCACCGAGTTGCCCGTGGGGTCCTCGTGGACGTCCTCGCCCGTGTCGTACACCGCGACGATGGCCGGGTGGTTGAGCGACGCCGCCGCCTGGGCCTCGCGCCGGAAGCGCGCCAGGAACGTGGGGTCCCGCGCGAGGTCGGAGCGCAGGATCTTGATCGCGACGGTACGTCCGAGGCGGTTGTCGTGCCCGATGTGCACCTCGGCCATGCCACCACGGCCGATGAGCTCACCGACCTGGTAGCGCCCGGCAAGCACTCGGGGAGCGTTGTCCACCACTCATTCGTCCTTCGGTGTCGTCGGAGCCGCGGGCGCGTCCGCACGCGGCACATCTGGCGCAATCATCCCACCCAGGGGGTTCCGGGAGAGCCGGGAACACAACGATGTCGTCACGATGTCACCCGTTCGGAGGGCGTCCGGGCCGGGGTCGCGCCCGTCGCGGGACCGCTCGCGCCGACCGGGTGCGCCGAGGTGACGGCGTCCGGGGCCGCGGCGGCGCCGTCGTCCGTCCCGCGGTCGCCGAGGCTGGCGACGGTCGCGATCACGAGCACGAGGAGCAGGCCGAGAAGCGCCACGAGCGGCCAGGTCAGCCCGTTGGGCAGGCCGCCCAGCCGACGGCCCGTCGTCGTCGACGTGCGGCGTCCGCCCGACGACCGGGACGGCGTCGCCTGCGACTGACGTCGTGCCTCCGCGCGCGTGGTCGCGGGCGCGGGAGGGACCGGGGCCGCCGGGCGTCCGGCGGGGCGCGCACCCCCGCGGGCGGGCTGCGGGCGGCGGGAGGAGCGGGTCCCGCCGTGCATCTCGCGACGCGGCGGGTACGCACGGGGGCCGGCGGCGTCGTCGGGCGAGGCCCCGCCCGGGACGGGACGCTCCCACGGGAGCGCCGGGCCGTGCGCGGTAGCCGCGTCGGGGGCGGGCTGGTCGCCGGGTGCGCCGGGGTCGTCGTGGTACCCCGCGGCGGGGTCCGCGGCGCCGTCCCCCGGCGCCGCGGGCGGCGCGACCCACGGCGTCGCGGGGTCCGCGGGGTGCGGGTCGCGGACCGCGGCCGGGATGACGAGCGGGGTGATCACGGGTGCCGGGTCCGGCTCGGGGACGGGAGCCTCGTCCGCCGTCGCGCGGGCTCGCCGCGCCCGCCGGGTGTTGGCGGACGCGCCGGACCGGGACGACCACGGGTCGGCCGCGAGGCGGGCCTGGATCTCCTCGAAGACGCGCGCGAGGGCGTCCGCGGGGTGCGGTCGGGCGAGCGGGTCCTTGGCGAGCATCACCATGACGAGCTCGGCGAGCTCGCGGTCGACCGACGACGGCAGGGGCGGCACGGGCTCGTTGACGTGCGCGACGGCGATGTCGACGGGGGTGGACCCGGTGAAGGGACGGTTCCCCACGAGGGACTCGTAGGCGACGATGCCGAGCGCGTAGATGTCCGACGCGCCCGTCGCCGCCTGACCCACGGCCTGCTCGGGAGACAGGTACTGGGCCGTGCCCATGACCATGCCCGTGGCCGTCATGGGGACCTGGTTCGCCGCGAGGGAGACCCCGAAGTCGGTGATCTTCACGGTGCCGGCACGGTCGATGAGGATGTTGCCCGGCTTGACGTCACGGTGCACGACGGCCGACAGGTGGGCCGCGTGCAGGCCGCGCGCCGTCTGCGCGAGGATCGGCAGGAGCCGCGCGGGCGGGAGCACGGGCTCGCGCTCCAGCAGGTCCGCCATCGGCTCGCCGACCACGAGCTCCATGACGAGGTACCCGGAGCCGTTCGCCTCGCCGTAGTCGTACATCTGGGCGATGTTCGGGTGCGAGAGCGCGGCGCTGTTGCGCGCCTCGGTGCGCAGGCGGTTGAGGAAGTCCTCGTTGCCCGCGTACTCGGAGCGCAGGACCTTCACGGCGACCTCGCGCCCGAGCGCGTCGTCGGCCGCGACCCACACCTCGCCCATGCCGCCGACGGCGATGCGCCGCACGAGGCGGTAGCGGTTGCCGAGCGTCAGCCCCCTGACGGGCTTCATCCGTTCAACACCGCCTCCATGACGGCGCGCGCGATCGGTGCCGCGATCGCACCGCCCGTCGCCTCGCTGCCCATCGAGCCGCCGTTCTCGACGATGACCGCGACCGCGACCTGGGGGTCGTCGGCGGGCGCGAAGCTCGTGAACCACGCGTGCGGGGCGGCCTCGCCGCCCGTCTCCGCGGTGCCGGTCTTGCCCGCGACCTGGACGCCTGGGATCTGGGCCGACTTGCCGGACCCGTTGTCGACGACGCCGAGCATCATCTGCGTGAGCTGGTCGGCGGTCGACGGTGACACCGAGGTCCGCAGGCGCCGCGGCTCGGACTGCCGGACGACGTCGAGATCGGGGTTGCGGATCGTCTCGACCGTGTAGGGCGCCATCTGCACGCCGTCGTTCGCGATCGCGGCCGCGACCATCGCCATCTGCAGCGGAGTGACGCGGACGTCGCCCTGCCCGATCGCGGCACGGGCGGTCGCGTCGGGCGTCGCCTCCTCCTCGGTCGGGAAGTGGCTCGCGGTGACGTCCATCGGGATCTGGAGGGACTCGTCGAAGCCGAAGTCCTCGGCCTGGTCGCGCAGCACGTCGTCGCCGAGCGTCACGCCGAGCTCGGCGAACGCGGTGTTGCAGGAGATGCGCAGCGCGTCCGCGAGCGTCATCTCGCCCGACGGGGAGCAGCGCGACCCGCCGAAGTTCTTCATGGTCCGGTCGGACTGCGGGTACTGGTACTCGTCGGGCGCCGGGATGACGCTCTCCGACGTGTACTGCCCGCTCTCGATCGCCGCGGCCGACGTGACGATCTTGAACGTCGACCCGGGCGGGTAGGTGTTGCCGCGGATGGCCCGGTTCGACATCGGGTTGCCGTCGGCGTTGAGGAGCTCCTGGTAGCGGTCGCGCGCGGCCGCGGTGTCGTGCGTCGCGAGCTCGTTGGGGTCGTAGCTCGGCTTCGACACGAGCGCGAGGACGCGCCCGGTCTTCGGCTCGATCGCGACGACGGCGCCCCGCTGGTCGCCGAGGGCGTCCCACGCGGCCTGCTGGGCGGCCGGGTCGATCGTCAGCTCGACGGACGCGCCCTGCGGCTGCTGGCCCGTGAACAGCGCGCTGAGGCGGTCGAGCCACAGCGAGCTCGCCTCCCCGTTGAGGTAGTCGTTCTCCTTGTCCTCGATCTCCGTGCGCCCGTTGGTGACCGACAGGAAGCCGGAGACCGGGGCGTAGATCGGACCGTTCGCGTACTGGCGCTGGAAGCCGAACGCGTCGTCCACGGGGGTCGACGACGCGATGGCGTCGCCCGCGACGACGATCGGCCCACGGAACTTGTCGTACTCGCGGTAGATCGTGCGGGCGTTGCGCGGGTCGTTGTTCAGCGAGTCCGCCTGGACGAACTGGATGTAGGTCGTCGACACCATGAGCGCGAGGAACATGACGAGGACGACCGTCGCGACGCGACGCAGGGGGACGTTCACCGGGCTCCTCCCCAGGGGTCGCGGCCGTCGTCCGCGGTGCCGTCGGGGCGTCGGACGACCTCGGTGCGCAGGTCGTCGGCGTGGTCCGGCACGTCGCCGGTCCGCCCGACCGCCGGCTGGACGCCCGTCGACGCACGGGCCGGACCCGTGCCGGGGCCCGCGGGGACCGGCGCGCCGACCGTGGTGGGGGCGTCGTCAGGCAGGGCGCCGACGGCGGGAGCGCCGCCGCCCACGACCTCGACCGGGTCGGAGTCGGGGCGCGTGCGTGCGCCGCCGGGCGCGACCTGCCCGCGCACGGGCAGGGACGAGGGCCGCCGCGCGTCGTCGGAGATGCGGAGCAGCAGGCCCACGACCAGCCAGTTCGCGAGGAGCGACGACCCGCCCTGGGCGACGAACGGCATGGTGAGCCCCGTGAGCGGGATGATCCGCGTGATCCCGCCGACGACGACGAAGAGCTGCCACGCCATGACGAACGCGAGACCGCCCGCGAGCAGCTTGCCGAAGCCGTCGCGCACGCCGATCGCGGTGCGCAGGCCACGCTCCACGAGGATGAGGTAGGCGAGCAGGATGCCGATCAGGCCCGTGAGGCCGAGCTCCTCGCCCAGCGACGCGTAGATGAAGTCGGAGAACGCGTACGGGACGGTGCGCGGGTAGCCGGCGCCCCAGCCGGTGCCGAACAGGCCGCCGTTGCCGAGCGAGAACAGACCGCCCACGAGCTGGCCGGAGCCGCCGGGGCTGCGGCCGTAGATCTCGGGGACGAACGGGTGCAGCCACACGTCGACGCGCGCCTGCACGTGGCCGAACGTCGACGCCGCGAGGACCGCGCCGACCGCGATGAGCAGCAGACCGATGACGACCCAGCTCACGCGCTCGGTCGCGATGTACAGCATCGCGACGAACAGGCCGAAGAACAGCAGGGACGTGCCGAGGTCGCGCTCGAACACGAGGATGGCGAGCGAGACGAGCCAGACGATGATGATCGGCCCGAGGTCGCGCAGGCGCGGGAGCTGCAGGCCGAGCACCTTGGGCCCGGCGAGCGCGAGCGTGTCCCGGTTCGTCACGAGGTAGCCAGCGAAGAAGATCGCGAAGGCGATCTTCGCGAACTCGGCGGGCTGCAGCGAGAAGCCGAAGACGTTGATCCAGATCTGCGCGCCGTTGATGCGCGTGCCCAGGCCCGGGACGAGCGGCAGCGCGACGAGCACGATGCCCGCGATCATCGCGGTGTACGTGTAGCGGCGCAGGGTGCGGTGGTCGCGCAGGAACCAGATCACGGCGAACGCGCAGAGGATGCCGAGCGCGGTCCACTGGAGCTGGCGCGGGGCGAGGTCCTGGGTGCCGCCCGTGACCTGCGAACCGAGGTCGAGGCGGAAGATCATGGCGAGGCCGATGCCGTTGAGCGCGACCGCGATCGGCAGGATCACCGGGTCCGCGTACGGCGCCTTGAACCGCAGCAGCACGTGGGCGGCCCCCGCGAGGACCACGGTGCCGATGCTGTACAGGTAGAAGCGGCCCGGGAGCTCGCCCGTGAGCTGGAGGCCCACGAGCGCGTACGCCCCGATGCCCAGCGCGAGCGCGAGGACGAGCAGACCGAGCTCCGCGCCCCGGCCGGGGCGCACCTCGGTGGTCTCCACCGTGGCCATCAGGCCCCCGAGCCCGCGCCGTCGGTGGGTGCCGGGGTCACCGCGGGCGCCTCCGGCTCCGAGGAGCCGGTCGACTCCTCCGTCGAGGTGTCGGTGGGCTCGTCCGTCGTGCCGGTCGAGGTGTCCGCTGCGGCGTCGGCCACGAGGCGCTCCGCACGCGCCCGCGCGTCGTCGAGAGACTCCGCCGGGATCGTGGTCTCCAGGCGGTCGACGACGTAGCCCGGCAGG
Source organism: Cellulosimicrobium protaetiae (assembly GCF_009708005.2). Lineage (NCBI taxonomy): Bacteria > Bacillati > Actinomycetota > Actinomycetes > Micrococcales > Promicromonosporaceae > Cellulosimicrobium > Cellulosimicrobium protaetiae. The sequence continues at coordinate 460,676 of NZ_CP052757.1, read as the reverse complement.
TCCGCGACGCGCGTCCCCGTGAGCTCGATCGGCGTCGACAGCGTGACCGGCCCCGCGTTCTCCGGGATGCCGCGGAACACCGCGACCTGGCCGTCGGCGACACCGACGTAGTACTGCGTCTGCGTCCAGCGGTAGCCCGCCCACGCGGCCACGCCCAGGCCGGCGACGACGAGCAGGATCGCGACGACCGTGACCCAGCGGCGGGGCGCGCGACCGGGCCGCACGTCGTCGTCGCCCTCGCCCGAGGTCTCGCCCGGCGCCGCGTCGCCCGCCTCGGGCTCCGATGCGTCGTTCGTGGCGGGGTCCTCCGTCGCGGCGGCCTTCGCGCTCGCCATGAGCGCCGCGGCGCGCGCCGCGGGCCCGTCCGCGGCCGACGTCGGGGCGTCGCGGTCGATCGCGGCCGATCCGACGACCTGCGCGCCCGTCCCGGGCGCGGAACCGTCGGGCAGCCCGTCGACGTCGACGACGTCCGCCACCACGACGGTCACGTTGTCCGTGCTCCCGGCGCGCAGCGCGAGCTGCAGCAGGTGGTCCGCGCACTCGTCGACGTCGGGCGTGTCCGCGAGCGTCTGGGCGATGGTCTCCGGGCTGACGAAGCCCGAGAGGCCGTCGGAGCACAGGAGCCAGCGGTCCCCCGGCTTCGCCTCGCGCACCGACATGTCCGGCGTGAGGTCGATGTCGAAGTCGCCGAGCACGCGCATGACGACGTTGCGCTGCGGGTGGGTCTCCGCCTCGTCGGGCGAGATGCGGCCCGTGTCCACGAGGTGCTGCACGAACGTGTGGTCGGTCGTGACCTGGGTGAGCTCGCCGTCACGCAGCAGGTATGCGCGCGAGTCGCCGAGGTGCGCCATCGCGAGCTTGTTGCCCGCGCGCAGGATCGCGGTCACGGTCGTGCCCATGCCGACGAGCTCGGGGTCGGTCACGCTGCGCTCGACGAGGTCCTGGCGCGCGTGGTCGATCGAGCGCTCGAGCTCCGCCAGCGCGTCGTCGGGGCCGTGCGACTCGCCGTCGAGCGGCGCGAGCGCCGCGATGGCGATGGAGGAGGCGACGTCGCCCCCCGCGTGACCGCCCATGCCGTCCGCGACGACCAGCAGGTGCGGGCCCGCGTAGCCGGAGTCCTGGTTGTTGGAGCGCACGAGCCCGACGTCGGAGCGCGCGGCGTAGCGCAGGGCGATGTTCACTGCGGGCTACCTCTGCAGCTCGACGACGGACTGACCGATCCGCACCCGCGTCCCCGGGCCCAGCGGCGTCACCTGGCCGATGCGCTGGTCCTCGACGTAGGTGCCGTTGGTGGAGCCGAGGTCCTCGACGAACCAGGACCCGTGCTGCGGGAAGATGCGCGCGTGGCGCGACGAGGAGTAGTCGTCGTCGAGCACGAGCGTGCAGCTCGGCGCCCTGCCGATGAGGATCGACGACGTCGTGAGGGGGATCGTCGTGCCGGTCAGCGGGCCTGCGGTGACGACGAGCCGCGAAGGCCCCGCCGCCGCCCGGGCGGGCTCCGGCGCGGCCGCCGGCGTGGGGCCCGACGTCGGGCGCGCGGCCTGCGCGGAGTCCTTGCGGCCGCGGCGCGGAGTGATCTTGGTGCCGTACAGGTCCCGCCGCAGCACCCCGATCGCGGAGAGCACGAACACCCAGAGCAGCACCAGGTAGCCCAGCCGCAGCAGGGTGAACGTGAGATCGGTCATGCGGGCCGGATCACCACTCCTCGTTGTCGGACGCGCCGGTCCAGAACATGATGCGGGTACGGCCGATCGTCAGGGAGTTGCCGTCGAGCAGCGTCGCGGCCGGGACCTGGTGGCCCTCGACGAACAGGCCGTTGGTCGAGCCGAGGTCGCTCGCGATGACGCCCTCGGGGGTCACGCGGATCTCGAGGTGGCGGCGCGAGACGCCCGGGTCGTCGACGACGATGTCGGCCTCCGAGCCGCGGCCGATGACGGTGACCGGGCCCGTGAGCAGGTAGCGCTGCCCGTCGATGTCGACGAGCGGGTGCCGGGTGCTCGGGGACGCGGACGTCGCGGGGGCGACGTTGCCGCGCACGCTCGCCGAGCGGAGCTGGAAGCGCCCGACGTCGAGCACGTCGTTCTGCTCGAAGCTCACGCTGACGGGGCCGACGAACGCGTAGTGCTGCGACGCCGCGTACTGCGTGACGTTCGACGCCAGCTCGTCGGCGAGCGTCTCCGCGCCCCACCCCTCGACCTGGCCGAAGTCGTCCACCGACAGCTCGATGGTGAACTCGTTGGGCACGACCGTGCGCTCGCGGTCGACGACGGCGGCGCGGTCGTCGACCTCGCGCCGCAGCGCGCTCGCCAGCTCGACGGGCTTGACCTCGCTGCGCCCGACCTTGGCGAACGCGTTGTTCACCACGCGCTCGACGCCCTTCTCGAAGCGGTCCAGGACTCCCATGCCACCTCCTCCCTCGTGCTCGATCGTGCCGCGGCTCGTGCCGCATGGTTCTCGTCTGCCCCGTCGGCCGTGCTCCCCGTGGCCCCCTCGTGCACGCCCGCGTCCCGGGCAGACTACCTAGATCGTATCGATCACGTCTGCGCCGGAGGCCCGATTCGTCGCACGATCTCCGGACGGATGTGGCGCGTTCGTGGTGGACCGTGTGAACGTCGGGCGCGCAGCCGTCGGTGCCTGTGGGGGTGCGCGACGGACGGCACGTGGCGGCCGTCACGTCCGGCCGCGCGGTTCCAGGCGTCCTCGTGCGTCGTGCTAGTCTTCTGCGGCACGCGCGAGTGGCGGAATGGCAGACGCGCTGGCTTCAGGTGCCAGTGTCCGAAAGGGCGTGGGGGTTCAAGTCCCCCCTCGCGCACGTGACGAAGTCCCGGTCAGGCAGGTCCTGACCGGGACTTTCTCGTCTCCGGCTGGGACTTCGTGGTTCCGGCCTCCGGCGCCCCGCGTGGTCGCGTCGCCCGTGAAGGCTTGCCCGGTGTTCGCTTCCTCGAACCAGTGTCATCGCCTGGTCATGAACAGTCCAAGCGCGTCGGGGTTGCGTCATGGGAAACCGGTATCCTAGGATCGAGAAACCGGTTACCCACGTCTCCATCTCTTCCGGGTGCCTTGACGAGCTCGTCGAGGCGGGCTGCCCGACGTCGTCGTCGGGGCCTGCGCAGGGCGCACGACCCAGCGCCCGCCCGCGTTCGGAGGAGGTCGCCGCGTCGACCGACGCCGGCGCGGACCTGGGACCGCGAGTCACCACGCACTGCCCCCGGTTCGATGACGAAAGGTGAGGCACCACGATGAGACGACCCGTCGCACGACGACTGCTCGCGGCCACCGCCGCGACGACCCTGGCGGCCACGATGGGCGTGACGGCCCTGACCACGACCGCGAGCGCGGCCGTGACCGGCAGCCCGACCGGCTACGCGACCCAGAACGGCGGCACGACCGGTGGCGCCGGCGGCCAGACCGTCCGCGCCACGACCGGCACCCAGATCCACGCGGCCCTGTGCAGCAGGGCCAGCGACGACACCCCGATCGTCATCGAGGTCGAGGGCACCATCAACCACGGCAACACGGCCAAGGTCTCGGGCGACAGCTGCAACACGGCCGCCGGCGTGATCGAGCTCAAGCAGATCAGCAACGTGACGATCGTCGGCGTCGGCAACGGAGCGACGTTCGACCAGCTGGGCATCCACCTCCGCGAGGCCAGCAACATCATCATCCAGAACGTCACCGTGAAGAACGTCAAGAAGTCCGGCTCTCCCACGTCGAACGGCGGCGACGCGATCGGCATGGAGAGCGGCGTCCGCAACGTGTGGGTGGACCACGTGACGCTCGAGGCGTCGGGCGGGGAGTCCGAGGGCTACGACGGACTGTTCGACATGAAGGCGGGCGTCCAGTACGTGACCCTGTCCTACAGCATCCTGCGCAACTCCGGCCGCGGCGGCCTCATCGGCTCGAGCGAGAGCGACACGTCCAACGGGTTCGTGACGTTCCACCACAACAAGTACGAGAACCTCGACTCGCGCACGCCGCTGCTGCGCGGCGGCGTCGCCCACATCTACAACAACCACTACGTGCACCTCAACGAGTCCGGGATCAACTCGCGGGCCGGGGCGAGGGCGAAGGTCGAGAACAACTACTTCGAGGACTCGAAGGACGTCCTCGGCACGTTCTACACCGACCAGAAGGGCACCTGGCAGGTCGCCGGGAACGTGCTCGACAACGTCACGTGGTCGAGCCCGAGCGGTGACATCCAGCCGGCCGGCCCGAACCTGACCTCGACGACGTCGGTCAGCATCCCCTACTCCTACACGCTCGACGGGGCGAGCTGCGTGCCGAACCTCGTGAACCAGACCGCCGGCGCGAACAAGGGGCTCAGGGTCTCCGACGGCTCGTGCACGCCGCAGACGCCGGACCCCGACCCCACCGACCCGACGGACCCCACCGACCCGACAGACCCGGGTCCGGTCGACCCGACGGACCCGCCGGAGCCGAGCGCCGAGACGATCTACGTCGCGCCGAACGGCACCGCGAGCGCGGCCGGCACGCTGTCGGCGCCGACGACGCTCCCTGTCGCGATCGAGCGCGTCGCCTCGGGCGGCGAGATCTTCCTGCGCGGCGGAAGGTACGACCTGTCGTCGACCGTCACGATCGAGCCGGGCAACGACGGAACGTCGGGCGACCGCACCCTGCTGTCGGCGTACCCCGGTGAGCGGCCGGTGCTGAACTTCTCGGCGCAGGCGGAGGACCCGGCGAACCGCGGTCTCGCGATCGGCGGCGACTGGTGGCACGTCTACGGCATCGTGGTCGAGCACGCGGGCGACAACGGCATCCTGCTCGGCGGCAGCGACAACGTCGTCGAGCGCGTCGTGACCCGCTACAACCACGACACGGGCCTCCAGCTCTCCCGCCTCGTGGCGGGCGCCCCGGCGAGCGAGTGGCCGTCGAACAACCTCGTCGTCAGCAGCGAGTCGCACGACAACGCGGACTCCGACGGCGAGGACGCGGACGGCTTCGCCGCGAAGCTCACGTCGGGTCCGGGCAACGTGTTCCGTGACACCGTCGCCCACAACAACATCGACGACGGCTGGGACCTGTACACGAAGTCCGACACCGGGCCCATCGGTGCGGTGACCATCGAGGACTCGCTCGCCTACGAGAACGGCACGCTGTCCGACGGCGGCCAGGCCGGCAACGGCGACCGCAACGGGTACAAGCTCGGTGGCGAGGACATCAAGGTCGACCACGTCGTGCGGAACTCGTTCGCCGTGGACAACGGCAAGCACGGGTTCACCTACAACTCGAACCCGGGCTCCATCACGGTCAGCGGCAACGTCGCGGTCGGCAACGAGGAGCGCAACTTCAGCTTCGACGCCGGGACCCACCGCTTCAGCGGCAACGTGTCGTGCGACTCCGGGGCGAACGACAAGACGGTCGGCACGAACGCGGGCGGGAACTCGTTCTGGTCCGGCTCGAACGGGTCGGCGTGCTCCGCCTACGACGGCGAGCTCGGCTGGTCGTTCGCGGCGGACGGCTCGCTCCGGGTCACCTTCGGCGGCGAGCCGACGAACCCGACCGACCCGACGGACCCCACCGACCCGACGGACCCGACCGACCCGACCGACCCGCCGTCGGGCACCAACCTCAGCATCGGGGCCGGCGCGGACGGTTCGAGCAAGGGCAGCGGGACGAGCTACGGCAACGCGATCGACGGCAGCACCGCGACCTGGTGGTCGCCCAGCGGCTCGACGGGGACCATCTCCGTCAAGTGGGGCACCGCGACGACCGTCGGCCGGGTCGTCGTCAAGGAGGCCGCGGGCGGGGGCAGCATCGGGACGTGGCGCCTCGTGAACAACGACACGGGCGCCGTCCTGAAGACGGGATCCGGAGCGGGGACCATCACGTTCCCCGCGACGTCGCTCAAGAAGATCAACCTCGAGATCACCGGCGCGTCGGGCACGCCCCGCGTCGCCGAGCTCGAGACCTACGCCGGGTAGCCCGACCCTCCTCCGGGAGACCCGTGCACGACCCCGGGCGGGACCACCTGGTCCCGCCCGGGCTCGACGACGGCCCCGCCGCGCCGTCCGCGGCGGGGCCGTCCTTCTGCCGTGGCGCCGGGTGCCTCGTAGCGTCGGGCGGTCGCGACGGCGCGGTCCCGCAGCAGGTCCCGCAGCGGTCCCGGGTCCAGGACCTCGGCGTCGGGCCCGAGCTGCCACACCGCCCAGACGGCGTGCCGGAGGTCCTGGAAGGTGACGTCGAGCACCAGCAGGCCGTCGTCGGCGACGGACTCGGCGTGGACGGAGACCGCGGTGCCCACGAGCGCTTCCCGGCGGTCCGGCACGAGCCGGACGCGCGCGACGACCTGGTCGTCACCTGCCCGGAACCGGGCGCTGCGCTCGCGCCAGAGCTGATCGAGGTCGACGACGTCGGGCCGGTCCGCCGGTTCGGCGAGCGCCTCGGCGGCAAGGATCCGGGACAGCCGGTAGGTACGGTCGGACCCGCCGACGGTGGCGAGCAGGTAGCCCGTGCCGCGGGAGGTGACCATGCCCACCGGGTCGACCTCGCGCGAGGTCGGCGGCCGGTCGACGGCGGCGTAGCGGATCCGGAGCCTCCGTCCGTCGAGCACGGCACGCCGGACCTCGTGCAGGACTGCCGCGGGGATCTCCTCGGCTGCCTGACGGCGAGCGAGCAGGTCGATCGCCGGCTCGACGAGGATCCGTCGGGCCGCGTGGTCGGCGGCGTCGCGGTGGGCCTCGGGAAGAGCGTCGACGATCTTGCGGACGGCCGACGCGAGCGCGGGTCCGAGGCCGAGCACGTGCTCGCCACGCCCCGACGCGGCGAGCACGGCGAGCGCCTCGTCCGGGTTGAGGCCCGTGAGCTCCGTGCGGAACCCGGGCAGGAGCGCGAATCCGCCGTGCCGGCCGCGCTCGGCGTAGATCGGCACGCCCGCGGCGGAGAGCGCCTCGACGTCGCGCAGGACCGTCCGCGTCGACACCTCGAGCTCGCGCGCCAGGACGGTCGCGGACAGGCGGCCACGCTGCCGCAGCAGCAGCACCAGGGAGACCAGCCGGTCGGCGCGCACCCGAGAAACGTACCGCGATACATGACAGGGGGTGTCGTCTATCCCCACGAGGCTCGGAGGACGGGCGTGCGGGACGTCGGCCACCAGGGTCGACGCGCGCCCGGGCACGAACGGACGGACGGAGTCGCGATGACGCTGGAACGAGAGGCGATCAACCCCGTGGAGTGGTCGAAGGGCCTGGGGTTCGACCAGGCGGTGCTGGTCTCCGGGCAGACCCGGACCCTGTACTGCTCCGGGCAGACGGCGATGTCGCACGAGGGTCGTCCCCAGCACGACGGGGATCTCGCCGCGCAGCTCACCCTGAGCCTGGACAACCTGGAGTCGGTGCTGGCGGAGGCGCGCATGACGCTCGCGGACGTCGTCCGGTTGAACGTCTACACGACGGACGTCGACGCGCTCTTCCAGCACTACGGGGTGCTCGCCGCACGGCTCGGGGCCGCGCGCGTGGCCCCGGCGACGACGATGCTCGGGGTGACCCGCCTGGCGGTCTCCGGACAGCTCGTCGAGCTCGAGGCGACCGCCGTCGCCTGACCGGGGACAACGGCGGCGCCGCGACCGGGGTCACCCGGCTCCGGCGCCGCCTCCCCTCCCGTCGTCCAGCGCACGGGCGAGCTCGGACCGCGACGCGACGCCCAGCTTGGGGAACACGTGGTACAGGTGCGACCCGACCGTCCGGGGTGACAGGTAGAGCCGGTTGCCGATCTCCCGGTTGGTGAGTCCCTGCGCCGCGAGCGCGACGATCTCGCGCTCCTGGGCGGTGAGCAGCGCGAGCGACGACGCGGTCGACCCGGCCACCGACTCCCCCGCGGCCCGGAGCTCCTGGCGCGCCGCCTGCGACCACGGGACCGCGCCGAGCGCGTCGAAGCCGTCGCGCGCCGCCCGCAGGACGGCGCGCGACTCGGCGACCCGGCGCTGCCGCCGCAGCCACCGGCCGTGCGCGAGCCGCGCCCGGGCTCGCAGGAACGGCCAGCCCGCGAGATCGTCGCCCGCAGCGCGCAGGAGAGGCTCGGCGTCGTCCTCCGGGGCGAGCACGGCGTCGGCGTAGGAGACCGACGCGGCGAGCAGCGGCGACCCGTGTTGCCGCAGGGTGGCGCGCAGCGGCTCGACGGCGGCGCGGGCGGCCGCCTCGCGGCCCGCGCGCCGGGCGGCGTCGGCGTACAGGGGCAGGATGCCGTGGTGCAGGCTCGCGACCGACTCCGGGCGCCGGTCGTGGTCGACGTCCTCGAAGCCGGGCCGCAGCGCCTCGTACGCCTCGTCGACCCGGTCGAGCACGAGCAGGGCCGTGGCGCGGGCGCACGTCGCGACCGCCGTGAGCGTGGGCGACCCCGTGGCGGCGACGGCGTCCTGCGTGCTCCCCCAGGCCCGGAGCGCCTCGTCGCCGTCGCCGCGCACGGCGAGGAGCAGCGACTCGACGAGGACGGCCGAGACGAGGGGGCGCTCGCGGGCGCGTCCGACGTCGCGGACCTCCTCGGCCGCCACGGCGGCGTCGGCCCAGCGCCCCAGGTGCCAGCAGTTCCAGGCATAGGTCACGAGGCTGGCCGTGAGCAGACCGAGACGGCCCTGGGTGTGCAGCGGCCGGATCGCCCTCCCGAGCAGCGCCGTGCCGCCCCCGACGTCGCCGACCACCGAGGCCGCGCGTCCGGCGAGGGCGAGCGCCTCGGCGTCCGTGATCGACCCCGCGCCGAGCGCGGCGACGCCGAGGCGGACGGTCTGCGAGCGCGACACCGGCGCGGTCAGCGCGAGCGCCGCGAGCAGACGGGGGTCGGGGGTGGACGTGAGGCGCTCGACGGCGCCGCAGAACAGGTCGCGGCACCGCGGCTCGACACCGCGCCAGAAGGCGATGTCCGCCGCCGGTGCGAGCGAGTCGAGCGCGGCCTCGGCCTGGCCCGCGGCGTGGAGGTCGCCCAGCACCTCGACGAGCCGCGACATCCGCTCGAAGTCGCCGACGGCGTCCTGAGGCCGGTACCGCAGCCAGGTCGCCCGGGCACGGTCGGACTCCGCGAGCGGGAGGACGTCCGCCTCGTCGAGCAGGCGGGCGAGGGCGGCGTCGTGCCCCACGTCGGACGCGTGGAAGGCGGCACGCACCAGGCGCCGCCCACGGACGGCGGGGTCGGGTGTGTGCGCCGCGGCGAGCTCGAGCGTCGCGACCGACTCGAGGACGGCACCGCGCCGTCGCGCGCGGTCGGCGCTCGACTCGAGCGCCCCGGCGACCGTCTCGTCGGGAGCGGTCGCGGCCCAGGCGCGGTGCCAGGCCGCGCGGTCGACATCGGTCGTCACTCCCGCCAGGGCGGCGTGGGCGTCGCGTCGCGCGGCCGTCCCGGCCCGGCTGTGGACGGCGGCGCGGACGAGGGGGTGGCGGAACGTGACGGCGTGCGGCGCGACGGCGACGAGCCCGGCGTCGACGGCGGGCGTGAGGGCGAGCGTGTCCCGGACGTCGTGCCCGAGCGCGCGGGCCGCGGCGACGAGCTCGCCCGTCCGCCCGTCGACCGGGTGGAGGGCCGCGAGCAGGAGCAGGGTGCGACAGTCGGCGGGCAGGCCGTCGACCCGCGCGGCGAACGCCGCCTCGACCCGCGCGGTGACGGGCACGGGGGAGGTGACCAGTGCGCCGTCGGGCAGCCGGCGCCAGGCCCGCGCGAGCTCGACGATCGCGAGCGGGTTGCCCTGCGCCTCGGTCAGGAGCCGGTCGCGCAGGACGGGGTGGAGGTCGGGGGCGGCGTGGCGCGCGAGCACCGCTGCGGCGTCCTCGTCGAGCGGCGCGAGGTCCACGGGGAGGAACAGGACGTCGTCGAGCGGCGGGTGCAGCGGCTCGCGACTCGAGCAGGCGAGCAGCACCGGGTCGTCGTCGATCCGGCGGGCGACGAACGCGAGCACGAGCGCGCTCGACGCGTCGAGCCACTGGACGTCCTCGACGCCGAGCAGCAGCGGGGTCGCCGCGGCTCGCTCGCGCAGCAGGTCCAGCGTGGCGAGCGCGACGGCGACCGGCTCGGGCGCGGGACCGGTCGGGTCGTCGCGCGTGGCGACGGCCCCGACGACGCGCCGCACGAGCGCGGTGCGCGCGTCGGGCGCGGGCTCGGTGAGGAGGGGCTGGAGGAGCTGGTGCAGCGCCGCGTAGGGGACGTGCGTCTCGGACGGCACGCCCACGCACCGTAGTGCGAGCACCCCCTCGGCCCGCGCGGTCGCGACCAGGTCGTCGAGGAGGGACGTCTTGCCGATCCCGGGCTCGCCGTGGAGCACGACGCGGACGCCGCCCGCGCGCGCCGAGGTCAGGGCGTCGTGCAACGCCCGACGTTCCGCCGCCCTCCCGACGAGCTCCCGCACCCGAGCATGATCCCGTCGCGAGGTGCCCGGCGTCCACAGCAGTCACGTGACCGATGCGCCCGGCACGCTGCCGTCCCTAGCGTCGGAGGCATGACCACCTCTCCCGACACCATCGTCCTGGTCCACGGCTTCTGGATGACCCCCCGCAGCTGGGAGGACTGGAAGAGCCGCTACGAGGCGCAGGGGTACCGCGTCCTCACCCCGGCGTACCCCGGCCTGGAGGTCGAGGTCGAGTCGCTCAACGCCGACCCGTCGCCGCTCGTCCGGCTCACCGCGCAGGCCGTCGTCGAGCACCTGGAGGCTGTCGTCAAGGAGGTCGAGACGCCGCCGATCATCATCGGCCACTCGGCGGGCGGCGCGTTCACCCAGGTGCTGCTCGACCACGGCCTCGGCGCCGCGGGCGTCGCGCTCAACTCGGCGCCGACCGAGGGCGTGCGGACCATCCCGCTCTCCCAGGTCCGCTCGACGTTCCCGGTGCTGCGCTCGCCCGCCAACCGCCACAAGGCCGTGCCCCTCACGTTCGAGCAGTTCCAGTACGCGTTCACGAACGTCGGGTTCACGCCCGAGCAGGCGCGCCGCGTCTACGAGCGGTACGCGATCCCCGCGTCCGGCGGCATCCTGTGGAACAGCGTCCTGGCGAACTTCCAGCCCGGGCCGCAGGACATCTGGGTCGACTACGCGAACGCCGGTCGTGCGCCGCTGCTGTTCCTCTCCGGCGAGGAGGACCACATCATGCCGCCGTCGGTGCAGCGGTCGAACGCCGCGAAGTACCACGGCGAGGGCACGGTGACGGAGCACGAGACCTACCCCGGGAAGGCCCATCTCATGACGTCGCAGGAGGGCTGGGAGGAGATCGCCGACCACGCGCTCGAGTGGGCGCTGGCCCACGCGCGCCCCGCCCAGGGCTGACAGGTCAGGGTGCGAGGTCCTCGAGCTCGGCGACGAGCGTGCTGTGCTCGGCGTCGCGCCGGACCGCGTCGCCGAGCGCGGCGGCCCGGCGCCGGTACGCGGGGTCGTCGAGGACCTGCCGGACGGCGCGCGCGACCTTCTCGTCCGACGCCTTCCGCGAGAGCGCGACGCCCGCGCCGCGCAGCGTGACGCGCACGGCGTTGTCGCCCTGGTCGCGCCCGTGCGGCAGCACGACGACGGGGCAGCCCGCCGCGAACGCCTTGAGGAGCGTGCCGTGCCCGCCGTGCGTGACGACGAGCGCGGCGTCGCGCAGCACGACGTGGTGGGGAGCGGACGCGACCACGGTGACGTTCGCCGCGCCCGGTACCGCGTCGGGCGCGAGCCCCTGGCCGGTCGTGACGACGCCACGCACGGGCAGCGTCGCGAGCGCCGCGACGATCCGCCGCAGGAGCGCGGCCTGGTCCTGGAACGTGGACGACAGCGCGACGAGGACGAGCGGGTCGTCGCCCGGGGGCGCGGCCCACGGGACGTCGTCGGCCCACGCTGGGTCGTCGAGCACGGGCCCCACGTACCGGGCGTTCGCCGGGAGCGGGCCGGGGAGGTCGAACGCCGGGCTCGTCATGACGAGCTGGCGCCTCGCGGCGCTCATCTGCTCCCACGAGCGCGCGAGCGGGTCGAGGCCGAGGTCGGCGCGCAGGGCGTTGAGCCGGTCGCGCGTGAAGCGGTCGAACACGCGCGTCGAGAGGCCCGTCATCGCGCGGTCGCGCACCCGGCCGAACGGGCCGCGCGCCGGCTTCAGCCCGGCCCCGAACGGCGTGCGGCCCGGGGTGGGCAGGGCGTAGACGTTGGGGATCAGGACGTCGAACGGGATCCCGCGCGACTGCGCCGCGACCATCGCGCCGAACGCGAAGACGGACGTGACGACGAGGTCGGGCTGCTCGGCGTCGACGGCGCCGAGGACGTCGTGCGCGTAGTCCGGAGCCGGGCCGGCGATCATGCGGTCCCCCATGTCGCGCGCCTGCGCGAGCAGGCTCGACGCCTCCCAGTCCTTGAGGGGGTCGTGCGCCGGGTCCCGGTCGGGGCGGTTCGGCGCGGTGGCCCACGGGACGAGCGTCGCGCCCGTCGCTCGCACCTCGGGCGCCATCGAGTCCTCGGCCAGCACGCGGACGCGGTGCCCGCGCTCCACGAGCCGACGCACGGCCCCCACCTCGGGCGGGACCGTCCCGCCGCCGTCGGTCAGGGCGAAGAGGTACGTGCGAGGCATGGGCCCTCCCCTGTCGTTCCGCGGGCCGACCGGGCGGCGCGCGTCCGTGGGACCACGCTAGCCCTGAGGCTGCTCCGCGACGCGGCCCGGACGACCCGGCTCCGTGTCGGCAGTGGGCCGGATCGCGTAGCCGAGGGCGCGAAGCACCTCGTCGAGCCCGTCGCGGGCACCGCGGTGGCCCCACGCGCGCGAGCCGACGAGTCCCTGCACGGCGACCTCGAGGCGGGCGTCACCTCGCGTGAGCCGGAGCGTCAACAGCTCCTCCACCTCGAAGAGGTCGAGCGCCGCGAGCTCCACCGACGACGACACCCACCACGGCGGCCAGGACGACGACCCCGACGCCCGTCCACAGGAGGCCGGTCGCCGAGAGCTCCCCCCGGTCGTCCAGTCGCCAGGTCCGCAGCGCCCCCAGGACCGCTACGGGGAACAGGGCGACGAGCACGAGGGCGATCGTGGTCCCCCAGTCCCTCCGCCAGGCCCGTCGTCGTGCCATCGCCTCCCCGTCCGTCGCCGCCGACGGCATCCAACCCTAGATCTGCTAGGGTCAGTACCCCTAGAAGAACTAGGCATAGGAGTGCCATGCGTATCGACAAGGACCTCGTGGCCGCGTCGGCCACCCCGCTCGTGCTCGGGATCCTCGCCGACGGCGAGTCGTACGGGTACGCGATCCTCAAGCGCGTCGACGAGCTCTCGGGCGGTCGCATGCAGTGGACCGACGGCATGCTGTACCCGCTGCTGCACCGGCTGGAGCGGCTCGGGTTCGTCGAGGCGTCGTGGGGCACGTCCGACGTCGGGCGGCGCCGCAAGCACTACGCGATCACCCCGGCCGGACGCGAGGCGCTCGTCGAGCGCCAGGCGCAGTGGGACGTCGTCGCGCACGCGCTCCACCAGGTCTGGCGCACGGCGCAGGACGGGCTGCTGACCCCGCCGCGCGTCGCGGAGGGGTGGGCCTGATGGGCGCCGCGACCGCGCCGACCGACGGGGCGAGCCCCGGCCCGCACGCCGCGCTCGAGGCCCAGATCGACCAGTGGCGCGGGTACGTCCGTCGCCGTGAGGCCATCTCCGCGTCGGACGTCGACGAGATGGAGGACCACCTGCGCGAGCGGGTCGAGGACCTGCGCGCGACCGGTCTCGACGACGACGAGGCGTTCCTCGTCGCGGTGAAGCGCATGGGCACGCTCGACGACCTGTCGCGCGAGTTCGCGCAGGAGCACTCCGAGCGGCTGTGGAAGCAGCTCGTCCTCGTCGGCGAGCAGCCCGGCCGCACGCGGTCGTGGCGCGAGCTCGCGGTCGTGCTCGGGCTCGCCGTCGCGGCGGGCGTCGCGGTCAAGGTCGCGACGGCGGTCCTCGACGAGATGACGGTCGCGCTCAACGTCGGGCTCCTCGTCCTGCCGTTCCTCACGGCCTACCTCGCGTGGAAGCGACAGGTCACCGCGCGGATCGTCGGGGCGCTCGCCGTGCCGTTCGTGGTGCTCGGCGTCGTGCTCAACGTGTACCCGTTCGAGCCCACGGGCTCGACCCTGGTGCTCGCGGCGCTCGCCGCGCCCGTGACGCTGTGGGCCGTCGTCGGGCTCGCGTACGTCGGGGGCCGCTGGCGCTCGGACGCGCGCCGCATGGACTTCGCGCGCTTCACCGGCGAGCTCGCCGTGTACTACACGCTGCTCGCGCTCGGCGGCGGCGTCCTGCTCGGCCTCACCGCGGGCGTCTTCTCCCTCGCCGACGTCGACCTCGAGCCCTACCTCGAGGACTGGATCCTGCCGCTGTGCGTCCCGGCGGCGCTGATCGTCGCCGCGTGGCTCGTCGAGGCCAAGCAGAACGTCGTCGAGAACATCGCGCCCGTCCTCACGCGCGTCTTCACGCCGCTGACGCTCGTCATGCTGCTCGCCGTGTTCGTCGTCCTCGCGACCGCGGGGAACCTCGCGGCCGTCGACCGCGAGCTGCTCATCCTCATGGACGCGATCCTCGTGCTCGTCCTGTGCCTGCTGCTGTACTCCGTCTCGGCGCGCGACCCGCTCGCGCCGCGGTCGTTCTTCGACGGGCTCCAGGTCGTCCTCGTCGTCGCGGCGCTCGCGGTCGACGCCGTCGCGCTCACCGCGATGCTCACGCGCATCGCGGAGTTCGGCGTCAGCCCCAACAAGGCCGCCGCGCTCGGGCTCAACCTGCTCCTGCTCGTGCACCTCGTGTGGTCCGCCGTCCTCGCGACGGCGTTCCTGCGCGGGCGACGACCGTTCGCCGACCTCGTGGCGTGGCAGACCCGGTTCCTGCCGGTGTACGCCGCGTGGGCGGCGATCGTCGCCGTCGTGTTCCCTCCGGTCTTCGGGTTCGTCTGACGGACGGCGAGCGGCGACGCCCCGGCGGAGCGTGGCGCGACGGAGGGGGTCGGCGCCCGTCTGGTCTCGAGGTCGACGTGCTCGCGGGCGAGCTGCACCGCCGACGAGCGCCCGTGGACCCCGGGGCGGGCACCAGGGTGCGGCACGGGCGCTTTCCGGTGGGCGGGACGACAGCGTGGGCTCATGAACACTCACCCCGCACACCGAGCTCCGCGCACCCGGGCGCACGTCGTCCGCCCGGCCCTCGCGATCGCCGCGGCGATCGTCGTCCTCGTCGCCTGCTGGGCGTCGATCGTCCCCACCGCCCACGCCGCCACGACCGGGCCGACGGCGTCGAGCCGCGTCGGCGCGACCGCCCCGCCTCCGGTCGTGCAGACCGCCGACGGAGCACTCCGCGGCGTCGTGACCGCCTCGGGGGTCGAGTTCCGCGGCGTCCCGTACGCGGCGCCGCCCGTCGGCGAGCTCCGCTGGACGCCCCCGCAGCCTCCCGCGCGCTGGTCCACGACCCGCGACGCGACGACCTTCCCCCCGGTCTGCCCGCAGGCTCCGCCGAGCCCGTACGGGCAGAGCGAGGACTGCCTGTACCTCAACGTCACGGTGCCGCACCGTGACCCGGGGGCGTCAGGTGCGCTGCCCGTGATCGTCTGGTTCCACGGTGGCGGGCTCTCGATCGGCGAGGGCGCGGACTACGACGCGTCGAAGCTCGCGGGCGAGGGCGCCGTCGTCGTGACGGTCGACTACCGGCTCGGGCTGCTCGGCTTTCTCGCCCACCCGGCGCTCGCCGGCACGCCCGGCGGCCCGACCGGGAACTTCGGCTACCAGGACCAGCAGGCGGCGCTCCGGTGGGTCCGGGAGAACGTCGCGCAGTTCGGCGGCGACCCGGGGAACGTCACGATCGCCGGCCAGTCCGCCGGGGGGCTCTCGGTGCTCGCGCAGCTCGCGTCGCCGGGGGCGAAGGGGCTGTTCCACCGCGCGGTGATCCAGAGCGGGGCCTTCGCGCTCGAGCAGCAGACGCTCGCCGAGGCCGAGGCTGCCGGCCGGGCCAGCGCGTCCGCCGTCGGGTGCGCGGACCAGTCGGCCGACTGCCTGCGTCAGGTTCCTGTCGACGTGCTGGTCGCCAACGCCCCGGTCTCCATCACCCCGGGGTACGTGGACGGGGCCGTCCTGCGCGAGTCGGTCGGCACGGCCGTCGCGAGCGGTCGCTTCCACCGCGTGCCGATCGTCAACGGGTCGAACACCCAGGAGGAGCGGATCTTCACGACCCTGGGTCTCAGCGTGACGCAGGGCGCGACCGTCCCGCTCGCAGGCCCGGTCGACGCGTCGAGCTACGTGTCGACGATCGCGACCAACTTCGGCATCAGCCGGTCGAAGGCGGCTCTCGTCGCCGCGGCGTACCCGCTGTCGCGGTACGCCTCTGCGGCCCATGCGTTCTCCACGCTGAACTCGGACGCGAACTTCTCCTGCCCCGCCTACGCGCTCGACGTCGCGGCGTCGCGGTACGTCCCCACGTTCGCCTACGAGTTCAACGACGCGGACGCGCCCGAGCGGTTCGTCCCGGACTCGCTCGGCGCACCTCTCGCCGCCACGCACCAGTCGGAGCTGCAGTACCTGTTCGACCTCCCCGCGGCACCCCTGCCCGGGTCGCTGTCTCCGGAGCAGGAGCAGCTCGCGTCGACGATGCGCGCCTCGTGGGTGCAGTTCGCGACGTCCGGTGACCCCTCGACGGCGGAGACGCCGTGGGCGAGGTTCCGGCCGCTGACGCCGCGGGTGCTCTCGCTCGAGACCCCGGCGACGCAGGTCGAGAAGGACTTCGCGCTCACGCACCGGTGCGGCGTCTGGGCGGCCGTCGCGGTGCTCGGCACGCTCTGAGCCCTCGGGCTCACGGCCCCGTGGTCTCGCGCGCCTGCCGCGGGAGCACGGGGCCGATCTCGGTGCGCGTCGCGATGCCGAGCTTGGTGTAGACCTTCCGCAGGTGCCACTCGACGGTGCGGGGGCTGAGGAACAGGCGGCCGGCGATCTGCGGGTTGGAGAGCCCGTCCGCGGCCAGCCGGGCGATCTGGGCCTCCTGCTCCGTCAGGCTCACCGGTGCCTCGACGGACCGTCGGCGGGCCGTCGCGCCGGTCGCCGCGAGCTCGCGCCGGGCGCGCTCCGCGAACGCGTGCGCGCCCATCGCGTCGAGCAGCTCGTGGGCCGGGCCGAGCTGGGCGCGCGCGTCGACGCGACGGCCCTCGCGTCGCAGCCACTCGCCGTACACGAGGCGCGTGCGCGCGGTGAACCACTCCATCGGGGTCCGGGACAGGTGCTCGAGCGCCGCCCGGAAGTGCGCCTCGGCGTCGTCCCCGTGCGCGAGCAGGCCGCGGCTGCGCGCCGCCGTCCCGAGCGCCCAGTCGGTGCCGGACGCGTCGGCGATCGCGGCCACGCGTGCCATCGCCGCGTCGGCACGCTCCGGGGCACCGCTCCGGGCGGCCGCCTCGACGAGCTCGACCATCGCCCACGTGGCGATGCCGAGCTCCTCGGGGTGCGCCGCCGCGCGCTCGGCGGCGACGAGCGCCTCCTCGTAGCGCCCGTGACCGTTCTGGAGCATGGCGCTCGCCCAGGCGCACGCGGAGATCCACTGACCCTCGTGCCGTCGTGCGGCCTCGCGCTCCAGGTCCGCCACCAGCCCGGCGAGCGGCTGCTCCTGCCCCCGCCAGGCGGCCAGGACGAGCGGACCGTACGGGGGCATGATGTCGCCCGTCGTGTGGACCAGGACCGCGCACTCGTCCGACATGGCCTCGGCTCGGGGAAGCCTGCCGGCGAAGAGCTGCAGCGCCATCCCCGACATGAGCGCCGCGCGGAGCATCCGGAGCCGCCCCTGGTCCCGCGCGACCTCGATCGTCCGTTCGGTGACGGCCTCCCACGCCCGGTCGTCCCACAGGTCGTGGGCCACGCGCGCCGCGAGCGGGTGCCAGTGCATCGCCGCCTCCGACGGGTCCGGGTCGGCGAGCACGCCCTGGAGCGCCTCGCGCAGCAGCGGCGCTCCCTGCGCGGGCCCGTCGACGAGCAGGGCTGCGAGGCCGGCGAGGAGGAGGTCCGTCGGAGCGGAGCCGGGTGCCGGGAGCACGCCGGACCGGCGCACCTCCCGCGCGACCGGGAGCATCCCGTCGCCCCGCGCGAGGCGCCCGGCCGTGCCCGCGGCGTAGAACGCGTCGCGGTAGGTCTCGCGCGCGAGCTCGGCGTCCACCGGCTCCAGGCGTCGGGCGGCGTCGAGCAGCGACGCCTCGGCGCCGTTCCCCGTCGCCACGGCGATCTGCGCGCGAAGGAGCTGCGCCCGGGCCATGGCCCGCTCGTCGAGCGGGCCGGTCTCGGCGATGGCGAGGAGCCGGAGCGCCGCCTCGGGCGCGCCGGCGTCGAACTTGGCCTGCGCGGCAGCCAGCGCTCGCTCGACACGTGCCCGTGGGTCACCGGTGAGCTCGGCGGCACGCTCCCAGAACGCCGCGGCCGCGGCCAGACCTCCACGGGCCAGCGCCCGGCCCGCGGACCGCTCGAGCTCGACGGCCACCGCGTCGTCGAGCCCGTCGGCGGCATGCGCGAGGTGCCAGGCGCGCCGGTCGGAGTCGCCCGCGGCGGCGGTGGCCTCGGCCAGGGCGCGGTGCACGAGCCGCCGCTCCGGAGCGGCGGCCGACGTGTAGACGGCCGACCGCACGAGCGGGTGCCGGAACCGCACGTCGCCCGTGAAGTCGGCGAGCTCTTCCGCCTCGGCGGGAGCGGCGTCGGCGACGCTCAGCCGCAGGGCCGTCGCGGCCCGCCAGATCAGCGCCGGGTCCTGTCGCGGCTCCGCCGCGGCGACGAGGAGGAGCTGACGCGTCCGCCCGGGCAGTGCGGCGACCCGGCGCGCGTAGCTCTGCTCGATCCGCCCGCGCAGGGAGCGGAGGTCCGGGACGTGGTACCCGCCCGCGAGCTGGTCCGGGGAGAGCTCGCGCGGCAGCTCCAGCAGCGCCAGCGGGTTGCCGTCGGCCTCGGCGAGCAGCCGCCGCACGACGTCCTCGTCGAGGCGGCCCGGGACGACCGAGCGGAGCAGGACCCTGGCGTCCCGGTCTCGTAGCCGCCCGAGCCGGAGCTCGGGCAGGCCGTGCTCGACCGCGTCACCCGGCGAGGCGCGGCTCGCGGTGATGACGCCGACAGGCTCCGCGTCGATCCGCCGGACGACGAAGGCCAGCACCTGGTCCGACGCGTCGTCGAGCCAGTGCACGTCGTCGACGAGGCAGACCAGCGGTCGCTCCCTCGCCGCCTCCGAGAGCAGGCCGAGCGTCGCGAGACCGGTGAGGAACCGGTCGGGCGGAGGGCCCGCCGACAACCCGAACGCCGACCCGAGGGCCTGCTGCTGCGGTGAGGGCAGCCTCGTGAGGAGGTGCAGCAGCGGCGCGCAGAGCTGGTGGAGGCCCGCGTACGCCAGCTCCATCTCCGACTCGACGCCCGTGACGTGGACGACCGTGCAGCCGGCGGCCCCCGCCTCGGCGTACGCCAGCAGCGAGGTCTTCCCCGACCCTGCCTCGCCGCGGACCGCCAGGGTCCGCCCGTGGCCCGCGCGGACGTCCGCGAGCAGGGCGTCGAGCGTGGCGCACTCCGGTTCGCGACCGACCAGACCTGCCGCCGTGGGGAAGGCTGTGCTCATCGGGTGCGTCCTTCCGGGATGGCCTGCCCCGATCGTACTCAGTGCTCTCGCCGGGCGTCCTCAGTCCTGCGGGGCCCGGGCCTCACCGGAGGGCACCGCCTGGAAGGGCACGCTGAAGGCCTTCCGCAGCGACCGCGGGGCCACCAGGGGCAGGAGCAGGGCGAGCACCCGAGCCTTGAGCGCGGTCGGCTCGCGGGTGAGCTCGACGTCGACACGCGTCGCGTCGCCCTCGGGCGTGAGCTGGAACACCCAGCCGCCGCCGGGCCCGAAGACCTTCGAGTCGAGGGTGGAGACGGTGACCCGGTACGCGTCGTCGTCCCACTCGTAGCGGGCGCGCTCCCACGCCGAGGCGGTCCCCTCGGTCACCTCGGCCCAGTGGTCGCCGCGCGCGTGCACCTCGAGGTGGTCGGCGTCGATCGTCGGCCAGAGCTCGGCGCGTGCGGGCCCGAAGTCGGTGAGCACCGCCATGAGCTGCGGTGCCCCG
Source organism: Cellulosimicrobium protaetiae (assembly GCF_009708005.2). Lineage (NCBI taxonomy): Bacteria > Bacillati > Actinomycetota > Actinomycetes > Micrococcales > Promicromonosporaceae > Cellulosimicrobium > Cellulosimicrobium protaetiae. Next base: position 440,690 of record NZ_CP052757.1, on the reverse strand, counting down.
AGCGTGGACCTCAGGTCGAATCGGATGGTCGTCATGGCAGTTCCTTCTCTCTGGGGACGGGCTGGTGCGCCGTCGGGCGGCACCCGGCCAGCCTCGCGGGGACGGCTCCGCCGACGCGCCCGGGTGCGTCACCGGTGCACCCCCGGGTCCGACCCCAGGCATGCGCACGGGCGCGACGGAGGCAGGCCCGGAGACACGATCGAGGGGAGCGTCGGAGGTGGTCCGACGCAGGAGAGGGGCATGGACATGACTCGACCGGACGGCACCCTGGTATGGCTGGTGACCGGGAGCTCGCGGGGCTTCGGGAGGCGGATCGCCGAGGCGGCCCTGGACCGTGGCGACCTGGTCGTCGCGACCGCGCGCCGCGCGTCGGCGCTCGACGACCTCGTCGAGCGGTACGGTCCCGGGCAGGTCCTCGCCGTCGACCTCGACGTCACCGACGCCGAGGCGGCGCGCGACGTCGTCCGGCAGGCGGTCGACCGGTTCGGACGGCTCGACGTGGTGGTCGACAACGCGGGCTACGCGAACAGCGGGTCGATCGAGGAGATGCCGGACGACGACTTCCGGTCCCAGGTCGAGACCAACTTCTACGGCGTCGTCAACGTCACGCGGGCGGCGCTCCCCGTGCTCCGGGCGCAGCGCTCCGGGCTGTTCCTGCAGTTCTCGTCGGTGGGTGGCCGGATCGGCGGCACGCCCGGGCTCGGCGCCTACCAGGCGGCGAAGTTCGCGGTCGAGGGCTTCTCCGAGGTGCTCGCCGCCGAGCTGGCGCCGCTGGGGGTCCGGGTCGTGATCGTCGAGCCCGGCGCGTTCCGCACCGACTGGCAGGGCGGCTCGATGACGATGCACCCGGTCGGGGCCGACTACGAGGAGACGGTCGGGGCGATGCACGCCCTGCGTCGGGAGGGCGACGGGCGCCAGCCGGGCGACCCGGTCCGCGGAGCCCGCGTGCTCGTCGGGCTCGCGCACGGGGACCTCGCCCGGGACGGCAGCGACCTGCCGCTCCGGCTGCCGCTGGGGAGCGACGCCGTCGCGCGAGTCCTGGAGGGCGAGCGGCGTCGGGCGGACGAGGCGCGGGCCTGGGCGGACGTCAGCCGGGCGACCGACTTCGCGGCGGACCTCGCCGAGACTGCCTGAGGAGCGGACGATGGACGAGAAGCCGACCTGGTTCGTCACCGGGGCCGCCACCGGGCTCGGCGCGGCGCTCGCGGAGCACGCGCTCGAGTCCGGCGACCGCGTCGTGCTCGCGGCGCGGAGCGCCCACGACCTCTCGGGCGTCCGCGCCCGGTTCCCGGACACCGCCCTGACGGTCGAGCTCGACGTCGTCGACGCCGCGCAGCGGCAGGAGGCCGTGGCCGCGGCCGAGGCGTGGGCCGGCGGCGTCGACGTGCTCGTGAACAACGCGGCGATCGACTTCCTCGGCGCGATCGAGGAGCAGGACGAGGCCGACGTCCGGGCGCAGTTCGAGGTGAACGTCTTCGCACCGGTCGCGCTGGTCCGGCTGGTGCTGCCCGGCATGCGGGCGCGCCGACGCGGCACGATCGTCAACGTCTCCTCGATGGACGGCATCGCCGCCCTGCCCGCGAACGGGTACTACTCCGCGACGAAGTTCGCGCTCGAAGGGCTCACGGAGTCGCTCTGGCAGGAGATCGAGCCGATCGGTCTGCGGGCCTTCCTCGTCGAGCCGGGGTCGTTCCGCACGGGCATCGAGGGCCGCACGCACGTGTCGGGACGTCCCATCCCGGACTACGACGCGACGGTCGGGGCGTTCGTCCGCACGGTCTCGGCCGTGCGGCCCGAGCAGTTCCCCGGCGACCCCCGGCGCGCGGCCGAGGAGATCGTCCGCAACGTGCGCGCGGCCGAGCCGCGGCGTCGGCTCGTCCTCGGCAGCGACGCGTACCGGCGCATCGGCGACCGGCTCGCGCGGTCCACGACCGAGCTCGACACAGGGCGTGAGCTCGCGGCGTCCACCGACTTCCCGGGCAGCGGACCGGCCGTGCTGTGAGAAGGAAGCCGGTCGTCCGGGTCCGCCCGCCCCGTGAGCCCGCCCCGCGCGGGCGCAGCGAGGCGCGCGGGCCCGCGCGCGCGTTCCGGCGTGAGGGCGATCGCGTGACGATGTTCGAGATCTTCTTCGACCTCGTCTTCGTCTTCGCCCTCATGCGGGTGATCGCCCTCATGGAGGAGGGCCCGGGGGCGGTGTCCCTGGGTCGGGGCCTCCTGCTCCTGCTCCTGCTCTGGTGGGCGTGGAGCGCGTTCATCTGGCTGGGCAACCGTGTGCGCCTCGACCGGGGCGCCGTGGTCGGGGCGGTGCTCGCCGCGATGACGGCGCTGTTCGTGGCCGCGCTGGTCATCCCGTCGGCGTGGGACGCGCACCACGGCCCGTGGGGCCCCGCGCTCGTCCTGGCGCTCGCCATCACCGTGGTCCGGGCGGCCTACGTCTCGGCGTTCCTGTGGAGCGCGCGGGGCGACGGCAGGCTCCGCACCCAGGTGCTGATCGACCTCGCCCCGCAGAGCGCGTCGTGCGTGCTGCTGGTCGTCGGGGCGGTGCTCGGCGGGACCGCGCAGGGCATCTGCTGGGCGCTCGCGTTCGCGCTCGACTTCGGGGTGGGGTGGCTGCTCTCGCGGTACAACGGGTGGCGGGTCGCGAGCCCGGCCCACTTCGTGGAGCGGCACGGTCTCGTCCTCATCATCGCCCTGGGCGAGACCGTGCTCTCGGCGGGCTCGGGCCTCCCGACAGCAGATGGCGGCCCCACCCTCCCGACGCTGGGCGTCGGGACCCTCGGGTTCGCGGTCGTGGTCGGGCTCTGGTGGACGTACTTCCGCGGGCCGTCGGCGTCCGCCCACGAGGCGCTGTCGCGTGCCGGCGCCGCGCGCCGACCCGCGCTCGCGCGCGACGGGTACACGCTCGGGCACCTCCCTCTGGTCGCCGGTGTGGTCTACGTCGCGCTCGGGACCCGGCTGCTCCTCGACGACGTGCTCGCCGCTCCCGGTGCGCCCGCCCGCACCGTCGCGGTCCTCGCCCTGACGGGCGGTCTGGCGTGCTACTACGGGGGCCTCGGTCTGTTCCCCCGGGTCATGGGGGGTCGCTGGGGCCGGGTGCCGGTCGTCGCCGCGGCGGTGACGGTGGTTCTCGGGGTCGTCGCCCTCGCCGTCCCCGCGTTCGCGACGCTCGTCGTGACCGCCGTCCTCGTCGGCACGGCGGCGCTGGCCGTGCAGCACGGCGAGGGTGCGGGTGCGCGCGCCCGACCGTGAACCCGCGGTGCGTGCGGCGCGCGGCACCGTCACCGTGGCCGAGGCGCTCGCGTCCGTCGGAGCCGGGCACCCTCGACGGGGACGAGGACGACCGGGCATGCGACCGCCCGCACCACCCGGCGGCTCACGATCCGCCCGACGACGTCTGTCGGTCGCCCGGGGGCCGCGACCACCACGAGCGCCGCGCCCCGCGACTCCTCGGCGAGGGCGCGCGCGACCGAGGTCACCGGTCGCGCCAGCACGCCGACCTCGGGGAACACGTCCTGGTACGGGCCGAGCACCTCGTCCACGACGTCGGGGACGATCCCGCGGCCCCACGCGTGCAGCAGCGTGAGGCCGACGCCGCGTCGCGCGGCGGCACGGTAGGCGGTCTCGAGCACGGGTGCCGGGTCGTCGCGCGCACCGAGCGCCACGACGACGCGGCCCACGGACGGGCCGTCGACGCCGCGTACCGCCAGGTCGACCACGACGACCGGCAGCCGGGGACGGCTCCGGCGCGGCCTCAGGGCCTCGCGCACGGTCGCGGGCTGTCTCCTGGACCTCCGCGGCCGCCCGACGACGACGAGTGCGGCGCCATCGCGCTCGAGCCCGCTCGCGGGAGCGGCCCCGGCGACGAGGTCCGTGAAGACGTCGAGCGCCGGCACGACCTCGTGCGCGGCCCGCACGGCCGCCGTCAGCTCGTCGCGGCCCGCCGTGAGCGCCGCCTCGGCGACCTCCGGCTGGTAGGTCCACAACCACGGGCTGTGGTGCGCCCACACCCAGGGGCTGACCGCGAGCAGCGGTGACGGCACCGACCGTCGGACGTGCAGGGCGCTCCCACGGACGGCGGCCTCGGCCGCGGCCCACTCGAGCGCGGGCCTCCCGGCGGGGTCGCCGTCGAGGGCGACGAGCACGGCGCCCGGCGTCTCGGCGCGGGTCGGCAATGGGGTGGCGCGCGCGAGGGCGCGCGGGTCGAACGTGGTCATGGGGTCACCTCCGTGGGGGACGTCGTGCCCGGCCGCACCGCGGAACGGGGGGCACCACCACGCTGGTCCCGGCGTGCACGGCGCCGAACCAGGGAGGGTCCCGGGCAGGGCCACGGGTCGTCCCGGGTCGGTGGCGGCCCGGGGAGGCAAGGGTCCCTGGGGGGCCGCACCCGTGAGTCCTACGGGCGCGACGAGGCACGCGCCGCAGCGACGGTGGAGCCGTACCCGTCCGACGGAGGAGGACCATCATGAGCACGACCACCCCGCAGGCAGCAGCGACCACCGCCCCCACGCCCCCGCCGCTGGACGGTGAGCTCCGGATCGAGGTCGTCGTCGTCCCCGTGTCCGACGTCGACGTGGCCAAGGAGTTCTACGCCGGGACGCTCGGCTGGCGGCTCGACGCCGACTTCACCCTTCCCGACGGCCTGAGCGTGGTCCAGGTGACGCCCCCCGGCTCGCCGACCTCCGTGATCTTCGGGCGCTGGATCTCCGCCGCGGCGGCCGGCGGCACCGACGGGCTCGTCCTCGCCGTCCGCGACGTCGAGCAGGCCCGCACCGACCTCGCGGAGCGCGGCGTCGACGTGAGCGAGGTGTTCCACGACGCCGTCGGGGCGTTCCACCGCGCGGGCGAGGAGGGTCGCGTCGCGGGCCCGGACCCGGAGCGCCGCAGCTACGCGTCGTGGGCGTCCTTCCAGGACCCGGACGGCAACCGCTGGTACCTGCAGGAGGTCCGCGAGCGGCGGCCCGGCCGCTGACCGGGAGCCCGGGCCCGAGCACGGGACGAACAGGAGGAGGAACGGTGGTCACGACGTACGAGTCCCAGGACGACCTCGAGGCGGCGCTGCGCCGAGCGGCGACGGCGCACGGCGAGCACGAGCTCCGGCTCGGCGCGCCCGACGCCGACTGGCCGGTCTGGTACGCGAGCTACATGGTCCGCGAGCGCAGCGGCGAGGAGCTCCCCCGATGAACGGAGGAGCTCCCCCGATGAACGGTCGTGGCGCCGGCCGGGGAGCGTTCGACGTCGTCGTCCTCGGTGGCGGCCCGGCGGGCGAGCACTGCGCCGCCGCGGCCGCGGCCGGCGGCGCACGGGTCGCGGTCGTCGAGCGCGAGCTCGTCGGCGGGGAGTGCTCGTACTGGGCCTGCATCCCGTCCAAGACGCTGCTGCGGCCCGGTGAGGCGGCGCACGCCGCCACGGAGGCGGCCGTCGAGGCACGGGTCGACGTCGCCGAGGCGCTGGCCTGGCGCGACGCGGTCGTGTCGGGCTACTCCGACGTCGGCCAGGAGAAGTGGCTGGCCGAGTCCGGCATCGAGCTCCTCCGGGGCGACGGCCGGATCGTCGCGCCCGGCACGGTGGAGGTCGACGGCGTCCCGGTCACCGCGGAGCACGTGGTGGTCGCGACCGGGTCGGAGCCCTACCTGCCGCCGGTCCTGCGCGACGTCGACGGGGTGTGGACGACCCGCGAGGTCACGGCGCTCCGGGAGGTGCCGGGCCGCCTCGTCGTGCTCGGCGCCGGACCGGTCGGCGTCGAGATGGCGCAGGCGGTGCGCCGCCTCGGAGCCGAGGTCGTCCTCGTGAGCGACGCGGACCGTGTCCTTCCCCGCGAGCCCGCCCCGGTCGGTGACGTCGTCGGGGCGAGCCTGCGCCGCGACGGCATCGAGCTCGTCCTCGCGGCGACGACCGTCGCCGCGCGGCGGGACGGGCGGGAGCTGCTGCTGACGCTCGCGGACGGCCGCGAGCTGCGGGGCGACCGTGTCCTCGCCGCGACAGGGCGTCGTCCTCGGGTCCAGGGCCTCGGGCTCGAGGCGGTCGGGGTAGCCCCTGACCCGCGAGGCGTCGCGGTCGACGCGCGCATGCGCGTCCGCGACGGTCTCTGGGCGATCGGCGACGTGACCGGTCTCTGGGCCTTCACGCACGTCGGCAAGTACCAGGCCGACGTGGCCGTCGCGAACATCCTCGGCGGGGACCGCCGGGCCTCCTACGACGCGGTCCCGCGCGTCGTCTTCACCGATCCGCAGGTGGCGGCCGTGGGGACGACGCAGGACCGGCACAGCGGCACGGCACGCCTGCGGGACGGCGCCCGGCTCGCCACGTACACCCGCGCGTCCGGCTCCGACGGGTACCTGACGCTGCTGAGCGACGGCACCCGCCTCACGGGTGCGCACGCCGTCGGGCCGGAGGCCGGCGAGTGGATCCAGCAGGCGACGCTGGCGATCCGCGCGCAGGTGCCGCTCGACGTCCTGCGCGACACCATCCAGCCCTTCCCGACCTTCTCGGAGGTCTACGTCGCGGCGCTCGACGCGCTCGCGCACAGCGTCGGCTGACGACCCGTCGCCGTCGCCCGCCCGGAACATCCCGGTCGCCCGACCGGGGTCGCATCACCCGACCGAAGGAGAGCACCATGTCCGTCCCCACCGTCGTCCTCGTCCACGGCGCGTTCGCCGGCTCGTCGAGCTGGAACGGCGTCCTCGACCGGCTGCGTCGTCGCGACGTGCCGGCCGTCGCCGCGGCCAACCCGCTCCGCTCGCTCGCGGGCGACGCCCGCTACGTCCGCGACGTCGTCGACGCCGTGGGCGGGCCGGTCGTCCTCGTCGGCCACTCCTACGGCGGCAGCGTCATCACGCAGGCCGCCGCCGACGCCCCCCAGGTCGTGGGGCTCGTCTACGTCGCCGCCTTCGCGCCCGACACGGGCGAGAGCGCGCTCGAGCTGTCGGGCCGGTTCCCGGGCAGCACGCTCGGTGACACCCTGACCATGTACCCGGTCGAGGGCGCGACCGAGCTCGCGATCAGGCAGGACCTGTTCCCCGCCCAGTTCGCCGCCGACGTCGACCCTGACACCGCGGCGCTCATGGCGGCGACCCAGCGGCCGGTGCTGGAGGCCGCGCTCACGGAGGGCCTCCCGACGCCCGACCCTGCGTGGCGGCGGGTCCCGTCGCGGTTCGTGCTCGCCGGCGACGACCGCAACATCCCCGCGGAGGCCGTCCGGTGGATGGCCTCGCGCGCCGGCGCCGACGTCCTCGAGGTGCCCGGGGCGTCGCACGCCGTCGCGGTGTCCCACCCTGACGTGGTGGCCGACACGGTCCTCGCGGCGGTCTCCGCCGCGGCGAGCGTGACGACCGCGTGACGGACCGCGGGCGGGGGGTGGCGCGACTGCTCCACCGGGCGGCCGTCTCGGGAGGAGGAGCGCGCCGCCCGCCGCGCCGCGGCGGTGCGATACTCGGCGCCATGCCGACATGTGCAGTGACGGGACGCCCGTGAGCGGGCTCCGCGTCGTGGTCGCCGACGACGACGTCCTGCTCCGCGAGGGGCTGGCCAGCCTGCTCTCCGCGCCGGACTACGAGGTCGTCGGGCAGGCGGCCGACGGGGACGAGCTCCTGCGGCTCGTCCGGGAGCACCGGCCCGACCTCGTGCTCGTCGACATCCGGATGCCGCCCACGTTCACGACGGAGGGTCTGGACGCCGCGGCGGCGATCCGCGAGGAGCTCCCGGAGACGGGGATCCTGGTGCTCTCCGCGTACGTGGAGGTGGACCACGCGATGACCCTGCTCGGGAGCGGGCGTCGGGTCGGCTACCTGCTGAAGAGCCGCGTCGTCGACCTCGAGGACTTCCTCGACTCGCTCGAGCGGATCGCTCGCGGCGGGTCGGTCGTCGACCCGGCGCTGGTCCAGGAGCTCGTGTCCGCCCAGCACCGGGAGGATCCCCTCGACGCCCTCAGCAGCCGCGAGCGTGACGTCCTGGCGCTCATGGCGCAGGGACGCTCGAACGCCGGCATCGCCCAGCAGCTGTGGGTGACCGAGGGAACGGTCGAGAAGCACGTCCGGAGCATCCTGCTCAAGCTCGACCTGCCGGAGGCCGAGACGGACAACCGTCGGGTCCTGGCGGTCATGCGGTTCCTCGAGAGCCGGTGACGGTCAGGGACCGGCTCACGACGGCGGAGGGTGCGGCAGTGACGACGACGGACGACGCCGCGGTCGTGCAGGCGCCCCGCCGCGGGGCGGTGTGGCGGCGGCTCCTGCTGCCCGGGGACCCACGGCGCGCGGACGTCGCGTGGCCCGTCCCCGTCCTGGCGCTGGTCGCGGTCGGGCTGGCCCTGCTGCTCTTCGGCATCGCGTCGGCGGTCCTCGTGCTCGTCGGCGGGCCGGTCGTCGCGACCGTGCTCGCGCTGGCCTGCGTGGCGCTGATCCTGCGGACCGCCCACGCCGGACTCGACCTCTACGCGGTCCCGCTCGCCCTCGGCACGATCCTCGCCTTCGACTTCTTCTACCTCAAACCGCTGCGGACCTTCCGGCTCCGCGACTACGAGAACTGGGGTGCGCTCGCGCTGTACCTGGTCGTGATCGTCCTGGTGTGCGCGGTGAGCGCGCGCACCAGACGTCGGCTGGGGTCCCTCGACCGCGCCCAGGTCGCCCTCTCCGACGAGCTGGCGGCGCTGCGGCGGATCGCGCGGCTGTCCACGGCCGACGCGTCGCCGGCGGAGGTCTTCGCGACCACGGCCGAGGAGGTCGGCCGGCTCGGTGCGGTGGACGCGGTGCGCGTCCTCGAGTACGGGCCCGACGGGACGGCGACCGTCGTGGCGGCCTGGGGCGACCCCGGCCTGCTCGACGTCGGCGAGCGGATGCCGCTCGACGGCGACAGCGTGACGCTCCGGGTGCTGCGCACGGGCGAGCGTGCCCGGCTCGACCGCTACGTGGCCCCGCGCGGCGCGATGGCGGAACGGGTCACGTCCGGCGGCATCAGCGCGGCCGTCGGGTTCCCGGTCTACCTCGGCGGTCGCCTCTGGGGCGTCCTGGCGGTCGGGTCGCGGCACGGCACGCCCGTCACGGACGCCGTCGAGAAGCGGCTGGCCGACCTCACCGACCTGGTCGCCATGGTGTTCTCCAACGCGCGCGACCGGGCGGCGCTCGTGGCGTCGCGCACGCGGATCGTCGTCGCGGTGGACGAGACCCGACGACGCCTCGAACGCGACCTGCACGACGGCATCCAGCAGCGCCTCGTGTCGCTCGCGCTCGACGTGCGGCGAGCGCAGTCGCGGGTCCCCCCGGAGCTCACGGAGGTGCGCGGGGATCTCGCGGCCATCGGTGGGAACCTCTCGGAGGCGGTCGACGAGCTGCGCGAGCTCGCGCGCGGCATCCACCCGGCGATCCTCGAGACCGGAGGGCTGCGGGCGGCGCTCCGGTCCCTCGCGCGACGCTCGGCGGTGCCCGTCGTCCTCGAGGTCGACCTCGACCGGTCGCTCCCGGCGAGCGTGGAGGTCGCGGCGTACTACCTGGTCTCCGAGGCCCTCACCAACGTCACCAAGCACGCGCGCGCCACCGAGGTGCACGTCCGGGTCGCGCACGACGACGCCGAGCTCGCCGTCGTCGTGTCGGACGACGGGGTGGGCGGTGCGGACCCCCGGCGCGGGTCGGGTCTCGTCGGCATGGAGGACCGCGTGCACGCTCTCGGCGGCCGGATGGACGTCACGAGCGCCCCCGGTGCCGGCACGACGCTGGAGTTCAGCCTGCCGACGGCATGAGGGAGCGGATGACGTCCGCCGAGAGCGCGGACTTCGTCACGAAACCGGCGGCGGGCGACGCGTCGAGCATCTCGTCGACCTCGTCCGCGGTGCGGGTCGAGATGAGGACGAGGGTCGGCCCGCCCTCGCGCGCGAGCCGGCGCACGACGTCGAACCCGCTCTCGCCCCCGAGCGCGACGTCGACGAGCACGACGTCGGGCTGCACCCGCGCGCAGAGGTCGACGGCCTCGGCGCTCCCTCCCGCGTGTCCGACGACCTGCATCCCCTCGCGCTCGAGCAGTGCCTGCGCGGCTGCGATGTAGACCGTGCTGTCGTCCACGATCACGACTGTGGTCTCCATGGCTCCAGCATGCGGTCGCCGCGGGGCGGTGCGCATTGCGGGTAGCCGGAAGGACGCGCGGGGGCGCGGCGGTGGACTACCGGGTAGCCGGTAGCGGGCCTGGTGGCGGTCACGACCTCGGGACTGCCGGTGACGGCGACGCGCGACCGGACCGGCCGGCGCGATGCTGGCACGGCCGGGGACTGGCCCGGCCACGGACGACAGGAGCACGCGATGGGGACGCGGACCGCGGAGGTGCTGGGTCAGGATCTGGTGGGTCGGGAGCGCGAGCTGCACGTGCTCGACGACCTCCTCGCCGGCGCGCGCGCCGGGCACGCCCAGGTCGTGGTGCTGCGGGGCGACGCGGGAGTCGGCAAGACGGCCCTGCTGCGACGGCTCGAGGTCGTGGCGCACGGCTGCACCGTGCTGCGGGTGACGGGCGCACGGTCGGAGTCGGGCCTGGCCTACGCCGGGCTGCACCAGCTCGTGGCGCCGATGTCGAGCCGGTTCGACCGCCTGCCCCGACCGCAGGCGGCCGCCCTGCGCGCCGCGCTCGGTCTCGGGGACGACGGCCGAGCCCCCGACCCGTTCCTCGTGGGGCTCGCCGTCCTGGGGCTGCTCACGGACTCGGGCGCCCGGCGCCCGACGGTCTGCCTGGTCGACGACGCCCACCGGCTCGATCCCGCGTCGATCGACGTGCTCGCCTTCGTGTGCAGGCGGCTCGCCGGGGACGCCGTCCTCGTCGCCCTCGCGACGTCGACCTGGCCCGAGTCCGACGTGCTCGAGGGCTTCCCCGAGCTGGAGGTCACCGGTCTCGCGGACCGGGACGCCCGACGGCTGCTGCAGACGGTCGTCCCCGGACCGCTCGACGACGGGGTCCTGCGTCGGGTCGTCTCCGAGGCGGGAGGCAACCCGCGCGTCCTGCTCGACGTGTCGCACGGGCTCGCCGTCGACCGGCTGGGGGGCGGCATCGCGACGGGGGCCCCGGGGGCTCGGCCGCGCGAGGTGCCGACGGCCCTGATCGACCGGATCGAGCGCCTGCCGGAGCCCGCCCGGCGGCTGCTCCTCGTCGTCGCCGCCGAGCCGCGGCACGACCCCGTCGCGATCTGGCGCGCCGCGTCCTCCCTGGGCCTCGGCCCCGCGGACGCCGCGCCCGCGGAGGCCGACGGTCTGCTCGACGTCGGCGGAGCCCGGTTCGACAACCCCCTGGTGCGCTCCGCCGTCTACCGCCACGCCGCCGCCGACGAGCGCCGTGCCGCCCACCAGGCGCTCGCGGGGACGACCGACCCCGAGCTCGACCCCGACCGTCACGTGTGGCACCTCGCCCACGCGACGGCCGGGTACGACGAAGACGTGGCGGTCGCGCTGGAACGGTCGGCGGAGCGCGCGGTCGCGCACGGCGGTCTCGCGGCGGCCGCGGCGATCCGCGAGCTCGCCGTCGGGGTGACGCGAGAGCCCGGGCTCCGTGCCGAGCGGGCGTTGCGCGCGGCCGAGGACATGCTCCGGTCCGGGGCGCTCGCACGGGCGCGGCAGCTCCTGGCCGTCGCGGAGGCGACCGGGTCCGGAACCCGCCACGCCGCGGACGTGTACCGCCTGCGCGCGCACCTCGCAGCCTTGCAGGGCGACCAGGAGGCGGAGTCGCTGCTCGCCGCGGCGCGTCGTCTCGAGCCCGTCGACCCGACGCGGGCCCGCACGGTCTACCGCGACGCGTTCGCGACCGCCCTGGTCCGCGGGCGCCTCGCGCGTCGGGACGGGGTGGTCGCCGTCGCTCGTGCGGTCGGTGCCGCGCGTGCCCGGTCGTCGTCCGACGACGACCCGACGTGCGCCCTGCTCGGGGGCCTCGCCTCCACGGTGGTCAGCGGCCCGGGCGAGGGTGCACCGGAGCTGCGGGCCGCCCTCGACGCCTTCGTCGGTGGGGCCGTGCCGTCCGAGGACCCCGCCGGGTGGCTCGCGCTCGCGACCCTCGCCGCCGGTGCCCTCTGGGACGACGCGGTGTGGCGCGACCTGTCCGCGCGGACGATCACCGTCGCTCGCGCGAACGGCCGGCTCCCGGTGCTGCTCGACGCGCTGACGTCCCGTACCACCCTCGAGCTCCTGTCCGGGGACCTCCCGGCAGCACAGCTTCTCGCGCGGGAGGCCGCGGCCGTCGCGACCGCCACGCACGGCGAGCACCCCTCGTCCGGCGACCTGCTCGTCGCGGCGTGGCGCGGCGACGAGCACGAGGTGGCCGCGCTCGTGGTGGACGATGCCGGTCGTGCGGCCGACTCGGGTGACGGTGCCTGGTCGACCTTGCGGTCCTGGTCCTCGGCCGTGCTGCACAACGCCCGACGCGACCACGCCCGGGCGCTCGCCGCGGCGGAGGAGGGCAGCGCGCACCCGGAGGAGCTCCCGGTCGCGACCTGGTCGGCGGTCGAGCTGGTCGAGGCGGCCGCACGGGCCGGGGCGCCCGCGCGGGGGCGGGACGCCGCCCGCCGCGTCGCCGAGGTGGCATCGGCGTCCGGGACGGACTGGGCGGCCGGCGCGGCGGAGCTGTGCCGCGCCCTCGTCTCCGCCGGGACCGAGGCCGAGAAGGGCTACCGCGGGGCGATCGACCGGCTGTCGCGCACCCCGCTGCGTTTCGTCCTGGCGCGTGCCCACCTGCTCTACGGCGAGTGGCTGCGCGGCGCCGACCGGCGCGCGGACGCCCGCGAGCAGCTCGGCCGGGCCCACGAGATGTTCGCCGAGATGGGGGCCCAGGGCTTCGCCGACCGCGCCCGGCGCGAGCTCGTCGCGGCGGGCGTGCACGCGCTGCGCCGCTCCGGCGCGGCCGCGACGGAGCTGACCGAGCAGGAGGCCGAGATCGCCCGGCTCACCGCGCTGGGGCACACGAACCCGGAGATCGCCGCACGCCTGTTCCTCAGCCCGCGGACCGTCGAGTGGCACCTGCGGAAGATCTTCTCCAAGCTCGGCGTCGGGTCGCGCAAGGAGGTGCGCAAGGCCATCGGCTGGGCCGTCGAGGAGCGGATGGCCGGATGAGCCGACACCCTCTCAGGCGCGTCTCAGGCGCGGCGGGGACGACCTTCGGGCACCACGAGCGGGGTGCCCGTCACGGGGTCGGCGATGATGCGGCACGGCAGGCCGAACACGTCCTCGACGAGCTCGGCCGTCACGACGTCGGCCGGCGCGCCCTCGGCGACGATCGCGCCGTCCTTCATGGCGATGAGGTGCGTCGCGTACCGGCACGCGTGGTTGAGGTCGTGCAGCACCGCGACGAGCGTGTGGCCGCGGTCGCGGTTGAGGTCGGCGCACAGCTCCAGCAGCTCGATCTGGTGCGCGATGTCGAGGAACGTCGTCGGCTCGTCGAGCAGGAGGATCGGGGTCTCCTGCGCGAGGACCATGGCGACCCAGACGCGCTGGCGCTGGCCGCCGGAGAGCTCGTCGACGAGGCGGCCCGAGAGCTCGGTCGTCCCGGTCGCGGCGAGCGCGCCGACCACCGCGGCCTCGTCCTCGCGCGACCACTGCCGCAGGAGCTTCTGGTGGGGGTAGCGCCCGCGCGCGACGAGGTCGGCGACGGTGATGCCCTCGGGCGCGATCGACGTCTGCGGCAGGAGGCCGAGCCGGCGCGCGACCTCCTTCGCGGGGATCGACGAGATCGAGCGGCCGTCGAGCACGACCTGCCCCCGCGACGGCTTGAGCAGGCGCGACAGCGCGCGCAGCAGCGTCGACTTGCCGCACGCGTTCGGCCCGACGATCACCGTGAACGACTCGTCGGGGATGCTCACGTCGAGGTCGGACGAGATGACGCGGTCGTCGTAGCCGACCGTGATCCCCTCGGCGTGCAGGCGGTCCGCGGGCGGGACGCGGTCGGCGTGCGCGTCGCTCGGCGCGTCGCTCGGCGCGTCGCTCGGCGCGTCGGCGACGCTCGGGGCGGACGCGAGGTTCGTGAGTGCCACCGGGTTCCTTCCGGTCTGCGGGTTCGTGGTCACTTGCGGGCCTCGCGCACGAGGAGCCAGACGAGGTAGGCGCCGCCGACGCTCACGGTCACGACGCCGACCGGGAGCTGGGTGGGCGCGAACGCGCGCTGCGCCACGAGGTCGCTCGCGGCGAGCAGCACGGCGCCCATGGCGGCGGCGGGGAGGATCCGCACGCCCGCGGCGCCCGTGAGGCGGCGCGCGAGCTGCGGGGCGGCGAGGGCCACGAACGTGATCGGTCCGGCGGCGGCGGTGACGAGGGCGGTGAGCGCGACGCCGACGACCACGAGGGCGAGGCGCACCCGTTCGCTGCGCAGGCCGAGGGCGGCCGCGGCGTCGTCCCCGAGCTCGAGCATGCCCATGCGCGGCGCGAGCCAGACGAGCGGCAGCGCGATGAGCGCGGCGAGCACGGCCGCGGGGACGGCCTGCGCCCACGTCATGCCGTTGAGCGACCCGGCGCCCCACACGGCGGCGGCCATCGCGGTCTCGAGGTCGGCCTTGATGATGAGCCACTGGTTGACGGACGCGAGCATCGCCGAGACGGCGATGCCGACGATGATGAGCCGGAAGCCCTGGACGCCGCGCCGGTACGCGAGGACGTACACGACCCCCGCGGTGACGATGCCGCCGACGAGCGCGCCCGCCGCGACGCCGACGTACCCGCCGCCGAGCAGCATGATGACGACGAGCGCGCCCGTGTAGGCGCCGGTGTTGAAGCCGATGACGTCGGGGCTGCCGAGCGGGTTGCGCGTGAGGGACTGGAAGATCGCGCCGCTCGCGCCGAGCGCCGCGCCGAGCACGAGCGCCATGAGCGCGCGCGGCAGGCGCCACTCGACGACGACCATGTGCACCGGACCGTCGGCCGCGCCGACGAGCGCCTGGAGGACCTGCGAGACGGTGAGCGGGTAGTCGCCCGTGGTCAGCGCGACCACGCCGATCGCGAGCGCGACGAGCAGCAGCGCCCCGCACACCGCGAGCGTGCGCAGGTCGAGCCGGTGGCTCACGCGGCCGCCGAGCCCGCGCACGACGCGCGTGGGGCGGCCGAAGTCGACGCGGTGCGCGCCGCCGCCGCGCACGGACGGGTCCACGGGCGCGTCGCCCCGGACGGGGGCGCTCACAGCCCGCTCGCCTTCGAGCGGCGCACGAGCGCGATGAGGACGGGGGCGCCGACGAACGCGGTGACGATCCCGACCTGGAGCTCGCCCGGCGTGACGACGACGCGGCCGACGACGTCGGACACGAGCAGCAGGACCGGCGCGAGCACGGCCGAGTACGGGAGGATCCAGCGCTGGTCGGGGCCGACCGTCCAGCGCGCGACGTGCGGCACCATGAGCCCGACGAACGCGATCGGCCCGGCGGCCGCCGTCGCGGCGCCGCACAGGAGCATCACCGCGACGCCGACGAGGATGCGCGTGCGCCCGACGTGGGCGCCGAGCGAGCTCGCGAGGTCGTCGCCGAGCGCGATGGTGTTGAGCGGGCGCGCGACCACGAGCGCGATGACGAGCCCGACCACGACGAACGGCGCGATCGTGCCGGACATCTCCATCGTGCGGCCGGCCAGCGAGCCCGCACCCCAGAAGCGCATGCGGTCGAACGCCGCGGGGTCGAGCAGCGTGATGCCCTGCGAGATGCCGCCCAGGACGGCCCCGAGCGCGACGCCCGCGAGGGTCAGGCGCACCGGCGTCGCTCCCCCGCGCCCCTGCGACCCGATGGCGTAGACCGCGACGGTCGCGACGACCGCCCCGGCGAACGCGAACCAGATGAAGGACTGGATGTCCGTGAACCCGAGGAACGCGACCGCGAGCACCACCGCGAACGCGGCGCCCGCGTTGACGCCGAGGATGCCCGGGTCGGCGAGCGGGTTGCGCGTCATGGCCTGGATGAGGGCGCCCGAGACGCCGAGCGCCGTCCCGACGAGCAGGCCGACGATCGTGCGCGGCAGCCGCAGGTCGCGGACGATCACGTGGTCGCCCGAGCCGTCGTAGCCGGTCAGCGCGTCCCACACCGTGCCGAGCGGGACCGGCTTGGAGCCGACGACGAGGCTCAGCGCGACCGCCAGGACGAGCACCCCGACCGCCACGAGGAGCCCGAGGCTGCGACCAGCGTTGGTGCGGGCGAGCCCCGCGGGACGGTCGTCGCGGTCGGTCGTCGCGGGCGAGGCGCCGTCGGGGGCGCCGGCCGGCGCGTCGGCGGTCGCGGGCGAGGTCATGGTGCTCGGATCTGCTCGGGGGCGCGTGCCCGGTCGGGTCGATGACGAGTGAGGGTACCCTCACCTTAGGTCACGCACCCGTGTGCCCGCCAAGATCGCCGGTCGCCCAGGAGCAGCCCGGCCGACGGTTGCCGGGCCCCGCCGCGCGTGTGCGAGAGTGGCCGCATGACCTCGCACGTCCCCGTCGCCGCCGACCACGTCGTCACCGTCGACGACCAGGGCCGTCGGACCGGCACCTTCGAGCGCGCCGCCGTCCACACGACCGAGACGCCCCTCCACCTCGCCTTCTCCTGCTACGTGCTCGACGACGCGGGCCGCCTCCTGCTCACGCGGCGCGCGCTCGCGAAGCGCACGTGGCCGGGCGTGTGGACCAACTCGTTCTGCGGCCATCCCCGCTGGACCGAGACGACCGAGGAGTCGATCGTCCGGCACGCGGGCCACGAGCTCGGCCTGGAGATCGCGGGCCTCGAGGTCGCGGTGCCGGGGTTCCGCTACCGCGCGGTCGACGCCTCCGGCGTCGTCGAGAACGAGATCTGTCCCGTCTACACGGCGCACGCCGTGGGCGGGGTCGAGCCGAACCCGGACGAGGTCATGGAGACCGCCTGGGCGGACCCGCGCGACGTCGCCCTCGCCGTCGCCGCGACGCCCTGGGCCTTCAGCCCGTGGATGGTGCTCCAGGTCGCCGCCCTCGGCACCGTGAGCACCGGGGGCGACGGCCCGACGGCGCGCCTCGCCGCGGCGTTCGCGCCCGAGCACGACTGACCCGGCGTCCGGCGCCGCGGCCCGCGTCCTGGCAGGTGTGCGGCTAGGCGCGACGCAGCGGCGCCCGGCGGAACCGCTCCGGGATGCCGAGGTGGTCGGCGTCCTCGACGGTCGAGCGCAGCCGCCGGGGCGGCAGTGCGTGCGCCACGACGGCGTCGGCGCCCGGGACCCGCGCGTCGTGCATCGCCGCGGCGAGCGCGCGGACGAGCGGCTCCTGGCGTGAGGGCCTCCGGGTCGAGAAGACCCACAGGTCGAACCCCGGGGCGGTCGCGAGGTCGACCGGCTGGCGCTGCGCCCACGCGTGCCGCGCGACCAGGGGCGACACGGCGATGAACGTGACGGGACGCCGGGACCACAGCACGGTGCGCGACGCCCCGCCGACCCCGCGGTCGGCCAGCAGGAGGCCGATCGTGCGCTGGTTCCCCACGACCGCGGTCACCGTCCGGGCGTCGAGGCCCGACCACGGGATCACCGTGGGGCGCAGGAACGGCGCGAAGGAGCCGACGACGATCCCGCCGTCGAGCACGAGGAGCTTCTCCGAGCCGAGGAACCACAGGAGAAGTCCGAGGACGGCCCCGACGGACACCAGCAGGGTCGCGGCGATCACCGGTTCGCCGTCGAGGAGGCTGGCCACGGGCGCGAGGAGGACGAGCGCGGCGGTCACGGCCCACGCGGGGCCGTTCGGCGTCGCGGACTCCACGTGCCGCAGGCGCCCGAGCCGGGACGCCTCGGCCCAGTGGCGCACCTTGCGCGTCGCACGGTCCCCGGACAGGGGCGCCGGCGTCATCGGCCGAGGAGCTCGGTCGGCAGGCGGCGGAGCGTCGCGGGCCCGATCTCTGACATCTCGAGGGTGACGGGAGCGCCGTCCGCCCCGTGCTCGCCGCCGCGGACGGCGTACACGCCGTCGGGGGTCGCGTAGACGCTCACCTGGACCAGGACGTCGGACCCGGCGCGGACGGCGCCGAGCACCGTGACGGCGACGGCCTCCGCGAGCTCGGGCGAGGTCCGGGCCGAGGCGGCGAACTCGTCGGTCGTGAACGTCTGCGTGCGGCCGTCGAGCACCGCCTTCGCGGCCGGGTCGAGGAAGACCGCGAGGCGACCGGTGACCTCGGCGAGCGGGTAGACGCTGAAGGAGTGGTGGCCGCTCGGCCCGATCTCCTCCTCCAGCACCTGGTCGTCCTCGTGCAGGTAGACGAAGACCCAGTGCTTGCCGAGCGCCGTCGTCCGTTCGGCGGACAGGATGGCGTTCGCGGTGCGGCGCAGGACGAGCGGTCCCGTCACCTCGGGTACGGCGTCGATCCCGACCTGCGGCTGGCCGTCCGGCCCGGGCGGCCGCTCCTCGTCCGACGGGACCACGAGACCCCGGGCGAGCAGCGAGCGCAGGGCGACGCGCCCGACGAGCGTACGGTCGGCGCCCTCCTGGGCGTCGAGCCAGGGAAGCGGGACGATCTGGACGTTCGGGAGGCCGTCGAGGATCGCGACCTCCTCGTCCGTGAGCGTGACGACGTGCGTCACCTCGCCGGGGGCGGTGCGTGCGAGCGTCTGCTCGGCAGCGGCGATGTCGGCGGCGGACCACCGCATGGTCTGCTGCTGGGTCACGAGAAGAGCCCTCCGACGAAGTCACCGGCGGCGGACAGCCCGTCGCCGATCGCGTCCCCGACGTCGGACGCGACGTCCTCGATGGTATCGGCCGCGTTCCCCGCGAAGTCCTTGACGTCGTTCCAGCCGTCGGCGAGGTACGGACCGGGGTCCGAGAAGAACCCGCTGATCGAGTCCCAGTTGTCGTACACGAGGTTGCCGAGCGCCCAGACGCCGGCGACGGCCGCCGCCCCGGCGACGACGGCGATGCCGACCGGGTTGGTGAGCAAGCCCGCGGCGATCGCCATGGTCCCCGCGCCACCGATCACCGACAGCACGCCCATGCCCCGGTCCACCCCGCCCCGCACGCCGTCGTACTGGGTGTTGACGATCTGGTTGATGCCGCCGACGACGCCCGCGGCGCCGCCGGCGAAACCCATGAACCGGGAGAAGGTCGTGGCCCGGCCGAGCACGCTGAGCGCGTCGCCGACCGCCATGCCGCGGGTGAGCGTGACGGCGCTCGCTGCCGCGGGGGACAGGGCCGCGAGCCGGCTCGCGTCGAGGAACCCTCGTGCGGCGAGGAACGTCCGGTAGGCGATCCAGGCACCGCTCCCCGCGCCCCAGGCGCCCCAGGCCGTCTCGCCGACGCCCCAGATCGACCCGGCGAGCGGGTCGCCCGCGCCGGGCGGGCCTCCGCCGGGGCCGGTCGGGGGCCCGGGGACGCCCGGCGACGGGATCGCACCGCCCTCGGTGCTCGTCATGTACTGCTCGTCGGCGTTGCGGAGCACCGCCTGCGACGCCTCGGCGAGCGTCTGGCTCACGCCGCGCAGCAGCGCCACCGACGTCCCGGTCCACTCACCACGGAACTGGTCGGCGTCGCCACCCTGCCACCGGCCCGCGGCCTCCACGAGGCCGCTGACCTCGGACGTCGTGCTGACGAGCTGGTCGGAGGCGGAGCGCAGCGACTGCGCGAGCCTCCTCAGCTCGGTGACGTCGGCGCCCCACATCCCGCTCACGTCGTCCTCGTCCCCCGTCGTCGGTAGGTCGCCCGCCACCGCCCCGGGGTCCCGGAGCGCACGAAACGGGCACCGGGGAGGTTATCGCCTGCACCCGCCCCGACGCGATGGGGAGGACTCCCCGTCGCGTCGGCACCGGTGCGGCGCGCGCGTTCGGCGACGGCGCCGCTGCGGGTGACAATCGACCCATGCCTGCCGTGGTACCCGACTCCCCCGCCACGTCCGACCCGAGGGCCGACGTGCCCGTCCCCGCGCGCGACGCCTCGTTCGAGGAGCACGTCGCCTGGGCCCGTGCCGTGACCGTGGTCGGGTCCGACCTCTCCCCCGTGGCGGGCCGGGTCGTCGAGGACGCGCTCCCGTGGGACTACGCCGCGCTCGCGCGCGAGCTGGTCGGCAGCGGGCGCGGTCCGGTGCTCGACCTCGGGACCGGGGGCGGCGAGCTGTTCTCGACGCTCGGGCCGCTGCCCGCCGGGTCGGCGGCGACGGAGGGCTGGGCGCCCAACCTGCCCGTGGCCCGACGCCGGCTCGAGCCCCTGGGCGTCGACGTCCGGCCTGTCGAGGGCGACGAGGAGCAGCTCCTGCCGTTCTTCGACGGTCAGTTCGCGGTCGTGCTGGACCGGCACGAGGAGTTCGACCCGGACGAGGTGCTGCGCGTCCTGGAGCCGGGCGGGGTTTTTCTCACCGAGCAGGTCGACTCGCGGGACGGCGTCCGCCTGAACACCGCTCTCGGCGTCGACCTGCCGTGGGACCCGGACTCCGTGACGCTCGACGCCGCGGTCGAGGTGCTGCGCGACGCGGGGTTCGTCGTCGACGTCGCGCGCGAGCACGAGGGACTGCGCCGGTTCCGGGACCTGTCCTCGGTGCTCTGGTACCTCAAGATCATGGCGTGGCAGGTACCCGACCTGGAGTCGCTCTCGCCCGAGGCGGTCGCGCGGTACGAGGCGCCGCTGCGCGCCCTGCACCTGCACCTCGCCGCGGGCCACGAGTTCGTCGACGAGTCCCCGCGCTTCCTCGTCGTGGCCCGCAAGCCCTTCTGAGCCGCTGCTCCCACCCCCGCCGCGGAACGCCCCACGCCAGGCGTGAGTGCATGAAATAGTCGCGTCCGGGCGACTGCGGCGCGACTATTTCATGCACCCACCGGGGTGTCCGGGCGGGGTGCGGCCGTGGAGTCGCGGACGACGAGCTCGTGGTCGGTGCGGCGGCGGCGCGGGCGGGCCGACGGCGGCCGGAGGGCCAGCTCGAACGCCGTCGCCCCCATCTCGCTCATCGGCAGGCGCACGGTCGTCAGGGCGGGCGCGAGGTCCTGGGCGACCTGGATGTCGTCGAACCCCGTGACGGACATGTCGCGCGGTACGACGACGCCGCGCTCGCGCAGCAGCGACAGCACCCCGGTGGCCATGGCGTCGTTGAGCGCGAGGATCGCGGTGGTGTCCGGGCGCTGGGCGAGGATGCGCTGCGTCGCGTCGCGACCGCCCTCGCGCGTGAACGGCGCGTGCACGACGAACAGGTCGTCGGGGTCGAGCCCGTGGGCCGCGACGGCGCTCCGGATCCCGGCGGTGCGGTCGGCGACGGTCGTGAGCCGCTCGGGACCGGCGGCGACGGCGATCCGGCGGTGGCCCAGGCCGAGCACGTGGTCGGTGAGGCTCGCCGCGGCGGCCTCGCTGTCCGGCAGCACGGCGTCGCAGTGCAGGTGGTGGCGCCCGATGACGACGACCCGGCCCCCGGCCTCCTGGAACGCCGCGAGCTCGCGCGCGGCGTCGGCCTCCATCGCCGGGTCGACGTACCCCGACCCGGCGACGAGGATCGCGCCGACGCGGTGCGCGCGCATGAGCCGGATCTGCGTGACCTCGGCGCTCGGCTCGCGCTCGGTGTGGCTGATCTGGACGCTCCACCCGTGCTCGGTCGCGACCCGGACGACGCCGCTCGCGATCTCGGAGAAGTACGGGTCGCCGATCTCGTAGACGAGCAGGCCGGCGACCGACGTCGTGCCCCCGGCGAGCGTGCGCGCGTGCGGGTTGGCGATGTAGCCCATCTCCGTCGCGACCTCGCGGACGTGCTCCGCGAGCACCTCGGAGACGCCGTCGCTGCCCGACAGCGCGCGCGACGCGGTCGCGAGCGAGACGCCCGCCCGCTCGGCGACGTCGACCAGCCGCAGCGCGCTGCGACCCTTCGTGGTCCGACCCTCTCGACGCACCCCTGCTCCGCTCGTCCGTGCGTCGCCCGGTCGGTGGCCGAACGACCCTCCCCGACGTGACGCTTGCCACATCCGCTGTCCGCACCGTACTCTAGCGGAAGCGCTTACGAAAGCGCTTTCGTAAACAAGCGGTCTCGTACGGAGCAGTACGGCCTCAGGTCTTCACTACGACGAAGTAGGGAGAGTCACGTCCATGCATTCTCGGTCGACTCCACGGATGTCCACCCGCACCCGCTCGCAGCGCGCGCTCGCCCTCGCGGCCGGTGCGACCGCGACGGCGCTCGTCCTCACGGCGTGCTCCGGCGGGTCCGACGGCGAGGGCGGAGGCGGCGGGTCCGACGACCCGATCGTCATCGGCATCTCCCTCCCGCTCACCGGCGACTTCTCCGAGCCCGGCAAGGGCGTCCAGCGCGGCTACGAGGCCTGGGCGCAGTTCGTCAACGAGGACGGGGGCCTCCTCGGGCGACAGGTCGAGCTCAAGATCCTCGACGACCAGTCCAACGCGGACCGCGTGGTCCAGGACTACGAGGCGCTCATCGCCCAGGACGAGGTCGACCTCGTGTTCGGGCCGTTCTCGACGCGCCTGGTCGTCCCCAGCGCCCGCGTCGCCGAGGAGTACGGGATGCTCTTCGTCGAGCCGGCGGGCGCCGCGGCCGAGGTGTTCGAGCAGGGCTTCGAGAACCTGTTCTACGCCGCCCCGGCCGTCGCGGACGACCACTACAACTACCTCGCGGACCACATCCTCGACATGCCCGAGGGCGAGCGCCCGCAGACGGTCGCCGTCGCCTCGATGGACGACCCGTTCGCCCAGGGCACGGCCTACGGCCTGCGCGACAAGCTCGCCGACGCCGGGCTCGAGATCGTCGTCGACGAGGTCTACCCGCCCAACACGACCGACTTCTCGTCGATCGCCGCGAAGATCAACGACTCCGGCGCGGACATGGTCATCGGCGGCACGCAGTACCAGGACGCGGTGAACCTCATCGTGGCGCTGCAGCAGCTCAACTACCAGCCCACGCTCGCGGCGTTCTCCACCGCGCCGACCAACCCCGAGTTCTCGGCCGCGATCGGCGCCAAGACCGAGGGCATCCTCTCGCCCACCGGCTACACGGAGACCGCGAGCTGGCCGTCCAACGTCGACTTCGTCGAGCGGTACACCGAGCTGCACGGCAACCCGCCCGGCGAGGACGAGGCCAACGCGTACACGACCGGCCAGGTCGTCGCCGCCGCGGTCGAGGCCGTCGGGTGCGCCGAGCAGGGCGAGTGCCAGCAGGAGCTCATCTCGTGGCTGCGCAGCAACGAGGTCGAGACCGTCGTCGGGCCGCTGACCTGGGACGAGACGGGCAAGCCGCAGGGCGCCCACCTCATCCAGCAGTACGTGGACGGCGAGATCCAGATCGTCCTGCCGCAGGACGCCAAGGAAGCCGACTTCGTCTTCCCCAAGCCGGCCTGGTGATCACCTCGTGACAGGAACGCTCCTCTTCCAGAGCCTCGTGCTCGGCGTGCTGCTGGGAGGGCTCTACGCCCTCCTGGCAGCGGGCCTCACCCTGTACTTCGGCGTGATGCGCGTCGTGATGATCGCCCACTCGGCGTTCCTCATCCTCGCCGCGTACCTCGCCTGGTTCTTCAACCAGCAGACCGGCATGGACCCGCTGCTGTCGCTCGTCATCACCGTGCCGCTGTTCTTCCTCGTCGGCGTGGGCATGCAGCGCCTGCTCATCACGCGCCTGCGGCCCGCGACGCTCACGATGATGTCCGTCCTCCTCACGTTCGCCGTCGCGCTCTTCATCGAGGGCATGATCGGCTTCGTCTGGAGCGGCACGCAGCGGCGCATCCAGCTCCCGTACTCCGGGACGAGCATCGAGTTCTTCGGGGCCCGGATCGCCGTCGTGAAGCTCGTCGCCTTTGGGCTCGCGGCGCTCTCGCTCGCGCTGCTGTACCTGCTCATGAAGCACAGCCGGTTCGGCCAGGCGCTGCGCGCGACGATCCAGCACCGCGAGGCCGCGCAGCTCGTCGGCATCAAGACCGACCGCGTCGCGGGCTACGGCTTCGGCCTCGGCCTCGCGACCGCCGCGATCGGCGGGACCGCGCTGTCGCTCGACGCGACGATCTACCCGTCGTTGCACTGGCACTGGATCGGCCCGCTCATGGCGATCATCGTCGTCGGCGGCCTGGGGTCGATCCCCGGCGCCGCAATCGCCGCCATGGTGCTCGGCATCGGCCAGAGCCTGCTCCAGGTGCCGCTCGGCACCACGTGGGCGCAGACCATCTTCTACGTCGCCCTCTTCGCGACGCTGATGCTGCGGCCCCAGGGATTCTTCGGAGGTCGCCTTGCCCAACGCTTCTGACACCCGTCCCGCGAGCCGCTCCGCCGGCCGCGCCGGGGGTGCCGCCGCCGGCGCGGTGCCCGACGGCGCAGGGTCGGCCACCGCTCCCGCCGCACCTTCCGCACGCCGCCCCTGGGGCCGCGTCGTCCGCCTCGCCGCGCTCGTCGTCGGCGTCGTCCTCGTCCTCGCGTTCCCCACGATGGCCCCCAACGCGTACATCCTCTCGGCGGGCATCGTCGTCGCGAGCTACGCGTGCACCGCGACCGCCTGGAACTTCATGGGCGGCTTCACCGGCTACGTCTCGCTCGGGCACGCCGCGTTCTTCGGGCTCGGCGCCTACGGGACCGGGCTGCTCATCCGCGACGTGGGGCTCCCGAGCTTCGTCGCGTGGCTCGTGGCGGGCGTGATCGTCCTGCTCATCACGATCCCCGTCGGGATCGCGGCGTTGCGCGTGCGCGGCGCGTCGTTCGTCATCGTGTCGATCTCGTTCGTCCTCATCCTGCTGCTCGTCTTCCAGGCATGGGGATCCTTCACGGGCGGCTCGGACGGCCTCGTCGTCCCGCGCCCGTTCCCCGACCTGCTGCGACCCGAGCACCACCGCGTCTTCTTCTACCTGTTCGCCGGGCTGCTCGCCGTCATGCTCGTCGCATGGTGGGCGATCGACCGGTCGCGCTTCGGCACCGGGCTCAAGGCGATCCGCGAGGACGAGGACAAGGCCCAGGCCCTCGGCGTCCCGACGCGCAACTACAAGCTCGTCGCCTACGTCGTCTCGGCGACGTTCACCGGCCTCGCCGGCGGCATGTACGCCCTGTGGTTCGGCGACCTCGACCCGATCTTCCAGTTCTCCATCATGCTCGGCTCGTACATGGTGCTCATGGCCCTCTTCGGCGGCGTCCGGCACCTCTTCGGTCCGCTCCTCGGCGCCATCGTCGTCGGCACGGGCCTGGAGTACTTCAAGCTCGAGTTCGGCGACACCCAGTTCCACCTCGTCGCCACCGCCCTGCTCCTCGGCATCGTCGTCCTCTTCATGCCGGACGGGATCATCCCCGCGGCCCAGTCGCTCCTCAAGCGCTTCGGCCCGCAGGACTCCTCCATCCGCGAGATGACGGCCGCCGAGCTCCTCGAGCGCAACCGCGCCGCCGCCACCCCCGCCGCCGCGGGCGACGCGACAGCGACAGCGGACCCGACGACCGCCGTCGCGCAGCAACGACGCGAAGACGACCCGACCGCGGACCCGACGACCGCCGTCGTGCAGCAACGACGCGAAGGTGACCCGACCGCAGAGGCCCCTCGTCCTCGGACGGGCCCGGACGCCACCCCGGACGCCACCAACCCGAGCGAGGAGGACCGATGACGACGACTACGCAACAGACGACCCGGAACCTCGAGACCGTCGGCCTCACCAAGTCGTTCGGCGGCGTCCACGCCGTCCGCGACGCGACGGTCACGTTCCAGCACGGCAGGATCAACGCGCTCATCGGCCCGAACGGCTCGGGCAAGACGACGTTCTTCAACTGCGTGACGGGCATGATCAAGCCGGACTCCGGCACGGTCACGTTCCGCGGCGAGGACATCACGCGCCGCGCGCCGCACAAGATCGCGCGGGCCGGCATCGGGCGCAGCTTCCAGCTCTGCCGGGTGTTCCCGCGCATGACGGTCCTGGAGAACATGCTCGTCGCGGTGCGGCGCACGAAGGTGCGCGAGCTGCTGGCCGGGGCGCGCAACCCGGAGGAGATCGACAAGGCGCGCGCGCTGCTCGTGCGCGTCGGCATCGACCACCTGGAGAACGTCGAGGCGCGCAACCTGTCCTACGGGCAGCAGAAGCTGCTCGAGCTCGCGGGCGTGCTCATGGGCGACCCGGACACGATCATGCTCGACGAACCCGCCGGCGGCGTGAACCCGGCGCTCATCGGCCGCATCGGGACGCTCGTGCAGGAGCTCAACGCCGAGGGCAAGACGTTCCTCGTCGTCGAGCACAACATGGACATGGTCATGAGCCTGTCCCACCACGTCATCGTGTTCGACCGGGGCCGGCCGATCGCCGAGGGCACCCCCGCCGTCGTGCAAGCCGACCCGCGAGTGCTGGAGGCCTACCTTGGTGTCTGACCCGACCCCCGGGACGGGGGCGAAGCAGGAGTACCTCCTCGAGCTGGACGACGTCCAGGCCGGGTACGGCCGCGCCGCGATGGTGCTGCGCGGGCTGACGATCAAGGTCCCGGCGGCCACGGTCGTGTGCCTCGTCGGGCCGAACGGCGCGGGCAAGTCGACGGTGCTCAAGGTCGCGAGCGGGCTGCTCAAGCCGCGCTCGGGCCGCATCCTCGTCGGCGGTCGCGACGTCACGGGCCAGGGGCCGCAGGAGATGCTGCAGTCCGGCCTGGCGCACGTGCTCCAGGGGCACAGCGTGTTCCGTGAGATGACGGTCGCGGAGAACGTGCTGCTCGGCGCGTACACGCTGCGCGACAAGCAGAAGATCGCGGAGCGGGTCGCGTTCGTGCAGAACCTCTTCCCCATCGTGGGCGAGCGGTGGAAGCAGCTCGCGGGCCTGCTGTCCGGAGGGCAGCAGAAGCAGGTCGAGTTCGCGCGGTCGCTCATGGTGAGCCCGCAGGTCGTGCTGCTCGACGAGCCGTCCATGGGCCTCGACCCGAAGACGACGTCGACGGTGTTCGAGCAGGTCGTGCGCATGCGCGACGCGGGCGTCGCGGTGCTGCTCGTCGAGCAGAACGCGCGCCGTGCGCTCGAGACGGCCGACATCGGGTGCGTGCTCGACCTCGGCCGCGTCCACATCACCGGCCCCGCGCCCGAGCTCCTCGCCGACCCCCAGCTCTCCGAGCTCTACCTCGGCGGACGACCCGCCGAGCGCTCGCTCTCGAAGGACGGATGACCGCCAGCATGACCAGCCAGACCACCGGCGCCGCAGGGGCCGACCGACCGACCACCCGCACCGTGCGCATCGTCATGAACGGCGTGACGGGTCGTATGGGGTACCGCCAGCACCTCGTGCGCTCCATCCTCGCGATCCGGGACGACGGCGGCGTCGAGCTCGACGACGGCACGCGCCTCCAGGTGGAGCCCGTGCTCGTGGGCCGCAACCGCGCCAAGCTCGCCGAGCTCGCGGCCCGCCACGACGTCGCCGAGTTCACGACCGACCTCGACGCGGCGCTCGCGGACGACACGGCCACGATCTACTTCGACGCGCAGGTCACGTCGGAGCGGACCAAGGCGATCCTCAAGGCGCTCGCGGCGGGCAAGCACGTCTACACGGAGAAGCCCATCGCGGAGTCCGTCGCCGAGGGCGAGGAGCTCGCCGAGGCGGCGCGCGCGGCCGGGGTGATCCACGGCGTCGTGCACGACAAGCTGTACCTGCCCGGACTGCTCAAGCTCAAGCGCCTGATCGACGGCGACTTCTTCGGCCGCATCCTGTCCGTGCGCGGCGAGTTCGGGTACTGGGTGTTCGAGGGCGACTGGCAGCCCGCGCAGCGCCCGAGCTGGAACTACCGCGCCGAGGACGGCGGCGGGATGGTCCTCGACATGTTCTGCCACTGGAACTACGTGCTGGAGAACCTGTTCGGGCCGGTCGAGGCGGTCATGGCGAAGGCCGTGACCCACATCCCCGAGCGCTGGGACGAGCACGGCAAGCCCTACGCCGCGACGGCCGACGACGCGGCGTACGGGATCTTCGAGCTCGCCGGGGCGGACGGCCCGATCCTCGCGCAGGTGAACTCGTCGTGGGCGGTGCGCGTGGACCGGGGCGAGCTCGTCGAGTTCCAGGTCGACGGGACGCACGGGTCCGCGGTGGCAGGGCTGTTCGGGTGCCGCATCCAGTCCCGGGCCCGCACGCCCAAGCCCGTGTGGAACCCGGATTTGCCGACCGACCAGGACTTCCGCGCCCAGTGGGAGCAGATCCCGGACAACCAGGAGTTCGTCAACGGGTTCCGCGCGCAGTGGGAGGAGTTCCTGCGCGACGTCCACGCCGGGCGGCCGCACCCCTACGACTTCGACGCCGGCGTGCGCGGCCTGCGCCTCGTGGACGCGGGGTACACGTCGTCGCGCGAGGGACGGCGGGTCGAGCTCGACGGTTCCGGCCCGGTCTCCGGGTCGGGTGACGCGGCAGCCGTCGGTCCCGACGCCGAGGCGGGAGCGTGAGCGCGGCCGGGGGTGGCGCGGTCCGCATCCCCGTGCCCGACGGCGGGTCGCGGCTCGTCGAGCTGCGCGCGCCGCGGCAGTGGGCGGACCACCCCGGCCCCTACGCGTCGCGCGTCGCGTTCGCGGCGGCGCACGTCGTCGCGGACCCGCGGGGCGAGAACGTCCCCGGCGCGCCGGCCGTCGTCGACTGGGACTCGACGCTCGCGTTCCGGCGGCACCTCTTCCGCTACGGCCTGGGCGTCGCCGAGGCGATGGACACCGCGCAGCGGAACATGGGCCTCGACTGGCCCGCGGTCCAGGAGCTCGTGTCGCGCAGCGCGGCCCAGGCCCACGAGCTCGGGGCGCGGATCGCGTCGGGCGCGGGGACGGACCACCGCGGGGTCGACGACCTGCGGACCGTGGACGACGTGATCGCGGCGTACACGGAGCAGGTCGAGTTCGTCGAGGGCACGGGGTCGCAGGTCATCCTCATGGCGTCGCGGCACCTCGCGCGCGTCGCGACCTCCGCGGACGACTACGTGCGCGTGTACGACGCGATCCTGTCCCAGGTGCGCGAACCGGTCATCCTGCACTGGCTCGGCGAGGCGTTCGACCCGCACCTCGCGGGGTACTGGGGGTCGGCGGACGTCGACACCGCGACCGCGACGTTCGTCGACCTCGTCCGGGCGCACGCCGACCGCGTCGACGGGGTCAAGGTCTCGCTCCTCTCGGCCTCGCACGAGGTCGGCCTGCGTGCCGTACTTCCCGAGGGTGTGCGGTTGTACACCGGAGACGACTTCCACTACCCGGAGCTGATCCGCGGCGACGGCGAGCGGCACTCCGACGCACTGCTCGGCGCGTTCGCGGCGGTCGCCCCCGCGGCGTCGGCGGCGCTCGCCGCCCTCGACGAGGGCGACCTCGCGCGGTACGACGCCGAGATGGCCCCGACTCTCGCGCTCTCGCGGCACGTGTTCGAGGCGCCGACGTACTACTACAAGACCGGGATCGCGTTCCTCGCGTGGCTGTCGGGCCACCAGCCCGGCTTCACCATGGTCGGCGGCCTGCAGTCCGCCCGGAGCGTCGTGCATCTCGCGCGCGCGTTCGAGCTCGCGAACGAGGCACGCCTCCTTCCGGACCCGGACCTCGCCGCCCACCGCCTCGGCCTCGTGCTCGCGGCGGCGGGCATCGAGGTGGATCACGTCGCCGCCTCCGGGACAGGCCCGGACGCCACGCCCGCGTCCGCCCGGGCCGACGCCGACGAGGTGGTCGCATGAGCACCGAGATCTCCGAGTTCCCGTCCGGGGCGTCGCGGTCGACCTCGTCGGCCGACCAGGCCATCCTGCCCGCCGACCAGGCGGTCTCGGCTCGTCCTGGTGCCGGGACGGACCAAGATGGCCTGTTCGGCGGGGAGCGGGGGGGCGTTGATGTGCCGAGTGGGGTCGTTGCGCGGGTGCCGACGCCGGTGGCCGGCGATCCGCGGCTCTCGCGGCTCTCGCTCAACCAGCGGACCACGGCGCACTGGTCGCTGCAGGAGGCGATCGACGGGTGCGTCGCCGCGGGGGTCCCGGCGATCGGGGTGTGGCGCGAGCCGGTCGCGGAGGTCGGCCTCGACACGGCGGTGCGGTGGGTGCGCGACGCCGGGCTGCGCGTCTCGTCCGTGTGCCGCGGCGGGTTCTTCACCGCGAGCGACCCCGACGCCCGCGCGGCCGCGCACGCGAGCAACCTCGCCGCGATCGCCGAGACGGCCGCGCTCGGTGCGCGCACGCTCGTCCTCGTCCCGGGCGGGCTGCCCGACGGCGACCGCGACCTCGTCGGGGCCCGGCAACGGGCGGCGGACGCGGTCGCGGCGCTCGTCCCGGCCGCGCGCGACGCGGGCGTGACGCTCGGGATCGAGCCCATGAACCCGATCTTCGCGGCAGACCGCGGGGTCGTGTCGACGCTCGAGCAGGCGCTCGACCTCGCCGAGCCGTTCGCGCCCGAGGAGGTGGGCGTCGTCGTCGACACCTACCACCTGTGGTGGGAGCCGAAGGTCCACGAGCAGATCGCGCGCGCGGGTGCCGCGGGGCGGATCGTCAGCTACCAGGTGTGCGACTGGATCACGCCGCTGCCGGCCGACACGCTGCTCGGCCGCGGCATGATGGGCGACGGCCACGTCGACTTCGCGGCGTTCACGCGCTCGGTGGCCGCCGCCGGGTACACGGGCGACGTCGAGGTCGAGATCTTCCACGCCGACGTCTGGGCCGCACCCGGCGCCGACGTGCTCGCCACGCTCGCCCGCCGGTACGTCGAGCTCGTCGAGCCGCACCTCGCCCCCTGAGCGTGGTGCTCCGGGTCGAGAGCAGCCTCGGGAGGCTCGCCGTCGCCGGGTAGGGTTCCCGGAGGCTCGAGCACGGAGGTGGACGGATGCATGGGGCACCGCGGACGCGGTTCGTGGGCGACACGAAGCAGGCGCGCACGTATGCCTGGTTCCTGACCTTCGCCGCCGCCGTACCTCCCGCGGTCGTCGCGATCTTCGTGCTGGGCTGGTACCGCGCGCAGGTCTACGGCTGGACCGAGAGCCTGCGCAGCTACCACGCGGGCGACCCGTTCCCGTGGGGTTGGGTCGCCGTCGGGCTGCTGTCCTGCGCGTTCCTCGCGCGCTTCGCCGTCCGCCAGTGGCGCCGGTACCGCGCGCTCGTGGCCGACGACCGTCGGCGCGGCACGCGGCCCTCCTGACCCGGATGGGGACCGGTCACCATCGACGGTCGCTCCTGCTCGTCCGTACCCTGTGGTCGGCGCCGCGACGGCGTGCCCGGCCGGTGAGCGTCCGGGCGTGGTGGGTGAAAGCGCGGAGAGGCGACGAATGAGCAGCGGGATGTACGGGGCGGACGTCGAGGCCCTGCGCTCGCTCGCGGGCCGGGTGGCGGACGGCGCGCAGGCGCTGGAGCTGGCCGCGGCGGCGATCGAGACGGCCGTCGGCGGCGCACGCTGGGAGGGGTCCGACGCGGCGGACTTCCGCACCGCGTGGACCTCGACGCTGCGACCGAGCCTGACCGGCACGGCCGCGCTCCTCACCGACGCCGCGGACCTGCTGCGGGGCAACGCGGAGCAGCAGGACTCGACGAGCCGTGACGGCGGCCCTGGTGGTCCCGGTGGCCCCGGTGGCCCCGGTGGCCCCGGTGGACCGGGCGGGCCCGGCGGTCCCGGTGGCCCGGGCGGACCCGGGGGCCCGGGGAGCCAGAACGGCGAGGGTGGCCCGCCCGACTGGCTCGTCCCGCCGTCGTGGTTGTCGACGGACATGACGCAGGGCGGCGTCCTCAACTGGATCGCGTCCCAGGGCGTCGACGCCTGGGCCGCGATGAACAAGCTCGACGACCCGCTCAACGCGCTCGGGCTCGCGGACAACCTGGCCTCCGCCGGGACCGTCCTCAAGGGCGCGGGCTTCCTGTTCGACGGCTACTCGGTGTACTCCGGCTCGATGCAGGCCTGGGAGGGCTTCGCGGAGGGCGACGGGTTCAAGGGGACCGACGGCCTCATCACCGCCGGTCTCGGCGCCGCCGGCATCGGGGCGGCGATCTTCCTCGCGAGCAACCCCGTCGGCTGGGCGATCGCGGGCGCGGGGGCCGTGTGGGGCATCGCGACCCTGCTCTCCGGCGACGTCCCGGTGACCAAGCGCATCGCCGACGGCGCGGGCTGGCTGTGGGATCGTGGGGGCGACCTCGTCGACGGTGCCGGCGACCTCGCCGCCGACGTGTGGGACGCGGGCGGGGACTTCGTCGACGGGGCGACCGAGACGCTGAAGAAGGCATGGCCGTGGTGACCGCGGCGCACGCGCCGGACCGTGCTCACGGTCCGCACGAGGAGAGGGACGACCGATGACCACGCAGACCGAGACGGCCAACCGTCCGGACGACGGGCTCATCGAGCTCACGGGACCGGAGCTGCTCGTGCTCCTCTCCCTCAACGAGGGCCCGGCCGCCACGCGGACGCGCGAGAACCTGCGCCTGCCCGACGTCCCGGCCGACTCGCCGCTCCTCGCCGCGGGGCTCAGCTCGCTCGTCGTGCGCCGGCTCGCCCGGGTCGAGGGCGAGGTGCTCGCGCCGGTCGGGAACGTCGTCCCGCTGACGCGCATCCTCACGACCGCGACGGAGTGGGTCGAGGCCGCGGCGATCGCCGACGAGCGCACCAACGCGGCGCTGCTCGTGGGCGCGCAGGGCGGGGCGGTCGTGCTCGAACCGCGCCCGTTCGGCATCTGGCACGTGCGCCCGCTCCAGATGGGCGACGCGCTCGCGGACGCCGCGTCCCGGTTCGTCCGGGCGGCGTTCGCTCAGCTCCCCGGTCGTCCGTTCGGCGGGAGCATCAAGGTCGTGGACGCGTCGGGGGCACGCACCGCCGCCGTGCGGGTCGAGGGTGACGGGACGTGGGAGATGACGAGCGGGCCGGCGGGCGACGAGCCCGCGCCGTCGCCGATCACGCCCGACCCGACGTTCGGGGTGCTGGCGACCGCGGTCGCCTGACCACCACCCTTCTCAGAGGTCCTGGAGCGACGCCTCGCGCTCGTCGTAGGCGCTGCGCGCGGCCGCGATGCGCTCCTGGTGCGCCTCGGTCCACACGACGAGCGCCTTGGTCGTGGCGTGGAGCGACCGCCCCATCTCGGTGAGGGCGTAGTCGACGCGCGGCGGGACGGTCGGGTAGACCGTGCGCTCCACGATGCCGTCGCGCTCGAGCTGGCGCAGCGTGCGCGACAGCATGCGCTGGCTGATCCCGTCGATCTCGCGCTTGAGCTCGGTGAAGCGCATGACGCGCCGGTCGAGCAGCGCGATGGCGAGCAGCGACCACTTGTCCGCGATGCGGTCGAGGATCTGCCGCACCTCGCAGTCCTCGCGCGAGTCCCACTGCCAGACCTCGACGTCGGACTCCCACCTGGACGGTGTGCAGCCGTGGCGGTCCGCGGCCGGGGAGGGGGCGTTGCCCCGCTCCGCGGGGCCGCCTCGCGCCGCCACGGTATCCGCAGTGATACCAGGTGTGCCGAATGTGCCGTCTTCCATGCCTCCTGATCCTGTCCCACGATGGGCTCGGTATCAAGAGGTAACCGAGTACCGGTAGGTGCTCAGGAGAGGGGACGACATGACCGACCTGCCCACCACCCGGGCCGGCGAGGGCGCACGCGCGGTCGCGCGCTTCACGCTGCGCGACTGGGGGCTGCTGCTCGTGCTGTGCGGGGCGATCTTCCTGGAGGGCAGCGACATCGCGATGCTCTCCGTCGCGCTCCCCGGCATCCGCGCCGACCTCGGGCTCGCGACCGGCGAGCTCGGCGGGGTCGTGACGGCGTACGTCGTCGGGTACGGCGGGTTCATGCTGCTCGGTGGCCGCGCCGCGGACCTCTACGGCCGCCGCCGCATGTTCCTCCTCTGGCTGCTCGTGTTCCTGCTGTTCTCCGGGCTCGGCGGGTTCGCGACCGACGGCTGGATGCTCCTCCTGTCGCGCTTCGTCACCGGGGTCGCGGCAGGCTTCCTCACGCCGGCGGGGATGTCTCTCATCACGACGTCGTTCGCCGAGGGGCCGCGCCGCAACCGCGCGCTCGTCGTCTACGGCGCCGCCGGGGCGGCGGGCTTCTCGCTCGGGCTCGTCGTGGGCGGGCTCCTGGCCGCGATCCACTGGCGGTGGGTCTTCTTCGCCCCGGTGCTGCTCGCCGTCGTGCTCCTCGTGCTCGCCCTGGTCACGGTCCCGCGCGACACGGCCGGCCGCGTACGCGGCGCGCTCGACGTGCTCGGCGCCATCCTGGCGACGAGCGCGATGGTCCTGCTCGCCGTCGGCATCGTGCGCCTCGAGCACCCGGGCGAGGGGGTCGCGTGGACGGCCGCCGCGCTCGGGGGCGGGGCCGTGCTCCTCGCGGCGTTCGTCGCACGGCAGCGCCAGGCCCCGCACCCGCTCCTGCCGCTGCGCCTCTTCCGCTCGACCGAGCTCGTGCGGGCGAACGTCACGGCGGTGCTCTTCGCGGGCGGGTTCTACGGGTTCCAGGTGCTCCTCACGCTCTACCTCCAGGAGCTCCGCGGCTGGACGCCGCTCGAGACGGGGCTCGCGATGCTGCTCATGGCGGTCGACGTCGTCCTCGCCCCCGTGCTCACGCCGCGCCTCGTGGAGCGGTTCGGGGTGCCGCGCGTGATCGTCGGGGGTCTCGTCGCCGGCACGCTCGCCGCGGCGTGGTTCCTCGCGTCGGGGCTCGACTGGACGTACGCCGTCATGGTCCCGTCGATGGCGCTCGTCGGGGTCGCGTTCGCGCTGGTCTACGGGCCGATCGCGATCGCCGCGACCACGGGCGTGAGCGACGCGGAGCAGGGCGTGGCGGGCGGGGTGCTCAACACGTCGTTCCAGCTCGGCGCGGCGATCGGCATCTCCGCCGCGACGGCGGTCAGCGTCCTCGCCCTCGGGGACGGCACGGGCCCGCAGGCGGGTCTCGCGGCGTTCCACACCGCGCTGTGGGTCCCCGTCGCGGCCTTCGCCCTCGCCGCCGTCGCGATGGGAGCCCCGCGCCGCCGGCGCCCGGCCACCGACCCGCCGTCGCCCGCCGCGGCGCCCGCCGCCGAGGCCGACCTCCCGACCCCGACCCCCGCCACCCGCTGAGTGCATGAAATAGTCGCGTCCGGACGTGCCGGACGCGACTATTTCATGCACTCAGCGGTGGGGGTGGGCAGCAGGAAGCCCGCGGGCTGGAGGGTTCCTCCTGTCGTGCTGGACGAGGGCACGACACCCGCGGGCTCCGGTGGTTGCGTGGTACTCGCTCGCCGTCGGGCGCCTCCCCTCGGGAGACCCCGCCCGGTTCACGGGCTCACCGCAGCCGGTCCGTTGCTGGATCGGTTGCGCGACGACTAGCGCGCAACCACCTCACGAGTCCGAAGAATCTTCACTTCCAGGACCACCTCCTTTCGCGTGTACGACGACGGTACGTCCGCCCCCGCGGACCGCGCCAGGGGTTTTCGCGCACGGCGTGGAACGTCAGGCGGGGCGCAGGTGCGCCCACTCGTCGGGGTAGTCGTCGAGCCACGCGGCGAACGACTGCGCCGGGCGCTCCACGAGCCGCGGCACCGTGTCGCTCACGTGCGCGAGCTCCCCCGCCGCGATCGCCGTGTACGACGACACCCACCCGTCGACCTCGAAGCGTGGCACCCCGTAGTGCTCGCGCGACGCGTACGCCTCGGCGACGGTCTCGGGGTGGTAGGTGATCTCGCGCCCCGTCGCGGCCGACAGGGCGTCGGCGACCTCGCCGAGCGTGAGCGCCTCCGGCCCGGTGACGTCGTACGTGACGCCGTCGTGGCGGTGGGCCTCGGCGTCGAGCAGGACGACGGTCGCGACGTCGGCGATGTCGTCGTGCGACACCGACGCGACCCGGCCGTCGCCCGCCGGCCCGCGGATCACGCCGTCGTCGCCGACCATGAGCGCGAGCCCGCGGTGGTAGAGGTTGTCGCGCAGGAACGTGTGGCGCACGCCCGTCGCGCGGATGTACTCCTCGGTGCGCCAGTGGTCGCGCGCGAACGTGAAGACGGCGTCCGGCGCCGCACCGACGAACGACACGTAGACGATGCGCCCCACACCCGCCGCGATGGCCGCATCGACCGCCGCACGGTGCTGCGCGACGCGGTCCCGGTCCTCGCGCGCGGACACGAGGAGCACGGTGTCGACGCCCGTGAACGCCGCGACCATCCCGCGCGTGTCGGTGTACCCGGCGACCACGGCCACGTCCGACCCCGGGAGGGGGTCGTCCCCGAGGCCGGGAGCCCGCGCGGCGTCGCGCACGACGAGCCGCTGCGACGCGCCCTCGGCGGCGAGGCGGTACGCCAGCTTCGACCCCAGGAGCCCGCTCGCGCCCGTCACGGCGATCCGCCCCGACCCCGCCCCGATCATCATGACCTCACGGTAGACGCGGCGGTCTCCGGACGCCCGGCGACCGGTCGCGCACGTGAGCCGCGCGTGCGCCTCCCGCAGAATGGGGTCATGACCAGTGCCGAGGCCCCCGGGCCGTACCGCGTCATGACCGTCTGCACCGGCAACATCTGCCGGTCCCCCATGGCCGAGGTGGTGCTGCGCGACCGCTTCGAGGCCGCGGGCCTCGGCGGCCGGGTGGTGGTGGACTCGACGGGGATCAGCGACGAGGAGCAGGGCCACCCCGTGGACCGGCGGGCCCGCGACGTGCTCACGGAGCACGGCTACGTCGTCGACGGGACGCACCGCGCACGCCAGGTGCGCGCGGGCGACCTCGCCGCGCGCGACCTCGTCCTCGCGATGACGTCCCAGCACGCGCGCGCCCTGCGCCGGCTCGACGCCGCGGCCCCGGTGCGGATGTACCGATCGTTCGACCCGGCCGCGCCGCAGGTGGCGCCCGGCGACCCCGAGCACGCGCTCGACATCGCCGACCCGTGGTACGGCGGTCGCCGGGAGTTCGAGGACTGCCTGGAGGAGGTCGAGGCTGCGGCCGACGGGATCGTGGCGTACGTGCGGGCGCACCTCGACGACTGACGGCCACGACCCGACCGTCCGGCTCGCGACGGTCAGCGGGTGCGGGACCGACGCCCGCGCACGGTCCCGACGGCGGCTCCCACCGTGCGGGCGACGGCCCGCCCTGCCCGGTGCGCGCCGGCGCCGAGGCGGGAGAGCACCCGACCCAGGCCGCCCGACGCCGGTGGTGCGTCGCCCGGCGGGGTGGCCGCGACGACGTCGGGCCGGACAGGCGCGGGGCGCGGGAGGTACGCGCCGACCCACTGCGCGATCCGGCCGTACGCGAGCGACCGAACGGGCCGGGCCGAGAGCACCACGTCGTGCAGCGCGCCGTCGAGCCGGACGACCGTGACGAGGTCGCCGAGCTGGACGGACCGCTGCGCGACCCCGTCCACGTCGATCGCCGTGTCCGTGTGCCTCATCTCGGGCGTCCAGCGTGGCAGCAGGGTGCTGCGGGCGGAGAGCAGCACGAGCACGGGCGCACCGATCGACAGGCCGCGCGCCACGGCCTGCTGCCCGTGGAAGACGGCGGACAGCCACGCGGGCGTCGTGCGGAACCCGTGCTGCGGACGCCACGCGAGGTCGTACGTCCACTCCCCGCCGAAGTCCTTGCTCACGGAGCGCGTGTAGAAGCCGAGGTCGACGTTCGGCAGCGGGCGCGTCGGCGTGAGGCGTGCACGCGCTCCGATGACGGGTTCGAGCAGGAGGCGCCCGACCTCGCGCGTCTGGAACTCCAGCCACGGGCTGTTGAGGACGAGGGCCGACGCGCGTCCGGGGTTCCGGGCGAGCCACAGGCTGAGCGTCAGCCCGCCCGTCGAGTGGCCCATGAGCAGCAGCCGGCGGGGCGACCTCCCGTCGCCCCGGTGACCGATCGCGGCGAGCGCCGCGGCGAGGTCCTCGTCGTACGTCGTGAGGTCGGTGACGAAGCCCGGCGTCTGCCCGGGCCGCAGGCTCCGCCCGTACTTGCGCAGGTCGAGCGCGTGGAACCGCGCACCGTGCGCCTCCCAGAAGTCCGCGAGCTCGGTCTGGAAGAAGTAGTCGGACCAGCCGTGGACGTACAGGACGTCGAGGTACTGGCCCCCTGCGTGGGGGTCGACCGTACCGGCTCCCCCGGCCCGACGGCGGCGCACGAGCGTCGCGACGACCTCGCCCTCGTCGTCGGGGGCGAGCGGCAGCGTGAGCTGCTCGTAGTCGTCGCCGAGGACGTCGGGCTGCCAGTCGGCCATGCGGCCGACCCTAGGCGGGCGAGCGGCCGACCGCTCGCCGCGCGGGCGTCCGTGGCCCGCGGGACGGCGGTCCGTGACCACCCGTACCCCAGCGGCGGGAGGTGTGTGGTGATCCCTCATGCGCGACGTCGTCAGGCGCTCGCAGACTGGCGGTGTCCCGGCCGACGGCGCCCGCCCCGGCCGTCGTGCGACCGAACCGAGGTGCCCTCGTGAGATCTCGTCCCCGACCGCTGACCGCCGCGACGGCGACCGTCGCCCTGGCGGCCGCGCTCCTGGCCGGCGCCGCCGCCGTCCCGGGCGCGCTCGCACCCGCGGCCGCCGCCACGTGCTCCGCCACCGTCTGGGCGGAGGGCTCGTCGTACCCGGCGGGCACGGTCGTGACGTACGGCGGCCGGAGCTACACCGCGCGCGTCACGCACACCGCGTACGTGGGCACGGGCTGGAACCCGGCCGCCACACCGACCCTGTGGACGGACGGCGGCGCGTGCGACCCGACGACCCCGCCCACCGACCCGCCGACGGATCCCCCGACCGACCCTCCGACGGATCCCCCGACCGACCCGCCCACCGACCCGCCGGCCGGGTGCGGCGTGCAGTCCCGGCCCACGGGCAAGGTCCTCCACGGGTACTGGGAGAACTGGGACGGCGCGTCCAACGGCGTCCACCCCGGCCTGGGGCACATCCCGATCGACGACCCCCGCATCGACCAGCACGGGTACAACGTCGTCAACCTCGCGTTCCCCGTGATCCTGCCCGACGGCACGGTGCTGTGGGAGGACGGCATGGACGTCGGGGTCGACGTGCCCACCCCCGCGCAGATGTGCGCCGCGAAGGCGGACGGGACGCGCCTCCTCCTGTCGATCGGCGGAGCCACGGCCGGGATCGACCTGTCCAGCCAGGCCGTCGCGGACCGCTTCGTCCAGACGGTCGTGCCCCTCCTGCGCGACCACCACTTCGACGGCATCGACATCGACATCGAGACGGGGCTGACCGGGAGCGGGAACATCAACCAGCTCTCGACGTCCCAGGCGAACCTGATCCGGATCATCGACGGCGTCCTCGCCGAGATGCCGAGCAACTTCGGGCTCACCATGGCGCCCGAGACGGCGTACGTCACGGGCGGCAGCGTCGTGTACGGCTCGATCTGGGGCTCGTACCTGCCGATCATCAAGAAGTACGCCGACAACGGTCGGCTGTGGTGGCTCAACATGCAGTACTACAACGGGTCGATGTACGGGTGCAGCGGCGACTCGTACGCCGCCGGGACGGTCCAGGGCTTCCAGGCGCAGACCGACTGCCTGAACGCCGGGCTCACGATCCAGGGCGTCACGATCCGCGTCCCCTAC
This sequence comes from Cellulosimicrobium protaetiae, assembly GCF_009708005.2. Taxonomy (NCBI): domain Bacteria; kingdom Bacillati; phylum Actinomycetota; class Actinomycetes; order Micrococcales; family Promicromonosporaceae; genus Cellulosimicrobium; species Cellulosimicrobium protaetiae. The sequence continues at coordinate 401,442 of NZ_CP052757.1, read as the reverse complement.
GACAAGCAGGTGCCCGGCCTGCCCGCGCAGCAGGGTGCCGGGGGCGGGTACATGACGCCGTCCCTCGTCACGCAGGCCTACCAGCCGTACACGTCGCGGCTCAAGGGCCTCATGACGTGGTCGATCAACTGGGACGGCTCGAAGGGCTGGACGTTCGGCGACAACGTCCGAGCCCTCCAGAACCGCTAGCAAACCGGGGCCCGCCCCCGATCCCTCGCCGAGCACGACGTGGGGGTCGTTATCAGCCCGATAGCGACCCCCATGTCGTGTTCGACGGCGGGTCCGTCCGTACGGGCTAGCCGGTCCGTCCGCGGCGGGTGCGCCAGCGTGCGACCTCGTGCTCGACGTCGCGCGTCGGCGTGACCACGGGCGGGCCGCCCAGGAGCTGGCGGCGGGCGTCGACGACGCGTGCGTTGAAGTCCGTCAGGAGCTCGCGGACGACCTGCTCGTCGAGCTCGCGGTCGAGCCGGTCGTCGAGCTCGCGGTCCTCCTGCTTGAGCAGCATCGCGGGTGGCCCGAGCCCGGTGAGCTGCTCGCGCTCGATGACCGACCGGAGCCACCAGTCGGGGTCGTGCGTGCCCGTCAGCCCGGGGATCGGCTTGCCCGCGAGCGGGAGGTCGTCGAACTCGCCGCGCCGGATCGCCTGGTCGATCACCGTGTCGACGTACATCGCGTGGTCCTCCGGTCGTACACGGCGTGGGGTCCGGAGGGCGGCCTCCTCGTCGGTCGATGACGCCTCCGTCGTCGGTCGCGTGTCGGCGGCGGGCGAGGCTCCGCCGGGCGCGGCACCGTGCTCCGCCTCCTCGCGCGCGATCTCGCGGTCGACCCGGTACTGGGCAGCGCGCCGGACCGGGTCGTCGTCGGGGATGCTGCGGGACCGTCGTCGGAACACGGGAACCTCCTCTGTCGGTGACTCTCCAGCGTAGGCATCCCGCATCGCGGGCCGAGCCGTCGGTCAGTCGTCGAGGAGGGGGTGGTAGCGGCGCCGCAGCCCGCGGTCGACCGCCGCGACCACCCCGGCGACGGCCAGCACCGTGTTCGCCGGGGCGGGCAGGTCGGGCACGAACGGCGGCGTCCAGCCCGTGAACCCCGAGACGAGGTCGAGGAGCTGCGGCACCTGCGTCACGAGCGCGACCACGAGCACGACCCACGCGACGACCCCGACGGCGCGGCTCGCCGTCGGCCGCTCGCGGTCCATGCGGTCGCGCCACGCCTCCGCGGTCCCCGGCATCGGCGGGACGTCCTGGACGTCTCCCACCGCGTCGACGACGCGCACGTACCGCATCCCGTAGAGGCTCATCCGGGCCTCGACCCGCGCGCCGGCGAGCTCGAAGCGCGCCCGGGAGCGCTGCTCGTCGACGAGGCGGCGATCGCGGTAGAGCCGGATCCGCTCGTCCCAGTCGAGGAAGTCCACGTCGACGACGTACTCGTGCCCGCCGTGCCACAGCACGAACGCGCTGCGCCACAGCACGGCCCACCCCCGGACGGGTCGGAAGGTCGCGTCGCGTCGCGACCGCCCGTCGTCCGCCCTGCCGTCTTCCGCCCGCCTGTCGGCTCCGTCCCACACGTCGTCGCTCACGTCCCCATCCGAACCTGTCGCCCCGCGCGGCCGCGTCGCCCGGACGACCGACCCCGCGCCGTCGGCCCCGACGACGTCCCCCGAACGAATGACCCACGCCGAACCCGGGGTCGTGGGCGGTGCGGCCGTCGAACCCGCCCGCATCCCCGGGTTCGGCACCGCGGGTGCCCGTAACCCCGGGTTCGGGGACCGGCCCCCGGCGACCCGGCATGATGGCCCCATGTCTGGGTCGATGAAGGTCTCTCGCCGCTCGCACGTGCCGCCGTTCGCGGTCATGGAGGTCCTCGCCGAGGCGAACCGGCTGCGCGACGCGGGGGCGTCCGTCCTCAACCTGTGCGCGGGCGAGCCGTCGACGGGGGCCTCGGACGTCGTCCGGCGCCGCGCGATCGAGCTGCTGGAGCACGGCGACCTCGGCTACACGGAGTCGCTCGGCGTCCCGGCCCTGCGCCGCGCGATCGCAGAGCACTACGACCGCTGGTACGGCGTCGAGGTCGACCCCGCGCGCGTCGCGGTGACGACCGGGTCGTCCGGCGGGTTCCTGCTCGCGTTCCTGGCCGCGTTCGACGTCGGCGACCGCGTCGCGCTCGCCCGCCCCGGCTACCCCGCGTACAAGAACATCCTGCGCGCGCTGGGCTGCGAGGTCGTCGAGCTCGACTGCGGCCCCGAGACGCGCTACCAGCCCACGGTCTCCCAGCTCATGGAGGCGTACTACGGCGGCGGCCTCGACGGGCTGGTCGTCGCGAGCCCCGCGAACCCGACCGGGACGATGATCCTGCCCGCCGAGCTCGACGCCGTCGCGACCTGGTGCGCCGACCACGACGTGCGGCTCGTGAGCGACGAGATCTACCACGGCATCACGTACGCCGACGCGGCGGACACGGCCCCCGCGGCGCTGCCGACCGCGGCACGGTACGTCGGCGAGGGTGCGGTCGTCGTCAACTCGTTCTCCAAGTACTGGGCCATGACGGGCTGGCGGCTGGGGTGGCTCGTGCTGCCCGACGAGCTCGTCGGCCCGGTCGACGCGCTCGCCGGCAACGTCGCGCTGTCCCCGCCCGCGCTCGCGCAGCATGCGGGCGTCGCGGCGTTCTCCCCCGAGGGGTACGCGGCCGCGGCCGAGAACGTGGCGCGGTACGCGGCGTCGCGCGAGCTCGTGCTGTCACGGCTCGACGACCTCGGCTGGTCGCGCGTCGCCCCCGCGGACGGCGCGTTCTACGTCTACGCGGACGTCTCCGGCGACGGCCTGGACTCCGTGACGTGGTGCGAGCGGCTGCTCGCCGAGGCGGGCGTCGCGCTCACCCCGGGCACGGACTTCGACGGCGTCCGCGGCGGCGACTGGGTCCGCCTCTCCTTCGCGGCCGCCCCGGCGACCGTCGCCGAGGCGGTGGACCGCATCGTCGCCTGGCGGCGCACCCTCTGACCAGGTCGCGACGACCACCCGGCCGCGCGAGGATCGTGCGGTGCCTGCCGACCCCACCGCACCAGGGACCGCCCCCCGACCCGACGGCGTGCTGCGCCTCGCGACGTTCAACACGCTGCACGGGGCCGCGCTCGACGGGACGGTCGACGTCGAGCGGTTCGCGCTCGCCGTCGCGTCCCTCGACGCGGACGTGCTCGCGCTGCAGGAGGTGGAGCGCGACTCGCCACGCTCGGGGCACGCCGACCTCGTGGCCGTCGCCGCCGAGGCGTTGCGCGCCGACCACCGGCACTTCTCCCCGACGCTGCGCGGGGTCGGGGGCGCCTGGGTGCGCGCCGGACGCCCGGGCCGCGGGGTGCGGCGCGTGACCGGCGTCGCGTCCTACGGGATCGGGCTGGTCAGCCGGTTCCCGGTCGCGCGCTGGTCGCGCCTCGAGCTCGACCGGATGCCCTGGCGGTCGCGCGTCCGCCGTCGGGCGACGGGCGCGACCTCCGGTGCCGCGCGGGTCGTCCCGTTCCGCGTCGTCCCCGACGAGCCGCGCGCGGCGCTCGCGGCTGCCGTGCGCACGCCGTGGGGCCCCCTCACCGTGGTGACGACCCACACGACGTCCCGCCCCGAGTTCACGGCGGACCAGCTCCGGTCCCTCGTGCGGGCGTGCGGGCCACTCCCGCGCCCGCTCGTCCTGCTCGGCGACCTCAACCTGCGCCCGCCCGAGCCGACCGAGATCAGCGGCTGGGCGTCCCTCGCCGACGTGCTCACCCACCCCGCCGACCACCCCGCGCGGCAGATCGACCACGTACTCGTGGACCCCGGCCCGGGCGGCGGCACCGTCGTCGCGGCGGGACCCGCGACGGCCGTCGACACGGGCCTGTCCGACCACCGCGCCGTCGTCGTGGACGTGCGGATCGCGGCCCCCGGTCCCCCGGCCTAGGATCGGCGCGACGGCACGCGCGGACGCGGAGGCTCGGATGGGCGACGGTCGGATGTCGGGGCGCACGATCGGCACGGCACGCAGGCTCTGGGGGCTGGTCTATCTGCGCGGTGCCGCCTACCTGGTCGTCGGGGTCGTCCTCCTCTGGCGCCCCGAGGAGGGTCTGACGTGGCTGCGCTGGCTCGTCGGCGCCGTGATCGTCGCGCAGGGCGTGCTGCTCGTCGTCGAGGGCCGCCCCGACCGCACACCGGAGGGTGGTGGCGCGACCTGGCGGCTCGTCGCCGGGGTCGTGAGCGTCGTCGCCGGGGTGCTCGTCGTGGCCTGGCCGTCCATGACCGGCCCGATCCTGTTCCGTGTCGTCGGGGTGTGGGCGTGCCTCGCCGGGGTGCTCGGGGTCGTGGGCGCGCTCCGGGCACGGACGTCGCGCGCCACCGGGTGGGACTGGCAGCTCGTCAACGCGGCGCTCTGGCTCGTGCTCGGCGTCGTCATGCTCGCGCGCCCCACGACGTCGGTCGCGACCGCGGCGCTGCTCATCGGCCTGTACCTCGTCGTCGCGGGCGTCGTCCTGCTCGTCGGCGGGTTCGCGACGGGCACGGCCGTGCGGGACGCGCGCGGCGAGAGTGCCGTTCCCCCACCCGTGGGCGACGAGGCGGCCGCGCGTCTCGCCGCACCGGGCGACGCCGCCGGATAGCGGGCGAGGACACCACGCCGAGCGCAGGCGCGGAGGAGAGAAGGAGGGGTCCGATGGTCCCGGAGATCAACTACTGGGCGGTGCTGGCGGCCACCGCGTCGAGCATGCTCGTGGGGTCCGTCTGGTACACGCCGAAGGTCTTCGGCGCGTACTGGATGCGCGTCGCGAAGGTCGATCCGTCGGGCGAGGGACGCGACGCCGTCGTGCCGATCCTCGTGACCGTCGTCGTCAGCTTCGTGACCGCGTGGGTGCTCGCCGGCGCGACCTACCTCGCGTGGTCGTTCTACGGCGGTGGCTACCTCGGCAACGCGCTGCTGACCGCCGTCGTGCTGTGGGCAGGCTTCACCGCGGCGCGGTTCGTCACCCACGACGCCTTCGAGGGCAGACCGGCCGGGCTGACCGTGCTCAACGTCGCGCACGAGCTGGTCACCGTGCTCGTGATGGGCCTGCTGGTCGGGCTCATCACGCCCGCCGGGGTCTGACCGTCCGACGTCGTCGCTGGGTCCTTCAGGCGGCGAGGCCGACCTCGCGCGGCGAGGGCTCGTCGTCGGGCAGGGCCACGTCGGGGACGACGACGGCCTCGGTGGCGGGTGCGAGGTCGCTCGACGTCAGGACGGGGACGACGGCCCCGGTCGCACGCCCGTCGACGACGGCCGCACGGCGCCGTGCCCGCGCGCGCAGGAGCACGACGACGGCCTGGACGCCGATGACGATCCACACGAGGTTCGCGGCGACGGACGGCCACACGCCGTTCGCCGCGGCGACCATGCCCATGAGGCCGGCGGCGGTGAGGTTGGTGAGCTGGAAGGGCGCGGACGAGGCCGCCCAGCGGCCGCGGCTGACCATCGCGTACGCGACGACGCCGGCGGCGGCGCCGATCCAACCGAGGAACATGACGATCGAGTCGAGGGTGACGGGCACAGCGGTACTCCGGTGACGAAGAGGGGTGGAGGGGGGTACCGCGACGCTGCGGTGGCTGTGCGCTCCGGGCTTGTGGCTGGTGGCGCGGGTGGTGCGAAAGCTCGGGCGCCGACCCGTAAGGAGGAGGAGGTAACCGACCGGCGCCACGACAAGTGTGAGGGCTCGGAGGCTTCAGCACAATCGAACATCTCTGCACCGGCCGTTTAGTATCTCTACATGGCGACGGACCCACGCAGGCTTGGTTTCCTCCTTGCCGTGCACCGCGGCGGAGGCATTCTCGCGGCAGCAGATCTTCTGCACGTCACCCCGTCCGCGGTGTCCCAGCAGATCCAGCGGCTCGAGGCGGAGGAGGGCGTCGTCGTGCTCGACCGCGGCCCGCGCGGCGTCACCCTCACCCCGGCGGGCCGCGTGCTCGCCGAGACGGCCGAGCGCATCGAGACCGAGCTCGTCGAGGCGCGCAAGGCCCTCGCCGCGCTCGGGGACGAGGTCACGGGCCGCGTCGCGGTCGGCTCGTTCCAGTCGGCGATCCGCGCCGTCGTCGCACCCGTCGCGGGACGGCTGGCCGAGACGGCGCCGGGCGTCGAGCTCGACGTGCAGGAGCGCGAGCCCACCGAGGCGCTGCGCCTCCTGCGCGCGGGCGAGCTCGACGTCGTGCTCCTCGAGCGCGACTACGAGGCCGACTCCCCCGCGCCGCGCGGGACGCGCGAGATCGTGCTGCTCGACGAGCCGTGGCGCCTCGTCGTACCCGCCACGATGCCCACGCCGACCCGGCTCGACGACGTGCGCGACGCCGTCTGGCTCGGGCCCGAGCCCGGCACCGCTGCGGCCCGAGCTCTGCGCAGGCTCGAGCGTGGCCTGGGTGGGACCCTGCGCACGCGGCACAACTACTACGACTTCGACGTGGCCCTCTCGCTGGTCGCGGCCGGGCTCGGCGTCGCGATGCTCCCGGCGCTCGCCGTCGAGGGCGGCGCGTCCGACGAGGTGCCCGACGGCGTCCGGGTCGTCGGCCTGCCCGGTCTCGGGTCCCGTCGGCTCGTCGCACGCCACCGCGCGACCCGCCACGAGCCACGGCCCGTGGTCGCGGCAGTCCTCGACGAGATGGTCGCCGCCGCGGCGGGCATCGAGTTCGCCTGACGCCGAGGGAGACCACGGTTCTACCTCGGCAGACCGCGGTTCTCCCTCGGCGGGAGGTCGAAGCGGGTGGCGCCGTAGGGCTCGGCCGTGCCGAAGGCGAACACGCGCTCGGGGACGAGGCGGTAGACCGCCCATGGCGGTGGGCCGGCGGACGGTGCGCTGAACTCCGCGGTGAGCGCGTCGCCGTCGACGGTCGCGGGCCAGCCGTCGGCGCGGAACCCCGCCGCCGCGCGTTCCAGGGTCTCGGGGTCCCTGACGCGCTCGGCCCGGCCCTCGACGGTGAGGTCGAACGGCTCCGTCGCGACGGTCAGCGTGCAGCGCGGGTCGCGGTGCAGGTTGCGGTTCTTGCGCGTGCCCTCGCCGGAGCACAGGAAGATCTCCTCGTCGAGCACGAGCGCGCCGAACGGCACCACGTGCGGCTTCCCGTCGGGGTCCGTCGTCGCGAGCCACGTCGTGTGCCGGTTCGGCCCGCCGGCACCGGGCTCCTGGGGGAGCCTGCCGAACAGCGTGTCGTGCACGCGCGCCCACTCGATCGGCGGCGTGCCGTAGCCGTCGAGGTTCTTCACCGTCGGGTCGGTGGTCGTCATCGTCCTGCTCCTCTCGTCCGGTGCGTCCTCACGGTCATGACGCACCCTGTCGCCCGGACTCATCGGTCGGCGACGTAGCCTGCCGGGGTGGACGTAGCGGTGGTGGGGGCGACGGGAGACGTCGGCCGGCAGGTGTGCACGCAGATCGTCGAGCGACGGGTGCTCCCGCCGACGGCCCGGCTCCAGCTCGTGGGACGCGCGGGCGGGGCGTCGGGCCGGGCGGTGCACGGGCTGCGCGCCGACCTCGTGGACGCGTACGACGAGCACGCGCCCCTGCTCGACGTCGCGCACTCCCCCGAGGACGTCACGGCCGACGTGATCGTGGTCGCCGCGGGCCTGACGCCCCCGGCCCGGACGGGAGCCGACCCCGACCGTCGGGTCCTCGCCGCCACGAACGGCGCCGTGCTCGCCGAGTACGCCGACGCGATCGCGCGGCACGGCTCGGGGCACGAGGTGGTCGTCGTGGTGACGAACCCCGTGGAGCTCGGGGTCGCCGTCATGGCGGAGCGGCTCGGGCGGCACCGCGTGCTCGGGATGGGCGCGTGGCTCGACACGCTGCGGTTCCGGCGCGAGCTCGCGGTGGAGCTGGGCGTGCGGCGGCACCGTGTCGGCGGGTTCGTCGGGGGCCAGCACGGCGAGGACGCCGTGCCGCTGTGGTCGACGGTCCGGGTGAGCGGGCTCGACGCCGACGAGCGCGCGCGGGCCGTCGCGGCGCTGCGGCGGGGCCGCACGCTCGACGCGCTGCCCGACGAGATCGCGTCGGCGAAGACCGAGCTGGCGCGCGTCGCGGCCGAGGACATGGGCGCGGCGTTCGACCTCATCGACACGTGGCCCGCGGACCTGCGGCTCGTCACTCGGCCGTGGATGACGCACCAGTCGGGCGCGAAGACGCCGGCGGGGACGGCGAGCGCCACGGTCGACCTGCTCGAGGTGATCCTCGACGGCCGCGAGATCGTCGTCGCCGGGCAGGTGGCCCTCGACGGGGAGCTCGGGGGACGGCTCGCCGGCCCGACCGGCGGCCGCGGGGCGCCCGACGGCGGCCCGTTCCGCGGCGTGCTCGGCGTCCCGGTGGTTCTCGGACCGGGCGGGTGGACGCGCGTGCTCCTCGACGACCTCCCCGACGACGAGGCGCGCCGCCTGACCGACGCGGCGGACGGCGTCGGGCGCATGGTCGCCGCGAGCACGGCGCCGGCGGACGACGCCCGGTCGGCCGGAGGGGAGCGGGCCGGGACCGGCGCGCCCGCCCCGGGGGCGTCGACCGCGACCGGCGACCGGGCGCCGTCGGGCCGGGGCGGGGCGGAGACCGCGTGGGTCGCGACCGTGCACGGCCTCGACCAGCCGGGCACGCTCACGGCGCTGACGGGGGTCTTCTCGACGCGCGGGGTCAGCTTCGACTCGCTCGCGACCGAGGCGGTGGACGACGACGGCCGGGCGGGCCGGATCGTCGTGACGTTCCGCGCGACCCCGCGGCGCGCGCGGGCCCTCGAGCGCGCGGTCCGACGCCTCGCGACCGTGCACGCCGTCGTCGTCGACCCCGCACCCCACCCCGAGTTCTCACAGGGCTCCACGACCGGCTGAGCGACCCCGGTAACGAAGCCGCTCCCCGGCGGGAACGCGGGCGAAACCGCGGGTTCCTAGCGTGGGGCGCGCCGTCGGGCACTCCCCTGCCGCGACGTCGCCCCAGAGACCGGAGCCCGCCCATGTCCTACGTCAAGCCCGCCGAGCTCGTCCCGACGATCATCGACGCCGGTGCCAACAAGGTCCTGCTGTCCACGCGTGACACGCTCGTGCGCTCCACGATGGGCGGCGCGATCCTCGCGATCGCCGCCGCGTTCGCCGTGACGGTCACGGTGACGACGGGCCACGCGATCCTCGGCGCCGTCCTCTTCCCCGTCGGGTTCATCCTGCTGTACCTGCTCGGGTACGACCTGCTCACCGGCATGTTCGTCCTCGGCCCGCTCGCCTGGCTCGACAAGCGGCCCGGGATCACGGTGCGCGGAGTCCTGCGCAACTGGGGCCTGGTGTTCGTCGGGAACTTCCTCGGCGCGTTCGCCGTCGCGGTGATGATGGCGATCGTCGTGACCTACGGGTTCGACACCCCGCCCAACGAGGTCGGTCAGGCGATCGGGCACATCGGCGAGGGCCGCACGGTCGGGTACGCCGAGCACGGGGCGTCGGGCATGCTCACGCTGTTCGTGCGCGGCATGCTGTGCAACTGGATGGTCTCCATGGGCGTCATCGGCGCGATGGTCGCGAAGGACGTGCCCGGCAAGGCGATCGCGATGTGGATGCCGGTCATGCTGTTCTTCTTCATGGCGTTCGAGCACTCGATCGTCAACATGTTCCTGTTCCCGTCCGGCCTGCTGCTCGGTGGCGAGTTCACGATCATGGACTACCTGATCTGGAACGAGATCCCGACCGTCCTCGGCAACCTCGTCGGCGGGCTGCTCCTCACCGGCCTCCCGCTCTACCTCACGCACGGCCGCCCGGCGGCGCGTCGCGGCGGGCAGCCGACGGCTCCCGCGTCGGGTGCGGAGCCGACGACGGAGCGTGAGCTGGTCTCCGAGCCCGCCTGACCCGCGGGCCGGGTCAGCGGCGGACCTCGCGTCGCACGGCGCGCGTTCCCACGACGAGCCCGCCGACCGTGAGGGCGAGCGTCAGGCCCGTGGCGACCAGCACGACGACGAGGCCCACCTCCGCGTCGACGAGGAACAGCACCGGCGAGGCCGCGACGAGCACCCAGCCCGCGGCCTCGCTCAGCGGCCGGGCCGCGCGGTGGGCCGTCCGCCACGCCTCGTCGCTCGCGAGCGTCGTCGCGGTGCGGATCCCGGCGAGCTGGTTGCGACCGATGCGCCCGGACGCCGTCGCCCGGGCGCACCAGACGAGCAGGATCCCGGCGCCGGCGAGCACGAGCAGGAGGGCGACGTCGGCGATCGTGTCGGCGGTCATGGCTCCACCCTGTCAGACCGCGGCTACCGGTAGGCGGCGGCCTGGAGCGCGTACATCTCGGCGTACGACCCGCCCGCGGCGGCGAGCTCGTCGTGGGTGCCGATCTCGGCGACGCGCCCGCCGTCCAGGACGACGATGAGGTCGGCGTCGCGCACGGTCGAGAAGCGGTGCGAGACGAACAGCGTGACACCGCCGGACGTCGTGCCCGTCCGCCGCGCGGTCTCCGTGAACCGCTCGAACAGCGCGTGCTCCGCGGTCGCGTCGAGCGCGGACGCGGGCTCGTCGAGCGCGAGCAGGAGCGGGTCGTCGCGCAGCAGCGTGCGGGCGAGCCCGAGTGTCTGCCACTGCCCGCCCGAGAGCTGGGTGCCGTCGGCGTAGCTCGTGCCGAGCACCTGGTCCAGGCCGTCGGGCGAGCGCTCGGCGATCGGGCGCGCCCGGGCCGCGTCGAGCGCGGCCCACAGGACGTCGTCGTCGCCGAGCGCGTCCACGCGCCCGATCCCGACGTCCTCGCGCAGCGAGAGCTCGAGGCGCGCGAAGTCCTGGAACAGCGTCGCGACGCGCGACTGCCACGCGGTGGGCGCTACCTCGGCGAGGTCGACGCCGTCGGCGAGGACGCGGCCCGACGTCGGCCGGTACAGCCCGCACAGGAGCTTGACCAGGGTGGACTTGCCGGCGCCGTTCTCCCCCACGAGCGCGACGGTCGCCCCCGCGGGGAGGTCGAGCGTGACGCCGTCGAGCACGGGACGGTCCGCGCCGGGGTAGGTGAACGTCAGGTCCTCGACGCGCAGCCCGTGCGCGAGGCGCGCGGGGAGCCGCCCGACGGCGGGCTCGCCCTCGGCGGCCACACCGCCCGGGGTGCCCACCGCGCCAGGAGGCGTCGCCGTCGCGCGCAGCTGGAGGAGCTTCTCGACCGTCCGCCCGGCGTCCTGGAGGTTGCCGAACAGCGACAGCGCGCCCGCGACCTGGGTGCTGACCTGGATCGCGAGCGTGACGACGAGCACGACCTGGCCGATGGCCGCCGTGCCGGACGCGGCGCTGCGGAGCACGAGCAGGACAGCAGCCCCGTAGGCGAGCGCGAACCACACCTGGCCCGCGGCCCGCAGCAGCGCGGAGCGCCGGTGCGCGCTCCACAGGACCGTCGTCGTCCGGTCCCACGCGGCGCGCTGCCGGTCCGCGACGAGGTTCCGTGCGCCGAAGAGCCGGATCTCCTTGGCCGACGATCCCGACGTCCCGGCGGTGACGAGGTGCCGGGAGAGGCGGACGTCGTCGGCCGCGGCGTCGCGCGCGGCGTCGAGCACCCGTTGCGCGCGGTCGGCGAACCAGACGGGCGGCAGGGCCGCGAGGGGCAGCAGGAGCAGCCACGGCTCGACGAGGCCGAGGATGACGGTGGTGACCAGGACCTGGAGCACCATGCCGCCGAGCTGGAGCGTGCCCTCGAGCGCCAGCCGGACACGCTGCAGCCCCTCCGTCACCGACGTGAGGAGCCGGACGCGCTCCGGGTCCTCCAGCTCGGCGAGGTCCGTCGACCCGTGCGTGAGCTCCGCGACCTCGTCCAGCAGGTAGAGCTGCTGGAGGTCCGCGACCTCGAAGTACGACAGGTGGGCGAAGTGGCCCAGCATGAGCTCGGCGACGACGAGCGCCACGACCGCGCACGCGAGCCCGACGGCGCGCGCGACGTCCGCGTCGACCATCGCGTCGGTGAACAGCCCCAGCCCGACGCCGACCAGCGGGCCCGCGAGGAACCCGACCGTCAGGAGCACGCACGCGACCAGCAGGCGGCGCCGGTCCGTCCGCCAGGCGTGGGCGAGCATGAACCGGGCGGCGAGCGCGACGCGCTTCATCGGGCACCTCCGGAGGTCAGGGCCGTCGCGGGGCCGGTCGCGTCGAGCTCGTGGTCTGGGTCGAGGTCCGGGTCGTCGGGCGAGTCGCTGCGGAACCGGCGGGCCTGGAGGACGAAGAGCTCGGCGTAGCGGCCGTCGGCGGCGAGCAGCTCGTCGTGGGTGCCCTGCTCGACGACGCGGCCCTCCGCGATCACGACGATCTGGTCGGCCGGGCGGACGGTCGAGAAGCGGTGCGAGATGACGACGGACGTCACCGCGCGCTCGCGCGCCACCGAGGCGACCGCGCCGTGGGCGAGGAAGCGCTCGAAGAACTCGGCCTCGGCGCGGACGTCGAGCTGCGCCGTCGGCTCGTCGAGCACGAGGACGTCCGCCCCGCCCGAGACCGCGAGCAGGGCGCGCGCGAGCGCGACGCGCTGCCACTGCCCGCCCGACAGGTCGCGGCCGCCCGCGTACCCGCCCGAGAGCACGGTGTCGAGACCGTCGGCGAGGCCGTCCACGACGCCGTCCGCCCCCGCGGCGCTGACCGCCTCGCGCAGCCGGTCGGCGTCGTCGCGCAGCCCGGGCGCGCCGAGCCCGACGTTGTCGGCGACGGAGAGCTCGAGACGGACATAGTCCTGGAAGATCAGCGCGAGGCGCCGTCGCCACGCCTCGACCGGCAGGTCGCGCACGTCCACGCCGTCGACCGTGATGCGCCCCCGCGTCGGCTCGTACAGGCGCGCGAGGAGCTTGGTCGTCGTCGTCTTGCCGGCGCCGTTGAGCCCGACGATCGCCGTCGACGTGCCAGGGACGAGCTCGAGGTCGAGGCCCCGCAGGACCCACGCGCCGTCGTCGGCGTACCGGAACCACACGTCCTCGAACCGGATCACGCCCCGCGGGACGGGGGCGTCGTCGTCCTCGCCCGTGCGCTCGGGCGTGGCCGACCGCAGTCTCTGCTCGAACCGCTCCAACGCGTCGAACGACAGCAGGCCGAACTGCGTGCGCATGTCGCACTCGGGGAAGTACACGCCGAACCGCAGCGGGATGAGCACCGCCTGGATCGCGACCCCGAGCGCGAAGAGGTCGAGCGAGTCGTCGAGCGCGACCAGGACCAGGACGATCGCGCCACCGACCAGGCCGATCACCGAGAAGCCCACGAAGGGCCAGAGCTGGAGCCGGCGGTTGACCGCCCACTGGGGTTCGAGGTAGCCCATCGACTCGCGACGCAGGCGGTCGCGCAACCACCCGAGGATGCCGAGGAGTCGGACCTCCTTGGTGACCCCCGGCGTGGTCGCGAGCTCCCGCAGGTAGTACATCCGGCGCCGCTGGGGGTGCAGGGTCTTCCAGATCGGGGTGAGCTTGCTGAACGTGCCCCGCACCCCCGCGCGCATCGCGAGGGCCGTCGCGAGGATCACGGCACCGGCGAGGGGCGAGACGACGACCGCGACGAGCACGGCCGCGCCGACGAGCTGCACGTAGCGGCCGACGAGCGGGACCAGCGCCCCGGCAGCGTCGCCGGGGCTCATGCTCTGCCGCGCGAACGCGGCGCGCGCGTCGGCGACGACGTCCAGCACCTCGGAGTCGTCCAGGAGCGCGAGCGGGGCGTCGGAGAGCGCCGCGTCGAGGAGCCGGTCGATGCAGCGCTGGTCGACCCGCCGCCCGATCGTCTCGACGATCCCGGTCTGGAAGGGCGCGAGGAGCTGCTGCACGACGAGCGCGCCGACCGCGACGCCGAACACGGCGAGGAGGTCGCCCCACCCGGCGCTCGCGGCGCCGTCGGTCATGCTCGGCAGGAGGAAGAGCACGCGGCCCAGGGCGACGATGGACACGAGCGGCAGGAGCGCGAGGACGACGCTCAGGATGAGGCCGACCGCCACGATCGGGATCCCCGCGTGCCGCAGCAGCCCCCACATCGTGGTCCAGCGCCGGACCCGCTCCCGCCGTGACGGCTGCTGCACCGTTCCCTCGGTCGTCATGACTCCCCCACGTCGCGTCGTCGCCTCGTCGCTGCGACGCTAGCGCGGATCGTTCGGGGTCCGTAGTTATTACCCGTCGGATGAGACGACGGCGGCCCGGACGCCTCGGCGCGAACGGCGACCCGACCGGTATGATCGAGCCCACAACTGCAGTACTGCCGCCCGAACCACGACGGGAGAGCTCGGCGCCACGGTCCGGCGGACCTGGTGCCGGCGCCGAAGGAGCAACTCCTCCCCGGGAATCTCTCAGGCCCCCGTACCGTCGAGGTGAGGCAACTCTGGAAAGCGGCCGTGCGCTCGTCGGATCTCCGGCGGCCTCGGCCCACCGACGGTGCAAGTCGGCGCGCCCCGGCCCTCGCGGCACGGCGGACCGGCAAAACTCTCAGGTCGACGCGTGCGTCCGATGACAGAGCGGGGAGGGACCCGCCGTCGTCCCCTCCACCGGGAGTCCCTCGTGACCCAGCCGTCCTTCGACCCCAGCTCGCGGCACAACGCCGCGACCGGTGCCTTCGCACCGCGCCACCTCGGCCCGCGCGGTCGCGAGGTGGGTGTCATGCTCGACCAGCTCGGGTACGACTCGCTCGACGCGCTCGTCGACGCGGCCGTCCCGGCGGCGATCCGCACCGACCGCCCGCTCGACCTGCCCGCGGCGCGCACGGAGACCGAGGTGCTGGACCACCTGCGCGCGCTGGCCGGCAAGAACGTCGTCAAGACGCAGATGATCGGGCTCGGCTACTACGGCACCGTCACTCCCCCGGTGATCCGCCGCAACGTCCTCGAGTCCCCCGCCTGGTACACGGCGTACACGCCGTACCAGCCGGAGATCTCGCAGGGTCGTCTCGAGGCGCTCCTCAACTTCCAGCAGGTCGTCGAGGACCTCACGGGCCTCGACGTCGCGAACGCGTCGCTCCTCGACGAGGCGACCGCGGTGGCCGAGGCGGTCGCGCTGATGTGGCGCGCGTCGCGCGCGAAGAGCGGCTATGTCGCGCTCGACGCCGACCTCTTCCCGCAGACGCTCGCGGTGACGCTGGGCCGCGCGCACGCCGTCGGGCTGCCCGTGGTGGTCGCGGACCTGTCGGGTGGGCTCGACGCCGGGCTCGCCGCCGCGCGGGCGGCGGGGGCCTTCCCCGCCGGGGTGGACGACGACGCGCAGCTCGTGGGCGTCGTCGTCCAGCAGTCCGGGGCGTCGGGACGCGTCGTGGACTGGCGCCCCGTGGTCGCGGAGGCGAAGGCGGCGGGTGCGCTCGTGACGGTCGCGAGCGACCTCCTGGCCCTGACGCTGCTGGTCTCCCCCGGCGAGCTCGGCGCCGACGTGGCCGTCGGCTCGGCCCAGCGGTTCGGCGTCCCGCTGTTCTACGGCGGCCCGCACGCGGCCTTCATGGCGGTCCGCAAGGGTCTCGAGCGCTCGCTCCCCGGCCGCCTCGTGGGCGTCTCGATCGACGCCGACGGCGACACGGCCTACCGCCTCGCGCTCCAGACGCGCGAGCAGCACATCCGCCGCGAGAAGGCGACGAGCAACATCTGCACCGCGCAGGCGCTCCTCGCGATCGTCGCGTCGATGTACGCGGTCTACCACGGCCCCGACGGCCTCCGCGCGATCGCCGAGCGCACCCACGCCCACGCCGTCACCCTGGCAAGCGCCCTCCGCGCCGGCGGCATCACCGTCGAGCACGACACCTTCTTCGACACCGTCCGCACCGTCGTCCCGGGCCGCGCCGACGACATCGTGCGCGCCGCGGCAGCCGCAGGCATCAACCTGTACAACCCCGACGCAGACCATGTACAGATCGCCTGCGACGAGACCACCACCCCCGCGACCCTCACCGCGGTGCTGCAGGCTTTCGCCGCGTCGGCGCCCACCGACGCCGCCTCCCCCACCGGACCCGACCACGAGCTCCCGACGTGGGCACGACGCACGACCGGATACCTCCAGCACCCCATCTTCCACCTGCACCGCTCCGAGACCTCGATGCTCCGCTACCTGCGCCGCCTCTCGGACAAGGACCTGGCGCTGGACCGCACGATGATCCCGCTGGGCTCGTGCACGATGAAGCTCAACGCGACGGCCGAGATGGAGGCGATCTCGTGGCCGGAGTTCGCGAACATCCACCCGTTCGTGCCTGCTGACCAGGCGCTCGGCTACGAGGAGCTCATCGGCGGCCTGGAGTCCGCGCTCGCGGAGATCACGGGCTACGCCGGGGTGTCGGTGCAGCCGAACGCGGGCTCGCAGGGTGAGTTCGCGGGCCTGCTCGCGATCCGTGACTACCACGTGTCGCGCGGCGACACGGAGCGCGACGTGTGCCTCATCCCGGCGTCGGCGCACGGGACGAACGCGGCGTCGGCGGCGCTGGCGGGCCTGCGGGTCGACGTGGTCAGGACGGCCGAGAGCGGTGAGGTCGACCTCGACGACCTGCGTGCGAAGCTGGCCGACCACGGTACGCGGGTCGCGGCGATCATGATCACCTACCCGTCGACGCACGGCGTCTACGAGGAGCACGTGCGCGAGGTGTGCGACCTCGTACACGACGCCGGGGGTCAGGTGTACATCGACGGGGCGAACCTCAACGCGCTCGTCGGCCTGGCCCGCCCGGGAGAGTTCGGCGGCGACGTCTCGCACCTGAACCTGCACAAGACGTTCTGCATCCCGCACGGCGGGGGAGGGCCCGGCGTCGGCCCGGTCGCCGTCGCCGAGCACCTCGTCCCGTTCCTCCCCGGCGACCCGCTCGCGCCGGGCGCGTCCACCGCGACCCCCGTCTCGGCGACGCGGTACGGGTCGGCGGGGATCCTGCCGATCTCGTACGCGTACGTCGCGCTCATGGGCCCGGACGGGCTGACCGAGGCGACGAAGACGGCGGTCCTCACGGCGAACTACGTCGCGAGCCGCCTCGCCGACCACTACCCGGTGCTCTACACGGGCCCGAACGGCCTCGTCGCGCACGAGTGCATCCTCGACCTGCGCGGGATCACGGCGGAGACGGGCGTGACGGCGGAGGACGTCGCGAAGCGCCTCATGGACTACGGGTTCCACGCGCCGACGCTGTCGTTCCCGGTGGCCGGCACGCTCATGGTCGAGCCGACCGAGAGCGAGGACCTGGCCGAGCTCGACCGGTTCGTCGAGGCCCTGATCGCGATCCGCGGCGAGATCGACGCCGTCGCCGCGGGCCGTTGGGGCGTCGAGGAGTCTCCGCTGCGCGGCGCCCCGCACACCGCGGCGGCCCTCGTCGCCGAGTCGTGGGACAAGCCGTACTCGCGCGAGCTCGCGGCGTACCCGGTCGCGAGCCTGCGGTCCGGCAAGTACTGGCCGCCGGTGCGCCGCATCGACGGTGCCCGGGGCGACCGCAACCTCGTGTGCTCGTGCCCGCCCCTGGAGTCCTACGTGACGGGAGACCTCGTATGACCGACCAGCCGACCGACCAGCCGACCGACGCGCCGACGGACGGGCAGACCGACCGGCACAGCCCGCTGCACGACGAGCACGTCGCGCTGGGCGCGAACCTCACGAGCTTCGGCGGGTGGCTGATGGCGCTGCGCTACACGTCGGACCTCGCGGAGCACCGCGCGGTCAGGGAGGCCGCGGGCCTGTTCGACCTGTCGCACATGGGCGAGATCGAGGTCGCGGGGCCGCAGGCGGCGGCCGCGCTGGACCACGCGCTCGTCGGCAACCTCACGGCGGTCACGCCGGGGCGGGCGCGCTACACGATGATCTGCCAGGAGGACGGTGCGGTCCTGGACGACCTCGTCGTGTACCGCCTGGGGGAGGAGCGCTTCCTCGTCGTCGCGAACGCGGGGAACGCGGAGCTGGTCGCGCGCGAGCTCGTGACCCGCGCCGCGGGCTTCGACGCCACCGTCACGGACCAGGGTGCCGCGACCGCGCTCGTCGCGGTCCAGGGTCCGCGCGCGGAGCAGATCGTCGCGGGTCTGACCGACGCGGCCGACGTCGCCGCGGCGCAGGCGGTGCGCGACCTCAAGTACTACGCCGCGGTCCCCCTCGTGCTGCGCACCGACGCCGGGCCGGTCGACGCGCTCGTCGCGCGCACGGGCTACACGGGGGAGGACGGCTTCGAGCTGTTCGTCCCCGCGGGCCGCGCCGCCGACCTGTGGCGCACGGTGCTCGCGGCGGGTGCGCCGCTCGGCCTCGTGCCGGCGGGCCTGTCCGCGCGCGACTCGCTGCGTCTCGAGGCGGGCATGCCGCTCTACGGGCACGAGCTCGACACCACGACCACGCCGTACGAGGCGGGTCTCGGTCGCGTGGTGAAGCTCGACAAGACGGACGACGACGGCGCGCCGCTCGAGTTCGTCGGCCGGGCCGCGCTCGCCGCGCGTCGGGCGTCGGCTCCCGCACGCGTGCTCGTCGGGCTGAAGGGCCTGGGCCGTCGACCTGCCCGGGCGGGGTACGCCGTCGTGATCCCCGACGGTGAGCCCGGGGGAGCGGTGGGGGAGTCCGCGCGTCGCATCGGCACCGTGACGTCGGGGGCGCCCTCGCCCACGCTGGGCCACCCGATCGCGATGGCCTACGTGACGCCGGAGCTCTCCGCCGAGGGCACGGAGCTCGCCGTCGACGTGCGCGGCCGGGCCGAGCCCGTGGTGGTCGTACCGCTCCCGTTCTACCGTCGTCCTCAGCAGTCCTGACCCGCCCCCTCGTCCCGAACATCTCGAAGGAGAACCCCATGACCGAGGCCCAGTTCCCGGCCCACCTGCAGTACACGGCGGAGCACGAGTGGATCGACGGCTCGAACCCGGCCGTCATCGGCATCACCGCGACCGCTGCCGAGGCCCTCGGCGACATCGTCTACCTGGAGCTGCCGGAGGTAGGTGCCGAGGTGACGGCGGGGAGCGTCATCGGCGAGGTGGAGTCCACCAAGTCCGTGTCGGAGCTGTTCTCGCCCGTCACGGGGACCGTCGTCGAGGTGAACCAGGCCGCGATCGACGACCCGGCGGTCGTCAACTCGGACCCGTACACCGACGGCTGGCTGTTCAAGGTCGACGTCCAGGAGACCGGTGACCTGCTCACCCCGGACCAGTACGCGGCGCACGTCGGGAACTGATCTCCCGGTAAAGTGTGACGTAGATCACACCCTGGAACCGGCGTCAGAGGGCGTCCCGAGCCCGTGCTCGGGCCTCTCCGGCGCCGGTTCCGTGTGCCACGAAAGGCGCCCCTACCTGCACTGATGCACAGAAGTCGATGATGCGCACGGGCTGCGGGACCTCTCGCGAAAGTCCGGGGTGAAAAGTCGCGTCATGAACGGGACCTTCGCCCATCTCTTCTTGTAGCAACACACCGGAACTCGCCACGTGGGGATGACGTGACCGGAGAGCATCTGGAGGAGAACATGAGCACCATCGAGCTGGTCCGCCCCATGGCGGCCCCGTCGGAGCTGATCGCCGCGCCGATCGCCCCGCTGACCCGCCGTGAGCGGGTCGTCCTGTCCAACCTGTCTGAGGACGTCACGCTCGAGCAGATCGCCACCAAGCTCTTCGTCACGCGCAACACGGTCAAGTCGCAGGTCCGCAGCCTCTACCGCAAGCTCGGCGTCTCGACGCGCGCCGAGGCCGTGGCCTGGGCGCGGGCCGCCGGCCTGCGCTGATCGAACGGCGGGGCGGCCCGGTCGCGCCGTCGGCGTGACCGCGTCACCCGCACGACACAGCGTCGTGCGACACTCCGCGTATGACTCTGCGCAGACTGGTGGTGGCCGCGGCGATCGTCGACGATCTCGTCGCTCCGCGGCTCCTGCTCAGCGCGCGCCGGTCACGACCGTCGCACCTCGCAGGCCGCTGGGAGTTCCCCGGGGGCAAGGTCGACCCCGGGGAGACCCCGACCGAGGCGCTGCACCGCGAGCTGCGCGAGGAGCTCGGCGTCGAGGTCGAGCTCGGCGACGAGATCGTAGGCCCCGACCACGGGGCGTGGATCATCACGGACCGCCACGTCATGCGCCTGTGGTTCGCCCGCATCACCGCGGGGGAGCCGCAGCCGCTCGTGGAGCACGACGAGCTGACCTGGCTCGACGCCGGCAGCTGGCTTTCGGTGCCCTGGCTCGACGCCGACGTGCGGATCGTCGAGGAGCTGACGCGTCAGGTCGCGCCCGAGGCGGTCTGACGGGGGCGTCCGACGCTGCCTGCCGACACGACGCCGGTCTGACGGTGCCGGTCTGACGTTTGCTGGGCTGACATTGCCGGGCTGATCATGCCGCTGACGTTGATGTGCGACCTCGGCCGGTCTGGTGGTCGCCTCAGCGGGCGTCGGCCGGCAGCCCCGCGAGCCACTGGGCCGACTCCCGTCGCGTGCGGAGCCGCACCACGACGACGTCCGGTGCGTCGCGCGCGACCACCGCGGGCAGGTCGCGGTACTGGTGGCGCGTCGACCAGGCCCACCGGACGATGTTCTCATCCGGTGCCTTGTACCAGGTGCGCCACAGCGGCGGCTCGACGTTGCCGTTCCACAGCACCTCGCGCCGCACCGACCGGCGCACCGTGCGGGTCACGACCTGCCGCATCGTCACACGGGTGGGCAGGTCGAGCCAGACCAGCACCTCGGCTCGCGCGAGGACGAGCGGTCGCGCGGTCGTGTACTGCCACTCCGTGACGAACGCGTCTTGCGCGACGAGCGTGCGGACGTCGTCGAGGAACGCGGGCCGCGGCGTCCACGCGGGCCCGTGGTGGAGCGCGTCGAGCTCGGTGTACGGGATCCCCAGCCGCGCGCCGAGGCTCCGCGCGAGCGTCGTCTTCCCCGCGCCGGACACTCCGGCCACCGCGATCCGCCGCGGCACCCGCCCGAGGCGCGCGACGACGTCGTCGTCCGGTCCGAGAAGCAGCACCGGCCGACCCTACCCGCCCCCCCACCCGTGAGTGCATGAAATAGTCGCGGCAGAATCGATTCGACCGCGACTATTTCATGCACTCAGCGGGGGTGGGGTCAGCCGACCGGCTGGACCCAGGGGGACGGGGCCGGGGGAGCGACGACCGGCGGGCGGTCGTTGCAGCTCGGTGCGTTGGGGGCGAACCGGCCGAGCCAGTTCACGGTGCCCGGCTCCCACGGGCTGAGCGACGTGCCGTCGTTGCCGCCGAGGTCGGTGAGCGTGAACTCGGTGCCGCCGTCGGGGAAGTTGAACGCGCCGCAGTTGTTCACGCCCGCCCAGCCGACGTTGCGCGCGTCGACGTTCTCGAACGACGCTTCGCCGCGCACGCGCGCGCTCACGACGGACGTCCCGGTGCCGTCGACCCGCACGTCCTTGAACGCGACGCCCTCGATCGCGACCTGGTCCTTCACGCCCCAGTCGGACACGAGCATGATCGCGTTGTACGTGCTGTCGAGGTAGTGGTCGCCGGTGACGCGGACGTCGGCGTCGATGTCGCGGTCGAGCGCGTAGAACCAGATCGCGCCGAGCCCGACGTTCCAGTTGAGCTCGTACGTGCCCGCCCGGACGGCCGTGTTGTCGGTGAGGTCGAGGTAGCCCGCGAACGGCTCCGCCCCGAACCGCGACCCGACGTGCAGCCCGCTGCCCTCGCGCACGGGGTCGGCGACGAGGTTCGCGCGGACGGTGTTGTCCGTGCCGCCGTAGATCGCGATGCCGTTGGCGAGGGTGTTGGACTGGATCGTGTTCCGCTCGAACACGTTGCCGGTGTTCTGGAGCTTCTCGGACCACATGGCGAGGCCGTCGTCGCCCGTGCTCCGGACGAAGTTGTTCCGCACGACCGAGTCCGTCACGCCCCCGTGGAAGTTCAGCGCGTCGGCGATCTGGTCGACGATCACGTTGTTCTCGACCCTCAGGTTGTTCATCGGACCGTCGAACCACAGGCCGACCTTGGTGTGCTGGAGGTACAGACCGGAGATCGACGAGTCGCTGAGCGCACCGCCGACGCCGTTGACCTGGTCGGTGTCGATGCGCTCGCGCACGTCCCCGACGATCGCGAAGTCGCGCAGGTGGACGTTCTTGCTGCCACCCTCGTCCGAGTACTTCCCGTAGAACCCGACGCCGGTGTGCACCGAGCCGTCCGGGGCCGGCGTGTCGAGCGCGACCTCCGTGCCCTTGAAGATCGTGTACCAGCTGCCGGCACCCTGGATGGTCACGCCGTCGACGAGGACGTGCCGGTTCACCTGGTAGACGCCTGGCGGGACGTACACCTCGAGGCGGTGCTTCTTGGCGAACGCGATCGCCCTGTCGAGCGCGTCGGCGGAGTCGCGGCGGCCGGTCGGGTCGGCCCCGAACAGCAGCGCGTTCGCCGCGAGCAGCCGGATCTTGGGCGGCGCGACCTTCTCCGAGTCGAGCAGGTCGACGACGGTCCACTCCGCGGCGCCGCGCGTGGGCACCGCGAGGCGGACGACGTCGCCCTTCCTGTACGTCTGGCCCAGCAGCAGGCGCTGCTCGTCGTAGAACTTCATGGGCCGGAACGGCTTCTCGAACGTCGGGGCCGGCGTCGTCTCCGCGGGGACGCACGCGCACTCGGTGACCCACCAGCCGGGCTGGAGCAGGTCGGCCGTCGGGTCGTTCGTGAACGGGTACTGGTTGTACAGGTAGGAGTACTCGGACGTCAGCGTCATGCGCCGGTCGAGGCCGACCTTCTTGCCGCCGCGCAGCACCGACACGTCGAGCGGTGACGTGATGCCGCCGCCCGCGGGCGCGTCGGGGATCGCGTACCGGACCGTGATCGCGTTCGCGTCCGCGGGGAGCGTGAACTCGACGTTCTGCCCGGGCTCGAGGCGGACGGCCGAACGACCCGAGGCCTCGGCCTCGATGGTGTACGCGTCGCGCCCCGGGCCGATGACCGTGCCGGTCGTCACGGCGTTCTCCGCCTCCTGCTCGAGGAACGGGACCGCTGCGCCGCGCCCCTCGACGAGCGACGGGTCGACGGCGGCCCGTGTCACCACGGCGGGGGTCGGGGGTGGGGGCGTGCCGTGGGCGAGGGCCGACGACGCGGTGCCCGCGACGAGCGTGAGAGCGACCGCCGTGGCCGTCGCGACCCGGGCGCGGTGTCGCCGCGTCGCGGGGTGGTTCGTGCTGCGAATCATCGTTGACCCGTCTTCTCTCGGGAGGCGAGACGCCTCCGTGCTCACCGGCGGGCGTGCTGACCCGCCGGTCCGCTGTGCGGTCGCACCTCCGCACAGGGCCGTTCGTGCCGAACACTAGGCCGTGGTCACAATGAGCACAAGGGGATGCGGTGATCTTGCGTTGTGCAGTTCACTTCTTGCGCAGCATCGCAGGGCACCGTCCCGGAGCGCCACGACACCCGGCTGCGCGGTCCGGGCGGCGAGGAGGCAGGCTCCGAGGGTGCAGACGTGCGCGCGCCGGAGACGTCAGGGAGCGTCGTCACCCTCGGCCGTCGGCTCCGTCAGCTCCGTCGGCTCCGTCGGCTCCGTCGAGGTGTCGCTGCCGCTTCCGCTGTCCGGAGCGGCGGCCCGGGCGCGGAGCATGCTCGCGACGTCGGCGAGCGTGCTGCCCAACGCCCGCGGCGCGCGCTCGGGGCGGAGGTACCTCGCATCGTCGTCCACCCTGCCCACGTCGTGTCCCGTCTCGGGAGGGCCGCCCCGCCGGGGATCGGGCTCGGCGTCGAGCCGCTCGTCGACCCAGGAGTCCGGGCGTGCGTCGGGATCTGCGGCTGCCGACGAGGCCCCGTCCCGGTCCAGGGTTCCGCCGCCGGCGCCCTGCACCACGCGACCACCCCCCGAGCGCCACGCGAGCGTCGCCTCGACGAGGCGACGGTAGACGCCGGCGTCGAGCGGGTCGCGCAGCCATGCGTCCGCAGCCTCGGCGACGTGTCGTGCGAGGCGTCCGTCCTTGTCCGTCACGTCGGGTTCGCCTCCGGGCGGGTCGTCGGGTCTCTCACGGCTCATCCTCCCGTGCCGGGCGGCGACCTGCTTGCGAGCGGCCGCGTGCGGCGGGACGGTGGAGGGCGGAGGTGGTCGACGTGGCGGACGGGGTTCCTCGGGTCGCCCAGGTCGTGCTCGACACGACCGACGCCCGCGCGCTCGCCGAGTTCTACCGCGCGCTCCTCGGGCTCGAGTACCGCGCGGGCGACGAGCCGCCCGCACCGGGCGAGCCGGACCCCGCTGGCGAGGACTGGCTCGTGCTCCGGCCTCCTCCCGGCGGGATCCAGCTCGCGTTCCAGCAGGTCGCCTCGCTCCCGCCGTCGACGTGGCCCGAGGGCGGGGTCCCGCAGCAGATGCACCTCGACTGCACCGTGCCGGACGTCGCGGAGCTCGACCGACAGCACCGTCGCGCCCTCGAGCTCGGGGCCCGGCTGCTCCGGGACCGCTCGGACGACCCCGAGGAGCCGCTGCGCGTCTACGCCGACCCCGCCGGTCACCCGTTCTGCGTGTTCGTGGGCTGATCGGCCCCCCGGCGGCACGTAGGGTTCAGGGTTCTACCTCGGCCGACCAGGGTTCTACTTCGGCTGACTGCGGGTCTGCTTCGGCGGGCAGGGGGTCAGGCGGACTTCTCCCGCGGGGTACGGCTGCGCGCGGTCGAGGTGCGCGGCACGATCGTGGGGTTCACGTTGTCCAGCACGACCTCACGCGTGATCACGACCCGCTCCACGTCATCACGCGACGGCACGTCGAACATCACCTGCTGCAACACCTCCTCCATGATCGCCCGCAACCCCCGCGCCCCCGTCCCCCGCAACAACGCCTGCTCCGCGACCGCCTCCACCGCCCCCTCGGTGAACTCCAGCTCCACCCCGTCGATCGCGAACATCCGCTGATACTGCTTCACCAACGCATTCCTGGGCTGCGTCAAGATCCGCACCAACGCCTCCGCATCCAACGCCGACACCGACGCGACCACCGGAAGACGCCCGATGAACTCCGGGATCAACCCGAACCGATGCAGATCCTCCGGACGCACCTGCGCGAACAGATCCTCCCCCGCACCCGTCTCGATCGGCGCACCAAACCCCACCCCCCGCTTACGCGCCCGCGCCGCCACGATCTCGTCCAACCCCGCAAAAGCCCCCGCCACGATGAACAACACGTTCGACGTGTCCACCTGGATGAACTCCTGATGCGGATGCTTCCGACCACCCTGCGGCGGCACCGACGCCGACGTCCCCTCGATGATCTTCAACAACGCCTGCTGCACACCCTCACCCGACACGTCACGCGTGATCGACGGGTTCTCCGCCTTGCGAGCCACCTTGTCGATCTCGTCGATATAGATGATGCCCGTCTCAGCCTTCTTCACATCGAAGTCCGCCGCCTGCACCAGCTTCAACAAGATGTTCTCCACGTCCTCACCGACATACCCCGCCTCGGTGAGCGCCGTCGCGTCCGCGATCGCGAACGGCACGTTCAACATCCGCGCCAACGTCTGCGCCAGATACGTCTTCCCCGTACCCGTCGGACCGATCAACAGAATGTTCGACTTCGCCAGCTCCACGAAGTCCGGGTCGTCGGCGGTGACGGACTCGCCCGCCTCCTCGGCAGCCAGGGCGGCACGGATCCGCTTGTAGTGGTTGTGCACCGCGACGGCGAGCGCGCGCTTCGCGCCGTCCTGCCCGACGACGTAGCGCGTGAGGTGCGCGAAGATCTCGTGCGGTGTCGGCAGCGGTCCGTCGCCGGTGACGACGTCCTGCGTCGCGGTCTCGGCCTCGCGGTCCTCCTCGACCATCTCGAGGCACAGCGCGACGCACTCGTCGCAGATGAACACGCCCGCGGGCCCGGCGATGAGCCTCTTGACCTGGCGCTGGGACTTGCCGCAGAACGAGCACGTGAGCGCGTCCGCCGCGCGGGGTCCGCGGGGAGTGCCGTCGTCGGTGCCGTCGGAGCGTGCCACAGGGGCCTCCAGTCGGTGGGGGATGCGGTCGACCGAGGCCGATCGTAGCCCGCACCGACGACACCCCGGGTGCGTCGGCGCCACCGGGTCCGTGCGCTCACGGCGGATCCTGGCACCCGCGGCGTACGGCGGCGCGGGGAGGGCGCGCACGGGCCACCTGCGGCTCACTCCGCGAGCAGCAGGAGGCGGCTCGTCATGCGGAAGGCGTCCGGGCGGTCCGGGAGCGCGCCCCGGAACGCGGCGAGGCGGTGCGGAGAGGTGACGACGAGCTCGACGTCGGCGTCGGCCAGCACGTCGACGACTGCGATGAACCGCTGCTGTGACTCGCGGTCCGTGTCGGTGAGGAGCGGGACGTCGGTCACGACCCACCGTGCGAACCGCGTCGCCCAGTCGAGGTACTCGAGGGTCGACGTCGGCCGGGTCGCCAGGTCGTCGAACGTCACCCACAGCTCGCTACGTCCGCCGGCTTCTCGCGCCGCGGTCACGGCGAACGTCCTCGTCCGGGTGCTGATCGTCGCCGTCGACCCGGGTGCGGGGGCGACCAGGCCGCGGGCGGCGAGCTGCGCCGTCGTCCCGGGGGAGAGCCACGCACCGCCGGCGAACCCGCCGCGCCCGCGCCCGCCGAGAGCCCGGTAGTCGGTGGGTCCCGCGAGCTCGACGACGTCGAGGTGCGCCCGCAGGAGCGCGATCCCCGGCTCGGCGACGTGGTGCCACAGCGGGTTCGGCAGGAGCGTGCCCGGCTCGTCGTTGGACGTCGCGAGCACGACGACCCCCGCCTCGAACGCCCGGCGCAGGAGCCGCGTGAGCAGGGTCGCGTCGCCGGTGTCGTGGAGGTGGAGCTCGTCGAGGTAGAGCAGCGTCGTCCCGCGCAGGAGGTCGTCGATCGCGGCGTCGACGGCGCCGGGGCGTGGTTCCGGTGACTCCTCGGGCGGCCCGGGCGGCGTCGGCTCCGCGACCGGCGCGCTCGCCCGGGTGCGCCACCCGCGTGTCGGGCCACCCTGCCCGACGGCGGACCGCGGCCCGGCGAGGGCGCTCACCCGCTGGGCGTGGATCGCGGCGTGCAGCGCGCGGAACAGGTCGTACACGTGGACCCGCGTGGCCGCGCCCGCGGGGAGCTCGGTTGCGACGGCCGCGAGGAACGCTCCCGCGAGCCAGGACTTCCCCCGCCCCGCGGGCCCCCACACGTACAGCCCGCGGACGGGGGGCCGTCGTCGTGTCCCGGAGAGCTCGTCGCCGAGCCGGGCGAGCCGGTCGAGGAGCGCGGACTGGTCCGGGTCGAGCGCGAATCCCTCGCGAGACGCCGCCGCCTCGACCGCACGTCGGGTGCGGTCGAGGCGGGGGCGGGTCACCGGGACAGCCTAGGCGCGGGGGACGCGGAGGGCCTTGACCCAGACGCTCACGACGTCCCAGCCGGCGATGACGACGGTCGCCGCGATGATCCCGTTCGAGAGCCAGGCGAGCGAGTCACCGCCCGTGACGTCGAGGAACGCGGGGTTGACGAGGCGGTCGGCGCTCGCGAGCCAGACGACCGCACCGGCGAACAGCGCCCCGACGACGGTATTGGCGACGGCGAGGCCGACGGTCCACCGGCCGCGCGCGTACACCAGGATCGTGAGCACGATCTCGATCGCGACGAGCGCGACGAGCACGCCGGTCCAGACCGGCCACAGGTCGGGCTGCAGCACGGGGACCGCGGTGCCGTCGGGAGCCCGGTACGTCGCGACGTTCTGGAGGAGGAGGACGGCGGCGACCAGCACGAGGAGGCCCACGGAGACGACGGTGTCGACGAGCGATGCCTCGCGCGCGGGCCGCTCGGCCGGGAGGCGGTCGACCGTCCAGGGACCCGTGAGGTCGCCCTTGTCCCGCGGGGAGCCGTAGCGCTCGAGCGCGACGAAGACGAGCGTCGTCCAGAACGCGATCTGGAGGGCGACCGAGGCGGTCGTCCAGATGCCGCTCCAGATGGCCGACCCCACCGCGTCGCCGTCGACGAGGTCGACGGTGAGGACGACGGCGCCGGGGATCAGGCTGATCCACAGCAGCACCTTGAGCAGACGCAGCCAGTCGAGGTAGTACGCCGGGCCGATGAGGTGGAGCGGGCGCCCGGCGAGGTCGGCGGCGAGCCGGTCGGGGTCGCCGAGGTCGTTGAGGACGTCGGTCTCGGCCCGTGCCGGGTCCGTGCCGCCCTCGACCTTGGCCTCGACGGCGTCGGCGACGGACGCGCGGAGCTCCTGCTCGAGGTCGGGGTGCTGGTCGGCGGGGACGCGGCGCAGCGTGGCGCTGACGTAGCGGTCGGTGAGCGTCATGACGTGCCTTCCGGGGAGTCGATGGTCTGCAGGCTCCGCGCGATCGCGAGCCACTCGTCGAGCAGGTCGCGGGCGAGGCGCTCGCCCGCGGGGGAGGTCCGGTAGAACTTGCGAGGCCGCGCCTCGTCGGTGTTCCACTCGCTCCCGAGGAGGCCCTGCTTCTCGAGCCGGCGCAGGAGCGGGTAGAGCGTGTTGGCGTCGACGGGGACGCCCGCGGCGGCGAGCGCCTCGAGGAGCCCGTAGCCGTAGCCGGGGGTGCGCAGCAGCAGGAGGCTCGCGACGACGACGGAGCCGCGTCGCACCTCCTGGCTGTGCCCGGCGAAGATCTCGGGATCGGTCATGACTGACACCATAGTGTGCGTCACACAGTATGCGCAAGAGGCACATCATCGTGTCGCCCCGAGGGCGCTAGACTGGAACGGTTCCAGAGAAGAGTGCGTACCTGCCGCGGGAGGCCGAGTGACCGACCTGATCGACACCACCGAGATGTACCTGAAGTCGATCTACGAGCTGCAGGAGGAGGGGATCCCCCCGCTGCGCGCGCGGATCGCCGAGCGCCTCGGGCACTCGGGTCCGACCGTCTCCCAGACCGTCGCGCGCATGGAGCGGGACGGCCTCGTCGTCGTCGGCGGCGACCGCCAGCTCGAGCTCACGGCGCTCGGGCAGCAGACCGCGGTGCGCGTCATGCGCAAGCACCGCCTCGCCGAGCGGCTCCTCACCGACGTCATCAAGCTCGACTGGGAGCAGGTGCACACCGAGGCCTGCCGCTGGGAGCACGTGATGAGCGACCTCGTCGAGCAGCGCCTCGTCGCGCTCCTCGACCACCCGGCGCACGACCCCTACGGCAACCCGATCCCGGGTCTGCGCGAGCTGGGCGAGGACCTGCCGGAGGTCGTGTACCTCGACGGCGTCGTGTCGCTGCCCGCGCACCTCGCCGCCCACGGCGTCGGGGCGGGCGGAAAGGCGCGCGTCGTCCTCCAGCGCATCGCCGAGCCGGTCCAGGTCGACGTCGAGCTGCTCGCACGCCTCGCCGACGCGGGCGTCCTCCCGCGCCGGACCCTCGTCGTGACGGTGGACGACGGCGTCGTCACGGTCGCGGGCGACGGCTCCGAGACCGTCCTGGACCTGCCCGACGACGTCGCGCGCCACCTCTTCGTGACCGCGGACTGATTCACGTCCGGCAGGGCGCCGAGAACGACAGGAGGGCCGCTATCCGGTGGATAGCGGCCCTCATGTCGTTCTTGCGGGCGGGCGGGGTCGTCAGGGGACGATGAGCCCGGCCGTCTGGGTCTTGGCGCGCTGGAGGCGGGCCTCGGCGTCGGACCAGTTGACGAGGTTCCACCAGGCGGTGACGTAGTCGGCGCGCACGTTCTGGTAGTCGAGGTAGTAGGCGTGCTCCCAGACGTCGAGCAGCACGATCGGCGTCAGGCCGAGGGTGAGGTTGCCCTGCTGGTCGTAGAGCTGGACGGTGACGAGCTTGGAGCCGATGGAGTCCCAGGCGAGGATGGCCCAGCCCGAGCCCTGGACGCCGGCCGCGACGGCGGCGAACTGCTTCTTGAACGCGTCGAAGGAGCCGAAGTGCTCGTCGATCGCGGCGCCGATCTCACCGGTGGGCTCGCCGCCGCCCTCGGGGGAGAGGTTGGTCCAGAAGGCGGAGTGGTTGACGTGGCCGCCGAGGTTGAACGCGAGGTTCTTCTCGTGCAGGTTGATCGCGGCGAAGTCGCCGGTCTCGCGGGCCTCGGCGAGCTTCTCCAGGGCGGTGTTCGCGCCCGTGACGTAGGCCTGGTGGTGCTTGGAGTGGTGCAGCTCCATGATCCGCCCGGAGATGTGCGGCTCGAGCGCACCGTAGTCGTAGGACAGCTCGGGGAGAGTGTAGACAGGCATGGTTCCTCAGGTTCCTTCCGTCGGTATGCAGCCACGCTAGGACCTCGACCACGGTTGAGGTCAAGGTGGGCACACTGTGATCTTGCAGGCCGGACGCGTCCCACGCCCGCCCGGGGGCCGATCCCGGTCGACGGGCGGCCCCCGGCCCGTCGCGCGACGATGGGGCGATGGGGACCGTCGCGGACTACCTGGCCGGCGTCGACGAGCCGGACCGGACGACGCTCGCGCACGTCGTGGACGTCGCCCGTGACGTCGTGCCCGACGCCACCGAGGGGACGAGCTACGGCATGCCCGCGCTGCTCTACCGCGGCAAGGCGCTGCTCAGCGCCATGGCGTCGGCGCAGCACCTCGCCGTCTACCCGTTCAGCCCGGCCGCGGTGACCGCGGTCGAGCCGCGGCTCGACGGGTTCTCCCACGCGAAGGGGACCGTCCGCTTCTCGACCGAGCACCCGCTGCCGGACGACGTCGTCCGCGACCTCGTCGCGACCCGGGTCGCGCAGATCGACGCGCAGCTCGACCGCTGACGGCGTCGCTCGCCGCAGCGCGCGGAGGGTGCGCGAATCGCCTGGGCCGCGCGGGCGCCGTCGGGCACGATGGGAGGGATGCCCGACGACGCCCGCCCCGGCCTGCGCGTGACGACCACCCTGGTCGTCCCCGAGGCGGAGCTGTCGTGGCGGTTCTCGCGCTCGTCCGGCCCGGGCGGGCAGGGCGTCAACACGACGGACTCGCGCGTCGAGCTGTCGTGGGACGTCGCCCGGTCGGCGGTCCTCACCGAGTCCCAGCGTGCACGCGTGCTGGACCGTCTGGGCCGGCGGGTCGTGGACGGCGTCGTCACGGTCGCGGCATCGGAGCACCGGGAGCAGCGGCGCAACCGGGACGCCGCGCGGACGCGCCTCGCCGCGCTGGTGGCCGACGCCGTCGCGCCGCCCGGGCCGCCGCGCCGCGCGACCCGGCCCACGCGGGGCTCGGTCGAGCGTCGGATCGGTGCGAAGAAGCGGCGCACCGAGGTCAAGCGTCTGCGCCGCCCGCCGCAGGACTGACCCGAGCACGTCGTCACCCGCCGTCGAGCACGACCTGACGGACGGAGAGGGCCGGGTAGCGACCCACATGTCGTGCTCGGCGGGGGTCAGAGGCGGCGGGCGAGGTGCGGGTAGTCCACGACGAGGCCGTCGGCGTCGACCGTGAGGTCGGCGGTGAAGTCGCGCGTCGCGCTCGTGTACGTGACGACACCCTGCCCGGTCGCGGGGTCGAGCGGCTCGCGTGCGGCGTAGACCTGGTCGCTGCGCAGGACCGCCAGGGACGGCAGGTCGACCCACGCCATGACGAGCGCCGTCTCGCGCGCCGCCGGGCTCTCGCCGAGCAGCCCGAGCCGCAGGATCGGCATGGTGTTGGTGACCGGGCACAGCGCGACGTCGCAGTCGAGCGCGTCGTCGAGCGAGGCCGGGTCGGCGATCCCCGGCGCGGCGAGGCCCGACGGCGGCGTCCCCGACTCGCGCACGTCGGCGCGCCAGGCACCGTCGGGGGTCCGGACGAGGTCGAGGTGGCGCGACCACCCGAGCCCGCGCACCGAGACGTCGAGGTGCTCGGTGACCCAGCCGGGACCGGTGCGCAGCGCCCACGCGGTCGCGTACGCCGTCGCCCGCGACGTGCCCAGCGCCGCCAGCCGGTCGCCGCGCACGGTGACGGTCGCCGCCTCGAGGCGGTCCGGGTCGTCGTCCCAGCCGGTCCAGGAGACGTGCCGCGTCCGTGCGCTCACGCCCGCCAGTGTGGGTCGAAAAGTCGGTGCTCGCGCGGCGGGGGCGTGGCAGGGTCGCGCCCATGACCTCTCGCATCTCCCACACCACGTTCGACGCGCGCGACTCCTACGCGCAGTCCGTCTTCTGGGCCCAGGTCCTCGGGTACACCGACGTGCCCGGCGACCCCAACCTCCCCGGCCACGAGGAGTGCATGATCGTCCCGCCCGCCGACGCGACGACGCCCGCGGAGAGCCGCGGCCACGTCCTCTTCGTCGAGGTGCCCGACGACAAGGAGCTCAAGAACCGCGTCCACCTCGACCTGCGGCCCACCGACCGCACGCGCGAGGAGGAGGTCGAGCGCGTGCTCGCGCTCGGGGCGACGCAGGTCGCGGACCGACGCACGCCCGACGGCGGGGGCTGGGTCGTGCTCGCCGACCCGGAGGGCAACGAGTTCTGCGTCCTGCGCAGCGACGCCGAGCTCGCGGCGGCTGCGCGCTAGCGGTTCGTCATCCGGATCCAGCCCCGCTGGGCGGCCCGGACGCCGGCCTCGAACCGGCTGGTCGCACCGAGCCGGCCCATGAGGCCCGCGGCGTGCCGCCGGACGGTGCGGGGCGACACCCCGAGCCGTGCGGCGACGGCCGTGTCCGTCTTGCCCTCCGCGAGGAGCCGCAGCAGCGTGTCCTCCCGCGGGCCGAGCGCGTCGCCCAGCGGGCGGGCGTGGTCCCACTGCGACTCGGCGAGCGCCCGGAGCGCGAGGACCGCGTCCCGGTCCGTCACGGCCCGCGTCCGCGCGGGACGGGCGACGAGGACGACCGTGTCGTCGAGCGCGACGAGCGACAGCCGCAGCGTCGGTGCGACCCGGCGGTCGACGGCGGGGGGTCCCTCGGGACCTCCGGGGCCCGGGCCGGCCGCGGTGACGGGTGCGCCCGCGTCGCCGGTGCCGTCCGCGTACGCCGGTGCGTCCGCGTCGAACGGCTCGGGTGCCTCCTCGTCGGCGGCCCTCGGGGGCTCGACCGTCACGACCCGGACGCGGGCGTCGGGCCGCGCCCGGTCCCGCACGCGCACCCACAGCGGCTCGGCGGACCCGTCCCCGCCGTCGAGGACGAGCACGTCGTGCGCGCGACGCAGCGCGACGGCCCGCGCGGAGCGCCGGGCGCCGAGCACCGGGTCCCGCTCCGACGACGTCACGCGGTGTGACTCTAGCCGACCCCTCCGAGGCCCTCCCGGGGAGTCCCGACGACCGGACCGATGTGACGAACGGGGAGGTCAGCGGGTATTTGTCCTCTTCCGGACACGTCCGATTTGTTTACACCGCGGACATCCGCTGCGAGGCTTCCCCCGGACCGCCGGGTGGGGCTTCGTGCTGCCCGGTGTCTCCGCGCCGGGAGGGTCCCGGCGCCGGTGACGGAGGGGGCCACGTTGGGCGCGCAGCCGGACGACCTGACCCTCGTGGACCTCGTCCGCGAGCACGTGCACGAGCGGCCGGACCACGCCGCGGTGGTGGTCGTGCCGGAGGTGGGGGAGCGGCGCACGCTCACCTACGCCGAGCTCGACGCGCAGGCGGCCGCGCTCGCGGCCGACCTCGCCGAGCACCACGAGCCCGGCGACCGCGCCCTGGTGCTCTACTCGGCGACCGCGTCGTTCGTCGTCGGTCTCCTGGCCTGCTTCTACGCACGCCTGATCCCGGTCCCGTCCCCGCTCCCGGGCGGTCAGGCCTACCAGCGCGAGCGCGTGCGCGGCATGCTCGCGGACTGCGACGCCGCCGTCGTGCTCGTCGACCCGACCGCGGCAGCCGAGACCGCGGAGTGGGCGGAGCCGCTGCGGCGCGCCGCCGGCGGACCCGTCGTCGTGACCGTGGTCGACGGCGCCACGGACGGCCCGGCCCGGCGCGACCGCCCCGGCCCGCGGGACGTCGCGTTCCTCCAGTACACCTCCGGGTCGACGAGCAGCCCCAAGGGCGTCGTCGTCACGCACGCGAACGTGCTGCACCACCACGACGCGTTCTCGACGACCCTCGGCCTCGTCCCGGAGGACGTCTTCTGCAGCTGGCTGCCGGGGTACCACGACTTCGGTCTCGTCGGGATGCTGCTCGTCCCGCTGGGCCTCGGCGCGACGGCCGTCATCGTCCCGTCCACGGCGTTCCTCAAGCGTCCGGTTCGCTGGCTCTCCGCGATCACCGAGACCGGGGCCACCGTCACGGCGTCGCCGAACTTCGGCTACGACCAGTGCGCGCGGCGCGTGCGTGACGACCAGCTCGCCGATCTCGACCTCTCGCGCCTGCGCTGGGCTCTCGGCGGGGCCGAGCCGGTGGACCCCGCCGTCGTCGACGCCTTCACGCGCAGGTTCGAGCCCGTGGGCTTCCGCGGGTCGGCGCACGGCCCGGGGTACGGGCTCGCGGAGGCGACGCTCACGGCCACGTACCCGGACCGCCGTCTCCCGCTCGTCATCACGGCGGACGACGCGGCGCTCGCCGACGGCCGGCTCGTGGTGCTCGAGGAGGCGTCGTTCCTGTCCGCCCTCCCGGACGCCGCGGCGCGAGGTCAGGGCAGCGTCCCGGGCGCGCGCCTCGTGTGCTGCGGACTGCCGAGCGGGGTGGAGCTGCGCCTCGTGGACTCCGAGGGTGCCGAGGTGCCCGACGGCGCGGTCGGGGAGGTCTGGCTGCGCGGCGGCACGGTCGCGGCCGGGTACTGGGGCGACGCCGCGGCGGCCGCGACCGCCGAGACGTTCGGTGCCGTCGCCGCCGACGGCACCGGCCCGTGGTTGCGGACCGGGGACCTGGGGGCTCTGCACGGCGGCCAGCTCGTCGTCACGGGCCGGATCAAGGAGCTCCTCATCGTCGCGGGGCGCAACCTCTACCCCTACGACCTCGAGCGCGAGCTGCGCCGTCTGCACCCCGGGGCCGAGGGCCGTCCGGGCGCGGTGTTCGAGGCCGACGGCCTGCCGGGCACGCTGTGCGCGGTCCAGGAGTTCCGTCCCACGCCGGGCGCCCGGCTCGACGGCGCGAGCGCCGAGGACGAGCTCGACGAGGTGGTGCGGCAGATGGCCGCCCACCTGGCCTCCGTCTCGGGTGCCGCGGTGCACGACGTCGTCCTCGTGCGGCCCGGCCAGGTGCCGCGGACCACGAGCGGCAAGATCCAGCGCGGTCGGGCGCGCGAACTGCACGGCCGCGGCGAGCTCGCCGCGCTCCACTCCCTGCGCGCGTCCCGGGACCGCGCGCGCACCGAGCTCGCAGGGACCCGCTCATGACCTCACCGCTTCCCGGAACTCTCGACGACCTCGTGCTGCGCCACGTCGCCGCCGCCCTGGGGGTCGCCCCGGCGGACGTCGACCCTGAGGGCGACCTCGCCGGGCTCGGCCTCGGTTCGGTCCAGGTGCTGGCCCTGCTGGGCGACCTGGAGGACGCGCTCGGCGTGGACCTGGACCCGGAGGCGGTCGTCGACAACCCGACGCCCCGCGCGCTCGCCGAGCACCTGCGCGGCGTCGTGGACGTCCCCGGGACCGCGGCATGACGACCCTCGTCGACGTCGGCGCGCACGTCCCCGCGACGCGCGTGCCCATCCGCGACCTCGCGGACGAGCTGGGCCTCGACCACCTCGAGCTCGGCGTGTTCGAGCGATTCTTCGGGCTGCGCGAGGTCTGCACCGCGCCGGGCGAGAGCCTCACGGACCTCCTCGTCGCCGCGGCCCGCGCCGTGCCCGGCCTCGCCGGCAACGAGCACCGCGTCCGCTACGTGCTGGGCGCGCGGACCATCGCGACGGTCGCCCCGGTCGGCGTGAACCCCCTGCACGACGCCGCGGACCGCCTCGGGCTGGACCACGCGGTCGTGTGGACCCTCACCCAGCACGCGTGCGCGTCCGCGCTGCTCGCGGTCGACGTCGCCGGGCGCCTGCTCGCCGCGGACGGCGACCCCGACGCGCTCGCGCTCGTCCTCACGGGCGAGAAGGCGTTCAGCCCGGGCTCCCGCCTCATCGAGGGCACGACGATCATGGGCGAGGGCACGGCCGCCGTCCTCGTGGCGGCCTCAGTCCTGGCGGCCGCACCGACGGGCACGTCCGCCGCCGGGCCCGCGCGCGCGGCCGGCAGCCCGGTGCTCTCCTACGCGACGCGCACGCTCGGCGAGTACCACCAGGTCCCGCTCCCGGAGGACCTGGCCGGACCGTTCGGCGTCGCGTACACCGAGGTGCTCGCGGAGGTCGTGGTCGAGGCCGTCGAGCGGGCGGGCCTGACGCTGGACGACCTCGCGCTCGTCCTGCCGCACAACGTGAACCGGGTGTCGTGGCGGCGCCTGTGCTCGCGCCTCGGGCTGCCGATCGCGCGCGTCCGCCTCGACGACGTCCCCGTCACCGGGCACTGCTTCGGCGCCGACTCGTTCATCGGGTACGCCGCCGCGCGCGCCGAGGGCCGGCTGCGTCCCGGCGACCCGTTCCTCATGGTGGCGGTCGGGCTGGGTGCCACGTTCTCCGCCATGGTCCTGCGCTACGCGCCCCACGAGACGGAGGAGCCCGCATGACGGTCGAGCAGGTGGCGGAGGCCGCCGCCCCGGACGCTGCCCCGGATGCCGTGACGGCAGCCGGCGCCGAGCCGTTCCTCGCACGGACCAAGCGCGCGCTCGCGGGCGCGCCCGACGCGCCGCTGGTGCTGCTCGGGAACTTCGAGGTCGAGGACGCGTGGGCGGTCGGGGAGGTCGGCCTGCCCTCGGTCGGGGGCGCGTCCGCGACGGCCGCGCTCGTCAACCGCATGGACGAGCTCGCGCTGCTCCTCGCGGGCCCCGACGACCACGTGGTGCTCAAGGCGGAGCCCGACCCGGACCACCTCGCCCACCTGGACGCGCTCGGCGTCGGGCTCCCGACCGTGCACGTCGCCGAGTCGAGCGACCCCCTGCGCACCGTCACGCTCGACGCGCTCGACTCGCCCGTGCTGCTCGCTCGCCTGCGCGACCTCGCGACGGACGGCGTGCGGCTCCTCGCGCACGGGACGTCGTCGGCGGAGGAGGACCTCGCGACCGCGACCGGGCTGCGCTCGGTGCTCACGGACGCCGCGACGACGAAGGCCGTCAACAGCAAGGTCTACAGCCGCGGGCTGTGCGACGAGCTCGGGATCGAGCAGGCGCGCGGCTGGGCGTGCCGGACCGTCGAGGACTTCGAGCGCGCGTGCGCCGAGGCGGCCCGGCTCGTCGCGGACGGCGCGACCGTGGGCGTCAAGGACGCGTACGGCGTCTCCGGCAAGGGGATCCTCGTCGTCGAGGACCCGCGCCGGCTCGACCAGCTCGTGCGCATGGTGACGCGCCGCGCCGCGCGCTCGGGCGACGACCGCCTCGCCGTGGTCGTGGAGGTCTGGGCCGACAAGGCGGCCGACCTCAACTACCACTTCACCGTGGGCCAGGACGGCTCGGTCGCGTTCGACTTCGTCAAGGAGGCGATCACCGAGGGCGGCGTCCACAAGGGCCACCGCATCCCGTCGCGACTGCCCGCGGTGCAGGTCGACACGCTGGCCGAGCTGTCGGGTCGCCTCGGTGCGCGGCTCGCCGCCGACGGCTTCCACGGCCTCGTCGGGGTCGACGCGCTCGTGCGCACGGACGGCTCGCTGCTGCCGGTCCTGGAGATCAACGCGCGCAGCAACATGTCCACGTACACCGTGCCGCTGCAGGAGCGGTTCCAGCCGGAGGGGTGGGTCGCGCTCGCGCGCCAGTACCCGCTCGTGCTCGACGCCCCGCTGTCGTTCGCGGCGCTCCACGACGTCCTCGGCGACCTGCTCCCCGGCGCCGTCGGGGAGGCGGGGCTCGTCGTCCAGGGGACGGGCACGGTCAACGCCGGCGCGTCGTCCGCGACACCGGGCGGCACGTTCGCCGGCCGGCTCCACGGCCTCCTCGTCGCGCCCGACGACGACGCCCTCGCCCGCCTCGACCGCGCCGTGACGGAGCGGCTGACGGAACGGCCCGCCCGGCGCACGACGGCGCCGGCGGCCGCGACCCCGATCGAAGGAGATCCCCGATGACCCCGACTCCGAGCCCGACGACGCCCGGGAGCGCGGACCTCGCCGCGGTCGCGCAGGAGTACGGGACGCCCGTGTACGTCTACGACGGCGACGTGCTCGCCGCGAACTACCGCGCCCTGCGCGACCGCCTGCACCCCGCGCTGGGGATCTTCTACTCGCTCAAGGCGAACCCCAACGTCAGCGTCTGCGGGCTGCTGCACTCGCTCGGCGCGAACGCCGAGGTGTCGTCGCTGACGGAGCTGCGCACCGCGCTCGCGGCGGGCGTGGAGCCCCAGGACATCCTGTTCCTCGGCCCGGGCAAGAGCCGCGACGAGCTCATGGCGTGCCTCAACTCGGGGGTGCGGGCGATCATCGTCGAGTCGCTCCCGGAGCTGGCCCTCGTGGACGAGCTCGCGCGCGCGACCGGGCGCCCGGCGCGCGTCGTGCTGCGCGTCAACCCGTCGTTCTCCGTCAAGGGCTCCGGCCTGACGATGGGCGGCAAGCCGCGCCAGTTCGGCATCGACGAGCAGCAGCTCCTCGACGCGCCGGACCTGTGCGCCGGGCTCACGACGGCCCGTGTGGTCGGGGTCCAGGTGTACATGGGCACGCGCATCCTCGACGAGAGCACGATCGTCGAGAACACGACGCGCATCTTCGAGCTCGCGGAGCGGCTCGCGGAGCGGCTGGGCTTCCCGCTCGAGCTCGTCGACGTCGGCGGCGGGCTGGGCGTCGCGTACTTCGAGCGGGAGCGCGACCTGGACGTCGACGTCCTCACCACGGCGCTCAACCCCGTGATCGAGGCGTTCGTCGAGCGGCACCCCGCGACCGACCTCGTCATGGAGCTCGGCCGCTACCTCGTGGCGCTGTGCGGCACCTACGTCGCGCGCGTGCGCTACGTCAAGGAGTCGATGGGCGAGCGCTTCGCCGTCGCCGACGGCGGCACGAACCACCACATGGCGGCCGTCGGCATCGGGTCGTTCGTCAAGCGCAACTTCCCGATGCGCAAGGTGGGCGCCGCGCCCGGCGCCGAGGTCGTGCCGTGGAACGTCACCGGCCCGCTGTGCACGCCCAACGACACGATCGGCAAGGCCGTCCCGCTCCCCGCCGACCTGGCGCCGGGCGACCTCGTCGCCGTGGACCGGTCGGGGGCGTACGGCGCGACGGCGTCGCCCGTGCACTTCCTCAGCCACGGGTACCCCGCCGAGGTCCTGACCCTGGGTGCGGACACGTTCCTCGTGCGGCACGCCGACACGCCCGACGACCTCCTGTCCCGCCAGGTCTTCCACGACCTCGGCGCGCGCGTCCAGCCCGTCGTCGCCGCCCCCTGACCGACGGCGGAAGCCGCCACCCAGCCGCCGCCCGCACCGCGGGCGCCCGACCCACCACCCCGGAGGAACACCGTGAGCATCGGCACCCCCACGAACACCGAGTCCCAGGAGGCCCTCGGGCGCGAGCGCGTCGTCGGCGCCGTCGTCGAGGCGCTGTCGAGCGTCCTCGGGCGCCCGCTGCCCGACGTCACCGACGCGACCCGCCTGTTCGACGACCTCGACCTCGACTCGACGAGCGTCCTCGGCCTCCTCATGGCCCTGGAGGACTCGCTCGACATGGAGGTCGACCCGGAGTCGCTCGAGCAGCACCACCTCGAGAGCGTGGGCTCGCTGACGGACTTCGTCGTCGAGCACTCGACCCGGAACTGACGTGGCGCTCGGGGGCGGGAGCCAGGCGGCGTCCTGGGCGGGGCCGGGCGGCGCCGTCCTGCGCGTGCGGGGCGTCGTCGACGTCCCGGTCGACGACCTCGTCCCCGTCGGGGACGGGACGCGCCGGTCGGTCGCCGAGGACCTGCGGTACGTGTACGGGGAGGGCCAGCCGACGGACTGGCTCGAGACCGGGCCGGGTCGTGACTACCCGACGATGATCCGTGCGGCGCGCTCCGCGCTCGCGGAGCGGGGTCTGCTCGACGACGTGCGCCTCGTCGTCCTCGTCGTCACGACCCCCGACCTCCAGCACGAGCGCCTGCTCGGCGGGTTCGTCGCCGACCTGTTCGACGACCGGCCGTACACCTTCTGCGTGACCGAGCAGGGCCTCGCGGGCCCGTTCACGGCGCTGCGCCTCGCGCACGAGGAGCTCGCCCACGGCGGCCCGCAGGGTGTCGGGCTCGGGGGCGACGCCCTCGTCCTCGTCCTGGAGCAGTGCACGCTGCCGCCGACGGCGACGCGCGTCCCCGCCCGCGACCGGGTCGTCGCGCTCGTCGTCGGGCACGACGGAGCGGGCCGACCGGTCGAGGCGCTGTCGGTCGCACGCGCCCCGCGCGGCCCTCGTCCGGACCAGGCGGCGCCCCCGCGCGACGGCGCTCCCTCGACGGCACCGGCCGTGGCTCCGGGACCGGACGCCCGGCGCGTCGTCCTCGGCGTGGACGTGGACCCGGGCGAGGCGCCCGACCTCGGCGGCGTCGTGCTGCACGCCGACCCGGGCGCGGCGGCGACGGGCGTCTGGGAGGTGCTCGCCGCGTGCGACGCCGTGCCGGACGCGCCGGTCGTCCTGCACGAGCGGTGCCTCGAGCTGGGCTACCGCTGCTCGCTCGTCCTCGGCCCACGCTCCGTCGCGGCGACGTCCCCGGACGTCGACGACCTGACCCGAGAGGCGGTCCTCGCATGAGCACGGACGTCGTCGCGCCTGCCCCCGCCGAGGCCGTCGAGGTGTCGCCCGAGGAGGGCGGCGCGCCTGTCCGCGCGGACGGCCCGGCCGGCCTTCGCGCCGTCGCGCGCGAGCTCGGCCCGGTCGCGGCGCTCACCGCGCTCGCGGGGCTGCTGCCCGTCGCGGCGCTGCCCGGCGAGTACGTCCTGCTGCCCGACGACGTCCCGCCCCCGGGTGACTGGGCGCAGGTCGGCGAGGTGGCGTCGGACACCGGCCCGCTGCTCGTGTGGCGGGCGCCGCGAGCCGGCGCGGCACGGCAGGTGGCCGAGGCACACGACGCTGCGGCGCCCGCCGTGGCGGACGCCGCGCCCGCCGCAGGGGAGGCCGCGACCGGTGCGGCCGACGCCGCGCCCGTCGCGGGGGAGACCGCGGCGACCAGGGCGGCCGACGCCGCCTGGCGCATCGGCGTCGCGTGGGTCCGGGCCGGCCTGTGCGAGCGCCTGACCGACCGGGCCGTCGAGCGGCTGCGCGGACGCACGCTCGGCGGCACGGCGACCGTGAACCTGCCGCCGGTCCGCCTGGTGCTCGCGGACGCGGCGCTCGCCCACCTCGAGGCGCAGGCGCTCCTGGGCGGGGCCGCCGCACGGGACGCGGCACCGGACGGCGGGGCGTCGATCTCCGGGGTGTCGCTCGCTCGCGTCACCGCGGTGCTCGACCGGTCGTCGCGCGCCGTCCACAACCTGTTCGGCGCGTCGGGGTTCGTCGACGGCGAGCCCGCGCGCCTCGCCCGCACGATCGACCTGCTCGGCCACGCCGGCGGGACGCTGCCGGGCGGGACCGCCGGCCGGGAAGGACACGACGCATGACCACCGTCGACCTCGTCGCGCTGCGCGACCACCTGCGTCCCGTCGGCGCGGCGCTCCGTGAGCACGCCCTCGCGATCGACGCCGACCCGGGCGCGCTGCACACGCTCCTCGACTCCGGCGTCCTGCCGTACCGGCAGCTCGGCGGCTTCCCGCCCGGGTACCTCGACGACCCGCTGCGCGTGCGGGGCGTCCCGGTGCACGTGCGCACGTGCGTGGAGCGTGCCGTCGTCGCGGAGACGCTCGCGTGGGGCGACGCGTCCGTCGTCGTCGGGGCGCCGGGGCCGTCGATGTCCGGGATCGTCGTGGACGACCTCGCCGACGACGAGCAGCGCGACCGCTTCTACCGGAGGGTCGCCGAGCCGCGCACGTGGACGTTCTTCGGCCTCACCGAGCCGGACCGCGGCTCGGACGCGGCGGCGCTGGAGACCGCCGTCGTGGAGCTCCCGGGCGGGCCCGACGACGGGTCCGCGCCCGGGCACGGCAGCCCCCGGACGGTCCTGCGCGGCCACAAGAAGTACGTGGGGAACGTCGCGCGCGCGAGCCTCGGCGTCGTCTTCGCGCGGCACCGCCCGGGCCCGCTGGGCGTCGGGGTCTACCTCGTCGACACCGACCGGCCGGGCTTCGACGCCGCGCCGCTCGTCCTCACGGGCATGCGCTCGATCCAGCTCGGCGAGGTGCGGCTGCGCGACGTCCCGCTGCGCCCCGAGGACACGCTCGGGCGGCACCTGTCGCCGTCGCGCCGCGGGCTCCTGGGCGCCGTGCGCACGTTCAACCGGCTGCGTCCGGTCGTCGCGTCGCTCGCCGTGGGCGTCACGCAGGCCGCGCTCGACTACGTGCGCGCCGAGCGGTCGTCGTTCACCGCCGACGAGCGGTGGCGCCTGGAGACGTTCGACGACCGGCTCCACGCCGCGCGCGCCCTCGTGCTGCAGGCGGCGCGCGCCGCCGACGACGACCCGGCCGACGGGACGCTGCCCGCGGCGGCGAAGGCCGCCGCGCTCGACCTCGCGGAGGAGGTCACCCACGCGGTGCCGCCGCTGCTCGGCCCCGGCGCGCGCTGGGAGCACCCGTACCTCGACAAGCTCGTCCGTGACGTGCCCGGCCTCGAGATGATGGAGGGCACGCGGACCGTGCAGCGGCTCACCCTCGCGCAGGGCTGGCTGCAGGGCAGGGCACGGCATGCCGAGCTCGTCTGAGGAGGCGGGCGCGACCTCGGTCGCGACGGCCTCGCCGGCGGCTGGCGACCTGCCGCCCGTCCCCCCGCCGCCCGGCGCGGGCACGACGGACCCCGGCCCGACGGTCGGGGCGCTGCGCCGTCGGGTCGTCCGGCTCGCCGCCCCGATCTGCGCGGCGCTCGTCGTGGGGGCGCTCGCGCAGCTCGTCATCGCGGCGCTGCTCGGGCACATGGGCGACGACGCGCTCTACGTGCGCTCCCTCTTCATCCCCGTGACGTTCCTCGTCCTCGCGGTCCAGGAGGGGCTCGACGTCTCGACCCAGGTCGGATTCGCGCGCCTGCACGGGTCCCGTGCCCGGAGCGCGGGAGACGGCTCGGGTGGCGACGCGGGGGAGGGCGCCGGGGGTGACGCGGGCGACGACGGCGCGACCGTCCCGACGTCGGCCACCACGGCACTGCTGGGACGGTTCGTCGCGGCGGGCGCGGCGGTGCTCGGCGGGGTCGCGCTGCTCGTGGTCCTGGTCGCGCCGGCGCTCGCCGACGTGCTGTCCGTGCCGGAGCCGCTCGTCGCGGAGTTCGTCGCGTTCGCCCGGTGGACCGTCGTCGCGAGCGTGCTCTCCGTCCCGACGGCGGTCGCCGCTGCAGCGCTGCGGGGGTGGGCGCGCACGGGCGCGTCGGCGACCGTGGCGCTGCTCGTCGCGGGTCTGCAGGTGCTCGTCGTGTGGGTCGTCGGGCTCGTGGGCGGGTTCGGCGTGCTCGCGGTCCCCGTCGCGATCACGGGCTCCACGCTCGTCGGCGCGGGCGTCGCCTGGGCGCTCCTCGTCCGCGCCCGCCTCCTCCCGCGGCCCGGGCACGTCCCGGGGCTGCGGCGGCTGCTCGCGCTGCGTCGTCACCCGGCACCGCAGCGCCTCGCCGCCTGGTGGCGCAGGGCCCTCCGCGCGCTGCCCGCCGGGTCGTGGACGACGCCGACCGCGCAGCCGCCGGTCCCGCCGCCACCGCCGCCTCCCCCGCCGCCGCCGTCGTCCCGTCCGGCTGCCGACCCCGTGCCGCCGCCACCGGGCGGTGCGGCGTCCTCCGTGCAGGCCCCGTCGGCGTCGGCCGCGCCTGCCGCGGGCGATGTCGACGAGCGCGTCGACGTGCGCGCGCTGCTGCTCGGCGTCGGCCTGCCGGTCGGCCTGTCCTACCTGCTGCTCACCGTGACGAACCTCGTCATGGTCTGGGTGCTCGGGCCGTCGGGCACCGACGTGGTCGCCGGCTACGGCGGCGCCGCGACGGTCCAGACGCTCGTCATCGTGCCCGCGATCGGGCTCGCCGCGGCCGTGAGCATCGTCATGAACCAGCAGTGGGGCGCGGGCGGGCTCTCCCTCCTGCCGCGCACGCTGCGCGCGGGCACGGTCGTCGTCGCGGGCGTGTACGTCGTCGTGGGGGTGCTCGTCCTGCTCACGGCGCCGCTCGTCGCGGGTCGGCTCTCCGCCGACCCCGATGTCGCCGCGCAGGCGGCTCTGTACCTGCGGGTGGTCGGCCCGTCGTACGCGGGCGTCGGGCTCGTGCTGTACCTGCTGACCCTGCTGGAGCAGCTCGGGTACGGGCGCGTCGCCGTGACGCTCAACGTGCTCTACCACGCCGTCTCGCTCGGCGTCGGCGGCGTCCTCGCGCGCACGGGCGGGGGACCGGTCGCGCTGTACACGACGATCGCCGTGACGAACGTCGTCGGTCTCGCCGTCATGCTGCCCGTCGCCGTCCGCCTCGTCCGACGGCGTGCCACGGCCGAGCCGGCCGAGCCGGTCGAGCCGGCGGACACGGTCGCGGAGGTCGCGCGGTGACCGCGCGGGGTGCGACGCCCGA
Source organism: Cellulosimicrobium protaetiae (assembly GCF_009708005.2). Classification (NCBI taxonomy): domain Bacteria; kingdom Bacillati; phylum Actinomycetota; class Actinomycetes; order Micrococcales; family Promicromonosporaceae; genus Cellulosimicrobium; species Cellulosimicrobium protaetiae. Next base: position 357,266 of record NZ_CP052757.1, on the reverse strand, counting down.
GGTCGAGGACCTGCCGGTTCGTGGTGCGGTGGACGTGGTCCCGGTGGCGACGGCCGGTCCCGGCCCGGACGCTCCCGGGCCCGTGCTCAGTGTCGTCGTCATGCACCACCCGGCGCGGGGTGACGTCTCGGAGCTGGTCCGCGCGTGCGCGCCGCTCGACGTCCGGGTCGTCGAGGACCCGGACCCGGACGGCCCGCCGAGCCCGCTGCGCACCGCGAAGCGTGCGTGGGCGGCCGTGGCTCCGGGGGCGACGCACCACCTCGTGCTGCAGGACGACGTCACGCCGGTCCCCGGGTTCGCGGAGCTCGTCCTGCGCGCGGTGCGTGCACGGGACCGGCACGCCGTCGCGCTCTACTCGAACTGGAACAGCCCGCGCAACGCGTACCTCGTGCGTGCCGCGGCCGCCGCCGGGCAGGCGTGGGCGCCACTCGGGCACGACGAGTGGGTGCCCACGCTCGGCCTCGTGCTCCCGGCCGACGGCGCGCTGCGCCTCGCCGCGCACCTCGCGACCCTGCCCGACGACGAGCGCGACGACGACGAGGCCGTCGTGACGTTCTGCGCCCGCGAGGGCTACCCGGTCGTCGCGACGCTGCCGCACCTGCTGGAGCACGGTGACGGCCCGAGCCTCGCGGGCAACGACGCGCACGGCGCCCGGCACGCGACCGTCCCCGCGGGCGACGCCGTCGACCCGGACGCGTGGGACCTCCCCGGGCTCGACCGCGAGCCGGCCCGCTCACCCGCCACGCCGCGGCCGGTCGCGGTCATGCTCGAACGGTCGCGCTGCACGCTGCGCCTGCTCCGCCCCGACGCGGGCGAGCCGCTCGAGCACCCGTTCGGCTGGGGCTGGGACGACTGGTCGTGGTGGCTCGGCGTCGACCCGGCGGTCGTCGCGCACGACGTCGCGGTCCTCGTCGCGGGGGCGTCCCCGGAGCTCGGGCGCGTGCCGTGCGAGGCGCTCGTCGAGCTCGGTGCCGCGTGCTGGCTGCTCGGGCACGACGTCGCGCACCAGGACTGGCCGCCCGCCGGGCCGGGCGGCACGGCTCACCGCGCGGCCGCCGTCCGGACCTGGGTGCTCTCGGGGCTGCTCCCGGCGGACCGCCCGGAGGCCCTCGTCGACGAGCTCGTCGCGTTCGGCCTCGACGCGCTCCGCGCGGGCGAGACGGTGACCCGCACCGCGCCGAACCCGGGGTCGCTCCCTACCTCGACTGCCGCGTGGGGAGTGACCCCGGGTTCGGCGAGCGACGCCGAAGCTGACGCGGAGCTCGACCCTGCCGTGCTGGCGGCTGTGGGACGCCTTGCGGAGCGCGACGCCGAGGTCGTGTGCCAGGCGGCGGGTCCCGCGGCGCCGGTGCGCGTCGTCGTGCACGACTGCCCGGCGTGCGGTGCGCGCGCCGACGACGCGGTGCGGCGTCTCGCGGCGCAGGTCGACCTCGACGGTGCCGCCGAGCACCGGGTCGCCGGGGCCGACGACGCTGCGGCCTCGGGCGGGACGCGCACCGGTCGGTCCGGGTGTCCCGACCGGTCCGACCTTCCCGCTCCGTCTGGCCGTCCCGAGGCGTCCGACCTGCCCTCGCTGTCCGGCCGTCCCGAGGCGTCCGACCTGCCCTCGCTGTCCGGCCGTCCCGACGCGCCCTCCACGGGCGACCTGCCCGCGGAGACCGGCGGTCCTCGTTCCCGGGCGACCGTCGAGGTCCTCGCGTGCGAGCAGGTCGAGAGGCGCGGGCTGCTCGGCGTCGAGCCGGGCGGCCGGTACGTCTCGCGCGGCCTGTGGGTGTCGCGTGCGACGGCGCTCACGCCGGGGAGCCCGACGACGTCCGAGCCGCGCCGGGCGACCGCACCCGACGCGCCCGAGCCCTCCGCCGCGGACCTCCTGGTCGCGCTCGCGGGCGCCGCGGACGCCCTCCCGGTCGTGGCACGCGCGGTCGGTGACGCGCCCGGCCGTCCGAGCCCGGCCGCGCTGGGGCTCCAGCACGTGACCGGACCGGTGCGGCAGTACGTAGACCTTCACGCGGAGGCGCGGACCGCGCGGGCGAGGGAGCTGCTGTGAACGTGACCCCGACCGGCCCCGTGACCGCGCCCGACACCTGGGCGTGGCGTGGCGCGGCGCTGCTGCTCGACCTCGACGGCACGCTCGTCGACTCGACGGCGGCGATCGACCGCCACACGCTCGCCTGGGCGGCACGGCTCGGGCTCGACGGCGACGCGGTCGTCGCGGCGTCGCACGGCCGCCGCGACGTCGAGGTGGTCCGCCTCGTTGCGCCGGGCGCCGACGTCGCACGTGAGGTCGAGTGGCTGCACCGCATCTCGTGCGACGACACCGAGGGGGTCGTCGCGGTGCCCGGCGCGGCGGAGCTCCTGGACGACCTGGACCCGCGGGCCTGGACCGTCGTGACGTCGGCGGCGCGCGAGGTCGCGCTCGCGCGGCTGACGGCGGCAGGGCTGCCGGTGCCGGCGCGGTTCGTGTGCGCGGAGGACGTGGCCCGCGGCAAGCCCGACCCGGAGGGGTTCCTCGCCGGGGCGCGACTACTCGGCGTCGACCCGCGACGCTGCCTCGTCCTGGAGGACTCCGCCGCGGGCGTCGCCGCAGGCCGGGACGCGACGGCGACCGTGCTCGCGGTCGGCCCCGACGACGTCCCCGGCGCGCACCACGCCGTGGCGGACCTGCGCCCGGTGGTGGCCCGCGCCGTCGGCCGCGAGGTGGAGGTCGTCGTGACGACGCGCGCCGCCGCCCCGCTGAAGGCCCCCGTCGACGACCTGCCGGAGTTCGTCGCATGAGCGTCGTCGACCCGGAGACCGAGGTCGAGCTGTGGTTCGTCGACACGACCCCACCCCCCGCCGAGCGCGACATGAGAGTCGTTCTGAGCCCCGTCCCGACCGTCAGGTCGTGCTCGACGGCGGGTGGCGACGTGCTGGGGACCGAGGTGCTGGGCGCGGCGGTGCTGGGTGCGGCGGAGCGTGACCGTGCCCGCCGCCTCGCCTCGCCCGCCGACGCCGCGCGCTACGTCCGCGCGCACGTCGCGGCGCACGAGGTCCTCGCGGCGCGCACCGGCCTGTCGCCCGCCGACGTGCGCTGGGAGGTGGGGCCGCACGGGAAGCCGGGGCCCGTCGTCGGGCAGCGGTGGAACCTCAGCCGCAGCGGTGACCACGCGCTCGTGGCGCTCGCGGAGACGGACGTGGGCGTCGACGTGCAGGTGCGCGACCCGCGCGTCGACGTCCACCGCCTCGCCGCGCGGTTCCTCGCCCCGGCGGTCGCGCGGTCGGGCGCGGACCCCGACCTGTGGCGCTGCCTCTCGCGGCTGGAGGCGTGCGCGAAGGCGGTCGGCGGTCGGCTGCTCGACGTGCTCGGGCTCGACGTCGGGGCCCCCGGTCTCGTGCGAGCCGACGGCGGCCCGTGGCACGGGCAGGAGTGGTGGGTGAGCGACGTGGCCGCACCGGCCGGCGCCGTCGCGGCGTGCGCGACGCCCGGGCCGCGAGCGCACGCGCACCGCACCCACGTCTGGGGCGCGGACACCCCGTCGCCCGTCTCCGTGCGGGGCGCCGCGGGGGGTGCGCGGTGAGGGTCGTGCACCGCGTCGAGGTCGGCGGGCGCGCGGGCGAGGGGCCCGCGACGTGGGGCCAGACCGCCATCCGGCGGGCGCTCGCCGCCCTGGAGCCGCTGGACCACCAGTTCAACCTCGTGTGGGGCGGACCGCTCGACGAGCCCGTGCCGGCCGACGCCGCGACCGCCGTCGTGCGGGCGCTCGTCGAGCGGCACGACTCCTTGCGGACCCGGGTCCACCCGCTCGGCGACGGCTTCGTCCAGGAGCTGTGCGGGGAGGGGACGGTCGAGGTCGTCGAGGAGCGCGTGACCGACGTGGCGGAGGTCGCCGCGCACGGCGCCCGGCTGCGCGACGAGCTGTGGGGCCGGGCGTTCGACTACCGTCGCGAGCTGCCCGTGCGGGCGGGTCTCGTCACGGTGGACGGCGCGGTGCACCACACCGTGGTCGTGCTCGCGCACACCGCGCTCGACGGGTGGGGACTGCCGGTCGTCGACGCGGACCTCACGGCCCTCGCGGCGGGCACGACCCTCCCCGCGCCCGACGCGTGGACGCCGCTCGACGAGGCGGCGTGGCAGACGTCCGACGAGGGGCGGCGGCACGACGCCGCCGCGCGGGCGCGGACGGTGCGCACGATGCGTGCCGCCCCGGTCGAGATCTTCCCGACCCGCCTGGACGTCGCGCACGACCCGGCGCCGCCGGAGGCCGCGCGCTACCGGCAGACGGTCCTGCGCTCGCGACGACTGGGCCCGGCGGCGGAGCGCGTGGCCGCGCGGTGGCGCACGAGCACGTCGGGGGTCCTGCTCGCGGCGTCGTGCCGGGCGCTCGCCGCCGCCGCCGGTCGCGACGACCTCGCGCTCCAGGTCATGGTGAGCAACCGCTTCCGCCGGGAGCTCGGCGAGGCCGTCGTGACGACGGCGATGGAGGGCCTGGTGCACGTGGACGGCCTCGACGCGCCGTTCGACGAGGTGGGTACGCGGGTCTGGCGCGCCGCGATGACGGCGTACCGGTCGGCGTACTACGACAAGGACCGGCTCCAGGCGGACGCGGCCGCCGACCCGTCGACCGCCCACGACGGCACGTGCTGGTACAACGACCGTCGCGGCACCGGCCCCGACCGGACCCTGCGCGCCCGCCCCACGCGGTCGCGACGGCTCGCGCGCGCCGACGCGTCCGACGAGCAGGGGGGTGTCACCCTCACGCTGCACCTGGTCGACGCGCCGGGCGGCGGCATCGACGTCGTCCTCACCGCGGACACGTCACGCCTGGACGACACGACGGCGGAGCGGGTCGTGCGGGAGGTCGAGCGCTGCGTCCTGGACGCTTCGCGTGCCGGGACGAGCCCCGGCGAGGCGGTCACGCGTCGGTAGGTGCCGCGCCATCGCGCGGGACCAGCGAGCGGACGACGAGCGACTGCGCGAGCGTCCCGAACGGGCCGTCCTCGTCGTGGAGCGTCGCGTGCGTGACGCCCGTCCCCGACGCACCGAACACGACGGTGGTGTCGAGGCCGACCCAGCCGCCGAGCGGTGCCCGGAAGAGGTGGGCGGTGAGGTCGACGTTGGGGAACGCGACCTCCCGCGGGTCGGCGCGGACGGCCATGCCGTTGGCGGCGTCGAGCAGCCCGGCCGTACGGGCGAGCGGTCCGACCTCCTCGTCGGCGACGAGCGGGACGTCGCTGCGCACCCAGACCGTCGCGCGACCGGGCTCGACCGCGCTGCGGCGGACCTCGATGGAGTCGATGAAGCCGCCGGGCCAGACGTTCGCGGGGTCCCATGGCGGCGTCCGGTCCGGTCCGGGCACAGGTCCCGGCGCACCGCCGGCGAGGTCGGCGGTGTCCCCGACCCGCGCGAGCCAGGCTCGGAGGGAGACGGCGCAGCGGCCCGCGCACCAGAGCGTCGCCTCGACGAGCTCGACGCCCCGCCCGGGGCGGAGCACGCGGACCTGCGTCTCCACCTCGCCGATCGGGAAGACGCCCCAGACGTCGTAGGACAGGCGTGACACCGCGAGGCCGTCGCGCCCGCGGGCCGCCCGGTCGGTCTCGACGACGTGCGCGAGCAGGCCGAGGGCCGGTGCGACGTGCTGCTCGTCGGTGCGCCACGCCCCGCCGACGTGCGCGGTCGCGCGGAACGTCGTCGTGCCCGTGCGGAAGAAGTACGCCATCATGCCCCTCAGGTGCTGGGTGCTGGGTGCTCGCTCGTCCGAGGACGAGCGGGACCGGCACGAGTGTGCCCGATCGGGGCGTCGCGGCGTCAGGGAGCGCCGAGCGCGGCGCGGGCCGCGCGGGCGACGGCGGTCGCGAGGCGGTCGAGCGACGTCGAGTGCAGCCGCCACTGCTGCCAGTGCTGCGGCACGTCCACCGCCCGGGCGTCGTCGAAGCCCACGAGGCGTCCCGCGCGCTCGGCCCGCGCGCTCTGGAGGTCGGGGAGCATGCCCCAGCCCATGCCGAGCTCGATCGCGCGGCGGAACTCGTTCGACGCGGGGACGTGGTGGCGGGGCGGGTCGAACGCCACCCCGGCCGCCGTCCCGGCCGAGGCCCCCGCTCCCTGGGCGCGCACGCGCAGGTAGCGCTCCTGCAGGTCGTCCTTGCGGTCGAACGCGAGGACGGGCGCACGGGAGAGCGCGGCGGGGGTCGGGCCGTCCGGGAACCAGCGCGCCGCGAACGCGGGGCTCGCCATGGGGCGGTAGCGCATCCGGCCGAGCAGGGTCGAGCGGCAGCCGGGGACGGCCTCCGCGACCGACGTCACCGCGGCGACCGCGGTCCCGTCACGCAGCAGGCCGATGGAGTGCTCCTCGTCCTCTCGCAGGATCTCGAGCCGGGCCCACCCCGACGCCTCGACGAGTGCGGGCAGCGCCCAGGTCGTGAGGGCGTCGCCGGAGACGACGAGCGTGATCTCGGGCAGCGGCGCACCGTCGTCGTCCGTCGACGGGTCGCGCGCCGGCTCCGTTGCCCCGATCCCCAGCTCCGCGAGCACGTCGGCCTGCTGGAGCGCGAGGTGGCGCGCGTGCCGCACGAGCACCTCGCCCGGCCCTGTCAGCTCGGCGGGCTTCCCGCGCCGCACGAGCACCTGACCCACCGCGGACTCGAGCGCGCGCACGCGCTGGCTCACGGCGGACGGGGTGACCCCGAGCCGGTGGGCGGCGGCCTCGAACGTCCCGGCGGCGGCGATCGTGGCGAGCGTGCGGAGCTGGTCGGGCTGAAGGTCCACCATGAAGTAGATCTTAGGGAAGTGCAGAATCTTTCGCTGGCCTTCATCAGGGCGAATCCCTACCGTCGAGACGTGCTCGCCGCTCTCTCGCCCCTCGCCGCCGGTCTCGCCGCCGGGTTGTCCCTCATCGTCGCGATCGGTGCGCAGAACGCGTTCGTGCTGCGCCAGGGGCTGCGCCGCGAGCACGTCCTGCCGGTCGTGCTCGTCTGCGCGCTCTCCGACCTCGTCCTCATCGCCGCGGGGACGGCGGGGCTCGGCGCGCTCGTGACCGGTGCGCCGACGCTCCTCACCGTGGTGCGCTGGGGCGGCGCCGCGTTCCTCCTCACGCTCGGGGCGCTCGCCGCCCGGCGCGCACTGCGGCCCGGCGGGCTCGACCCGGCGTCGGGCGCCGGCGCGACGAGCGCGCGCTCCGCCGTCGGGACGTCGCTCGCCCTCACGTGGCTCAACCCGCACGTCTACCTCGACACCGTGCTGCTCCTCGGGTCGCTCGCGGCGGGCTACGCCGCCGCGCACGCCGGGGGAACCGCCGCCTACGCCGGAGCGGGCGACCCCGACACCGCGCGATGGCTCTTCGGGGCGGGCGCGATGGTCGCGAGCCTCGTGTGGTTCACCGCGCTCGGCTTCGGGGCACGCCTGCTCGCACCCGTGTTCGCGCGTCCCGGCGCGTGGCGCGTGCTCGACGGCGTGATCGCCGCCGTCATGGCGACGATCGGGGTGTCGCTCCTGCTCGGCGGGTGAGGCGGCGCCCTCAGGCCGTCGCCCAGACCCCCAGCTCGTTGCCGCTCGGGTCGAGGAAGTGGAAGCGCCGACCGCCGGGGAACTCGTACGGCCCCTCGACCACCCGGCCGCCCGCGCCCTGCACGGCGGCGAGGGTCGCGTCGAGGTCCGCGGAGAACATCAGGACGAACGGCCCGCCGCGCGACACGTCGCCCGCCTCGGCGAGCCGCAGACCGCCCGCCTCGTCGGCGCCCGACTCCGCGGACGTGCGGATGCCCGCGTACCCGGGGCCGTAGGGGACGAACTCCCAGCCGAACGCCGCGCCGTAGAACGCCTGCGCCGCCGCGAGGTCGGTCACGGGGAGCTCGACGTAGTCGATCGAGTGGTGGATGCCGTGCGCGTGGCTGCTCATACCATCATCGTCGCGCGGGCCACCCACAGGGACGCGCCCTCGGTCAGCGGTCGGTGACCACAACGAACAGGGTGTCCGAGGCGAAGTACGGCTCGGTCGTGCTCGACGATGTCCGCCATCCGGCGATTCTCCGCCCTCGTCGTCCTGCCAGGCGGCCTCGTCCTGACGGACGCGGCGCAGGCGCTCGGCGATGTCGGCCTCGCTCGCCGGCACGAGCGTCCCGGGACGGGACATCGCGTCGACGATCTCGCCCTCAGGTGCGAAGATCGCACCGCCGGACACGTCCATGCCGACATGGGCGATCAGACCGAGGGTGTTGCCCGGGCGTACGCCCGCCTTCCTGGCCCAGCGCTCGAGAAGTCACGGTGCCATGACGTTCCTCCCTGTCACGGTGCCATGACCCTGTACGGCGGACATGCTCGTGGCGACCGGTCAGGTGAGGTGGTCGAAGTCGCCGCGGACCCAGGCGGCGTGGCGCTGCGCGGAGCGAAGCACGACCTCCCGTGCGTCGGCGGGGACGACGCCCTCGAAGTTGTTGTAGAGCCGCTCGAACGGGCGCCGCGCGACGTGCTCGGCGACGCGCAGCACGACGGCGGCGGACAGCGGGATGCGGTTGGGGTAGGAGCGCATGAAGCTCACGGACGTGCGGTCGGGGTTGGCGAAGATCGTGTCCCCGGACAGGAGCACGCCCCGGCCCTCGGCGCCGGCCGCCCAGTGCACGACGGCGCTGCCGGGGAAGTGGCCGCCTGGTTGTGACAGGACGACGCCGGGCAGCACCTCGCGCTCGCCGGTCCAGGTCTCGATGACTGGGTCGGGGCGCGCGACCCAGTGCGCGTCGGCCTCGGCGACGAGCACGGGGACGTCGCCGAGGGCGCGGCTCCACGCGACCTGGACGCCGAACATGTGCGGGTGGCTCGCGGCGATCGCGACGACCGGGCCGAGCGCGCGCACCCGAGCGACGGCGTCGTCGTCCACGTAGCCGGGCGGGTCCCAGAGCAGGTTGCCCGCGGGGGTGCGCACGATCTTGGCCTGCTGCCCGATGCCGACGCTCGGCTCGCTCGACAGGCCGAACAGGTCGGGCTCGAGCTCCTCCAGCACGAGGCGCTCGCCGGCCGCGGCGAGCTCGGCGAGCGTGGTCCACGCCTGCCCGCTCGCGGGGACCCACTGGCGCTCGTCGGCGCAGATGGCGCACACGTCGGGTCGCTCGGCGTGCTCGACCGCGCACGTGCGGCAGATCCACCATTCCTCGGGGGAGGCAGCGGCGTCGGGCGCGAGGGGCTCGGGGGACGGCGTCGTCGTCATGGGCACAGGTCTACCGTGCCCCGCCGACACGCGGTAGCCGCACCCGTCGACCTGCGAGACTGGCGCCCCCATGATCTCCACGCTCCTCGTCGCGCACCCCTGGCTGTCGCCGCTCGCCCTCCTCGTCCTCGCCGTCGCCGGACCGCTCGTGGGCGCATGGCTGGCGGGCCGCCGTCCGCTCGCGTGGGTGCTGTTCGGCGTCTCCCTGCTCCCGGTGCTCCTGCTCACGCTCGTGCCGGTCGACCGCGAGCTCTTCGCCGTCTGCACCGTGAGCTGGTCGCTGCCGACACCGGGACGCGTGGAGCTCCTGGCGAACGTCGTGCTGTTCGTGCCGCCGGTGCTGCTCGCCGCGGTCGCGCTGGGCAGGCCGCTCGTCGCGCTCCTCGGCGGCGTCGTCGCCTCCGCGCTCATCGAGGTGTTCCAGGCGCTGGTCCCGGCGCTCGGGCGGTCGTGCGACACGAACGACTGGCTCTCCAACTCGATCGGCGCGCTGCTCGGCGCGGGCCTCGCCGTGGTGGCGCTGCGGCTCGCGGCTCGCCGGGACCGCGCGACGAACCCGGGCTCGGTCCCCAGCTCTCGGTGGTCCTGAGGAGCGATCCCGGGTTCGGCGACGACCCCTGCGCCGACACCGGCGTGGGAACGCTTCCACCGACCGCCCTCTGCGGGTTAGCGTGGTGCTCCGGGCGCCGCCCGTCACCGCCGACAGGACCTGCTCAGGAGATCGCCATGCCGCCCACCACGCTCGACGACGTCGCCGCGGCGGCCCGCGTCTCGCGGTCCACGGCCTCGCGCGTCGTGCGCGGCACCGGTCCCGTGTCCGACGCGGCGCGCCGCGCGGTCCTCACCGCCGTCGAGGAGCTCGGGTACGTGCCGCACCCCGGCGCGCGGTCCCTCGCGAGCGGGCGGGGCGAGCGGGTCGTGGTCGCGGTCGGGTCGCCGTCCGCCGACCTGCTGGGCGACCCCTACGTCGCGCGCGTCGTCGCGGCGGCCAGCCGCGCGGCCGACACGCAGGGCGTCGGCGTCGCCCTGCGCTGGCTCGGGCGCGACCCGCGCGACGAGCTGGCCCGGCTCGCGCGCGACCCGGGCGTGGGCGGCGTGCTCCTCGTCGACTACTCGGCCGAGGTGCTCGCGAGCGTGCCCCGCACGCTGCTCTCCCGCGTGGCGGCGATCGGTCCCGCCGACGGCCGCGTGCCCTCGTACGACGTCGACGCCGCGGCCGGGATCGCCGCGCTCGTCGAGCACGTGCTCGCCGACGGGCGCCGCGACGTCGTCATGCTCACCGGGCCCGGCTGGCTCCCCGGCGCACAGCGGGCCGTCGAGGCGTACGACGCGGTCGTGCGCGCCGCCGGCGTCCCGCGCCGCGTCGTGGCCGCCGACCTCACGGCCCTCGCGGGCGCGGAGGCGGCGCGCGAGGCTCGTCGCCGCTGGCCCGGCGTCGACGCGCTCGTCGCGATGAGCGACACGCTCGCCGTCGGCGCGATGCGCGCGCTCGCGGAGGACGGCGTCCGTGTGCCCGACGACGTCGCCGTCACCGGGTTCGACGACCAGCCGTTCGCGGAGCAGGCCGGCCCGGGCCTGACGACCGCGACCCACCCCGTGGAGCGGATCGCGGCCGCCGCCACGGCGGCGCTCCTGGACCGTCGCCGCCGGGACGACGAGCGCACGTTCCCGTCCGTCGTCGTCCGCCGCACGAGCGCCTGAGGTGCGCCGTCCCGTGCGCGAGATCCCGCGCGAGACCCACCGACGGCGAGGCTCGGGGGAGCGATAGGGTCGGCGCTCGGTGCCGACCGGCGGTGCTACCGAGCCTCAGGGGGAACCGTGACGCAGCCGCCCGACCCGTCCCCGACCGCGCCCGTCGCGGTCGCCCCGAGCCCGGACCGACGACGACGCCGCGTGGTCCTCCTCGTCGTCGCCGTCCTCGTGCTCGTCCTCGTCGGCGTGGTCGCGGTCTTCGCGTACCTCGACCAGCGGCCACGTCTCGAGCGGCAGCCGAACATCGACGCGGTGGCGGTCGCCTACGACGAGTGCGGCCTCGCCCGCACGTGGGCGACCCTCGACGCCGACAACGGGTCGATCGACTTCGACGCCGTCGGGACGGGGGTCGGGCCGACCTGGGACGACGTCGAGTGCGTCGGCACCGCGCTCGGGATGCCGGACGAGCACCTGGCCCGGATCCAGGTCACGGACGACAGGTTCGGCCAGGAGCAGCTCCGGTGGGACGTGTACATGGTGCTGCGTCAGACGGGCGCCGAGCACACCCACGTCTCGCTCTACCACGACTGGCACGCGGCGTCCTACCGCTCCTGAGCGGCCACGAGCCCTGATTCCCGGAGACCGGGACCGTTCGCCCGGGCGCGGACGCGGTCGACCGCGAGAGGTCGACGGGTCGGCCACCTCGCGCCTCGCCCTGCGCCACCCCGACCGACGTGGCAGCATCGCGCGTGGTCGGCACGGACGATCCGGACGGAGAGGACGCGATGGGACTGGGCGTCGACGATGTCGAGCAGGAGGTCGCGACCGGCTCGCTCCCGGGCTGGGACCGCGTCGAGGAGCACGTCCGTGCGGCCCACGAGCGCTACCGCGGGAACGACGACGGCGCGGTCGCCGACTACATCCCCGTGCTCGCCGAGGCCGACCGGTCGCTGTTCGGGGTGTGCGTCGCCGAGTCGGGGGGCGCGGTCCACGCCGTGGGCGACGCCGACGTCGAGTTCTCCGTGCAGTCCATCTCCAAGGCGTTCGTGTACGCGCTGGTGTGCGAGGCCTACGGCCACGAGGACGTGCTCGAACGGGTCGGTGTGGACAGCACGGGGCTCGCCTTCAACTCGGTGATGGCGGTCGAGCTCCACGACGGCCACCCGCGCAACCCCATGGTCAACGCGGGCGCCCTCGCGACGACGGCCCTCGTGCCGGGTGCGTCGTTCGCCGAGAAGTGGGAGAACGTGCGCACCGGCCTGTCCCGGTTCGCCGGGCGGTCGCTCGAGCTCGACGGGGTCGTGTACCGGTCGGAGTCCGCGACGAACATGCGCAACAAGGCGATCGCGCGGCTCCTGGAGAGCTATGGCCGGATCGAGGTCGACCCGCTGGAGGTCGTCGACGTCTACACCAAGCAGTGCGCGCTGCGGGTGAGCGCGCGCGACCTCGCGGTCATGGGGGCGACGCTCGCGGACGGCGGGGTCAACCCGGTCACCGGAGAGCGCGTGGTCTCCGCGCAGGTGTGCCGGGACACGCTCGCCGTGCTCGCCTCGACCGGGATGTATGAGCGCTCCGGGGAGTGGCTGTTCGAGATCGGCCTGCCTGCCAAGTCCGGCGTGGCAGGAGGCATCGTCGCCGTCGCCCCCGGCAAGGGGGCGATCGGTACGTACTCACCGCCCCTCGACCCGGCCGGGAACAGCGTGCGCGGGCAGCGCGCGACCGCGTACCTGTCGCGGACGCTCGGGCTCAACCTCTTCGCGTCGTCCCCGCACGTCCCCGAGACCACCGCCCGCCCGACCGGGAGAAAGGACCCCACCTCATGAGCACTCGTGACGCCGTCGACGACGCCGCCGCACCGGCGACCGAGGACCGCACGTCGTGGGTCCCGATGGTCGGGCTCTTCCTCGCCCAGGTCCTCATGTCGTTCAACGTCGCGGCGCTGCCCGTGTCGCTGGGCGGGATGGTCGAGGACTTCGGTGTCCCGCCGACCGTCGCGAGCTCGACGATCGTCGTCTACGGCCTCGCGGTCGCGGCGCTCGTCATGACCGGCGCGAAGCTCGGGCAGCGGGTCGGGTGGGTCGCGATCTTCCGCGTCGTCGTGGCGACGTTCGCCGGGTCGGCGCTCCTCATGATCTTCTCCCCGAGCGTGGGGTGGGCGATCACGGGCCAGGCCGTCGCCGGGGCCTCGGCCGCGATCATCGTGCCGGCGCTGGTCGCGCTCATCGCGGAGAACTACCGCGGAGCCCAGCAGGCGACGGCGATCGGGTCGCTCGGGTCGGCCCGCGCGGTGTCGGGCATGAGCGCGTTCTTCATCGGCGGCGCGCTCGGGACGCTCATCGGCTGGCGACCCACCTTCGTCATCGTGCTGGCGCTCGCCGTCGCCGTCTTCGTCCTCAGCTTCCGGCTGCGGTCCGACGGCGGCGACCCCGGCATCAGGATCGACCTCGTCGCCGCGGTGCTCATCGGTGCGGCGGTCGTCGCGCTCACCCTCGGGTTCAACAACCTCAACGCCTGGGGGCTGTTCTTCGCCTCGCCGGGCGCGCCGTTCGACCTCGTCGGGGTCTCGCCCGCGCCGGTGCTCGTGCTGCTCGGCGTCGTGCTCGGGCAGACGTTCTTCTGGTGGACCAGGCGACGCACCGCGGCGGGCAAGGTGCCGCTCGTGGACCTGTCCGTCCTCGCTCGCCCCAGCGAGCGCGCGGCGGTCTACGCGATGTTCGTCGTCGTGGCGCTCGAGGCCGCGCTGAACTTCACCGTCCCGCTGTACATCCAGATCGTGCAGGGTCGGACGCCGTTCGACACCGCGCTCGCGATGATGCCGTTCAACCTCACCGTGTTCGTCACCGCGACGCTCGTCGTGCGCTTCTACACGCGCTACCCGCCGCGCACGATCGGCGTCTTCGGCTTCACGCTGACGACCGTCGCGCTGCTCTGGCTGTCGTTCGTCGTGACGAACAACTGGGAGACGCTGCCCACGATCCTCGGCCTCGTCGTCTTCGGGGTCGGGCAGGGCGCCCTGGTGACGCTCGTGTTCAACGTGCTCGTCACGGCTGCGCCCAAGACGCTCGCCGGCGACGTCGGCTCGATCCGCGGCACGACGCAGAACCTCGCCTCGGCGGTCGGCACCGCGCTCGCGGGGGCGCTGCTCGTGACGATCCTGTCGTTCAGCGTCGGGCGCGCCGTCGTCGAGCACCCCGAGCTGCCGCCCGCTCTCGTCGCCCAGGTCGACCTCGACACGGTGAACTTCGTGAGCAACGACGACCTGCGCTCGGTCCTCGCGGGCACCGACGCCACGCCTGCCCAGGTGGACGCCGCCGTCGCGCTCAACGAGGAGGCGCGCCTGGGCACCCTGAAGATCGGGCTGCTCGTCCTGGCCGGGGTCAGCGCGACGGCGATCCTGCCCGCGAGCCGGCTGCCCCGGTACCGGCCCGACGAGATCCCCGACCCGGCACCCGCCCGGTAGCCCAGGGCGCCGGGGTCACGACGCGTCGTCGCGCGTGCGTCGTCCCGTCCCGGTCCCCGAGCCCGTGCCGTCGGAGCCGTCCGTGTCGTCGGAGCCGTCCGAGTCGGCCGAGCGGCCCCGGCTCTCGCGCAGGGCGCGCGCCTGGGCGACGGCCTCCTCGCGCTTGGCCGCCTTCTTGTCGCTCGCGCTCGTGTCGCGCGGCGGGAGCTGGAGGCGTTCCTCCGCGGGGATCCCGCCCTGGAGCTCGCGGCTGCGCTCGACCTCCGCGTCGAGCTCGGCGCCGAGCAGCAGGGCGAGGTTCGTGATCCACAGCCACAGCAGGAAGATGATGACGCCGGCCAGGGTCCCGTACGTCGCGCCGTAGCTGCTGAGGCCGCTGCCCAGGTAGAGCCCGAACGCCGCGGAGGCGAGCGCCCACACGAGGATCGCGAGGAGCGCGCCCGGGCTGACCCACCGAAACCGTGGCTGCTTCACGTTGGGCGTGAGGTGGAACAGCAGTGCCACGAGGACCACCACGAGCAGGATCGCGACCGGCCACTTGGCGACCTGCCAGACGGCGATCGCCGTGTCCCCGAGCCCGACGAGCTCGCCGACCTGCCGGGCGATCGGGCCCGAGAGCACGAGGCTCGCGACGACGAGCGCCGCGAGGACCACCACGACGACCGTCACGCCGAGCATCACCGGCCGCAGCTTCCAGATCGGGCGGCCCTCCTCGACCTCGTAGATGCGGTTCATGGACCGGCTGAACGCCCCCACGTACCCCGACGCGGACCACAGGGCCAGCACGACACCGATGACGAGCGCGAACCCCGCGCGGTCGGTGTTCGCGGCCTGCTCGACGAGCGGCCGGATCATGTCGAGGGTCGTCGAGGGCACCACGCCCTCGACGCTCGTGAGGACCGAGTCGACCGCCTTCTCGCCGTCGCCGACGAGCCCGAGGATCGACACGAGCGCGAGGAGCGCGGGCGCCGCCGCGAGCACGGCGTAGTACGTCAGCGCCGCCGCGAGGTCGGTGCACTGGTCGTCCATGAACTCGCGCACCGCGCCCTTGAGGGCGAACCCCCACGACGGCCGGTGCAGGTCGGTGGGGGAGCCGGGCTTGACGTCGGCGTCGGGCGCGGGACGGTCACCGGGTGACGGCTCCGCCTCGGGAGCAGGGCGGGTGCTGGTCATGCGGCCTCCTCGGTCGACGTCGCGACGGCCCGCTCCCGGCTGGGCCGCCGTCGGCCCGGTCCCGGACCTTCTCCAGGCTGGGCCGTCGGCGGCTCGCTCGCAACCAGCGCGGACGCGAGGGGTGGCACATCTGTAAGCATCCGCTTACGCTGTGGCCATGTCCGCGCTCGACGTCCTCGCAGATCCCAGCCGACGCCGCGTGGTGGAGCTCCTGGCCGGGGGCCCGCTCAGCGCGGGCGAGATCGCCGTGCACTTCGACTCGAGCAGACCCGCCGTCTCCCAGCACCTCGGCATCCTCGTCGGCGGCGGGGTGCTCGACGTGCGGCGGGCGGGGACGCGCCGCATCTACTCGCTGCGCCCGGAGGCGTTGACCGAGGCCGGCGACTGGCTCACCGCCCAGGCATCGCGCTGGGAACGCGTGCTCGACTCCCTGGAGTCGGCACTGGACGAAGGAGAGATATGACGACGACACCCACGGGTGCCGGGACGCTCGGCATCGGCACGGACGGGACCTTCCGCATCCGGTTCGACCGTGTCCTCGATCATCCGGTGGACCGCGTCTGGGCCGCCCTGACCGATCCGGAGAAGCTGGGGGTCTGGATGCCCGGCAGCCGCATCGATCCGCGCGTCGGGGGCGAGGTCCGCTACGACTTCGGCGAGGAGGGGTCCGCGACGGGCGAGGTGACCTCGGTGCGCGCCCCGAGCGCGTCCGACCCCACCGCAGAGCTGGAGCACACCTGGCGCTGGGAAGGGCTGCCGGTCTCGGCCGTCACCTGGCACCTCGAGCCCTCGGGGTCCGGGACGCGGCTGCACCTCACGCACCGCGAGGTGCTCCGCGAGCCGGCCACCGAGTTCACGATCGGCTGGCACGTCATCCTCGACACGCTCGACCGCTACGCCGACGGGCGATCCTGGGACGACGTCTGGGACGGCTACGACCTGCTCGCCGCGCACTACGCGTCGGCCTGACCACCGCGACACCGCCGCGAGGCGAGGACCGGTCCCACCCCTCGTGGCCGTCATGCGTTCTGTGTGACGACCCCGCGCCGTGCCGTCGTCATGCTGGCGGGGAAGGGCGATCGGGCAGGGGGACAGGCCCGGGCCCGCCGGCCCGGACCGGGCCCGCGTCGGAAAGGTGGGGTGGTCGGCGTGGACCACGCGGAAGTGCTCCGGCGGCTCACGATCAACGAGGAGCGCCTCGCCGACGGCGCCGGGCTGGGTGACGACGCGCTCTCCAGGCGGGAGCGCGCCCTCGTGCGGATCGCGGCCACCGTCGCGGTCGGGGCGCCGGTCCCCACGTACGGCGCCGAGATCGACGCGGCGGTCGAGGCCGGCGTCGACGCCGCCGAGGTGGTCGGGGTGCTCGCGGCGGTGGTCCCCCTCGTCGGGCTGCCGCGCGTGGTGGCGGCGGCACCTCGGGTCGCGCTCGCGCTCGGCCTCGAACCCGTCGAGGGATGGGACGACGAACCTGCCGGGTCCGGCATGCCCGTCGGGACCCCCCGGACGACGCCGGGCGTACCGGGTGATTTCCCCGGTCCCGGTTGAGGGCCCGGCGGGCCGCTCCTAGTCTGCTGGAGTGTCCGACGGGAGCCGTCAGGCGGTCACCGCGCGACCGGATCTCAGCACGGCGCTGCTCGCGGGCAAGGTCGAGCCGCCGGCGCCGCGCCGGGGCGCGGTCTCCCGGCGCGCTCTCGTCGACCGGGCGCGGCGGGACGGCGCGCGGCTCGTCGTGGTGACGGCTCCGCCGGGCTACGGCAAGACGACCATGCTCGCGGAGTGGGCGAGCGTCGAGGACCGCGCGGTCGCGTGGGTCGGCCTCGATCGGCTCGACGACGACCCCGGCGCCCTCCTCACCCTCCTCGCGCTCGCCTGCACCCCGTTCTCGTCCGACGTCGGGGCCGTCGCGGCGGAGATGCGCGGCACGGGCGCGGCGATGCTCGGGAGGTCCGCACCCCTGCTCGCGTCGGCGCTGGCCCGTACGCGCACGCCGTTCGTGCTGTTCGTCGACGACCTGCACGAGGCGGGGTCGGAGGCCTGCCGGGACGCGCTCGAGATCGTGCTCGGCGGCGTCCCGCCGGGGTCGCAGGTCGTGCTCGCGAGCCGTCGCGCGCCCGGGCACGACGCGCGGCGGCGCGTGGAGGGTGACCTCGTCGAGATCGGCCCCGACGACCTGCGGGTCGACGCGGCCGGCGCGCGCGAGATCTTCCGCGCCGCGGGGGTCGAGCAGGGCGAGGCGCTGGACCGCGTGGTCGAGCGGTGCGAGGGCTGGCCGACGGGCGTCTTCCTCTGCGCGCTGCTCGTGCGCGACGGCGAGGACCCGGCGTCCCTCATGGGGACCGACCGGTTCGTCGCCGACTACCTGTACCGCGAGTGCATGACCCTCCTCCCCGCGCGGACGCAGCACTTCCTGCGCGCCACGGCCGTGCTCGACCAGCTCTCGGCGGCGACGTGCGACGCCGTGCTCGGCACCTCCGACGCCGCGGAGCGGCTGCGCGAGCTGGAGGACGCGAACCTGTTCCTCGTCCCGCTCGACCACCACCGCGGCTGGTTCCGCTACCACGCGCTGTTCCGCGAGTTCCTGCTCGCGGAGCTCGACCGGGTCGAGCCCGCCGCCGTCGCGCCGCTCCACCGCCGCGCCGCCGCCTGGCACGTCGAGGAGGGGCTGGAGGCCCGGGCGGTCGAGCACCTGCTCGCGGCAGGCGACGTGGAGGAGGCGGCGGTCCTCGTCGGGCGCCTCGCGCTGCCGACGTACCAGGAGGGCGGGGTGGCCGTCGTGACGCGCTGGCTCGACACCCTCGGCGAGGCCGTGGTCGAGGCGCTCCCCGAGCTCACGGTCGTCGCCGCGTGGCGCGCGCTGCTGCTCGGCGAGTCCTCGACGGCCGAGCGGTGGGCTGCCGTCCTGGAGGGTTTCGACGCCTCCCTCTTCCCCGAGGAGGACCGCGTCGCGCTCGAGTCCGCCCGGTGCCAGGTGCGGGCGGCCATGTGCCTCGACGGCCCGGAGGCGTCCCTCGCGTGCGCGGCCTACGCCGTCGAGCACGAGCCCGTGTGGAGCTCGTGGCGCGACCAGGCGCTCCACCTCCTGGGCTCGGCCCACCTGATGGTGGGCGACCGGGACGCGGCGCGCGAGGCGTTCGTCGAGGCCGTGGCCTGCGGCGCCGAGGCGGGGAACCCGGACTCGGTGCTGCTCAGCGAGGCGGAGCTCGCCGTCCTCGCGCTGGACGACGGGCGGTGGGACGACGCGCAGAGCCACGCGCGCGCCGCGGTCGACACGGTCGACGACCACCACATGGAGGGCTACTCCACGACCGCCATCGCGCTGGCCGTGCGCGCCCGCGTCGCCGCCCACCGCGGCGAGCGCACGGCGGCGGAGCGGTTCGTCGCGCGCGGGATGCGCGCCCGGGTGCCCTGCACGTACGTCATGCCGTTCCTCGCGCTGCGCGTCCGGCTCCAGCTCGGCTACGCGTGCCTCGCCCTCGGCGACCGCACGACGGCGGCGCACCTCGCCGCCGAGGCGGCCGAGGTGCTGCGCCGCCGCCCGCGCGTCGGGCTGCTGGCGGGCGAGGTCACAGCCTTCCGGGCCCGCCTCGAGACCGTCGCGGCGACGCGCGGCGCCCCGCCGCTCACCCCGGCCGAGCTCCGGCTGCTGCCCTACCTGCAGACCCACCTCACGATGGCGGAGATCGGCCGCCGGCTCTTCGTCTCCCGGAACACCGTGAGCACGCAGGTCGGCGCGATCTACCGCAAGCTCGGCGCCACGACCCGCGGCGCCGCCGTCGAGCGCGCCGTCACGCTCGGTCTGCTCGGAAGCTGACCGCCGCCCGGTGCCGGGGCGAACCACCGCGGCGCCGTTCGCGCGATCTGCGTGATGCCCTCCCGGCGGCGGCGGACCTACGGTCGACGCGTCGTCGGCGAGGCCGTGCCCGCGCCGCCCGTGAGGTCCTGGACAGACAGGAGAGGCACGATGAGTGACGAGCCCCGACGGACGGTCGTCGGACCGCCGCTGCCCGCAGAGCGGTCCCTGCCCTTCCCGCCGCGTCGCTCCGGGAGCGTCGCCGGACGGACGATCCAGGAGTCCACGTACTCCCCGCGACCACCCGAGCGACACCTGCCGGCGGACGCGCCGAACATCGTCGTGATCCTCATCGACGACGCCGGTCCCGCGCTCCCCACGACGCTCGGCGGCGCCGTGCGCACCCCGACGCTCGACCGGGTCCGTGCGAACGGCATCGGGTACAACCGGTTCCACACGACCGCGATGTGCTCCCCGACCCGCGCTTCCCTGCTCACCGGGCGCAACCACCACCGCGTCGGCAACGGGCAGATCGCCGAGCTCGCGAACGACTGGGACGGGTACTCAGGCCACATCCCGAAGAGCAGCGCGACGATCGCCGAGGTGCTGCGCCAGTACGGCTACGCGACGGGCGCGTGGGGCAAGTGGCACAACACGCCGGCGGAGGAGACGACGTCGTCCGGCCCGTTCGACCGGTGGCCCACCGGGTACGGGTTCGAGTACTTCTACGGCTTCCTCGCGGGCGAGGCGTCGCAGTACGAGCCGCACCTCGTCCGCAACACGGTCCCGACGCTGCCGCCGAAGACCCCGGAGGAGGGGTACCACCTCAGCGAGGACATCGCCGACGACGCGATGCGCTGGCTGCGCGAGCACAAGGCGAACGCGCCGGACAAGCCGTTCTTCGTCTACTGGGCGACCGGCGCGCTGCACGGGCCGCACCACGTCATGAAGGAGTGGGCGGACAGGTACGCCGGGGCGTTCGACGACGGGTGGGACGTCTACCGGGAGCGGGCGCTCGCGGGCGCGAAGGCGGCGGGCTGGGTGCCCGAGGACGCCGAGCTCACGCCCCGGCCCGAGAGCCTCGCCGGGTGGGACGAGATCCCCGACGACCAGAAGGCGTTCCAGGCGCGGCTCATGGAGGTCGCGGCGGGGTTCGGCGAGCACGCCGACGTGCAGGCCGGGCGCCTGCTCGACGAGGTCGAGCGGCTCGGCTACGGCGACGACACGATCGTCGTCTACGTCTGGGGCGACAACGGCTCGTCGGGCGAGGGGCAGAACGGGACGATCAGCGAGCTGCTCGCCCAGAACGGGATCCCGTCGACCGTCGAGCAGCACATCGCGGCGCTCGAGGAGCTCGGCGGGCTCGACGCGCTCGGCACGCCCGCGACGGACAACCAGTACCACGCGGCGTGGGCGTGGGCCGGGTCGTCGCCCTACCAGGGCATGAAGCTCCTCGCGTCCCACCTCGGGGGCACGCGGAACCCGATGTTCGTGAGCTGGCCGGGGCGCATCGAGCCCGACCCGGTGCCGCGCACGCAGTTCCACCACGTCGTCGACCTCGTGCCGACGCTCTACGAGATCCTCGGCATCTCCCACCCCGAGACGGTGAACGGCGTCCCGCAGGACCCGATCGACGGGACGAGCTTCGCCTACTCGATCGACGACGCCGGGGCCGAGGGCCGCCGTCGGACGCAGTACTTCGAGATCATGGGCAGCCGCTCGATCTACGCCGACGGCTGGATGGCCTCGGCGACCGGCCCACGGCTTCCGTGGGTGCAGGGGATGCCGCCCGGGATCCACACCTGGACCCCGGACCACGACCCGTGGGAGCTGTACCACCTCGACGAGGACTGGAGCCAGGCGCACGACCTCGCCGCCGAGCACCCGGAGAAGCTCGCCGAGCTCAGGGAGCTCTTCGCGATCGAGGCGGCGCGCAACGACGTGCTGCCCGTCGGCGGCGGCCTCTGGGTGGTCGCCATGCACCCCGAGGACCGGATCAGCCCGCCGTACACGGCGTGGGACTTCGCGGGAGACACGGTGCGCGTCCCGGAGTTCTGCGCCCCGGCGCTCGGCAACCGGCCCAACCTGGTCGAGATCCGCCTCACCGTGCCCGATGCCGCGGACGGCGTGCTCTACAAGCTCGGCGGCTCGGGAGGTGGTCTCACGTGCTTCCTGCTCGACGGCGTCCTCACCTACGAGTACAACCTCTTCCTGATCCAGCGGACCGTCGTCCGGTCGGCCTCACCGCTCGCGGCGGGGGACCACGTCGTGGAGATCGAGACGACGTACGTGGAGCCCCGGCCGGGAGGCCCGCTCCGGGTCGTGCTGCGGGTCGACGGCGAGGAGGTCGGGACGGGGACGGTACCCGTGAGCGCGGCGCTGCTGTTCTCCGCGAACGACTGCCTCGACGTCGGGCGGGCGTACGGCGGACCGGTCTCGCGCGCCTACGCGGACCGCATGCCGTTCGCGCTCGACGGGCGCATCGACGCCGTGCACGTGGAGTACCTGCCGCCCGCGGGCAGCGCCGGACGAGAGGCGCACCGCGCGATCTCACACCCACGGGGTGAGGACGCGTCGGGACACGGAGGCAAACCTGAGGACTGGCCCGCGGACCACGCGGGCAGGGGCGAGAGGACGAGACGATGACGCAAGGGACCGACGACCGGCTCGCGGACGAGCTCGGTGACCTCCAGGAGAGCGGACCGATCGACTTCCTGGTCATCGAGCTGCCGACCGACCGAGCGACGGGCGACAAGGCCTTCCCGCACCTCGTCGACCTCGTGGACCGCGGGATCATCCGGGTGCTCGACCTCGTGGTCGTGCGCCGCGAGGACGACGGCAGCGTCGTCGGCCTGGGTCTCGAGGAGCTCGACGACGGGTCGACCGAGCTCGCCGTGTTCGCGGGCGCCCGGTCGGGCCTGCTCGACGGCGACGACCTCGACGAGGCGGCGAGCGCCGTCGAGCCCGGCACGACCGCGGTCGTGCTGGTCTACGAGAACGTCTGGGCGGCGCCGTTCGCGACCGCCCTGCGCCGCAACGGCGCCCAGCTCGTCGCGAGCGGGCGCATCCCGGTCCAGGCGCTGCTCGCGTCCCTGGACGCCACCGAGCCGGTCGACTGAGCCGGCTCTCGGAGAGGAGAACACCGTGCCAGGACTGCTCCGCGGCGTCGCCCGCACCGCCGTCGTCGCCGGAACCGCGACCGCCGTGTCCAACCGCGTGTCCCGCCGCCAGGCGGGGCGCTGGGCCGCACAGGAGGCTCCGGAGCCGGCGCCGCAGTACGCCCCGCCCCCCCAGCAGTACGCGGCCCCGCAGCCGACCTACTCGCCGCCCCCGGCGCCCGCTCCCGCGGCGCCGGACATGGACGCGCGCATCGCGCAGCTCACGCAGCTCGGCGCGCTGCGCGACCAGGGGGTGCTCAGCCCCGAGGAGTTCGAGGCACAGAAGGCGCGCATCCTCGCCGGCTGACCGGCGTGCGCGGAAAGGGACCAGCATGACCGACGAGCAGCACGTCCTCCGACCGACCTACACCCGGGCGGGTGTCCGGGCGGTCGCCCCGCGGTTCACGATGCCGGACGCCGAGATGGAGCCGACGTCCGCGTACCAGGTCGTCCACGACGAGGTGATGCTCGACGGCAACTCGCGCCTCAACCTCGCGACGTTCGTCGCGACGTGGATGGGCGACGAGGCCGACCGGCTCTACGCCGAGGTCTACGACAAGAACATGGTCGACAAGGACGAGTACCCGCGCACCGCGGCGGTCGAGGAGAACTGCTGGCGCATCCTCGCGTCGCTGTGGAACGTGCCTGACGTGAAGGCGTGCATCGGCACCTCGACCATCGGGTCGTCCGAGGCGTGCATGCTCGGGGGCCTCGCGCTCAAGCGGCGGTGGCAGCTCGCGCGCCGCGCGGCGGGCAGGCCGGCCGACCGGCCGAACCTCGTCATGAGCTCGGCCGTGCAGGTGTGCTGGGAGAAGTTCTGCAACTACTTCGAGGTCGAGGCGCGCTACGTGCCCATCACCGAGGAGCACCCGTGCCTCGACGCCAGCGACCTGGAGAAGTACGTCGACGAGAACACGATCGGCGTCGTCGCGATCATGGGTGTCACGTACACGGGCATGTACGAGCCGGTGAAGGAGATCGCCGCGGCGCTCGACGCGCTCCAGGAGCGCACCGGCCACGACGTCCCGATCCACGTCGACGGCGCGTCCGGCGCCATGATCGCGCCGTTCCTCCAGCCGGAGGTCGAGTGGGACTTCCGCCTGGAGCGCGTCCACTCGATCAGCACGTCGGGCCACAAGTACGGGCTCGTGTACCCCGGGGTCGGCTGGGTCGTGTGGCGCACGCTCGACGCCCTGCCCGAGGAGCTGATCTTCCGGGTGAGCTACCTCGGTGGGGACATGCCGACGCTCGCGCTCAACTTCTCCCGGCCGGGCGCCCAGGTGCTGCTGCAGTACTACCAGTTCCTGCGGCTGGGCCGGGAGGGCTACACCGCGATCCAGCAGGAGTGCCAGGACGTCGCGAAGTACCTCGCGCACGGCATCGAGGACATCGGCGCGTTCGACCTGTGGAACGACGGGTCCGACATCCCGGTGTTCGCGTGGCGCCTCAAGCCCGGACACACCGAGAACTGGGACCTGTACCACCTCTCGGACCGGCTGCGCATGAAGGGCTGGCTGGTCCCGGCCTACCCCATGCCCGACGACCTCGCGGACCTCACCGTCCAGCGGATCGTCGTGCGCAACGGGGTGAGCCGGGACCTCGCCGACGACCTGCTGGAGGACATCCGGGTCGAGACGGAGTGGCTCGACGGCCTCACGTCCCCCATGCCCGCCGAGGGCAAGCGCTCGGGCTTCCACCACTGACGGTCGTGGACGGGAGCGCGCGCCGGCTGCGGCGCGAGGCCTGTGGGTTCGCCGTCGGCTCCCTGTGCTTCCTCGTCGGGGCGCTCCCGCCGTACGCCGACGCCGTCGGCGCGGTCGCGACGAACGTGACGTTCGTCGTCGGCGCCGTGTTCTTCACCGCCGCGGCGTTCGTGCAGCTCGGCCTGAGCGGGAGGCGTCCGCCGCGCGCCGGGACGCACCCGGCCGACCGGTGGGACTGGTGGGCGGCGGCCGTCCAGCTCGTCGGGACGTTGTGCTTCAACGTGAGCACGACGGCGGCGCTCCTCGCCGCGGTCGACGACCCGACGGCGCTCGGTGCGGGCTGGAAGCCGGACGCGTACGGCTCCGTCGCGTTCCTCGTGTCGTCCGCGTTCGCCGTCGTCGCGACGCGCGACCGCGGGCACCTGTGGGACACGGACGCCCGCACCTGGCACGGCACGTGGCTCAACCTGGTCGGGTCCGTCGCGTTCGGCGCGTCGGCGGTCGGGGCGTACGTCTCGCCCGCCACCGGCACGTACGTGAGCGCGTGGTGGGACGACGCCGGCACGCTCGTCGGGGCGGTGTGCTTCCTCGTGGCGGCGCTGCTCTCGCGGCGGTCGGTCGCCGTGCCCGTGCCGGGCACGACGCTCCCGGCCGGGTGACGCGGGTGCGTCGCCCGGCCGGGGGTCCGGCGCTCGGGGATCAGGCGCAGGTCGCTGCCACGTAGCCCGCGTCGACCGACCCGGACCCGGACGCGGCGCTCGCCGTCCCGGCGTCGACCGACGTCGTGCGCACCGCGAACGACTGGTAGGCCGAGCTCCCGGGAGCCACGCCCGCGACCGTGCGCTCGCCGTACGGCGTGCGCAGCGTGACGTCGGCGGGGGCGTCCCCGGTGTTGCGCGCGGTGACGGCGACGTACGCACGGCCTGCGAGGCAGCGGCTCGCCGCCTGCACGTCGAGCGAGACGGCGCGGCCGAGCTCGACCGTCGGACCGTCGAGCTCGACGACGGTCACGCTCGACCCCGACGTCGAGGTCCACGTCGTGTCCGGCGTGAACGACCCGCGGTCCAGGTCGGCCTGCGTCACCACGTGGTGCGCGAACGTGCACGTGTACGACCCCTCGGCCGGCAGCGTGCGGTAGCGGCAGTTCTGGGCCGCGTTCGCGGGGTCGAGGCCGGCGAGGTTCCCGGTCGGGACCACCGACGTCGCCGCCGTGGACAGGTTGCGGACCGTGTACGTGAAGCGCAGGACGTCGCCGACGGCGTACGTGTCCTGCGGGTTCGCGTGCGCGCCCTGCACCGAGATGTTCCCGGGCGCCCCGAAGTAGACGCCGGGACCCTCGTGCTCGACCGTCGTGACGGTCGCGCCGGAGGTCGAGGTCCAGGTCGTGCTCGGCGCGAAGAACCCGGCGTCGAGGTCGGCCTGCGTGACCGTGTGCCGCGCCGACGTGCACGTGTACGCCGCGCGCGCCGCGAGGTCGCGGAAGCGGCAGTTCGGCGCGCCCTGGGCCGGGTCGAACCGCTCGAGGTCCCCTGTCGGGGAGACCGTCGTGACGGCGTCGGACAGGTTCGTCACGGTGAACGAGTACGTGACGACGTCGCCGACGCCGTACCCGCCCGCGGGGGCCGTGCTCGTCACGCTCGCACGCGTGACCTCGATGTCGCCCGGCGTGCCGCTCGGCGCGGCGAGGAGCCAGTCGTGGTCCAGCTTGGCGAACCGGATGCCGCCGTTCCCGCCGTCGGGCTCGTAGAGCAGGCCGACGGTCCCGTCGGGGAGCGTCGCGAGCGTCGAGTACGCCATGCCTCCCGGCTGGAACACGCGTGCGACGGGCCACGTCTCGCCGTCGTCGTAGCTGACGCGGACGGTGCCGTTGACGCGGCCGGACTGCGACGCGGCGTTCGAGAAGAGCAGCACCTTGGCCTCGGCGGAGCCCTGCGGAGCGTTCGGGTACGCGCGCACGATCGCGGCGTTGTTCGTCGGGTCCGGCAGGTCGCGGTCGAGGGTCACGGCACCGTACGTGACACCGCCGTCGGTCGAGTAGGCCACCTTGCGGAAGCCCGAGCGCGCCGAGTCGCGCGAGTTGAGCATGACCCGCCCGTCCGAGAGCTCGACGGTCTTGTTCTCGTCCATGCCCGTGCCGACGGGCGTCCCGACCTGCCACGTCGCGCCGTGGTCGTCGGAGTACACGGACACGGCCTGGAACTGCCCCGAGCCGTTGATGATCGTGTACTGCTGCACCAGGCGGCCGGCGTGCTCGCCGTAGCGGAGCTGGATGCCCTGGCCCGACGCGGCGAAGCGCGAGCGCCACCCCAGGTCGGCCGTGACGTCCGCGGTGATGGTGCGGTGCGTCCACGTGCGCCCGTCGTCGGTCGAGGTGGAGACGTTCGCGTGGATGACGTTGCGTGCGGTCGGGTCGACGCCGGGCTGGGAGCCGCCGAAGCCCTGGTCGTACGACTTCACGTGAAAGTTGAAGATCGTGCCGGTCTCGCGGTCGACGACGTAGCTCGGGTCCGAGTAACCCTCGATCGGTGCCGAGGCCTTCCCGGCCGCGACGACCTCCTGCGGTCCCCACGTGACGCCCGCGTCGGTGGAGCGGCGCTGGAGGATCGAGTTCGGCCCGGGGGAGTCGGCCGCGGTGGGGCGTCCGTCGTAGGACGCGAGGACGTCGCCGTTGGGCGCGACCGTGAGCGCCGGGATGCGGTAGTTGGGGAAGCCGCCCTGGCCGTTGGTCGCGAGCTGCTGCTCGGTGTACGTGCCCGGGCCGCCGGTCGCGGGAGCGAGGTCGTGGTCCGGCGCGAGGGTGGCGTGGTGCGCGGCCGCCGTCGTGACGGGGACGACCGCGCCGCCCACGCCGAGCGCGAGCGCGGTGGCGAGGGTCAGCGCGCGGTGCGCGGGTCTGCGGAGGTGTCCGATCATGCCGTTCCTTCCGGTCGTGTGCACTCGGCGCGGGCGGGACGGGTCCCAGGGTGGAACGCGGCGACGCTGCCGAGTTGGACAGATGATGTCAGATGTCTGACGTTGGTGACGGTAGCGGGCGGCGTGGGCGGGGTCAAGGGTGAGCCGGTTGCGCCGCAGCCCTTGCATACTCCCGAGCGATGATGCAATCTGCGTGATACAGCACTGATTCACGCAAGAGTCATCAATGTCGATGTCGTGGTGGACGGCGACTCCTCCAGGTCGCGGCTGCCGCCGGTCCCCGGCCGGCCCACCACGTCCGCGGGCACCCGCTCGCGGATCACGAGAGGTGAACGCATGCGCCTGTTCCGTCCACACGTCGCCGCCGGCGTCGTCGCCGCCCTCGCGGGAGCCGGGCTCCTCGCGCCGTCCGTGGCCACCGCAGCCCCCCCGGCTCCACCCGCGGCGGCGCCCGTCGTCCCCGCCGCCGCCGACCCCGAGCTGCTCCCGCCCCCGCAGGAGATGAGCGAGGCGGGCGTCCCGTTCGCGCTCACCGGCGACGTGGACGTCGTCGTCGGCGAGGGGACGGACGCCGCGGCGCGACGGCTCGTGGCTGAGGTGGTCGAGGCCTCCGGCGGGACCGTCCGCTTCTCCGCCGAGGCGCGGCCCGGTGCCGCGACGCTGTACCTCGGGACCGCGCAGGACAACCCCGCCTCGGCCGCAGTCCTCGCCGGGTTCGGGGTGAGCGGCGCCGAGGGTCTCGACGCCGAGGGCTACGTCCTCGCGAGCGGCCGGGTCGCCGGCGCCGCCGCGCTCGTCCTCCAGGGCGTCGACGCGCGGGGGACCTACTACGCGGCGCAGACCCTGCGCGCGCTCGCAGCCGACGGGACCGTCCCTGCCGTGCACGTGCGCGACTGGCCGCTCATGCCGGTCCGCGGCGCGATCGAAGGCTTCTACGGGATCCCGTGGTCGCACCAGGCCCGCCTCGACCAGCTCGCGTTCTACGGCGACCACAAGATGAACACGTACGTGTACACGCCCAAGGACGACGACTACCTGCGCGGCCGGTGGCGTGACCCCTACCCGCAGGCCGAGCTCGAGAAGCTCGCCGAGCTCGTCGACCAGGCGAACGCCCACCACGTGAACTTCACGTTCGCGCTCTCCCCGGGCAACGACGTCTGCTACTCGTCGGACGCGGACCTCGACGCCACGACGGCGAAGTTCGACCAGCTGCGCTCCATCGGCGTGACGTCGTTCTACGTCGCCCTCGACGACATCCCGCTCGAGCTGCGCTGCGCCTCGGACCGCGAGCGGTTCACGGCGGGCAGCTACCGCTACCTCGCCGACGCGCAGGCGTTCTACCTCAACCGGATCGTCGACGAGTACGTCGAGCCGCTCGGGCTCGAGCCGCTGCAGACGGTCCCGACGAACTACTCCGGGTCGGGCGAGGACCCCTACAAGGCGCAGTTCGGCGAGCAGGTGGACCCCTCCGTGCGCATCCAGTGGACGGGCGAGGGCGTCTTCTCGGACCGGATCACCTACGAGTCGGTGCAGCGCGCGACCCAGAGCTACCGGACCGACCACCTCTACATCTGGGACAACTTCCCGGTGAACGACGGCCAGCGTGGTCGGCTGTTCCTCAACCCGCTCGACGGCCGGGACCCGAACCTGCACCAGCTGATCGACGGGTTCACGGCGAACCCGATGATCGAGCCCTACGCGTCGATGCTCGCGCTCGCGGGGTACGGCGACTACACGTGGAACGGCCCGGCCTACGACCCGGCCACGTCGATGGACGCGGCGGTCCTCGAGCTCGCGGGCCCCGACCCGCGGGTCCGGGACGCCCTCGACGTCTTCGTCGACCTCAACCAGGGGTGGAAGCCGTACCGTCCGAGCTCGGAGTCCGCGCCCGACCTCGCCGCTGACGTCGCGGCTTTCTGGCAGGCGTACGACGCGGGCGAGGACGTGGCGGGCCAGCCGCTCCTCGACCGCCTCGCGACGATCGAGGACCTGCCGCAGACCCTCGCGGCCATGGCCGAGCCGGGCTTCCACGCCGACGCGCTCCCGTGGCTGGAGGCCGCCGCCGCCTGGGCGCGCGCGGCGAGCCACCAGGTCGACGCGCTGACCGCGGTCCGCGAGCGTCGCGGCGAGGTCGCGACGGACGCGGTGCTCGCCGCCGCGACCGAGCGCGCCGCCGCGCTGGCGCCGGCGGTCCCGGACCTCGTGGGCGGCGTCGTCACCGACGACGTCATCACTCCCACGGTGGGGGACGGCGTGTTCCAGACGTTCCTCGACGAGGCGGGAACGCGCTACGACGACTGGCTCGCGGCGGTCCCGCTCGCGGGGACCGCGCCGTACCCGGCCACGGCGGCCACGACCATGGGGACGTACGGCAGCAACACGCCGGCGCGCATGACCGACGGCGACCTCGGCACGCTGTACTGGTCGAACCAGGCGCCCGCCGTGGGCAGCGCCGTCACGGTCGACCTCGGCGCGGTCGTGCCCGTCGGGGCGGTCCGCGTCCACCAGTCCGACTCCGACACGGCGACGTCGGGCGACATGCTGTACCACGCGCGTCTCGAGGTCTCCGTGGACGGGTCGACGTGGACGGAGCTCGGCACGTACGACACCGCTCCCCGGATCGACGCCGCACCCGCCGCGCCCGTGGACGCGCGGTACGTCCGGCTCGCGGCCTCGGCGACGAACCCGGGCGGCAAGTGGGTCAAGGTCCGCGAGCTGCAGGTCTTCGCTCCCGAGGGCGGCCTCACGACCGACCTTGCCGCAGCCACCGGGTCGGCACCGGCGAACGCCGTCGACGCCGACGTCACGACGGCGTTCGTCAGCGCGGCCGCGCCCGTCGAGGCGTCGCACCTCACCCGCGAGGTGGGCCCGGACGAGGAGGTCGGCTCCGTCGCGGTGGTCGGCTCGGTCGCGGGCGAGCTCCAGGTGCGGACCGCTGACGGCTGGCGCTCCCTCGGGCCGCTCGACCCGGAGCGCACCTTCCAGGAAGCGGCGGTCGCGGACGAGGTGTCGGGCGTGCGGATCCTCTTCGCGCCCGGGAGCCCCGCCCCGGTCGTGCACGAGCTCGTCGTGCGGCCCGGCGGTCCGGTCGGCGACGACCCGCTCGTCGGCGGTGACGTCGCCGTCGACGTCACGGCCGAGGTGCGACCGATGGGCGGCGCGCCCTACGTCGTGGTGCGCGCCGTGAACGGCGAGGACGTGCCGATGCGCGTCGAGGTCGAGAGCCCGTTCGGGTCGAAGGCGTTCGAGTCGGTCGCGTCGGGCGCGTCCGCCTACGTGGCGTTCAAGGTCCGCGGGCCCGCGACACCGTCCCGGGTGACGGTCGTCGCGAGCGTCGAGGTGGACGGGCTGACCCGCACGACCACCGAGGTCGTGGACCTCGACCTGCCCTGACCCGTCGAGGTCGTGCCGATGCCGGTGGTGCCGTGAGGATCGCGTCCTCACGGCACCACCGTGCCCCTACAGGCCCTGCCAGTCGGGCTTGGACGCGTAGGTCTGGCGGTAGTAGTCCCCGAGCTGCAGGCGCGAGGCCGCCGCGTCGTCGACCAGCACCGTCGCGTGCGGGTGCATCTGCATGATCGTCGCGGGCCACAACGCGCTGACCGGGCCCTCCACGAGCTGGTGCACCGCCTCCGCCTTGCCCCTGCCCGTGGCCAGCAGCACCAGGTGCCGCGCCGACATGATCGTCGCCAGCCCCTGCGTCAGGCAGTGCCGCGGCACCCGGTCCACGTCGTCCCCGAAGAACCGCGCGTTGTCCACCCGCGTCTGCGCCGTCAACGTCTTGATCCGCGTCCGCGACGCCAGCGACGACCCCGGCTCGTTGAACGCGATGTGCCCGTCGGTGCCGATCCCCAGGATCTGCACGTCCACACCCCCCGCGGCCGCGATCGACTCCTCGTACGCCGCGCACGCCGCCACCAGGTCCGCCGCGTTGCCGTCCGGGCCCTGGACCGCGCCCTCGGCGAAGTCCACCCGCGACGCGATCTCGGTCTCGATCACGTTCCGGTACCGCTCGGGGTGCTCCGCGGGCAGGCCCACGTACTCGTCGAGCGTGAACGCCTTCACCCGGGCGAACGACAACCCGTCCTCACGGTGCCGGCGCGCCAGCTCGTCGTACACCTTCAACGGCGACGAGCCCGTCGCCAGCCCCAGCACCGCCCGAGGCCGCGACCGCACCACCGCCTCGATCGCGTCCGCAGCCAGCACCGCCAACCGCTCCGCAGGAGCGATCACGACCTCCATCAGACCCTCGTCTCCTCGTGCACCGTCCGGTGCTCCACCGCGACGACGTCGCCCGCCTCGACCGAGCGGTACGCCGCGTCGATCACGGCGAGCGTCGCGCGCGCCTCGTCGATGCCGTAGTCCGGTCGCTCGCCCGCCAGGACCGCCCCGACGACGTGCCGCAGGTACGCCGCGGCGGCCACCTGCCCGGCGTCGGCGGCGAGCGTCGTGCGCCCGTCCGCGCCGAACCGCGCGACCGCGGGGGCGTCGTCGTCGGCGACGGCGTGGCCGTGCGACCCGAGCAGCCGCACCGACGACGTGGTCGGCGTCCCGCCGGGCGCGAACGGGACGCGCCCGAGGGTGACCGTCGCGGTCACGCCGCGCTCGAGCCCGAGCGTGACGACGGCCGTGTCCTCGACCCCGGCCTCGCGGTGGGGCTCGAGGAAGAGCGAGCCGGTGAACGCGTGCACCTCGACCGTCCGCAGCCCGGTGAGGTGGTGGGCCGCGTCGGCGCAGTAGCCGAGGAAGTTGAGCAGCTCCCCGCCGCCGGACAGCGCGCGGTCGACGACGAGCGCGGGCCGCTCGACCGAGGTCGCGAAGTGCGCGCCGGACGCGAAGAACTCGAGGTCGAGGTGGCGCGGCAGACCCACGTGCCCGGCGTCGACCCAGCCCCGCAGGCGGCGCAGGGCGGGCGCGTGCGTGCGGTTGACGACGGCGCACGTGCGGCCCGTGCGCGCGGCCACCTCGGCGAGGCGGTCGGCGTCGGCGAGCGTCGTCGCGACGGGCTTGTCGACGAGCACGTCGTGGCCCGCCTCCAGGAGCGTGACGGCGAGGCGCGCGTGCCGGGTCGGCTCGGCGCACACGACGACGAGGTCCACGGGCGCACCCAGGGCGTCGGCGACCGACGCCACGTCGGCGACCTCCGCGTACGGCACGTGCGCCCGCTCGGCGACGGCGCGCGAGTCCTCGCGCACCCAGCCGGGCGCGTCCGCCTCCTCGACGACGCCGACGAGCTCGACGCGCTCGTCCGCGCCGAGGACGCGCAGGTAGTCGGCCGCATGGCGCACCGCCGACGCGAGCGCGACGCGCAGGACGCCGCTCATGCGACCGCCCCCGCGCGGTGGGCCGGCGCACCGGGGTGCGTGCCGCCGTCGGGCGCGTACCCGGGCACGTCGGCGACGCGCTCCCGGCGGCCGGAGACGAGCGAGCGCTGCGCGGCGAGCGCGGTCGCGAGCGCCGCGCGGACCTGCGGCGTGGTGACGACCGGCGCCGCGTCGCCGCACACGACGTCGAGCCAGTGCGCGAGCTGGAGGCTCAGCGCGCCCTCGACGGACACGGGTGGCGCGCTCGTCGCGTCGGAGTGCAGGCCGTCCTCCTCGGTGGTCGAGTGCGCGAGCGTGCCCTCGGTGCCGACGAGCACGAGGCGCCGCACGAGCTCCCCGCGGCGCCGCAGGGCGTAGCAGAGCTCGAGCGTCGCGAGCGCGCCGGTCGCCGTGCGGAGCTGCACGTGGAACGAGTCGGGCGACTCCATCTCGGGCGAGAACGTGCGGAAGCCGCGCGCGAAGACCTCGACGGGCTCGTCGTCGAGCAGCCACGTCGCGACGTCCATGATGTGCGTGCCGTTGTGCACGGGGTGTCCGCCCGAGAGCTCGGGGTCGAGCTGCCAGCCGCGCCACCCCCCGGGCCACGCGTGGCCCGTGTACCAGGAGACGTGCGCGAGGCGCGGTACCCCGATCTCGCCGCGCCGGGCCGCCGCGGCGAGCGCGGTCACGGCGGGCTGGAACCGCACGGTCTGCCCGACGACGAGGGTCGTGCCCCGTCCCTCCGTCGCCGCGACCATCGCGTCGAGCTGCGCGAGCGACAGAGCGGCCGGCTTCTCGACCTGGACGTGCTTGCCCGCCTCGCCGGCCGCGATCGTGTCGCGCGCGTGGGCGGGCGTCGCGGTGACGACGTCGACCGCGTGGACCGCGTCGTCCGCGAGCGCGTCGTCGAGCGAGGTCGTCGCGCGGGCGCCGGGCACGAGCGCGGCGAGCGCGCGGGCGCGGGCGAGGTCGTGCCCGACGACCCACCGCACGTCGGCGCCGGGCAGGCCGGCGAGCGCGACGAGGTGCTCGCGCGCGAACGCGCCGATGCCGACGACGGCGATGCCGACGGGCGTCCGGGCGGAGTCCCGGGTGCGGGGAAGGTCGGGCGGCAGGGCGGGTCTCACGCGGTGGTCACCCCGAGGGCGCGGTCGATCGGCTCGTAGTGCGAGACGACGGCGGCGCGGAACGCCGCGACGTCGCCCGCCTCGGCGGCGTCGAGCATCTCGCCGTGCGCGCGGGCGGTCTGGTCGAGGTCGGCCGCGACGGAGATGCCGAGCTTCGGCACGACGGCGGTGTGCACGTCCCAGAACGCGGCGACGAGCTGGCCGACGAGGGAGTTGTCGAGGCGCGCGAGCAGGCCGGTGTGGAACGCACGGTCCTGCTTGGGGAAGCTCAGGCCGTCGGCCGCGGCGGCCACCATCTCCTCCACGAGGCCGTGCAGGTCGGGGTTCGAGGTCCCGGCCAGGCTCGCGACGATGACGTCGGCCATGGCGAGGTCGAGGGCCTGGCGGATCTCGACGACGTCGCGCAGCGCCCGCAGGTCGTCGCCGGGGGAGAGGACGCCGCGGAACACGAGCGCCTCGACGAGCGCGTCCAGGGACATGTTGCCGACGAACGTGCCGTGCCCGTGGCGCACCTCGACGATGTCGAGCGTCGACAGGGTGCGGATCGCCTCGCGCACGCTCGACCGGGACACGCCCAGGTGCTCGCAGAGCTCCGCCTCGGTGGGGAGCGGGTCCCCGGGGCGCAGCCCCTCGCCGAGGATGAACTCCTTGATCCGGTCGGCGGTGGTGGTGCGCCGCGGAGCGGTCGCGCCGGTTCCGCCGTCGCGGGACGCGTCGAGCGTGGTGAAGCTCCTGCGCCGTGGTGTCGCCATCTTGACCCCTTCGGTTTCTGGTCCTAGTGTCATGCTACACAACGTCAGACATCAGACATCTTCTCTCCGGGACGATGTCGGTCTCATGTCAGGAGAACCAATGAAGCTTCACGTCAGCTCACCTCCCCGTCGCCGGGGAGTCGCTGCGGTCGCCGCGGGCGTCGTGCTCGCGCTCGGCCTCGCGGCGTGCTCCGGGGGCGGCGCTGCGCAGGACGACCCGACCGAGGGCAGCGCCGCCCAGGGGGAGATCGACCCGGACGCCGTGATCGAGGCAGGCATCTCGTACTCCCTCTCCGGTGGCTTCGACCCGATGATCACCACCGGTGCCGTGACAGTAGCGGCGAACTGGCACGTGTTCGAGGGGCTCACCGAGCTCGACCCCGCGACGCGCGAGGTGTACCCCGCGCTCGGCACCGAGCTGCCGAAGCAGGTCGACGACACGCACTACGAGGTGGACCTCCGCGAGGGCGCGGTCTTCCACGACGGCACCCCCGTCACCGTCGACGACGTCGTGTTCAGCTTCGACCGCGTGCTCGACCCGGCGAGCGAGTCGCTCTACGCCGGCTTCATCGACTTCCTCGAGTCCGTCACCCCTGTCGACGACGACACGGTCTCGATCAACCTCAAGTACCCGTTCAGCCTCGTGCCCGAGCGTCTGTCGGTCGTCAAGGTCGTGCCGAAGGCGCTCGTCGAGTCCGACTACGAGGCGTTCAACGCGCTGCCCGTCGGCACCGGCCCGTTCAAGATGACCCAGGCCACGCCGGACGACAAGATCACGTTCGAGCGCTTCGACGACTACAGCGGCACCCGTCCCGCGCTCGCCGCGGGCCTCGTGTGGAACCTCCTCTCCGACCCCGCCGCGCGCGTCACCGCGATGAGCTCCGGCACGGTCAGCGCGATCGAGGACGTCCCCTACATCGACGTCCCGACCCTCGAGGGCGCCGTGGACGTCGAGTCCGTCCAGTCGTTCGGGACGCTCTTCATGATGTTCAACACGGACATGCCCCCGTTCGACGACGTCCGCGTGCGCCAGGCGTTCTTCTACGCGCTCGACATGGACAAGATCATCGACAACGGGCTGCTCGGCAACGGCGCGCCGGCCACGAGCTTCCTGCCGCAGAGCCACCCGAACTACCACGAGGCGTCGACCGTCTACTCGTACGACCCGGAGAAGGCGAAGGACCTGCTCGCCGAGGCCGGCGTGAGCGACCTGTCGATCACGCTCATGACGACCGACACCGGCTGGGTCGCGGACATCGCGCCGCTCCTCAAGGAGAACCTCGACGCGATCGGCGTCGACACGACGCTCGACATCGGCCAGTCCGGCGGCCAGTACACCAAGGTCGACAACGGCGACCTGCAGGTCATGGTCGCCCCCGGCGACCCGTCGGTCTTCGGCAACGACCCCGACCTGCTCATGCGCTGGTGGTACGGCGACAACGTGTGGTCCCAGTCGCGCTACCGCTGGAACGACGACCCGAAGTTCGCCGAGCTCCAGACGATCCTTGACGCCGCCGTGCGCACGTCCGGCGACGAGCAGCAGGAGCTGTGGGACCAGGCGTTCGACCTGATCTCCGACGAGGTGCCGCTCTACCCGCTGCTGCACCGTCAGCTCCCGACCGCGTGGGACGGCACCACGCTCTCCGGATTCTCGCCCCTGCCGATCACCGGCCTGTCGTTCCTCGACGCCGGCCTCGTCAAGTAGCCGCGGGCTCGTAGCCCTCGGCGCCGACCGACCACCGGGCCTCTCGCCCGCCCCCTCGGGCGAGAGGCCCGGTACCCGCCCGGCACCCAGAACGGACAGACCATGCACCGCACCCCCGACGCACCGGGAGGCCGACCGTGAGCGCACTGCTGCGACTCGTCGGACGCCGCCTCCTGCAGCTGCCGATCATGATCCTCGGCATCACGTTCCTCGTGTTCCTCGTGATGTCGTTCTCGCAGGTCGACCCGGCGATCCAGGCCCTCGGCGAGGGCGCGTCCGTCGAGGCGCGCGAGGCGTACCGCGAGGCCAACGGCCTGAACGACCCGCTCCTCGTCCGGTACGTCGCGTTCCTCGGCGGTCTGCTGCACGGCGACCTCGGCACGTTCAGCGCGCGCCAGGTGCCCGTCGCCGACGAGGTCGCGCGCGCCCTGCCCATCACGCTCCAGCTCACGCTCATGGGCCTCGTCATCGCCGTCGTGCTCGCCCTCGTCATGGGCATCCTCGCGGCGCTCTACCGCGACCGCTGGCCCGACAAGGCGATCCGCGTCGTGTCCGTCGCGTCGCTCGCGACGCCGTCGTTCTGGCTCGCCGTGCTGCTCATCCAGGTCGTCACCCTCGGGGCCGGCTGGCTCCCTGCGAGCGGGCCGCTGCCCGACCCGTCCGAGGACCTCGGCGGCTACCTCGCCCGCATGGCGCTGCCCGCGATCGCGCTCGCGATCCCCGTCGTCGGCCAGCTCACGCGCGTCGTGCGCACGTCCGTCGTCGAGGAGCTCGACAAGGACTACGTCCGCACCGCGATCGGCGCCGGCATCCCGCGCCACGTCGTCGTCGGGCGCAACGTGCTGCGCAACGCGCTCATCACGCCCATCACGGTGCTCGGCCTGCGCGTCGGCTACCTCATCGGCGGCGCCGTCGTCATCGAGATCATCTTCGCGCTGCCCGGCATGGGCACGCTCATCCTCAACGGCGTCACCAACAACGAGCCCAACCTCGTGCAGGGCGTGACCCTCACCGTGGCGCTCGCCTTCGTGCTCATCAACATCGTGGTCGACATGCTCTACGTGCTCGTCAACCCGCGGATCAGGACGGTGTGACGTGCGCCGACAGCTCACCGAACGACTCTCGACCCCCGGGCTGCGCCTGCGCGCGCTGCCCCTCGGGTCCAAGATCTCCCTCGCGTTCGTGCTCCTCGTGGCGCTCGCAGCGGTCTTCGCGCCGCTCGTCGCGAGCCACGACCCGCTCGCTACCGGTACGCCGGTCCAGCCGCCGAGCGCGGAGAACTGGTTCGGCACCGACCGCCAGGGGCGCGACATCTTCTCCCGCGTCGTCTACGGCGCGCGGTACTCGCTCGTCATCGGCCTCGGGGCGACGGCGATCGCGCTCGCCGCGGCGGCCGTGCTCGGCTCGGTCGCGGCGACCGCGCGCAAGAGCGTCTCCGAGACCCTCATGCGCGTCCTCGACATCATCATGTCGTTCCCGGGCATCGCGCTCGCCGCCGTGTTCGTGTCCGTCTTCGGCCGCTCGCTGCCGGTGCTCGTCCTGACGATCGCGTTCCTCTACACGCCGCAGCTCACGCGCGTGGTGCGCGCCAACATCCTCGACCAGTACGGCGAGGACTACGTGGCCGCGACCCGCGTCATGGGCGCGCGCACGGCCTGGATCCTCGCCAAGCACGTCGCGCGCAACTGCGCGGCGCCCGTGCTCGTGTTCACCACGGTGCTCGTGGCCGACGCGATCGTCTTCGAGGCGTCGCTGTCGTTCATCCAGGCGGGCGTGCCCGATCCGGAGCCCTCGTGGGGCAACATCATCGCCGCGGGCCGCGACCTCGTCATGGGCGGGTACTGGTGGGCGACGTTCTTCCCCGGCCTCGCGATCATGCTCACGGTCCTGTGCCTCAACATCCTGTCCGAGGGCATGACCGACGCGATGGTGGCGGCCCCGCGGGCGACCCGCGCCACCCCGGCCAAGGCCGTCGCGACGGACTCGGACGACGCGGCAGTCGCCGCCGAGCTCACGGCGATGGACGCCGACGAGCCGGTCGAGACCGCGGACGAGGACCGCCTCGTCGAGTCGGAGCCGGTCGTGCAGGACGTCGAGCCGGAGGTCCGGCACGTCGGCCGCGAGGTCCCGCTCGCCGCGCGCCTCGCGACGCTCCGCACGGCCGAGGCCGCGCGCACCGACCGCCCCGTCTACGACGGCGACGCCGCGCCCCTGCTCGAGGTGCGGAACCTGTCCATCCGGTTCCCGCGCCACGGCGACGTCGCGGTCGTCGACGACGTCTCGTTCTCGGTCCGCCCGGGCGAGACGATGGCCCTCGTCGGCGAGTCCGGCTGCGGCAAGTCGATCACGTCGCTCGCCGTCATGGGCCTGCTCGACGCGTCCGCCGAGATCAGCGGGGAGATCCGCTACGACGGCAAGGACCTGCTCGCGATGGGCAACCGCGAGCGCGCCTCCCTGCGCGGCAGGGACATCGCGATGATCTACCAGGACGCGCTGAGCTCGCTCAACCCGTCGATGCTCATCCGGTCGCAGATGAAGCAGCTCACGCGCCGCGGCGGGACCCGCACGGCCGAGGAGCTCCTCGAGCTCGTGGGCCTCGACCCGCAGCGCACGCTCAAGAGCTACCCGCACGAGCTGTCCGGCGGGCAGCGCCAGCGCGTGCTCATCGCCATGGCGCTCACGCGCGACCCGAAGCTGGTCATCGCCGACGAGCCGACCACGGCGCTCGACGTCACGGTCCAGGCCCAGGTCGTGGCGCTGCTCGACGAGCTGCGCCAGAAGCTCGGCTTCGCGATGGTGTTCGTCAGCCACGACCTCGCGCTCGTCGCCGAGATCGCGCACCGCATCACGGTCATGTACGCGGGGCAGGTCGTGGAGCAGGCGCCGACGAGCGAGCTCCTCGCCGACCCGCGCCACGAGTACACGCAGGGCCTGCTCGGCGCGGTGCTCTCGATCGAGCAGCGCTCCACGCGCCTGCACCAGATCCCCGGCACCGTCCCGTCGCCGCGTGACTTCCCGAAGGGCGACCGGTTCGCGCCGCGCTCGTCGCGCCCCGAGCGCGGCCTGGACGTGCGTCCCGTGCTGCGCGCCGTGGACGCCGACGGGCAGCACCTCGTCGCGATGCCGCCGGACGAGCCGGTCGGCGCCGCCGCGGGCGGCCGCACCGCCGCCCCGATCACGACCGGAGGGACGCGATGAGCGCCACCGACCAGACCCCGCCCGCCGCGGAGCGGGTGTCCGCGACCGACCGCGACACGCCCGTCGTCGAGCTGCGCGGCGTGCACGTCGTCTTCAAGGCCCGCACGGGCACGCTGTTCAAGGCCCAGCGGGTGCACGCCGTGAACGACGTGAGCGTCGCGGTCCGCCGCGGCAGCACGCTCGGGATCGTCGGCGAGTCCGGCTCGGGCAAGTCGACCATGGCGAAGGTGCTCGTCGGGCTCCAGGCGCCGACGTCGGGCGAGATCCGCTTCCGCGGGCAGCCCGTGCAGAGCTACACGACGCGCGTGCGGCGCGACGTCGGCCGGGTCGTGTCCGTCGTCTTCCAGGACCCCGCGACCGCGCTCAACGCGCGGATGCGGGTCCGGGACGCGCTGCGCGACCCGCTCGACGTGCACCGCGTGGGCGACGCCGTTTCCCGCGAGGCGCGGGTGCGCGAGCTCGTGCACCTCGTGGGCCTGCCGGAGTCGGCGCTGGACGCGCTGCCCGGCCAGCTCTCGGGCGGGCAGCGCCAGCGCGTCGCCATCGCGCGCGCCCTCGCGCTCGCGCCGGACGTCATCGTCGCCGACGAGCCGACGTCGGCCCTCGACGTGTCCGTGCGCGCCCAGATCCTCAACCTGCTCGCCGACCTCAAGGCCGAGCTCGACCTGGGGATGGTCTTCATCTCGCACGACATCCAGACCGTCCGCCACGTCTCCGACGAGATCGTCGTCATGCAGGGCGGCCGCATCGTCGAGTCGGGCCCTGCGGCACGCGTGCTCGACGACCCCCAGGACGACTACACCCGCACCCTGCTCGCCGCGGCGCCCGCGCTGCTGTGAGCGGTGCGGAGCCGCGCCCCGCCGTGGCCGCGCCGTCGACCACCCAGACCGAACCACCGCTGAACCAGAACCGGAGCACCTCGTGACCACCCCCTCCTTCCACGGGATCGTCCCGCCCGTCCTCACCCCCTTCACGACCGACGGCGAGGTCGACGTCGCGTCGCTCGAGCGCCTCGTGGACCACCTCGTCACCGAGGGCGTGCACGGCGTCTTCGTGCTCGGGTCGACCGGCGAGGTCGCCTACCTCACCGACGCGCAGCGGGACCTCGTGGTGCGCACGGTCGTGCGCGCGGCGGCCGGCCGGGTGCCCGTCATGGGCGGAGCGATCGACCTGACGACGCCGCGCGTCGTCGAGCAGGCGAAGGCCCTCGTGGCCGCCGGGGCGGACGCGGTCGTCGCGACCGCGCCCGTCTACGCGCTCAACGACCTCGACGAGATCGAGCGTCACCTGCGCACCGTCGCGGCCGCCGTGGACGTCCCGCTCTTCGCCTACGACATCCCGGTGCGCGTGCGCACCAAGCTCCCGGCCGACCTGCTCGTGCGCCTCGGCACGGAGGGCGTGCTCGCGGGCGTCAAGGACTCGTCGGGCGACGACGTCGCGTTCCGCCGCCTCGTCGCCGCCAACGCGGCTGCCGGCTCGCCCCTCGCGCTGTTCACGGGTCACGAGGTCGTGGTCGACGGGATGCTCCTGCTCGGGGCCGACGGCGTGGTCCCGGGCCTCGCGAACGTCGACGCCGGCGGCTACGTGCGCCTGTGGGACCTCGCGCAGGCGGGCAAGTGGGACGATGCCCGGGTGGAGCAGGACCGCATCGCCGCACTCTTCGAGATCGTCTTCCAGGCGCGCGGACGCTCGGGCGACGCCGCGGGCGTCGGCGCGTTCAAGGTCGCCGCGCAGCGCCAGGGCCTCATCGACACCGCGACCATGGCGTTCCCCGTCGAGGCGCTCGACGGCGAGGTCGCCGACCGCGTCGAGAAGCTCACGCGCGCGGCAGGGCTCCTGCGTGGCTGAGGCCTCCCCGGACGCCGCGGCACGGTCGGTCGTCGTCGGGGTCGACCTCGGTGGCACCAAGATCGCC
Source organism: Cellulosimicrobium protaetiae (assembly GCF_009708005.2). NCBI lineage: Bacteria > Bacillati > Actinomycetota > Actinomycetes > Micrococcales > Promicromonosporaceae > Cellulosimicrobium > Cellulosimicrobium protaetiae. Next base: position 316,204 of record NZ_CP052757.1, on the reverse strand, counting down.
GCGGCGACGGTCGCGGCCGACGGGACCCTCGGTCCCGTGCGCGCCGTGCCGACCCCGGCCGCGGCCGGCCCCGACGCGGTGCTCGACGCCGTCGCGGGGCTCGTGCGCGAGGTCGTCGCCGCGCTGCCGGGCGGGGCACGGCTGCGTGGGCTCGGCGTGGGCACGGCCGGGGTCGTCGACGTCGGTCGCGGCGTGATCGTCTCGGCCACCGACACCCTGCCCGGCTGGCCCGGGACCGACGTCGCCGGCGGCCTGCGCCGTCGGCTCGCCGACCTCGCGTCCGACGGGCCGTCCGGGGACGCGCCCGCGGTGCCGGTGTTCGTCGAGAACGACGTCGACGCGCACGCCGCCGGCGAGGTCTGGCTCGGCGCGGCGGCCGGGGCGCGCAGCGCGCTGCTCGTCGCGGTCGGGACGGGCGTGGGTGCCGCCGTCGTGCTCGACGGTCGTCCCCTGCGCGGGGCCCACCACGTCGCCGGGGAGCTGGGCCACATGCCGGTCCCCGGGGCGGAACTCCTGCGCTGCCCGTGCGGGCGCACCGGTCACCTCGAGGCGATCGGTGCGGGGCCGGCGATCCATCGTCGCTACCTCGCGCTCGGCGGCGACGCGGCGAGCCCGGACACGCGCGACGTCGTCGCACGAGCAGGTGCGGGCGACGAGCTCGCGGCGACGGTCGTGCGGGACGCGGCGCAGGCCGTGGGCCGTGCCGTGGCGGGCGTCGTGACCGTGCTCGACCCGGAGGTCGTCGTGGTCGGCGGAGGACTGGCGGGCGCGGGCGACCTCTGGTGGTCGGCGCTCGAGGGCGCGCTGCGTGCGGAGGTCGTCGACGTCCTCGCCGACCTGCCCCTGCGCCGTGCGGCGCTCGGCAACGAGGCGGCGATCGTCGGGGCGGCCCGCGGAGCGTGGAGCCTCGTCGGCCCCTCCGGTGACCAACCTGGGACGCGACCCGGCGGGCTGGGCGAGGAGACCCACCGAGAGAGGACGACGACATGACCGGACCGCAGGAGACGCGGACGACCTGGACGCGCGAACGCGTGCTCGACGCGATGCGCGGCCGGCTCACCGTGTCGTGCCAGGCCTACCCGGGCGAGCCGCTGCGCGACCCGCGCACGACGGCCCAGATGGCGCGCGCCGTCGTCGCCGGAGGAGCGGCGGCCGTGCGGGCGCAGGGCCTGGACGACGTCGCGGCGGTCGTCGCCGCGGTGGACGTCCCGGTCGTCGGGCTGTGGAAGGACGGCGACGGCGGGGTCTTCATCACGCCGACGCTGCGCCACGCGCGCGCCGTCGCCGACGCGGGCGCGCACGTCGTCGCGCTCGACGGCACGCGCCGGCCCCGCCCGGACGGGCTCACGCTCGCCGAGACCGTGGCGCGCCTGCGCGAGACGACGGACGCACTGGTCATGGCGGACTGCGGGTCGCTCCACGATGCGCTCGCCGCACAGGACGCGGGCGTCGACCTGCTCGGCACGACGCTCGCCGGGTACACGGGCGAGCGGCCGAAGACACCCGGACCGGACCTCGAGCTCGTCGACGAGGTGGTCGCGGCGTGCTCGCTGCCCGTCGTCGTCGAAGGGCGTGTCCACACGCCCGCGCAGGCGGCCGAGGCGATGGCACGGGGTGCGTTCAGCGTCTGCGTCGGCACGGCGATCACTCATCCCACGACCCTCACGTCGTGGTTCGTGGACGCGTTCCCGACGCCCGGCTGAACTCGTCCGCACGACCCCTTGACAGTGCAAAGTCGCGATGCCCTACGGTCTGGCGCAACGCGCCGGGCAGGCGCGACGAGCCGTCAGGGGGACACGACATGGCATCACCGCACGACGACCTCGAGCCGGCGGGGTACGCCGAGCTGCTGACTGACCTCAAGGCGCGCGTGCGCGCGACGCAGTTCCGCGCCGCACGTGCCGCGAACACCGAGGTGCTGCGGCTGTACTGGTCGATCGGCCACGACATCCTCGAGCGCCAGCGCACCGCGGGCTGGGGCGCAAAGGTCGTGACCCGACTTGCCGCTGACCTGCAGCGGGAGTTCCCGGAACAGCGCGGCTGGTCGCCCTCGAACCTGAAGAACATGCGCAGGGTCGCCGAGGTCTGGCCGACGCTCGAGGAGTTCGGCCAACGTCCCGTTGGCCGATTGCCCTGGGGGCACGTGATCACCCTCCTCGAGCGGCTCACCACCCGTGACGAGCGTGACTGGTACGCCGCGGAGGCCGCGGAGAACGGCTGGACCCGACCCGTGCTCGAGTACCAGATCAAGTTCCGCCGGCGCCATGTTCTCGGGGCCGCGCCGACGAACTTCACCGCGGCGCTCGACGCCGCGGATTCTGAGCTGGCACAGGCAATGGTCAAGGATCCGTACGTCTTCGAGCACCTCGGCCTCGTCAAGAAGCGCGCTGAGCGTGAGGTCGAGCAGGCGCTCATGGACAGGCTCCAGGACACGTTGCTCGAGCTCGGGCGGGGGATGGCGTTCGTCGGGCGGCAGGTCCGGCTCACGGTCCACGACGACGAGAGCCACGCCGTCGACGAGTTCTTCGTCGACCTGCTGTTCTTCCACGTCGAGCAGCTGCGCTACGTCGTCGTCGAGCTGAAGATCGGGAAGTTCGAGCCCGCCCATCTCGGTCAGCTCGGTACCTACGTCGCGATCGTCGACGACCAGTACCGCCGGCACGAGATCCACGCCCCGACCGTCGGGATCCTCCTGTGCACGGGCCGGAGCGGCGCCGTCGTGCGCTACTCGCTGGCCAGCACGAACGCGCCCGTCGCCGTCGCGGACCTCCAGGGGCTCCCCGACGAGGCGCGCGGCGCCCTGCCGAGCGTGGCGGAGCTCCAGGCGGTGGTCGCGGACGAGCTCGAGCAACGGTCGTGAGCGGGACCGTGCGGACGTGCGTCGACCGGACGCGTCAGGCGCGACCCGTGCGCTCGAGGACGCCGCGCAGGTAGGCGGCCTGGCCCGCGTGCTGGAGGCTGTCCACGGCGATGCTCACGAGCCGGACGCCGAGCGTGACGGGCGGGTCCCACGCCTCGTCGACGACGCGGTCGAGGTCGTCGTCGGTCAGCGCGGCGAGCACGTCGTGGGACTCGACCTGGACGGCGAGCACGTAGCCGAGCAGGAGGTCGTCGCTCGCGCGCACGCGGGCGACGTCCTGGGCCGACTGCCCGTAGCCCGTCGCGCCGTCGCCGAACGGCAGGTCGAACCGGCGTGCCCAGCCGTCGCGCGTCCAGACCTGCTCCCGCCCGACGGCGGCGGCGACCTGCGCGTCCTGGCCGCGCGCGAGGTGCCACGCGAGCCACGCGATCGTGTTGGCGCCCGGGTCGAGGCGCGCGGTCAGCATGTCCTCCGCGAGCCCGTCGACGGCGCGGGTCGTCGTCGGTCCGATCCGGCCGAACAGGTCCTCCAGCACCGTGCGCGCGTCCACGTGTCTCCCTCTCGTCGTCGGGCACCGTCCTCAGCAGCCTCCGACGACCTGTGCGCGGGCGCGACCCGAACGATGCCTCAGCCGAGGGTGACGACGACGGTCCCGGCCTTGTGCCCGCGCTCGACGTGGCGGTGCGCGTCAGAGATCCGGTCGAGCGGGTACTCGTGGTCGACGACCGCGCGCAGCGCGCCGGACGACCCGAGCGCGAGCGCCTGGGTGGCGCGCGTACGGTCCTCTGGGTCCGCGCCGCGCCGCGCCGCTCAGGGAGCGGTCAGGGCCACGACCAGGGCGATCCCGGATCCGTCGGGGGAGCCACCGTGGTTCGGTGCCGTCATGACCACCACCCGGCTCGTCCGCCCCGCGCCCGTCGCCCGTCGCGCCCGCGGCGCTCGTGCTGTCGTCGCGACGCTGACGCTCACCTCGCTCGCCGTCGTCGCGTTCGCCGTCCTGCCCTACCTCACGGCGTCCCTCCCCGCGCTGGCCCGCGACGACGTCGGGCTCGCCGCCGCGTACGCCGGGGCGCCGGGGTTCGTCCTCGGCGCGTTCTACGCCCACGTCGTCGCGGGCGGGGTCGCGCTCGTGTGCGCCCCGCTCCAGCTCTGGGCGGGACTGCGCCGCCGGCGCCCGGGCGTGCACCGCTGGACGGGCCGCGTCTACGTCGCGGCGGTCGCGGTCGGCGGTGCCGCCGGGCTCGTCCTCGTGCCAGTCAACCAGGCCGGGCTCGTCGGCACGCTCGGCTTCGGGGCGCTCGCCGTCCTGTGGCTGTGGACGACGTGGCGCGGCTACCGTGCCGTCCGCGGCGGCGACGTCGCCACGCACCAGGACTGGATGACGCGCAGCTTCGCGCTCACCTATGCCGGCGTGACGCTGCGGCTGTGGACGACGGTGCTCGTCGTCGCCCAGGCGCTCGCCCTCGGCGACACGGTCGACCCCGACGTCGCCTTCGACCGCGCGTACGCGCTCGCGCCGTTCCTCTCCTGGGTGCCCAACCTCGTCGTCGCCGAGCTGCTCGTCCGGCGGCGGGCGGCCCCGCGGCGGCTCGACGGCTAGCGTGGTCCCGTCCCTGCGCGCGCCGACCCGGGCGCCGCGCCGCGGTGGCCGGAGGTGGCGATGGAGTTCCCGTTCAACCTGACCGAGGAGCAGATCCTCTCGCTGATCGTCGTGGGCACGCTCGCGGTCGTCGCGATCGTCGGCGTGAACATCCTCGCGCCCAAGGCCGGGGTGGCGGCGCCGCTGGTCCTCGTCGCGGTGGGCGTCGCGGTGAGCTTCGTCCCCGCGGTACCGGAGATCGAGTTCGAGCCCGAGTGGATCCTCGCGGGCATCCTGCCGCCGCTCCTCTACTCGGCCGCGGTAGGTCTGCCGACGATGGACTTCCGGCGCGACTTCACCGCGATCAGCGGGCTCTCGGTCGTGCTCGTCCTGCTCAGCACGGTGCTGCTCGGGTACCTCTTCACGTGGCTGATCCCCGGCATCCCGCTCGCGGCGGGCTTCGCGCTCGGCGCCATCGTCAGCCCGACGGACGCCGTCGCGACGTCGATCGTCAAACGGCTCGGGGCGTCGCCGCGCGTCGTGACGCTGCTGGAGGGCGAGAGCCTGCTCAACGACGCCTCCGCGCTCGTGCTCCTGCGCTCGGCGATCGCTGCCATCGCGCTCACGGTGGCCAGCGACGGGGTCGCCCCCGCGTTCTCGCTGTGGGCGGTCGCGGGCGACTTCGTCTTCGCCGTCGTCGTCGCCGTGCTCGTGGGGTCCCTCGTCGGGTTCCTCGGCCTCACCGTCCGGCGCAGGCTCGCCAACCCGGCGCTGAGCACCGCCGTCTCGTTCGTCGTCCCCTTCATCGCGTACCTCCCCACGGAGGAGCTCGGCGCGTCGGGCCTCGTCGCGGTCGTGACCGCCGGGCTCGTCACCGGCAACGGCGCCGCCAAGTACCTGCGGCCGCAGCACCGGCTCGCCGAGGAGTCGAACTGGCGCACCGTCGAGCTGCTTCTCGAGGGCACGGTCTTCCTCCTCATGGGGCTCGAGCTGTTCGCGCTCGTCACCGACGTGCAGGAGGCGCACGGGAGCCTGTGGCGGGCCGTCGGCATCGCGGCGCTCGCGGCGGTCGTCATCCTGGTGGTGCGCTCGGCGTACGTCGCGACGCTCCTGCGCTCGCTCGCCCGCCGTGCGCGCCGCGGCGAGTCGATGCGCGGGGTCATCGAGGGGATGCAGGAGAAGCTCGACGCGCGCTTCGCGGCCGACGGGACGCCCGTCGCGCCCGTCGTGGGAGAGAAGCCGGCGCCCGGGACCCCGGAGCGCCGTGGTGCCGCGATGGTCGCCAAGGCGCCCCCGGAGCGAGTCGGCCGACTGCGGTCGTCGCTGCGCCGACGCGCGGCCGACATCGACTACCTCACGGCGGAGCCGTTGGGGTGGCGCGAGGGCGCGCTCCTCGTCTGGGCCGGCATGCGCGGCGTCGTGACGCTGGCCGCGGCGCAGACCCTGCCCACCGACACCCCGCAGCGGTCGTTCCTCGTGCTCGTCGCGTTCGGCGTCGCCGCGGGCACGCTCGTGGTCCAGGGCGGCACGCTGCCGTGGGTCGTGCGCCGGCTGGGGCTGGCCGGCGGGTCGTCCCGGGCCGACGAGGACCGCGGCGCGGTCCGCGTCGAGCTCGACGCCGCCGCCGTGGCCGTCATCGACGCGCCCGACCTGCGGCGGCCCGACGGGAGCACGTACGACGGCGACGTCGTCGCCCGCGTGCGCCGCGACGTCGTGCGCGAGCTGGAGAACCGCGACACCGACGCCGCGACGTCGGCCGACCTGTTCGCCCAGTACAAGGAGCTGCGCCTGCGCGCGATCGCCGCGCAGCGCGTCGCGCTGCTCGCCGCGCGGACCTCCGGCGCGTACAGCTCGCAGGCCCTGCGGCACGCGCTCGACCTGCTGGACGCCGAGCAGATCGACCTCGAGCTGCGCCGCGGCCCCTACGTCCCGGGCGACGACGACTGACCGGTCGGCCCCGAGCACCCCGACGCTTGCGCCTTCCCCTGGGGAAGGACCTAGCGTCGCGAACATGGACATGCACACGACGGGCCAGGTGGCCCGCGCCACGGGACTGAGCGAGAAGGCGGTCCGCCTGTACGTGGACCGGGGGCTGCTCACCGCCCGGCGGGACACGGACGGCGGGCCGCGCCTGCTCGACGACGGTCAGGTGGCGCGGGCCCGGCAGGTACGGCTCCTGCGGGAGGTCGACCTGTCCCTTGCCGAGGTCGAGGAGGTGCTGGGCGCACCGGACGCCGTCGCGGCCTTCGACACGGTGTGGGGCGCGCGGCGGTCCTCCGTCCCGGAGTCGCTCGCGACCGGCGAGTACGTGCGGTCCGTGCTCGCCGGGCACCCGTACGTCGAGTACCACGAGCGCGCGACCGAGGAGTTCGCCGCGCGCGTCACCGTGCAGGTCCCCGTGGTCGACGCCGTGCGGCCGCCCCCGGGGTTCGTCCTCACCACGGACGGCCCGCACGACGAGGCGTACGTCGCGCTGACCGCCGCCGAGGCGGACGACCAGGCCCGGCTCGTCCTGGTCCACGACCACCTGTCGTCGGGGCACGCGCTGACAGACGGCGCGCCCGCGGGGGACAACCGGGAGATCTACCTCCCCACGTGGGCGGCGGGCGGCCCCGGCCCGGTCCTGGAGGTCGCGGTCCCGGTGGCCTGACGCGCCGCCGGTGGATCAGACGTCGGCGGCGGCCAGCGCGCCGTCCACGCCCACGACCCCGAGCTCGAGGCGCGCGATCCCGTCGACCGGGACGGCGGACGACGCGCCGAGCCCGTCGGAGCTCCCCGCCTCCGTGGACGACCACGTGGCGACGACCTCCCGGGCGCCGGCGTCGTCCACGAGGACGAGCTGGTACGTCGCGCCGTCCTCCCACTCCCCGACGGGGTACGAGCACGACCAGTCGAGGCGCGTGCCCCACGCTGCCGAGGTGAGCGTGAGGTCGGCGCGCACGTCGGTCGCGCCGACCGGCTCCAGCGCGACCTCCGTCGTCCCGGCCGCGACCGGCGGCGAGGCGTCGTCCGGGCGGGTGACGGCCATGCCGCCCGCTACGCCCGCCACGACCAGCCCGGCGGCGGCTGCCCCGAGCAGCGCCCGGCGTCGGACCTGACGGCGCCGCGCACCGGCCGCGACGACGGCGAGCGGGACGACGACGCCCTCGTCGGACGCGCCGTTCGCATCGCCCCGGGCGCCCGCGTCGCCCGTGCCGTCCACGAGCGCGTCGGCGTGCTCCGCGGTGAGCATGCCAAGGATCCCTGGCATGCCGGCGAGCTCGCCGACGGCCTCGCGGCACGCCGGGCACGTGGCCAGGTGCTGCTCGAACGTGCGGCGGTCGTGCGGGCTCAGCGCGCCCAGCACGTAGGCCGCGTCCCACTCGCGGTACGGGTCCGGGGGAGGGGTGGTGGTCATGACGAGACTCCCTTCTCCTGCAGCGCGAGCCTCAGCGCGCGGAGCGCGTAGTGCATGCGGGACTTCACCGTCCCGGGCGGGACGCCGTGCGCCGTTGCCATCTCGGCCACGGAACGCCCGTGGTAGTACGCGTCGACGACGACCGCCCGGTGCTCGGGGGACAACGACACCAGGGCGTCCGCGACGAGCCACGCGTCGAGGACGGCCTGCGTCGCGTCCGCCTCGCCGTGGTCGGGCACGTCGGCGCTCGCGAGCTCGCGCCGGTGGTGCGCGCTGCGCAGCTCGTCGACGACGAGGTTGCGCGCGACCGTGAAGAGCCAGGCGCGCACCGAGCCCTCCGGGCGCTCGAGCACCTCGGGGTGGCGCCACGCGCGCAGCAGCGTCTCCTGGACCACGTCCTGCGCCTGCGCGGGGTCGTCGGTGAGGCGCGCGACGTAACGCTCCAGCGCGGGACCGTGCGCGGCGTGGACCGCCCGCAGCAGGTCGTCGGCGTCGGCGCGCACGCGCGGCACCTCCCCGTCCGTCACGACCCGGACGCCGGCACGAGGTCGAGACCGAACTCGACGCTGCCCGTGTCGTCGACCGTGACGAACCCGAGGCTCGGCGCCGCGACGTCGTAGTCGGAGAACGTGATCGGCACGCTGCCGACCACCTGGACGCCGTCGGCGGTTGTGCCGACCTGCGCCTCGACCGTGACGGCCTGCGTCACGCCGTGGATCGTCAGGTCGCCCGCGAGCTCGACGTCTGCCGAGCCGGAGGGGAGCTCGACGGGGGACGTGAGCGCGAACGTCGCGGTCGGGTAGGTCCCGACCTCGAGCGCGTCGCCGCGGAAGTACGCGTCGCGCGGCGGCTCGTCGGTCGCGACGCTCGCCATGTCGACCTCGATCGTCGCCTCCGTGAGCGCGCCGTCGGCGACGGTGAACGACCCGGTGACCTCGTCGGTCCGGCCGGTCACCGTGACGTCCTCGCCCTGCAGCACCTCGTGGACGCGGTACCCGGCGTAGGAGCCGTCGGCCACGGTCCAGTCGCCCGCGAGGCTCGCCGGGTCCAGCGCTCCCGCGTCGCCCGACGACGCGTCGAGCGTCGGCTCCTCGGCCGCGGCGCGGTTGTTCCAGTCCGCGTACAGACCGGGGCCGAACGCGACCACCGCACCGCCCAGCACCACGACGCCGACCCCGACCCCCACCAGCACCTTCGTCCTCCTGCGCACGTCCGCTCCTTCCGATCATCCTCCGTCGACCCCGTCACCCAGGGAGACGAGGCAGCCACCCGATCGGTTCAGTCGAGTCTCGCCGTGCGACCCGATGAACCGCACGGCGAGCCGCGCCGTCGTGAGAGTAGGGGCCGTGCTCGCGACCCCGACCGTCCTCTCGAGGAGTCGACATGCGACGCACCCTGACCACCACCGCCATGGCCGCCCCGACCGTCAGGGGCTGGGCTGCCGGGGCTGCCGCAGCACTCCTCGTGGCCGCTCTCGCCGGGTGCTCCGGCGGGGGAGGCGGCCTGTACGGGGGCGGTGACGACGACGCCACGCCCTCCGGCCCGACGGGCGACAGCACCTCCGGGTCGACCGACGACGGCTCGCCCGGCGGCGCCGGGGCCGTTCTCGGCACGGCGGACTCCTCGCTGGGCACCATCGTCGTCGACGGCGAGGGGATGACCGTCTACTACTACGACAAGGACACGAAGGGCTCCGGGACGAGCGCGTGCGAGGGCGAGTGCGCCGCCGCGTGGCCCGCGGTCCACGCGGCGAGCGCGGAGCCCGAGGTCGAGGGCGTCACGGCCGAGGTCGGCACCATCACCGGCGTCGACGGCGAGCTCCAGGTCACGGTCGACGGCCGCCCCGTCTACACGTACGCGGCCGACCAGGCCCCGGGCGACGTGTCGGGTCAGGGGGTCAACGGCGTCTGGTACGTCGTCGCGCCGGACGGCACCGAGATCATGGACGCCGCCCCCGCAGCCGGGTCGGGTTACTGACCGGCCCGCCCGGGCGCGGGCGAGCCGCGTCCCTCCCGCTACCGTCCGGTCGTCGAGAAGTGCTGGTAGTCCACGGGGCTCTCCCAGGCCCCGCCCCACGACCAGCCGGCAGCGGCGAACGCCCGCACCACGACGTCGTCGGGCAGGACGACGCCGGGTGCGGGCTCGCGTGCGACGAAGGCGGCACCGGCGGGCGGAGCGACCGCCGTGCCGCGGACCCACGGGTTCTCGACGGGATTGACGTCGATCGCGCGCCCGAAGGAGTGCTCGGACCACCGGTCCGTGCCCGCGACGGGGCGGCAGTTGAAGGCCGACGTGTTGTCCGCCGCCATGCTCGCGTCGTCGTCCCCGCCGAAGTCGTCGACGAGGCGCATCGACCGGATCGGGTACCCGGCGTCGAAGAGCGTGCGGAACACGGTCACCACCCCGTCCGCGACGTCCGCGTGGACGACGAGCTCGCCCGTCGCGACGCCACCCTCGAACGTGCGGTGGCTCAGCGTCAGGTACCGCAGGTCGGAGAGGGGCACCGGGCAGCCCTCGCGCCAGGACGAGGGAGTCATGCGCGCCGCGAGGCCGGCGTCGATCTCGGAGACGGTGCTCTCGAAGACGGGCGCCTGCGGGACCGCGGGCGGCGCCGACGCGGGGACGTCCTGCGCCGCGGGGCCGCCCTGGTCCGCCGCAGCGGCGGGAGCGGATGCCGTCGGCTCGGGCGGTGTCGAGCGGTCCGACGGCCCGGGGGCGGGTGTGGCCGAGGAGCTCCCCGCGGGCGTCGGGCTCGGGTCGAGCCCGGACGAGCAGGCGACGAGCAGGCTCGCGCTCAGGAGCAGCCCGAGCGCCACGACGGTGCGCGCGGTGCTCGAACCCGACGTCGAGGCCATGGGACCAGTCTCTGCCCGAGGTGGGGCGCAGGCTCGCGCTGACCCTGGGCCCCGCGGCGTCGGGAGTCCGGAGGACCGCTGCGGGGCTCGCTCACGTCATCACCGTCAGGCGTGGTCGAGCGGCGGCGAGCTGAGGCAGAACGGGTGGCCCTCGGGGTCGGCGTAGACGCGGAAGAGGTCGTCGGGGTGGCCCTCCTCCTCCGGCGTCCCCGTCAGCGGGCGCGCGCCGCACGCGAGTGCGTGCTCGTGCGCCGCGGCAAGGTCGGGCACGTCGAGGTCGACGTGCACCCGGGCGCCGCCGGGCCACGGCGGGACGTCGGCGTCGGACCGCTGGAAGGCGAGGCGCGACGCGCCGCCGGGGATCTGGAGCGACAGCCAGTCGTCGCCGGCCGGGTCGCTCTGCTCGTGCCCGGGGGTGTACTCCCAGCCGGTGAGGCGGCGGTAGAACTCGGCGAGCGCGCGCGGGTCGCGCGCGTCCACCGTCGCGTTGCGGAGCCGCATCGGCCGCGGGTCGGTCACGGTCAGCCGAGCTGCTCGCGCAGCCACGCGACGTCGGCGGGGACGTCCGCGTGCGTCTCGCACACGACCGACGTCCCGGCCGCCCGGACGACGCCGAGCAGGAGCTCCGGGTCGATCGTGCCGGCCGTGAGGCCCGCGTGGCGGTCGGCGCCGGACCCGGCGGTGTCGCGGCTGTTGTTGAGGTGCACGAGGTCCACCCGGCCCGTGATCGCGCGGACCTGGTCGACCGCCGTCGTGAGGTCGATGCCGCCCGCCCACGCGTGGCACGTGTCGAGGCAGAAGCCCACGGTGTCCGCGCCGTCGGCCTGCTGGATCGCGGCCCACAGGCCCTCGATGCGCTCGAGGCGCCGGGCCATGGAGAAGTCACCGCCCGCGGTGTTCTCGACGTAGACCGTGACGTCCGTCTGGAGCGCGTCGATCGCCTTGCGCCAGTTGTCGAACCCCTTCTCCGGGTCCTCCTTCGCGGTGACGTGACCGCCGTGGACCACGACGCCCGTCGCCCCGACCGCCGCCGCGCCGTCGACGATCTGCTGGAGCAGCTTGCGGCTCGGGATGCGGATGCGGTTGTTGGGGCTCGCGACGTTGATGACGTACGGCGCGTGCACGACGAGCTCGAGGTCGGCCGCCGCCGCCGCGGCCTTCAGCGCCTCCGCCCCGCCGGGGAAGGTGAACTCCGGTCCCTTCCAGGACTGGGGGTCGCCGAGGAAGACCTGGGCGACGTCCGCGCCGATGCTCGCTGCCTGCGCGACGACGTCCGACTGGTCGAGGTGGGCTCCGATCCGCATGGGACCAACCTACGCGGAGCCGCCCACGAACGTGGAGCGGTGCCGGGGCGGTCCGAGAGGGACCGCGGACCGCCCCGGGCACGTCAGCGCGCGGGCTCGGGCTCGTGAGCCCCGTCCGCGACCTCGTCGAGCACGGCGGGCAGGTCGGCCACGCTGTCGACGACGTGGGTGTGCGGCGCCGCCTCGAGGACCGCGCGCGGGACCCCGCCGCTGAGCACGCCGACGACGACGCGCGCACCGGCCTGCGTCCCGGCGCGCAGGTCGAGCACCGTGTCGCCCACGGTGAGGACCTGCGCGACGTCGGTGATGCCCGTGCGCTCCATCGCCCGGTGCACCATGTACGGCGCTGGGCGGCCGGCGGGGACGTCGTCGGTCGTGACGACGGCGTCGACGACGCCCGCCCGCCACCCGAGCCGGTCGAGCAGGAGCCCGGTGACGACGGCGGAGAAGCCGGTCGTGAGGGCGATCCGCGCCCCCTGCTCCCGGAGGGAGGCGAACGTCTCGAGCGCCCCGGGCATCGCGACGGGCGGGGTCGCGTCGTACGTCTCGCGCAGGATCCGCTCGAAGTCGGCGAAGGTCTCCTCGACGGCCGTCGAGTCGCCGCCGAGCGCGAGCAGCGCGCGGATGGCGGTGCGCTTGTCGGCGCCCATCCAGCGCGCGACGTCGTCGACGTCGGCGGTGCTGCCGTGCCGGCGCACCGCGTCGTGCAGCGCGCGGTAGACGGCCCCTCCCTCCTCCACGGTCGTGCCGGCGATGTCGAAGGCTGCGAGAGCGATCACGGTGGTGTCCTTCCGATGGGGTGGTGCGTTGCGGGGGCGGGCGGAGGTCGCGCGCCGTCAGGAGAGGTCGGGGAGGCCTGCGCGGTCGAGGGCGTCGGCGGCGAGCCCGAGGCCCGTGGTCATGCCGATGCCGGTCGTCACCGTCGCGACGTGGACGCCGGGCTCGGGCTCGGCCAGGAGGAGCTCGCGGTCGGGCGCCGAGGCGTACGTGCCCTGCCAGCGCTCGACGACGGCGAGGTCGTCGCGGCCGAACAGGTCGCGGGCGAGGCGCAGCAGCACCTCGAAGCCCGCCTCGTCCTGGAAGACGGGCGCGTCGTTGCCGCGCGCGTGCGTGTCGCCGAGGAGGAGCGTGCCGTCGGCCTGCGGCGTCGCCATGAGATTGACGTCCCACCGCGCCGCGTCGGGGTCGGCCGCGGACAGCTCCGCGGCGACGTCCGGCGCGGAGGGGCACGCGGTGAGCGCCGCGTAGCGCACGGTCGACCAGCCGGTGAGCAGCGGGGTGCGGAGCCCGAGCGGCGACCCGGGGCGGACGCGGAGCATGTGGAGCCGGCAGCGGCGCAGCCCCACGGACGCGGCGACGTCCGGCAGGAGGCGGTCGAGGTCGTGGTGCGTGGCCACGACGACAACGTCCGCGTCGAGCGGCCCGCGCGTCGTCTCGACCCGTCCCGTGCGCACGGTGCGCGCGGCGGTGCGCCACCGGAACTCGACGCCCTGCGACGCCAGCCAGGCCGCGAGCGCCGGCGCGGCCGCGCGCGGGTCCACCTGGAGGTCGAGCGGCAGGTGCGCCGCGCCGACGACGTCCGCCGCCCGGACGGGAAGCGCGGCCCGGGCCTCGTCGGCTCCGAGCAGGCGCACCTCGTCCGCGCCGCGCTCGTCCGCGAGCTCGCCGAGCAGGCGCAGCTCGGCCGCCGTGCGGGCGACGACGTGCGTGCCGACCGGGGCGACCGCGAACCCGGCCGCGGCACCGAGCGCGAGCCAGCGCTCGCGGGCGGCGAGCGCGTACGTGCGCGCCTGGCCGGCCTGCGCCGTCGTGCAGACGTGGCCAAAGTTCTGCACCGAGGAGCCGACGACGGCGGACGCCTGCTCGACGACGGTCACGCGGTGGCCGCGCCGGTGCGCCTCGGCAGCGGCGCCGAGGCCGACGACTCCGGCCCCGACGACGACGACGTGGGCGGGGGTGGGGCGGGGCATGAGGGTCCTTCCGTCAGGGGTCGAGTTCACCGGGGGTCCACCTGCGGGCGGTACGGTCCGCCCGTGACGAGGTCGACCGAGATCGTGCGCGTGCTCGCCGAGGAGCTCACGCGGCTCCCGCCCGGGACGCGCGTGGCGTCCGAGGCGGAGGTGGGGCAGCGGTTCGGCGTCGGGCGGGCCGCAGCGCGCGCGGCGCTCGCCGAGCTCGAGCGGCGCATGCTCGTGAGCCGGATCCAGGGCCAGGGCACGTTCACCCGGCGCCGGGTCGACTACCTGGTGGCACCGGGTCGCGCGCCGTCGTGGAGCCGGACGCTGCGCGCCGTGGGCGCGGAGCCGCGCGCCGTCGTGCTCGCGTGCGACGAGGTGCCGCTGCCCGACGACGTCGCGGCGGCCCTGGAGACCGCGCCCGGCACGGCGGGCTTCCGCCTCGTGCGCCGGTCGTTCATCGACGGCATGCCCGCGGCGTGGGGCGTCGAGTGGCTGGCAGCCGCGCTCGTGCCCGAGCTGCCGGCGGCGCTGCGGCACGAGGAGTCGCTCGACACGATCCTGCGCCAGTCCGCGCGCGTGGTGCCGGAGCGCGCCTGGACCCGGGCGAGCATGGAGTCGGTACCGGACGACGCGAGCGCAGGGCTCGGCTGCCGCCCCGGCGACCCGGCGTGGCTCATCGCGAGCCTCGCGCGCGACGGCGTCGGCGGTCGCCCGTTGCTGTCCACGGAGCGGTGGGTGCGCGCCGACGCGGTCCGCGTCGTGCTGGAGCTCGGCGAGGCCTGACCCGTCCGTCACGGGCGGACCGCGACGCGGGGGGCCGTGCCGGGAGATCCGGCGAGCACGTCGCCCAGGGCGTCGAGCGGGACGGGCGCCGACACGAGCTCGCGCCACGGGACGACGTCGCGCGTGCGGTCGAGCAGGTCGAGCGCCGCGCCCAGGTGCCGCGGCTCGTAGTTGTGGACGCCCGTGACCGTGAGCCATCCCCGCACGACGCGCTCCGGGTCGACCGCGACGGCGGGCGCGGGCGCCACGGACCCGGCGAGCACGAGGCGGCCGCCGACGTCGAGCACGTCGAGGCAGCGCGCGACGGCGGGGCTCGCCCCGGAGAGCTCGATCGCGACGTCGACGAGGCCGACGGGCTCGTCGACGGCGCGCGCGGAGGTCGCGCCGAACCGGAGCGCGAGCCCGCGCCGCGCGGGGTCCGGGTCGGTCACGACGACCTCGGCCGCCCCGGCGTCGCGCGCGGCGGCCACGGCCGTGATGCCGAGCATCCCGGCCCCGCTCACGAGCACCCGCCGGCCCGCGAGCGGGCCGGCGGCCTCGACGACCGCCATCACGGTCGCGGTCGCGCACGCCGCGGGCGCGGCGAGCTCGTCGGGCAGCCGGGCGGGTACCCGGGCGAGGGTCGCGCCGGCGGGCAGCACGAGGTGCCGGGCGTAGGTGCCGCTCAGCGCCCACTCGGACTCGAAGGACTCGTGCCCCACCTTGCGGACGGCGCGGCACTTCGCGGTCCGGCCGGCGAGGCAGCGGTCGCACGCGCCGCACGCGACGGCGACGCCGGGGACCACGCGGTCGCCCGGGCGGAGCGGGCGCCCGTCCACGGAGCGGGCGCCGTCGGGCCCGAGACCCACGACCTCGCCCACGGCCTCGTGGCCGAGGACGGACGGTGCCGGCGAGCGCCGTCGTCCGGTGACGGTGTGCCGGTCGCTGCCGCACACGGTCGCGAGCCGGACCCGGACGAGGACCTCGCCCGGCATGAGGTCGGGCAGCGGGACCTCGGCGAGCCGTACGGCGGTGCCTCCCTCCCAGAGCGCGACGGTGGTCAGGTCAGCTGTGCGCGGATCCATCCGGAGAGCCTCTCGATGACGAGGACGACGAGGAACACGAGGAGGACGATCCCGCCGGCCACCTCGAAGTGGAGGGTGCGGACCGCCTCGAAGAGGAGGAACCCGACGCCGCCCGCGCCGACGATCCCGAGGATCGTCGAGGTGCGGATGTTGACGTCGAGCAGGTACAGGCCCGACCCGACGATCGACGGCATCCCCTGCGGCAGGACGGCGGAGAAGAGGACCTTCCACCAGCCGCCGCCGACCGAACGCACCGCCTCCGCGGGGCCCGGCGGGATCTCCTCGACCGCGTCGGCGACGAGCTTGCCGAGGAACCCGATCGAGCCGATGCCGAGGGCCATCGCCCCGGCGACGGGCCCGAGGCCCACGGCGGCGACGAAGACGACGGCGAGGATGAGCTCGGGGATCGCCCGGACGACGAGGATGGTCGTGCGCGCGGCCGCGTAGACGACGGGGTGCGGGGCCACGGTGCGCGCGGCGAGCAGGCCCAGCGGCAGGGACAGCACGACCCCGATCCCCGTGGCGACGAGCCCGATCGCGAGCGTCTGGAGCATCGCCTCCCACAGCGCGGGACCGAGCGAGGTGAGGTCGGGCGGGAACGTGCGGCCGGCGACCTCGAGCAGGCTGGGGACCGAGGTGACGACGGCGAGCGGGTCGATGTCGAGGCGGACGAAGGAGACGACGACGAGGGCCGCCGCAGCGCCTCCCGAGACCCAGCGCACGGCCCGGTCGCGGCGGAACCGCGGCCGGCGCGGTGCGAGCAGCGTCCGCCGGACCGCGACCGCCAGCAGCTCCATGACGGCGATCAGCACCAGGATGACGGCGACGATCCCGAGCGCCTTGGGGTACACGAGGCCCCGCAGGGCGTCCTGGAGGGCGAACCCGATGCCGCCCGCGCCGACGAACCCGAGCACCACCGACGTCCGCAGGTTGATGTCGACCCGGTAGACGAACGCCGACACCCACGCCGGCACGACCTGCGGCACGACGCCGTTCAGCAGCTCGCGCAGCCTCCCGACGCCCACGCTGCGCACGGCCTCGCGCGGGCCTGGGTCGGCATCCTCGATCGCGTCCGCGAAGAGCTTGCCGAGCATGCCCACGGAGTGCAGCGCGAGCGCGAGGACCCCGGGCAGGACGCCGAGGCCGAGGGCCCGGACGAACAGCACGGCGAAGACGAGGTCGGGCACGGCGCGGCAGAACGTGATGACCGCGCGCGCGACGGCCGCTACGGCGGGGTGCGGCGTCGTCGTGCGGGCGGCGAGGAACGCGAGCGGGACCGACAGGACCGTCGCGAGCACCGTGCCGAGGAACGCCATGAGGACCGTGTCCAGGGCGAGCGTCGCGATCCGGGCGGGGTCGTCGACGCGCGGCGGCAGCATGCGTTCGACGAGGTTCGCGACGTCCTCGCCGCCGGCGACCAGCGTGGGCAGGTCGAGCCCGATGGACGACGCCGCGACGAGCGTCGCGACCACCGCGCCCCCGGCCAGCCCGCGCAGCACGAGCTGCCGGCGTGGGGTGCGCGGGCGCGCGGGGAGCGGCGGGGGAGTCGTCGGGGCGTGGGCCTCCCGGACCGCGCGCGTCGCCTCCGGTGCGGGCGCGGGCGCGGTCACGCCGGTACCCGCGCGCGGGAGCGCCGCGCGGTGTCGCCGGCGAGGTCGGCGGCCGCGCCCGACCCGGCCACGACCTCGCTCGCGCCGGTGCCCGGCTCGACGCGCCGGTAGATGGCCAGCGCCTCGTCCCGCGTGAGGCCTGCGGCGGGACGGTCGAGGACCTTCTCCCCGTGCCGCAGCCCCACGAGGCGGTCCGCCCAGCCGAGCGCGAGGTCGACCTGGTGCAGCGTGCACACCACGGTCAGCCCTTCCTCGGCGCACACGCGCACGAACAGGTCCATGACCGCGCCCGCGTTCTCCGGGTCGAGGGACGCGACCGGCTCGTCCGCGAGCACGAGCTGGGGCCGCTGCATCAGCGTGCGCGCGATCGCGACCCGCTGCTGCTGCCCGCCCGAGAGCGTGTCCGCGCGCTGGTACGCCTGGTCCGCGAGGCCGACGCGCTCGATGTGGGCGAGCGCCTCGGCGCGCATGCGGCGCGAGTACGTCGAGATCCCGTACCGCGGGCCGCGCACGCGCCCGAGCCCGCCGACGAGGACGTTCTCCAGGCACGTGAGGCGGGCGACGAGGTTGAACTGCTGGAACACGAAGCCCACCTCGGTGCGCAGCCGGCGCAGCTCGCGCGACGACGCGCGGTCCACGCGCGTCCCCGCGACTGTCACCTCGCCCGCGGTCGGGCGCTGGAGCCCGTTGAGGCAGCGCAGGAGCGTCGACTTGCCGGAGCCCGACAGGCCCAGCAGGACGAGCAGCTCGCCGCGCGCGACGTCGAGGTCGACGCCCGCCAGGGCCGTGGTCCCGTCGAACTCCTTGACCAGACCACGCACCCGGACGAGCGGCTCCGTCGCCACCGGCGCGGCGGGCACGGTCAGCCCTGGCACTTGTCCGACTTCGTGAGCGTGCAGACCTCGCGCGTGCCGTCGTAGTCGGAGTCCTGCGCGGGCGCGAAGCCCCACGCGTCCTCGTCCGTCAGCAGGCACTCGCCGTCGCAGAACCCCTGCGAGAGCAGGTACTCCGAGTTGGCCTTCTCCGTGATGAGCGACGTGAGCGTGGCGATGTTCTCCTCGCCGAGCGCGTCGTTGCCGACGAACAGCGAGCCCGAGATCTTCGGCGACTTCCAGACCTCCTTGAGATCACCCTCGGCGAGGTCGCCCGCCGCGGGCAGCGTGTCCTCGACCATCGACTGCATCGCGAAACCGGCCTCGCAGTCGCCGGCCGCGACGGCGAGCGCCGACGCGTCGTGCCCGCCCGCGAACACGGGCTGCACGCCCGCGGCGAGGTCCTTCTCGGTGCCCGACGTGATGACGCCCGCGTCGATGAGGCCCGAGCTGGGGTAGAGGAACCCCGACGTGGAGCCCGGGTCGACGAAGCACACGCTGCGGCCCGCGAAGTCCTCGAGCCCGTCGATCTCGGCGTTGTCGCCCTGCGTGATGCCGAGCGAGTAGTAGCCGGGCTCGGCGCCCTTCTCCTCGATCACCGCGCCGAGCGGCGTGATCGCCGCGTCGTTGTGCGTCGCGATGACGTACGCGAACGAGCCGAGGAACGCGATGTCGACCTTGTCGGCGATGAGGCCCTCGATGACGCCCGCGTAGTCGGACGCCTGGCTCACCTCGACCTCCGACCCGGTCTCGGCCTCGAGCATCGCGATGATCGGCTCGTACCCGGCGGCGAGGTCGGTCGAGTTCTCCGCCGGGATGGCGCCGAGGCGCAGGACCTCCGGGAAGCCGCTCTCGGTCGTGCCGGTCGCGGACGCGTCGGCGGCCTCGCTCGACCCCCCGCACGCGGACAGGGCGAGCGCCGCGACGCCCGCGAGGGCCACGGCGACGAAGGGGGAGGTGGTGGTCTTCATGTCGACTCCGGGGGGTGACGTCCGAGGCGGCACCGGGGCCGGCGCCGACTGGAGTCTGGAAGGTGCGGACGAACCGACGGCCCTGCGCGGGTGAACCGACGGTGAACTGTCGTTCACCGTCTCGCCAGGTCGTCCGGACAACATGCGTCCATGTCTGTGACCACCGCCGAGCCCGGCGCCGCGGGACGGCCCGCACCGGCGGCCGGGCACGGGGCCCGTGACCTCACCCGTGCTCCGGCCGACTACGTGCTGGGCGGCGTGACCGCCGTGCTACCCGACGCCGTCGTCGACGACGCGCGCGTCGTCGTGCGCGCGGGCCGCGTCGTCGAGGTCGGGCCCGCGCCGCGCGGCTCCCGCCCCGACCTCCACGGCGGCGGCGCCCTGCTCCTGCCCGGCCTCGTCGACGTGCACACCGACGTCCTCGGCCACGAGGTGCGCCCCCGCCCCGGCGCGCGGCTGCCCGTCCCGCTCGCGGTGCGCACCGCGACCGCGCGGCTCGCCGCCGGGGGCGTCCTCACCGCCTTCCACGGCGTCGCCTACGGGGAGCGGACGCCCGTCGGGCTGCCGGCGGGCGAGCCCGAGCCGCGCGAGGTGCTCGCGGCGCTCGCGGACGACGCGGCCCGTGCCGACGGCGCCCGCGCGCTGCACCGCCTTGACGTGCGGTGCCCCGCCGCGGTGGCCGAGCTGCGCGCCGTCCTCGACGAGGCGGCGTCCGAGCCGGAGCTCACCGCGGCGGACGGGGTGCCGCTGGTCTCGCACGAGGACCACACCCCGGGCATCGGGCAGTACGCACGGCCGGCGACGATGGAGCGGTGGCTCGTCGAGCGCGCCGGCATGTCCGCGGACGCCGCGCGCGACCACGTGGCCCGGTGGCGCGCGGACCGGGAGGCCCGTGCGGACGTCGCGGCGGCCTCGCTGGACTGGCTCGGCGGCCTCGCCCGGGCCGGACGGGTGCGGCTCGCCGGGCACGACCCGGAGACCGCGGCGGACGTCGAGGCCCTCGTCGCGCGGGGCGGTGCGGTCGCAGAGTTCCCCACGACGGTCGAGGCGGCGCGCGCGGCGCGGGCCGCCGGTCTCGTGGTGGTCGCAGGTGCCCCGAACGCGGTGCGCGGCGGGTCGCACGCGGCCAACGTCTCCGCGCGCGAGCTCGTCGCCCTCGGCCTGGTCGACGCGCTCGCGTCCGACTACGTGCCGTCGGCGATGCTCGCCGCCGTCGACGTGCTCGTGCGCGAGGGCCTGGCCTCGCTCCCGGCGGCGGTCGCGCTCGTCACCTCCGGCCCCGCGCGGGCGGCGGGTCTCTCCGACCGCGGTGCGCTCGTCCCCGGCGCGGTCGCCGACCTCGTTCTGGTGCGGTCGCGCGGCGGCTGGTCGTCGGTCGCGGCGACGCTGCGCGCCCGCACCGTCGGCTAGTGGCGCGGCCTGGCCACGAAGGCGCTGCGCTGGACGTACTGAAAGGCTCGCGCGTGGAGCTCGCAGGACTGCGGGCCCCGAGGACTCTTCTGGTCGGCGGTCAGGCTGGTCGTCGCGTGCCGCGGGCGATCGAGACGATGAGCGGGATGCTCAGCACGGCGAGCAGCGTCAGCGACAGCGCTCCCCAGGCGGGCGGGTTGCCGTTGCTCGAGTCGGAGTAGCCGGCGGCGTAGAGGGCGAAGTCGGCCAGGAAGTGCAGCACGACGGCGAGCCACAAGCCCCCCGTGCGGCGGGCCGCGTAGTAGACGGCCCCGAGGAACGACGTCACCCCGACCTGGATCAGGGTCGGCACCAACGGGGCGCCGTGCACGAGGTTCAGGGAGTGCAGCGCCCCGAACACGAAGCACGTCAGGAAGAACGCGGGCAGCTCTGGCCACGAGCCGCGAGCACCGGTGAGCAGGATCCCGCGCAGAGCGAGCTCCTCGGTGAACCCGACGAGGAGGGTGCCGGCCGCCACGACGAGCAGGTAGCCGGTCGCCTGGCCCCAGTCGACCTGGCTCAGGTTCCCGGCGATCACCACCAGGTAGACGCCGGGGAACACCCACCACCACCGCGGCGCGCGGCGGTCGGGCGGGTCGTGCCAGACCGGAGTCCACCAGCCTGCCCGGCGCACGAACGCCACCAGCAGGACGGCGATGATCGTCAGGGGCAGGACGTGGGTGCGCAGGAAGGAGAGCGTGGGGTCCGCGATGTCCCCGTCGCTCCCTCCGGGAAGGAGGTCGTCGATCGTGATGAGGACCGCGTAGGCCGCGACCACGGCCAGACCTACCCACACCGTCGGGCGGACCCGGAAGGGCACGGCGGTCTCTGCGAGATTGGTGCCGGTCGAGTCCGGCCCGTTCCTGTCCATGCTCGCCGCTCAGGCGGTCGCGGCGGCGGGGTCGGGTTCGCGGCCCTCGACGGCTTCTTGGGCGTCCCGGGCGGCGAACCAGAAGAAGACGAGCGCAAGGACGCCGGAGACGATCGCCAGGATCGCCAACGGGTTCGATCCGCCGGCCTGCTCGAGGCTGAAGACGGAGAAGTCCCACGCGCCGTGCAGGGCCATCGCGGCGATCAAGGACCCGGTCACCCGGCGCAGGATGTAGAACGTCAGTCCGTGCAGGAACGCCTGGCCGATCTGCGGCAGGGTGGCGGCCACCGACTGGCCGAGGAAGATGTTGATCCCGTGCATGAGGCCGAAGCACAGGCTCGAGATCAGGGCGACCCCGATCTCCGCGACGCTTCCGCGCAGGCCCACGAGCAGCACGCCGCGTGTGGTCAGCTCCTCGGTGAACCCGACGAAGACACCCAGTGCCAGGGCGGCCAGGACGAACTCCAGGCTCACTGCTGACCACGTCGTGCTCACGAGGTTGCCGACCACGGCGACGACCAGCAGCGCCGGCGCGATGATCGTCCACCGCGCTCTCGTGGTGCGACGCTCGCGCAGGGCGGGACGCCACCAGCCGAGCCATGTCGTGACGGCGACCAGGACGACTGCGCCGACGACCAGGGACAGGACCGCACCGCGCCACAGGTTCGACGGGGAGTCGCCAAAGTCGGTGTAGGGGATGCCGCTGGACTTCTGCAGCACGACCACCACCAGGCCGTAGACGACCCACACGGCCACACCGACCCACGCCCGAGGCCGCACACGCATCATCTCGACTCCTTCACGCGGTAGACGTCCTTCCAGAGCCAGCACAGCGTCCCAGGATTCCGTGACCGCCGCGCGCGGTCGCGGCTCGTGCCCGGCCGATGGCTGTGGTGCTCACCGGTCCGACTCCGCATGACGGCGCCGAGCCTGTGCTCGTCAGGCTCGGCGCCGCGCTGCGGGTGCGGGTCGGTCAGCGGTCGGTCAGCGGTCGGTCAGCGGTCGGTCCAGGCCTCGGGGAACCCGGGCAGGTCCTCGCCGCCGAACTTCGCGTAGTGCAGGGACGGCATGTCCTTGTTCGCCTCGAGGTACGCGTCCAGCTCCTCGGCCTCGATCGGCGACTGCGGCAGGACCCACTCCGACGGCACCTGCTCGCCGGCCCAGATCATCTGCGCCGCGAGGATCGGGGTGCGCCACTGGAAGTTCGAGTACACCGGGGCCACCGCCGTGAGGTCGGACTCCTTCCAGGTGCGCAGGAAGGACATCTCGTCCTCTCCGACCATCACCGGGTAGGGCTTGCCGGCGTCCTCGAACGCCTCGACCGCCGCGACGGCCCCGTCGCCCGCGTCCATCCAGATGCCGTCCACGTCGCCGCGCTGGAGGTACTGCGTGACGATGTCCTTGATCTTCGCGCCGTCACCACCGGTGAACTCCGCGCCCACGACCTCGAGCTCGGACTCCGAGAAGATCTTGTCGGCCGCGGCCCAGCGGTTCTCCAGCACGTCGACGCCCGGTGCCACGCGGAGACCGAGGACGGTGGACCCGGGCTCGAGGTTCTCGACGAGGAAGTCCGCGCCCGCCGCGCCGTAGGCGTAGCCGCCGATCGGGTGGATGAACGTGACCATGCAGTCGGTGTTCACGCCGCGGTCGAACACGATGACGGGCTTGCCCGACTCGCACGCGGCCTCGACCGCCGGCGTCAGGGTCGCCGTCGTGGACGGCGAGATGATGATCGCGTCGCAGTCGCCGGCGTTGACGAACGCCTGGATGTCGGAGATCTGCTTGTTGTCGTCGTCCGCCGCGTCCGAGACACGGAACTCGCCGATCACGCCCTCGGACTTCAGTACGTCGACCTGCTGCTGCATCGTGATCCAGCCGGTCACGCGCCACGGGTTGGACACCGAGGCGTTCGAGAAGCACAGCGTGTTGCCGCCCTCCGCGCTCGCGAACTCAGCCGTGTCCACGTACTCCGGCTCGATGGCCTGCAGCCACGGCTGGTCGGCCGGGCCCTCGGGCACGATCTCGCGCTGGGCGAGCTGACGGTCGTAGTCCGCCTGGACGAACCACTCGGAGCCGGCGCCACCGGCGTCCGTGCTCTCCGACGGCGCCGGGGCGGTCTCGGAGCCGGCGGTCGGGGAGTCCGTGGTGCATGCGGCGAGGAGGAGGAGCGCGCCGAGCGCCGCTCCGGTGGTGAGGACTCGGGGGTTCTTCATGAGGTGGTTCTCCTAGGTGAGACGTCGTCGTCCCGCCGGAGGCGGGTAGGCGCGGCCGAAGACCGCGCGACGGGGAGACCCGCGGCCTGGTCGGTCCGGACGGGGTCGGTGGGGCGTCCGCGGGAGCGGAGCCGATGGGTGTGCGTGTGCGACGCGGGTAGGGGCGCGAGGAGGTGCTACCGGGCGCGGCTCAGCGGCCGAGGAGCGACATGAGCTGCCGACGGATGCGCGTCTCGCTCTCGCTCGTGCCGGACAGCGGGCGGAACAGCGCGGTCTGCTTGATGCCCTCCATGGCGGAGAACATCAGCTCGACGGCCCCGTCGACGTCGTCCAGCTCGATCTCACCGGCGCCGACGGCGCGGTGGACCAACCCGAGGAAGTACCGCTCGGCCTCGTCGAGGAACCCCGCCCAGCTCGCGCGGACGTCCGTGTCGTAGAGCGCCTGCGCGACGATCTCCGTGGTGAACACCCGGTTCTCGTCGTCCAGGAGGCAGTCCCGGACCGAGTAGGCGACGGCGGCCTCCACGGCAGCGAGCCTGCTCGACGCACCCTCCGTGGCACTCGCCATGTTGTCGCGCCACCGTCGGTAGTACACGGCGCACGCAGCCAGGACGACCTCCTTCTTGGAGGAGTAGTGCCAGTAGAGGCTGCCCTTGGTGACACCCGCCTCCGCGGCGATCGCATCCATGTTCACGCCGACGATCCCGCGCGTCGAGAACAGGCGGAACGCCGCGAGGGCGAGCTCGTCGCTCCGTGCGGCCGTAGCGGTGGTCGTCTCGGTCACGTGCCCAGGCTACCGTGCTGCTCCGTACCGCGCGGTACGGAGCAGCACGCCGCGAGGAGGGCGAGCGAGGGCTCGGCGCGGCCTCACGCGGCCCGGGGCAGCGCCGGTGCGCGCTCGGTGAACCCGGCCTCGGCCACCTCCCTCCGCAGCCACGCCAGCGAGTCGGCGAGCATGGGGCCGCCCTGCCCCTCGCACTCGATGCTCAGCACGCCGTCGAACTCACGGTCGCTCAGCAGGCGCAGGATCTTGCTGATGTTCTCGGCGTTGACACCGTCGCCGGCCGCGACGTGGCTCAGTGCGATCCCGGTCGCCCCGCCGCGCAGCGACTCGGCCAGCGAGGGAGACACGTCCTTGATGTGGACGTGGTCGATCTTGTCGAGGAACCGGGTCGCGAACTCGACCGGGTCGTTGCCCGCGATGAACGTGTTGCCGGTGTCGAGGTTCAGGCGGAGCCACGGCGTGTCCCCGCAGTAGTCGAGCATCTCCTCGAGCCAGTCGGCCCTGGTCGTGAAGTAGCCGTGCACCTCGATGTTCACCACGACCTCGTGCGCCTCCGCGACCCGCATGATCTCCTGGTAGCTGCGCTTCATGAGGTCCAGCGCCTCGCGGTCGTCCAGGCCCTCGGGCTTGTGCAGACCGTCGGTCGTCGCGACGCGGGGCGACCCGGCCAGGGCGGCCCAGGCGATGGCCTTCTGCACGTACGGGACGCCGATGCTCATGCCGTCGCGGCCGGAGAGCGGGTAGGCCGCGTCGATCTGCGAGAGCTGGACGCCGTACGTCTCCATCTTCCGCCGCAGGAGCGCGGGGTCCTCGAGCAGGGAGACGTGCGGGAAGTACCCGAGGCCGTGGATCCAGCACGCTCCCTCGATCACGCCCGGCTCGATGTAGTGCACCCCGTTCTCCTGCGCCCAGGCGAGGGCGTCCTCGAACGACTTGTGCGTCGAGTTGAAGGCATCGGTGTGGAAACCGATCCCGATCTCTGCCATGGAAGAACTCCCTTGTTCAGCGTCTCCGTACCGTCTGGTCGGGGCCGCGATTCCGTGTCTGTGTTGCGATGCCAGCCTTTTGATGAGGTCACCATACTGACTAGTATTGCGATGTGTCGTCGCCGACAGTAGCATCCTCCGCAGGTTCTGACGACAGGCAGGCGAAAGTTGCCACCTGATCGACAGGCCCCCTGACTCACACGCAACGGTGCGACACGAAGGAGCAGGCATGAGGATGCGAAGAAGAGGCGTGGCGGCCGTCGCCGGCCTCGCCATCACCACAGGGCTGGTCGCGGGGGCGGGGCTCACCGCCCAGGCCCACCCCGGCCACGAGCACGCGGAGGGGCCCGAGTTCCGGGCGCTGATCTTCTCCGAGACCGCGGGGTTCGTCCACGACTCGGTGCCCGAGGCGCGGGCGATGTGGGACGAGCTCGCCGCGGCGCACGGCTTCGAGGCGGTCCAGGCGACGGACTCCACGGCGTTCACCGACGAGGGCCTGGCCGACTTCGACGTCGTCGTGCTCGCGAACGCGTCGGGCGATGTCTGGAACGCTGCGGAGGAGGGCGCGTTCGAGCGCTACGTCCGGGGCGGCGGCGGGGTCGTCGCGATGCACAACCCGCTCGACATGGAGCAGGGCAACACGTTCTACCGCAACCTCATCGGTACGGAGTTCACCGCGCACTCCGCCGCGGGCACGCCGGGCGAGCTGACGGTCGTCGACCACGAGCACCCCTCCACGGCGGAGCTCCCGGACCGCCTGCAGCGGGACGAGGAGTGGTACGGGTTCACCCAGTCGGTACGCGGCGACAAGCACGTCCTCGCCCAGCTCGACCCGACCTCGGTCCCGGCCTCGACGCCCGGCCGGATGACGGACCACCCGGTCACGTGGTGCTCCGCCTACGAGGGCGGTCGCACGTGGATCACGTCGATCGGGCACGCGAAGTCCGCGTACGCGGAGCCCGCCGTGCGTGCGCACGCCCTGGGCGGTGCCCGTTACGCGGCCGGTGTGGCCGAGGGTGACTGCGGCGCGACCGACTGGAGCAACTTCGACAAGGTCGCGCTCGACACGAACACCTCTGCTCCGTGGGGAATCGCGATCGCCGACGACGGCCGGGTGTTCTTCACGGAGCTCGTGCGCGGGCAGGTGCGCATCTACGACCCCGAGCAGCGCTCGACCGTGACGGCAGCGACGCTCCCGGTCTACGGCGGGGGTGAGAACGGCCTCCTCGGCCTCGCGCTGGACCCCGAGTTCGCCACGAACCAGTGGGTCTACGTCTACTACTCGCCGGCCGACACCCCGGCCCCGGACGGGTTCAACCGGCTCTCCCGGTTCACCATGGACGGCAACACGATGGAGCTCTCGACCGAGAAGGTCATGCTCGAGGTCCCCGCGACCCGGGCGGCCGACCCGAACGACATCGGCCACACCGGTGGGACGCTGCGCTTCGACGCCGAGGGCAACCTCTGGCTCTCCGTCGGCGACGACGTCAACCCGTTCCAGTCGTCGGGGTACACCCCGATCGACGAGCGACCCGGTCGTCAGCACTTCGACGCGCAGGGCACCTCGGCGAACACGAACGACCTGCGCGGCAAGCTCCTGCGCATCACCCCGGAGCCCGACGGCACGTACTCCGTCCCGGAGGGCAACATGTTCCCGGAGGCCGAGGACAGCGCCGACAAGACCCGGCCCGAGATCTACGCCATGGGCTTCCGCAACCCGTTCCGCTTCAGCGTCGAGCCCGACGGCACGGTCTTCCTCGCCGACTACGGCCCCGACGCGGGCAGCCCGAACCCGAACCGCGGCCCGGCGGGCTACGTCGAGTGGCAGGTCATCGACGCACCGGGCAACTACGGGTGGCCGTACTGCCACGCGAACGACCTCGCGTACAACGACTTCGACTTCGCCACGAACACGTCCGGGCCGAAGTTCGACTGCGCGAACCCGGTGAACGACTCGCCCCACAACACGGGCCTGACCGAGCTGCCCGCGTCGGTCTCGCCCGAGGTGTACTACTCCTACGGTGAGTCGGCCGAGTTCCCGCAGCTCGGCAGCGGTGGTGGTGCCCCCATGGCGGGTCCCGCCTACCACTACGACCCGGACCTCGAGTCGGACCGCAAGTGGCCCGAGTACTACGACGGCACGCCGCTCTTCTTCGAGTGGGCGCGCAACTTCATCGCCGAGCTCCCGCTCGACGCGGACGGAGAGCTCCTGGCGATCAACCGGATCCTGACCAACAACACCTACCTCGCGCCGCTCGACCTCCAGTTCGGTCCCGACGGTGCGCTCTACCTGCTCGAGTGGGGTGGCGGCTTCGGGCGCGACAACCCGAACTCGGGTCTCTACCGCATCGACTACTCCGACACGGGCAAGGCGCCGACGGCGGTCGCAGGGGCGGACGTCACGTCCGGCACGGCCCCGCTGGAGGTCGCGTTCACGAGCGAGGGCAGCGTCGACGGGGACGGGGACGACATCTCCTTCCTGTGGGAGTTCGGCGACGGCGAGACCTCGACGGAGCCGAACCCGACCCACACGTACACGGCGAACGGCAACTACGAGGCGCGCCTGACCGTGACCGAGGACACCGAGCACGCGAAGACGGGTACGGCGACCGTGGCCGTCGTGGTCGGCAACACCGCGCCGACGGTCGAGATCACGTCTCCGCCGAACGGGGCGTTCTTCGGGTGGAACGACGTCATCCCGTGGTCGGTCGAGGTCACCGACCCGGAGGACGGCACGATCGACTGCGCCGACCTGTCGGTGCAGCCGGCGCTCGGGCACGACGACCACGCCCACCCGACCTCGCCCGTGCACGCGTGCGAGGGCGAGGCGACCACCCTGCTCGACGAGGGGCACGCCGAGGCCGACGCGTTCTGGGTGATCGACGCCCGCTACACGGACAAGGGCGGGGTCGACGGCGCCCAGCCGATCACCTCGAGCGACACCCACGTCTACCGCGCGAAGCGGTTCCAGGCGCACTACCACGACGCCCAGGACGGCGTCGCCGTGGAGAACAACGCCGCCGCGGAGAACGGCCAGTACGTGGGGGCGATCCAGGACGGCGACTGGGTGCGCTACGACGACATGAACTTCCAGGGCATCGACGCGGTGCGCTACCGCGTGTCGGCGGGCCCGGAGGGCGGCGGCACCATCGAGATGCGGATCGGCGCGCCGGACGGCGAGCTCGTGTCGCAGACCAAGGTCGACAGCACGGGAGGGTGGTTCACGTTCGCGGAGACCGCCCCGGCGCCGGTCACGGCTCCCGAGGGCACGCACGACGTGTACCTCGTCTTCCGCTCCGACCCCGGGGTGAACTGGTCGATGACGCTCGACGTGTTCGAGGCCGTCGGTGCGGGCGTCGGCGTCCCGCCGGAGGGCTCGCCCCGGGTGGACCAGACGACGCGAGGCGACTGGATCGGGGCCTACGGCGACGCGGGCTGGTCGATCCCGGAGGTGGGCGAGGACCTGCCCGAGGGAGTGACGGTCGCCCCGGTCGCCGGGACGACGGCGTACACGTGGCAGCAGACGGCGACGAGCGGGGGCGCGTTGCAGCTTCCGCCGGACGGGACCGCGCGTCGGGCGTCGACCTGGTTCGGGTCCAGCGCGGCGGTCGACGTCGGTCTGCCGGACGGTCAGGTCTACGACCTCTCGGTCTACGTCTACAGCCACGACGGGTCGCGCACCCAGGCGGTGCGAGTCCAGGACGCGGACGGTGCGGTCCTCTACCCCGCGTACACCGTCTCCGACGCGGGGCAGGGTGCCTGGCTGACGTACCGCGTCGAGAGGCCCGTCCGCGTCGTGGCGGACCGGGTGAGCGGGCCGAACGCCGTGCTCGGAGGCGTCTTCCTCGACGCCGTCGAGGACGTCGAGCCGGCGGTCGAGGTCACGGCGCAGCCGCGCTGCCTCGCGGGCAAGGCGTACGTCGCCGTCCGGGCAGAGAACGTCTCGGACGACGTGCTCGACGTCGAGCTCGCCACGGCCTTCGGCACTCGCGCGGTCGCGGGGGTGGAGCCGGGAGCGAGCGCGTACCAGTCGTTCGCCGTACGCGCGGCCGACCTGCCCGCCGGTGAGGCCACCGCCTCGGCCGCGGGGCGGAGCGTCACCGTGAGCTATCCCGCCCACACCTGCGGGTAGCGCCGGGCGCGCGGCGGGAGCGGGTGTCCGACACCGCTCCCGCCCCGCGCGGCGGGGGACCCGCAGGTCAGCAGGTGGTCGCCGCGTAGTCGACGACCACCTCCGTGCTCGTCGCGTCGGCGCGGCCGGGGCCGTCCCCGTCCCGGGCTGCCGCGACGCTGCCGGTGACGACGGCCTCGCCGTCCGGGACCGCCGTCGCGCGGCTCGCGAACGACTGGTACGCGCTCGCGCCGGGCGCGACGTCCTCGACGCGGCGGGTGCCGAACGGGGTGGCGAGCGTGACGTCCACCGGGGCGTCGCCCGCGTTGACCGCCCGCACGGCGACGTACACCTTGCCCGCGAGGCAGCGCGGCGCCGCCTCGACGGCGACGTCGACCACGGGGCCCTCGGGGGCGTCCGCCCGGACCTCGGGCGCGTCGACCGCCCAGTAGCCGTTGTTGCCGCCGTCGTGCAGGCGCCAGCCGATGCGCACCTGCTGGGCTCCCGACGCGGGGGCCGTCGTCGAGAGCGCGACCTCCTGGCTCGTCTCGAGCGCGGCGCCCTGGGTGGCGTCCCGGCTCCACAACACCTGCTGCGTCCCGTCGTCGAACTGGGCGACGACCTCGGCGCGCTGCGGCTCGCCCGTGGCGACCTGGCGGTAGTGGTGCGTGAACGCGAGGTCGACGGCGCCGCCGGCGGCGACGTCCTGCCACGGCGACCAGAGCGTCGAGTCGAACCGCTTGCCCGAGCCCACGGGGTTGCCCTTGTCGTTCCACTCGTCGGGGTCGGCCACGGCGATCACGTCCCGCCCCCGGACGAACGAGCCGCGGCCCTGGCCCTCCTCGCTCGTGGTCCAGAACTCGCCCGTCATGAACGACCAGCCGCGGTACTCGGCCACGCCGCCCTCGGTGCGCTCGTCGACCGTCCAGCCGGCGGGGGTCTCCTTGGTCCAGCCGGCGGTGTCCTGCGGCTTGGTCGGCTCGTCGACCACGCCCTGGAAGGACGGCGCGACGGTGTCGAACGGGTCGGTCGACGGCGTGCCGATCGGGATGCCGTCGAGCCCCCACGCCGGGTCGATCTCCA
Source organism: Cellulosimicrobium protaetiae (assembly GCF_009708005.2). NCBI lineage: Bacteria > Bacillati > Actinomycetota > Actinomycetes > Micrococcales > Promicromonosporaceae > Cellulosimicrobium > Cellulosimicrobium protaetiae. The sequence continues at coordinate 285,454 of NZ_CP052757.1, read as the reverse complement.
CGCCGAGGTGGCGCAGGATCGTGGGCACGACGTCGACGCCGCGCCACTCGCGCGGCGCCGTGCCCGTGACCGGGACGTCCCCGCCCGCGGCGAGGACCCAGATCTTGCGCGTGAGGTGCTGGTCACCGCCGTGCCCGTACCCGGTGAAGCCGTGGTCGGTGGAGGCGACGACCAGCCAGTCCTCCGCGGCGTAGGTCTCGCGCGCCTCGACGGCCGCGACGAGCTCGCCGACCTGCCGGTCGAGGCGCTCGATCGTCTCCTTGTACTGCGGCGACTCTGCCGTGTACGCGTGCCCGGTCGCGTCGCCGTCGTGGAGGTAGACGACCATCGCGTCGGGGTTGCGCGTCGAGAGCACCTCGACGGCGTCGGCCACGCTCTGCTGGTCCGTCGCCGCCGCGGAGGGGCCCCGCTGCGTGATCTCCACGTCCGAGGACTGGATGAGGTGCTGGTTGACCGGCACCCAGTCGGCGGTCGAGAAGGTCGAGAACCCCGGGTTCACCTGCTCCAGCCGGGTGAGGACGTCCGGGTACTCGTCAAAGTTCGGGTCGGTGAAGTTGTTGTCGGGCGAGCGGTGCTTGTCCACCCAGACGCCGGTCAGCAGGTTCGCGTGGCCGTGGCCGGAGACCGTCGGGCCGAGCAGGTTGTCCTGGAGGTACGAGACGCCGAGCTGCCCGCGCGCGGCGAGCGCGTCGAGGTTCGGGGTGTCGTACTCGCGCAGCTTGTCGAGCCGGACGCCGTCGAAGTCGAGGAACAGGACCTTGCGGTCGCTGATCCCGTCCGGGACGTCCGCCGGGCCGAGCGGGGGCGGCGGCAGGGGCGCCTCGGTGCCCGGCAGCGGGGTGTCGGTGACGGCGACGTCGTCGATCGCCCAGTACCAGTCGTTGGTCGCTTTCTCGACGACCCACGAGAGCCGCATGGTCGACGCGCCGGCGGGGACCTCGACCGGCTGGGTCAGCGTGCGGTCCTGGAGGTAGACCTGGTCGCCGAGCACGGCGGTCGAGTACTCGAACAGGCGCTGCGGGGCGTCGCCGTCGAACGACACCTCGAGCGCGGCGACCTGCGGTCCGGTCTGGCGATAGCTCGAGTCGAAGCTCACGTGCACCGTCGAGCCTCCGGTCACGGCGATGCCCGGCGACGTGAGCGTGCTGGCGAAGAGCTGCTCGCCGGGGGAGTTGCCGTCGTCCCACTCGTCGTCGTCCGCGACGGCGAGCACGCCGGAAGCCTTGGTGAACTGCTCGCGGCCCTGCCCGGTCTGCGCGGCCGTCCAGAAGTCCGGGGTGGCGAAGGTCCAGCCGAGCCACTCGGCCTTGCCCTTGCCGACCATGGACGGGTCGTTCGTGACCGTCCAGCCCGTCGGTGCGTCGGGCGTCCAGCCGAGCAGGCCGGTCGGCACGTGCGTCTCGTCGACGCGCGGTCGTAGCGAGGGGGTCAGGGAGTCGAAGTCCTCACGCGCGAGGACCGTGCCGCCGGCCTCCTCCGTGCCGTGCGTGTGGTCGGGTTCCGTCCCGGCCGTGGCCGGGAGCGTCGGCAGGAGCATCGCCGCGAGACAGCTCGCGATCGCGATCGCAGCTCCGTTGCGTGGTCGCATGGTCGTCCTTTCGTCGGGTGACCGCCTGAGCGTTCCCGACGGCGTCGACGCACCGGAGGCGCGGCGAGGACGACCTGGTGAACGGGACACGTCGTCCCGCGGGGGTTGTGCGGACAACCGGTCGACGGGTCCGGCGCGTGCACGGTCGCGGCGCGCGCCGTCGCGCGTGCGACCACGGTGGCACCGCGGTGCCTCTGGAGGACGAGGCCCGGCTCACCACCCGTTGGCGCTGCGGCGGATGACGTCGCGGCGCAGGTCCAGCAGCGCGGCGCGGGCACGACGGCGCCGGTCGGTCGGGTCCACGGTGAGCTCGTCGCCGGGGTTCGCCCGACGACGAGGCTCGCCGTGGACGTTCACGTCGACCGTCGCGCCGTGGTCGGCGGAAGAGTACGTGGCGGTCGCGGTCGGGCCGGTCGTGCTCCCGGTCGTCGTCGGGGCGGAGAAGAGCGGGCGGTTGTCCGGCACGGGGGCCTCCTCGGGCCGCGGTCGCGCAGGGCGGCCGCGAGGTCGGGACGGATGCTGGTGCGCCGGGCTCGGGGCCCGGCGCACCCCCATCGTGCGACCGCGACGTTTCCCCTGGTCGTCCGAGGCGTTTCGGCAGTGTTGCAGCCGAGCTCCCGGCCCACGGACGCGCCACACGTGCGGCGTCGAACACGACATGAGGGCCGTTGTCGTCCATAGAGCGACGCTCATGTCGTGTTCGACGGCGGGTGATGGCGTGCTCAGGACGGGCCGCGGCCCCCGCACGACGCGACGGTCTCGTCCTCGACCACGACCGAGGCCTCCCAGTGCCACGCGGTCGGGAGCGCGGCGACCGCCGACGCCGGGACGTAGACCTGGTCGAGACCCGCACCGTCCGGCGTGGGGTCGACGACCTCCCACCCGCTGCTGCCGTCCGCGTGCTGCTCCACCCGGAACGGGGACGTGAGCTCGCCGAGGTCGTCGCCCTGCCAGGTCTCGAACCGCAGCACCAGCGCGGCGTCCAGCGGCTCGTCGGTCACGGCACCAGGGTCGAGATCGACCGGGAACGACGCCTCGAGCCCGGGCGCGTCGCCGGCCCCGTCCGGGGCGGGCGCCGTCCGGGTCACACCCCACCGTGACACCGTGCCCGGCGTCGACCAGAGGACGACCCGCACGTCGCCCAGGGTCAGCGGGGACTCGACCGACACCTCCGGGGTGCACGTCGCCGTCCACGCGTCGCCGCCGGTGTACGTGGCCGGGCCGAGGACGAAGACGGCGCTCCCCACCGACAGGACCGTCGCCGCACCCGTGACGGCGCGCGACGGCGTCGGCCCGCCGATGCCGGTCCCGGGGCCGAGGAACGGCACGGGCGGGCGGACCCGGCGCAGGACGACGGTGCCGCAGATCGAGTCGGCGAAGGTCCGACGCTGCGGGTGCCACAACGGGCGGAGGAGCCCGATGTACAGGATCAGGTCGAGGACGTGGGCCAGGTCTCGCAGGACGGTCCGGACGAGGCCTGCGGGCCGCTCGGTGGCGGCGTGCACGACGACGATCCCGACCGTCCGCTTGCCCGGCGTCGCACCCGTCCAGGCCTGGAGGGCGACGAGCACGGCCGTCGTGCCGAGGGCCCACCAGGTCCCGCCGGGGACGACGGTCTCCGCGGTCACGCCGAAGCTGATCCCGGGCAGCCAGGCGACGTCGTACGCGGGCCCGACCGCGAGGAACAGCACCGTCGCGACGATCGCGGTGTCGAGCAGGTAGGCGACGACGCGGCGGGACCAGCTCGCGTAGTCCTCGCGCGTCGGTTCCGGACCGAGGCCGGGCAGGACGGGCTCGAGCTCTCCGGCTCCGACGTCGTGCGTCGGCCCCCTGCCGGTCGGGGCGTCGATGGCCACGCGCCGATCCTGGCAGGGAACGTCGACGGCGAAAAGCCCGGTCACCCGCGCGCCGACACGACACGGGGTCGTTCTCGGACGGAGAACGACCCTCATGTCGTGCTCGGCAGCGGGTGGTGTCGTGGTCGGCGGGCCTGCCGAGCGCGGCCGGCCGGGAGGTGGGTCAGTGGAACGCGTGTCTCCGGCCCGCGACGACCGTCGCGAGGACGGGGAACATGAGTGCGAGGGAGACCCACGGCAGCCCGCCGGGGCCCGCGACGGCGAGCGCCGCCCCGCCTACGGCGCCGCCGAGCGCGACGGACGTGTTCCAGACGGTGACGAGCGCGGACTGGGCGACGTCGGCGCCGTCACCCGCGACTCGGGCGGCGGCGGTCGTGTAGAGGGTGCCGACACCGCCGAACGCGGCGCCCCACGCGGCGACGGCGAGCACGACGACGACCGTCGACGCGGGTGCGAGGCCGAGCACGAGCATCGCGAGGGTGAACACGACGACCGAGCCGAGGGTGAGAGCGCGCAGCCGGTGGTCGATGAGCGCCCCCACGAGCACGAGGGCGCCCGCCGACGCGGCCCCGAGGACGAGCAGCAGCGTGCTGGTGCGCGCGCCCTGCCCGAGGTCGGCGAGGTGGATCGCGACGTACGTGTACAGCGACGTGTTGGCGAGCACGTTGAGCCCGGTCACGAGCAGGACGGGTCGCAGCCCGGGCCGGGGGAGCACGGTGCGGATCGCGAGCTGTGCGCCCCGCGGGGTGCCCGCCGCGGCGGGGACGCCGAGCCGGACCCAGGCGAGCAGGCCGAGCCCGACGAGCGAGAGGACGCCGAACGTCCACCGCCACCCGACGGCGGCACCGAGCACCGCGCCCGCAGGGACGCCGAGCGTGAGGGCGAGCGGGCCACCGGCCATGGCGATCGTCATGGCGCGCCCGACGCGGTCGGCGGGCACGATCCGGCGCACGTACCCGGGCAGGAGAGCCCAGGTGAGCCCGGCGACGAGCCCGGCGGCGAAGCGCGCGACGAGCGTCAGCGCGAACGACGAGGAGACCGCGGTGACGGTGTTGGCGACGACGAACCCGGCGACGGTCACGAGCAGCAGGGTGCGACGGTCCCACCGCGCCGTGGCGCGCGTGAGCGGGATCGCGGCGACGATCGCACCGACCGCGAACGCGGTGACGGTCTGCCCCGCGGCGCCGGGCCCGACGCCGAGGTCGGCCGCCATCGCGGGCAGCACGCCCGCGGGGAGGATCTCGGTGAGCAGCGTGAGGAACCCCGACGCCGCGAGCGCGAGGAGCGCGCCGACGGGGAGGGCGCCCGTGCGGCGGGTGCCGGGGGAGGTCGGGGCGCCGGCCGAGGTGGTGCCGGGGTCCGGGACGGCGGCGGTGAGCGTGGGGCCGGAGGTGGGTGTGCTCGTCGTGGACATGGGGTTAGCATGGATGTCTGACATTGATGTGAAGGTCAAGCGACGCGACCAGGTGAGGTGGATCACGTGCGGATCGGCGAGCTGTCCCGGCGCACCGGGACCCCGACGCGGCTCCTGCGGTACTACGAGGAGCAGGGTCTGTTCACGCCCGAGCGGGCCGAGAACGGGTACCGCGAGTACGGCGAGCACCTCGTTGACCGCGTGGTCCAGATCCGCGGGCTCCTCGAGGTCGGGTTCACGACCAAGATCATCAAGGAGTTCCTGCCCTGCCTCGGCAACGCTCCCGAGATCCACCTGCACAACGCGTACCCGGACAAGATCGCGCTCCTGGAGACCGAGCTCGCGCGCCTGGAGGACCGCGTCCGCATCCTCGAGAAGAACCGCGACGCCATCGCCGACTACCTGGAGCGCATCCGCCCGTTCGCCCAGCGCCCCGAGGACCGCGTCCCGGCGCGTCCCCTCACGGCCGCACCGGGCGCCGTCGGCCCCTGACCGGCTACTCCGGGCGCGGCGCGTACATGATGACCGCGACGCCGGCGAGGCAGAGCAGCGCGCCGACGACGTCCCAGCGGTCGGGTCGGAACCCGTCCACGACCATGCCCCACGCGAGCGACCCGGCGACGAACACGCCGCCGTACGCGGCGAGGATCCGACCGAAGTTCGCGTCCGGCTGGAGCGTCGCGACGACGCCGTAGAGCCCGAGCGCGACGACGCCCGCCCCGATCCACAGCCACCCGCGGTGCTCGCGCAGCCCCTGCCACACGAGCCACGCCCCGCCGATCTCCAGCAGCGCGGCGAGCACGAACAGCGGGATCGAGCGCACGAGGTCCATGCGCGCCAGGGTAGGTGCCGCGTGCCCGGAGGCGTCGCGCCCACCCGCCCGCGCGAGGGTTCCGCCGTCGACCACGACCTGACCCGCCGTCGAGCACGACTTGAGGGTCGGTATGCGCCGGAGAACGACCCCCATGCCGTGTTCGACGGGAGGGGGCTGGCGGGTCAGCGCAGCGGGGAGAACGGACGGATCTCGTCCGGGGTCTCGCCGGTCGTGACGAGGTGGGCGAGCGCGCGGCCGGTCGCCGGGCCGAGGACGATGCCCCACATGCCGTGGCCGCCCGCGACGTAGACGCCGGGGGTGCGCGTCGCGCCGACGAGCGGGAGCCCGTCGGGCGTGACGGGGCGCGACCCGACCCACTCGTCGTGGCGGTCGTCGAGGTCGACGCCCTGGAACAGGTGCCGCACGGACGCGAGGATCGCCTCGATCCGGCGCGGCTGGAGCGGCTCGTCCGGGCCACGGAACTCCATGGTCCCCGCGATGCGGAACCGGCCCTGGTACGGCGTGCACGCGACGCGGCGCGCGGGCAGGTAGATCGGGGTCTCGACGGGCTCGTCGGTCTTCACGGTGAACGAGTAGCCGCGCCCGGCCTGGACGCGGGTGCGCACGCCGAGCGGCGCGGCGAGCGTCGGCAGCCACGCCCCGGTCGCGAGCACGACGGCGTCGCCCCGCAGCACGACCCCCTCCTCGCGCTCGGTCGGGGACCCGGCCCGGCGCGGTGCCCCGGCGTCCTGCCCGACGGCGTCACTCGCGCCGGGCTCCCGGCGCCCCCCGGCCGCGCCGACGAGAGCCGGGTGCGCGGCGGCGTCGGGGTGCACGGCGCGCGCGAAGACGCATGCACCGAGCCGGCCGGGCTCGACGTCGAGCACCTCCAGCCCGGTGAGGATCCGGCCGCCGCGGGCGCGTACGGAGTCGGCCAGGGCGTGGACGAACGGTCCCGGCTCGAGGAACCGCTGACCCTCGAGGGCGTAGACGGTGGAGACGCTGTCGGTGAGCTGGTGCGCGCGCTCGCCGGCCTCGACGCGCCGGACGGGGACGGTCTGCCCGGCCGCGGCGACGTGCTCGAGCTCGCGGAGGAACGGCCGCGCCTCGCGCACGTGCTCGAACGCGACCGTGAACGGCCCGGGCGTGGTCCCGGCCTCGACGCCGTTCCCGAGGCGCCCGCCGGCGGCGAGCTCGTCGAACGCGTCGAGGGCGACGCGGTCGATGGGTGTGAGGGCCGCCATCGCGCGGTCCCAGCGGGCCTGCGTCGCGTGCGCCATGAAGCGCGCGAAGAACGACCACAGGCGCGGGTCGAACCGCAGCGGCACGTGGAGGGGTGCGGCAGGGTCGAGGAGGGCGCGCGGTCCGTACGTCCACAGGGACGGGTCGGCGAGCGGCATCGCCATGCCGGGTGTGAGCCACCCGGCGTTGCCCCATGACGACCCGGCGGCGACTCCCTCGCGGTCGACGACGGTGACCTCGACGCCCTGCTCCTGCAGGTGCCACGCGGTGGCGAGGCCTACCATGCCGGCGCCGACGACGACCGCCGTGCGGGGCGCTCGGACCGGCGACGCGGACCGGGCGTCGCGGGTGCGGGGACGGGGACGAGAGGTCGTGCTCACGCCGGGCTCCTTCGACCGACGCCCGCCTCGCGGGTGGCGAGGCGGGCGCGTGGCTGGTGTGCGACGGGATGGTGTCGCACGACAGTCAGCGTGGTCGATCCTTCGGTGTGCGGCAAGATGTGCCGAAGGATCGTCGTGACGATCCGATACCGTCGTCGCGACCTTCATCGAACCGGCTGAGGAGGCTCCCCGTGCCGAAGGATCTTCGACCCGCCGTCCTGGACGACGTGGACCGCCGCATCCTCGACGTCCTCGCGACCGACGCGCGGGCCACGAACGCCGCGATCGCTGCCCGCGTCGGGATCGCCGCGTCGACGTGCCACGCGCGCGTCCGCGCCCTCGTGGAGCGCGGCGTGATCCGCGGCTTCCGGGCCGACGTCGACCCCGCGGCGCTGGGGCGCGGGCTCGAGGCGCTCATCGCGATCCGGCTCCAGGCGGGCGCGCGCAAGGGCCTCGAGGCCTTCCGCGACTACCTGCTCACGCTGCCCGACGTCGAGGGCGTCTTCTTCGTCACCGGCGACCGCGACTTCCTCCTGCACGTCGCCGTCGCCGACTCCGACGCGCTGCGCGACCTGGTCTCCAAGACGCTCAGCGTGCGGCCGGAGGTCGCGGGGACGAGCACGACGGTCATCTTCGAGCACGCGCGCCCCTGACGCCGCCCGACAGGTCTGTGGGTGCCCGGCCGTACCGTCCGGGCCATGGACCGAGAGACCTTCTGGGAGATCGTCGAGGCCGCCCGCGACCGGGCGGGCACGGGTGCCGACGACCGCGGCCCCGACGACGACCCGCTGCCCGCCGTCCTGACCGACCTCCTCGTCGAACGGCTCACCGCCGACGAGATGCTGGCGTTCGTCGACGTGGCGGGCGACCTCGCGCACGACGCGTACGCGTGGCCCGTGTGGGGCGCCGCGTACCTCGTCGAGGGCGGGTGCAGCGACGACGGCTTCATGGACTTCCGCGACGGGCTCGTCCTCGCCGGCAGGGCGACGTTCGAGCGTGCGCTGGCCGACCCGGACTCGCTCGCCGACCACCCCGTCGTCGCGGCCATGGCCCAGGGCGGGTCGGCCTGGTTCGGGTACGAGTCCCTGGACTCGCTCGTCGGCGACGCGTGGTCGCGCGCGACGCGCGAGGACGACGAGGCGTACTACGCGGCGCGCGAGGCGTCGTCGACCGGTCACGCGCGCAGCGAGCCGGCCGGGGAGGACTGGGACTTCGACGACGACGAGGAGAACGCGCGCCGCCTCCCGCGGCTCACGGCCCTCTTCGCCGCCTGACGCCACGGCACCGGTCCGCACGGACCGGTCGGGCGCCTCCCCCGGGGTGCGCCGGGGGAGGCAGCGGTGTCACACGCGCCAGGCGAACAGCCCCGCCGGGTCGTAGGCCGACCGCGCCGACGCGAGCCGTGCCGCCGTCTCGGGGGACCAGGCCCGTGCGAGCGTCTCGTCCGTCCACGGACCGGGCAGGAAGTTGATGTTCGTCTCCGTCGCGGCCCACGGCTGCGACCACCGCGAGAACGCCGCGGCGGCGTCGATCATGTCGGGTACACGGGACGGGTCCAGGCCGAGCAGGGTGACCAGGAACCCCGCGGTCCGGCCACCCGCCGCGGACCCGCCGTCGACGTCGCGTGCGCCGGCCGCCCCGACGTGACGCAGCTCGAGACCGAGGAACGGTGCCCCGCTGCCCGGCCCGAGGTCGGCGAGGAACCGGTCGAGGAACTCCCCGTCGACGGCGCGCAGCCCGGCACCGAAGACCCACGACGGGCCCGGGTCCTCCGGGTCGGCGTGGATGCTCCCGACGGCGGCCGCGGGAATCTCGCCCACGGCGTCGGCCAGGACGGGGGCGAGCTCCCGCAGCGGCGCGGCGAGGCGCTCGCCTTCCGTGGCGTCGCCCGGGTAGGCGAAGCGCAGGTTGAGCACCGTGCGACCGCGCAGGTGCTCGGGGAGGAAGGGCAGGTCCGGGAGGGCGAGAATGACGACCGAGGTCGTGACGTCGTCGGGCGCGGTCGCGGTCCAGTCGACCCAGCCGCGCAGCACGTCCTCGATGTGCGGCGCGTCGAACGTGAGCGCCCCCGCGTACAGGGTGCGCAGCGGTACGAGCTCGACGTCGACGCGCGTCACGACGCCCAGCCCGCCCTTGCCTCCGCGCAGCGCCCAGTAGAGCTCCGGCTCGTCGACCGGGTTCGCCTCGACCACCGAACCGTCGGCCAGCACGACCCGGAAGCCGCGCACCCAGTCCGTCGTCAGCCCGTGGCTGCGCGTGAGCGGGCCGAACCCGCCGCCGAGCGTGTACCCGACGACCCCGACGCCCGTCGACGACCCCGTGACCGGGGCGAGCCCGTGCGCCGCGCCCGCCTCGACGACGGCCTTCCAGCGCGTGCCGGCGGAGATGCGCGCGATCCGCGTCTCCGGGTCGACCTCGACCCCGGCAAGGTCGCCCGTGCCGAGGACCAGGCCGTCCGCGATCGGCGACGCCGCACCGTGGCCCGTCGCGTGGGCGCGGACCTGGAGTCCGTGCAGCGCGGCGAACCGCACCGCCTCGACGACGTCGGCCTCGGTCGCGGCGAGCACCGCGATGTCCGGGTCGTGCGTGACGAGCGTGCTGTGGGCGGCGACCACCTCGGCGGCGGTCGGGCCGCCGTCGGGCAGGTCGCCGCGGGCGAGGACTCGCCCCGCGACGCGGTCGCGCAGCGCGGCGACCTCGGTGGGCGGGAGCGTGGTGGCAGAGGTGGTCATCGGTGGTCCCCTTCGTCGCTGTGTGCGCGCCTCCCGACAGCAGGTGCGCTCACCCACACGACGACGCGCGGGCACGGTGTGTGACACGTGCCCCGAGGGGTAGGGAGACCGCAGGTGCGTCCAGTGATACGGACACACGGACGGCTCGTCGCGAGGTCAGCCCGGAGGTTGCGCCCGACGGCGCCGATCGATCCGTCCTCTCGCCAGGGAGTCGAACGTCGCGGAGACGGAGACACCGATCAACGACGCGGCGACACCGAGGGCGAGTCCTGCCCACACGAGATAGACCTCGTCGCGGCGCTCGACGTCTCGATTGGCGAACAGGAAGACTGGCTGGTCGGTGTAGAGGAAGCCGCCGGGCTGGCGGCGCTCGCCGTACCACCACGTCGCCGGTTCGTAGTACCAGTACGACGAGTACGTCTGGGGGCTCGGATACGCCTCCTGAAGAGTGGCCCCTTCTGCGCGCCGGATGTTCGCGGAGACTGTCAGGGTGTCGTGGTGGTCCGTCGCCTCGTCAAGCGAGGTCCAGTTGATCTGGGGGAGGAACAGGGTGGCATCCCGCTGTTCGAAAGGCTCCCGTGATGTCGTGCCTTTCCACAGGAGCGTGCGGTCGACAGCGCATTCTTCTGCCCAGATCGCGCCGCCGTCGCTGTTCTGCGAGCGGCTCGAGTAGAAGGCCGTCTCCTCGTCATTGAGCCACATGTCGACGGCATAGGTCTGATGGCTCGTCTGCGTGAGCGGCACGACGTCCGGACTGAGGTCGCCGGGGGTCGGTGCCGACGAGGCGACTGCTCCGGCCGCACGATAGTTCGTCGCCGAGCCGCTGCCCTCGTTCGCGTCCACCTCGATGGCGTGCCGGGTGCCCGACGAGAGGTCGTCGAAGCCGAGCCTCGGTACCGGGTCGAGGCTTTCCCCGCAGCGCATGGCGACATCGCCGTCCGCCGTGACGAGTGACACGGATGCCGAGATCTGTTGGGTATTGCCCTCTGCCCCGTAGGTCGTGGCCGGACTCGTGAAGTAGAAGACGAACCTGTACGAGCCGTCGGTGTCGACGAAGGACCGCACGCGGAGGCTGTAGTCACGGTCGCTACCACGGCTCGAGAAGACCAGGAGAGCTCGGTCTCCCTGGTCCACCGGGCTGTCGTTCTGCAGCCTGGTGATCTGCGGGACTGCGAGCGCGGCGATCACGATGGCCGTGATACCCGCGACGATGGCTTTGGCGGCCGACATTCGTCCTCCTTCGTGACGACTGCCCGAAAACTACGTCCCAGGGTCGCGCGGCGAAAGAGCTGGACACCCGACTTGTTGATAATTCACCCATTGTTGCCGCGTACCGACGACACCCTCATCTGGCCGGCAGCCAGTCGAGGACGTCCGGGATCGTGCGGTCCCAGAAGCCCCACTCGTGCGTGCCGGGCGAGAACTCCGACCGCAGCGGGACGCCGGACTCGCGCGCGACCTGCTCGAACGCCCGGTTGCCGTCGACGAGGAAGTCCTCGGTCCCGCACGCGAGGAACAGGTCCGGGAGGTCCGTCGTCCGGCCCTCGGCGGCGGCCCGGCGCAGCAGCGCGAGCAGGTCGTCGTCCGAGCCCGCGATCTCGCGGTCGCCGAACACGCGCTCGATGTCGGGCAGGCGGCGCTCGCGGTACGACTCGTCGGCGAGGTCGAGCACGCCCGACAGGCTCGCCGCGGCCGCGAACCGCTCGGGGTGGCGCAGCGCCCACCGGAACGCGCCGTAGCCTCCCATCGACAGGCCCGCCACGAACGTGTCCTCGCGGCGCGACGACACCCGGAAGAACTGGTCGACCAGGCTCGGCAGCTCCTCGGACAGGAACGTCCAGTACCGGTGCCCGTGCACCTCGTCGGCGTAGAAGCTGCGCTCGACGCGCGGCATGACGACCGCCAGCCCACGGTCCGCGACGTACCGCTCGATCGACGTCCGCCGCGTCCAGATCGTCTCGTCGTCGCTCATGCCGTGCAGCAGGTAGAGCACCGGCGCGCCCTCGGCGCGGGCGCTCGCGGACCCGGACATGCCGATCTGGGTCGTCGTGGCCTGCGGGAGCAGCACGGTCATCGTCGTGCTCACCTCGAGCACGTCGGAGTAGAAGCTGCAGCGGACGAGGGCCACGGTGTCGCCTCCCGGCGGGTCTCGGGGTATCGGGTTCGCCCGGCGTGTGCCCGGCGTCCCCAGTCTGCCTGCGGCGAGCCACCGCGCCGACCGAGCGGACTGTGCCCGCCGACGAGTCCGGGTCCCGTCTCGCCGGCACCCGGCGCCCGGATCCTCAGCCGCCCAGGGCGTCCAGCAGGCGCCGGACCGACGTCCCGAGGCCCCACCGCTCGGTGAGCTCGTCGAGCGCGTCGGGGTCCGCGGGGGCGGTGGGCAGCGCGTCGTGGACCTCCCCGACGGGCGCGTCCGGGGCGACGCGCACGACGAGCGGCGCGACCTGCAGGTAGGGGGCCGCCTCGGTGAGCCGGCGCCGCTGCGTCGCCGTCAGGCCAGGGTCGCCGGCGTCGCGCGCGGCGAGCACGCCCGCGAGGTCGCCGTACCTCGCGAGGAGGGCGACCGCCGTCTTCTCCCCGATGCCGGGGACGCCCGGCAGGCCGTCGCTCGGGTCGCCGCGCAGCACCGCCATGTCCGCGTAGGCCGCGCCGGTCGGGGTGCCGTACCGCTCGGCGAGGCGCGCCTGGTCGACGACGTCGAGGTTCTTCACGCCCTTCGTCGGGTAGAGGACGCGCACGCCCGCGGCGTCGTCGACGAGCTGGAACAGGTCGCGGTCGCCGGTGACGACCTCGACGGCGGCCCGGCCGTCCGGGTCGCGGGTCGTCCCGCTCGTGGCCCGCCGCGCGACCTCGCGCGCCGTGAGCGTGCCGATGACGTCGTCGGCCTCGTAGCCCGCCGCGCCGACGCGCGCGATCCCCAGCGCGGCGAGGACGTCGACGATCACCGGGACCTGCGGGACGAGCTTCTCCGGGACCTCCTCGACCCCCGTGGTCCCGGGGACCTTCTCCGCGACCCGGTGCGCCTTGTAGGAGGGGATGGCCTCGACGCGGAACGCGGGGCGCCAGTCGACGTCCCAGCACGCGACGAGCCGCGACGGGCGGCGGTCGGTGACGAGCGTCGCGACCATGTCGAGCAGACCGCGCACCGCGTTGACCGGCGTCCCGTCCGGGGCCTTGATCGAGTCGGGGACCCCGAAGAACGCGCGGAAGTACAGGCTCGCGGTGTCGAGCAGCATGAGCTCGCCACCCGCCGTCGCGGGAGGGCTCGAGGGGGCGCCGTCGTCCGTGCTCTGCGTCATGCCGCCATCCTGCCGCACGGCCCCGACACGGGGCTCCCCGTGGCGCCGCGCTGTCCTGCCCTCGCCGTCGGGCGGCGCGCGCGGTTCACTGGTGCCGTCGACCTGTCCACGGAGGTGAGCGTCATGTCCACGACGGCGCGACGAGCAGCCGGTGCGGCTCTCGCCATCGCGGTGATCCTGCTCCTGGGGGCCTGCGCCGCCGGGCCGAACGTCGCCGCGAACCCCGGTGGCTACGGGTTCTGGTGGGGACTGTGGCAGGGGATGATCCTGCCGATCACGTTCATCGTGTCGCTCTTCACGGACACCGTGAGCATCTACGAGGTCGACAACAACGGGAACTGGTACGACGTCGGGTTCATGCTCGGTATCGCGCTGTTCTCGGGCCCCGTCATCGCCCTGCGCGGGCGTCGGTAGACCGCCGGAGCCCTCAGCCCTGCGTCGGTGCCGCCGACTTCCCGGCGCGGCCCGAGACGAGGAAGACCGCCAGGATCGCGACGGCGACGAAGAGGACGTTGAACGTCCCCGCGAACGTGTTGAGCGCGTCCGACCCGGCGTGCGCGCCGTGCGTGTCGACGCCGCTCGTCGCGAGGATCGTCGTCGGGTCGGTCGCGGCGTGCAGGAGGATCGCGGGCACGATGCTGCCGGTGACACGCATCGAGAGGTACATCATGGTGCCGAACCCGAACGCGTAGACGACCGTCGTGCCCACGGTCAGGAGGTCCTGCCCGGAGACCAGGTTCGACGCGTGCAGGAGCGCGAAGAGGAGCGACGAGAGCACCATCACGACCTTCTCGCCGTACCCCGCCCGGCGGAGCATCGTCACGGCGACGCCGCGCGTCAGGACCTCCTCCGCGAACCCGATGCACAGGCCGAGCGCGAGGACGGTGAGGACCACCGTGACGTCGTAGGACGACCAGTCCGTCGCGACGAGGTGCAGCACGACCGGGACGAGCACGAGGACCACCGCGACCCACATCCACGGACGCCCCGCGACCGGCTGCGGGCCGAACACCTCGCGCCGCCAGCGCATCGTCGACAGGAAGGCGACGAGCAGCAGGCTCATGACGAGGATCGGCAGCAGCAGACCGAAGAACACGGTGTCCGACGAGTCGAGGAGCTCCTCGCCGCTGTCCGGGCCCAGGCCCGTGGCGCCCAGGAGCCACCCGACGCCGAGGTACACCGCGACGTAGAGCACCGCGAAGAGGAGTGCGCGCCACCACCCGCCCCGGTCCCAGAACCGCTGCCAGCCCGACCGCGGGGTGTGCTCGATCGATCCCGTCACCTCGGCCATGGGTGCTCCTCGCCCGTCGTCGCACGGCCGTCGGTGCCGACCGATCGGTGCGAGCGGGCTCGACCGACACGCCGAGCGTAGGGAGCGGGGGCGTGGTGCGCGCGGCGAACGGCTCCTCAGTCGGAGGTGGCGTCGGTGAGGGCACCCGCGAGCCGCGCGAGCGCGCCCGGGACGAGCGAGTAGTACGCCCAGCGGCCGCGCTGCTCGCGGGTGAGCAGACCGGCGTCGACCAGGATCTTGAGGTGGTGGCTGACGGTGGGCTGGGAGAGGCCGACCGGTTCGGTGAGGTCGCACACGCACGCCTCGCTGCCGTCCTGCGCGGCGACGATCGCGAGGAGCTGGACCCGGGCAGGGTCCGCGAGGGCCTTGAAGGTGCGCGCGAGCTCGCGCGCGACCTCGGGGTCGACGGCCTGCGTGACGGCGGGACCGCAGCAGCCGGCTCCGCCGTCGGTGGGCGTGAGGGTGAGCGCGGTCGTCGTCATGCCGCCATCCTCCCACAGATTGACAACCGTCGATGCGTGACCCACGATGCTCACATCGACAACCTTCAATGCGAGGAGCGGTGATGGTCGAGGTGGTGCGGGACGAGCTCCCGGTCGTGGTGATCGGGGCGGGTCCGGTGGGTCTGGCGGCGGCGGCGCACCTGCTCGAGCGCGGGCTCGAGCCGGTGGTGCTGGAGGCGGGCGAGGGCCCGGGCGCGGCGATCGCGTCGTGGGGTCACGTGCGGCTGTTCTCGCCGTGGCGCTACGACATCGACGCCGCGGCACGACGCCTGCTGGGGCCGACAGGCTGGGTGGAACCCGACCTGGACACCCTGCCGACCGGCGGGGAGCTCGTGGGGCGGTACCTGACGCCGCTGGCCGCCACGCCGGAGATCGGGTCGCGACTGCGCACCGGGGCGCGGGTGCTGGCGGTCGCGCGCGACGGGGCGGACAAGACGCGCTCGCTCGGGCGGGAGCGTCGCGGGTACCGGGTACGGACCGTGGACGGGGCCGGCGTGGTGACCGACGTGCTCGCCCGTGCGGTGATCGACGCCTCGGGCACGTTCTCGACCCCGAACCCGCTGGGTGTCTCCGGGCTCCCGGCCGCCGGCGAAGCGCAGGCCGCCGGACACGTGACGGGTCCGTTGCCGGACGTGCTCGGGTCCCAGCGTGACCGGTTCGCGGGCAGGGACACCCTCGTCGTCGGGATGGGGCACTCCGCGGCGAACACGCTCCTGAGCCTGGTCGAGCTGTCCGAGTCCGAGCCGAGCACCACGATCACGTGGGCGATCCGCGGGGGTTCCGCGCGGCGCCTGTTCGGCGGCGGTACGGACGACGAGCTCCCGGCGCGCGGGCTGCTCGGGACGCGCCTGCGGGCCGCCGTGGAGGCTGGGCGCCTGACGCTGCTGACCCGGGTGTCGATCGAGCGTCTCGTGCCCGCGGGGGAGGCGGTGCAGGTGGTGGGGACCGCGCGCGACGGGGCGCTGAACCTCGAGGTGCACCAGATCGTGAACGCCACCGGGTTCCGGCCCGACCTGGACATGCTGCGCGAGGTGCGCCTCGACCTGGACCCGATCGTGGAGGCGCCCGCGGCGCTCGCTCCGCTCATCGACCCGAACCAGCACTCGTGCGGCACCGTGCCGCCGCACGGCGAGCAGCTGCTGTCCCACCCGGACGACGGGTTCTACCTCGCCGGCATGAAGTCCTACGGCCGTGCGCCGACGTTCCTGCTCGCCACGGGCTACGAGCAGGTGCGCTCGATCGCCGCGGCGCTGGCCGGGGACCGAGCCGCGGCCGACGCGGTCGAGCTGAACCTGCCCGCGACCGGCGTCTGCTCGACCGACCTGGCCCTGGAGGCCGACGGCGCGAGCGCGGCCGGGTCGTGCTGCGGCACCGCACCCGCCGAGCCGCAGCTCGTCACCCTCGGGGTCGGGGCGCCCCGTGGTGTGGGGTTCGCGACCGGCGTCGTGCACGGCCGCTCGGGCGACGGGGACCAGGGCTGAACGCTCGGCCGCGCGTCGGGCCCGGGCGGGAACGGCGCGCGGCCGACGTCTCAGCCGCGCGGGACGACGACGGGTGCGACGCCGAGCTCGTCGAGGAGGGTGAGCACGCGGCCGCGGATCTCGTCGCGGATGGGGCGCACGGCGTCGATGCCCTGCCCGGCCGGGTCCTCCAGGGCCCAGTCCTCGTAGCGCTTGCCGGGGAAGATCGGGCACGCGTCGCCGCAGCCCATGGTGATGACGACGTCGGACGCCTGGACGGCCTCGGTCGTGAGGACCTTGGGCTGCTCGGCTCGGATGTCGATGCCCTCCTCGAGCATGGCCTTGACGGCGACGGGGTTGATCTGGTCCGCCGGGGCGGACCCGGCGGAGCGGACCTCGACGGCGCCGCCGGACAGGGCGCGCAGGTACGCGGCGGCCATCTGGGAGCGGCCGGCGTTGTGGACGCACACGAACAGGGCGGACGGCGTGGGGGTGGCGTTCTCGGTCATGGTGGTCTCCGGTGGTTCAGCGGTGGTTCAGGCGGCGGGCAGGTCGAGGTCGGGCAGGAGGTCGGTGAGGAGGGCGCGCACGCGGGTGTCGAGCTCGTCGCGGATCGCGGCGACCCCGGCCGGGGAGGCCAGGGCGGGGTCGCCCACGAGCCAGTCCTCGTACCGCGTGCCGGGCAGGACCGGGCACACGTCGCCGCAGCCCATCGTGATCACGACGTCGGCGGCGCGGACGGCGTCGTCGGTCAGCGGCTTGGGGTAGGCCTCGCCCTCGACGGTGCCGAGCGCGGCGAGCTCGGGACGCACCGCGGGGTGCACGTCCGCGGCCGGGGTCGACCCGGCCGAGCGCACCACGACCCTCTCGCCCGCGTATCGGCGGACCAGGGCGGCGGCGAGCTGGGAGCGGCCGGCGTTGGCGACGCAGACGAACAGCACCTGCGGGCGTGCGCCGGCCTCTCGGGTGAGGTCGGCCAGGCGCTGGCGGGCGAAGCGATCGGTGAGGGTGAGCAGGTGCGCGGAGACCGTGGCCGAGCGGGCCAGGGCCGTGTAGGACTCGCGCACGGTGCGGAGCACGACGCCGGGCTCCAGGGCCGGGTGCCGGGGGGCGAGGTCGGTCGCGAGGCGGTCGAGCGCCGCGTCGACGTCCTCCAGCCCGGTGAGCTCGTGCGGTCTGACCAGGGCGTCGAGCGCGGCGGGGGCGAACGACTCCAGCAGGGTGGAGACCGCGGCCTTGTACCCGGGCGCGATGCGGTACCAGACCCAGGTGCCGCGCCGCTCGGAGGTCAGGACGCCGACGTCGCGCAGCACCTTCAGGTGGTGGGAGACGGTCGGCTGGGACACGTCCGTGAGCGCGGCGAGGTCGCACACGCACGCCTCGCCGGCCGCGGAGGTCGCGACGAAGGAGAGCATGCGCAGCCGCAGCGGCTCGGCGAGGGCCTTGAGCGTCGTGGCCACGGCGCCGGCGACCTGCGCGCCGATGGCGTGGGACTCGACCTGCGGAGTGCAGTCGGGGTTCGCGACGGTCAGGGGGGTGGTGGTCATGTCCTCACCTCTTGTATCGACGTCCTTCTATGTTGACACTCATCTATATGGGCGCGCAAGCCTCGGGGCGCTGCTCCTGGCGCGGGACGAGGCCGCGGATCACGCGGATCACGTGATGGCGCGGGGTGCACCCACCGGTTCGGATGGGCTTCTGACGGGTGCCGTCGGAACGAGAGGGGAACGCGCATGGGTCTCGACGTCCGGCCCGGCTACAACACGCCGATCCCGGCCCAGATCACCACACCGGACCGGGTGGCGACGAGCATCGGCGAGCTGCGGTTCGTCGACGGCGTCCCCACACCGGAGACGGCGTCGCGGGTCTTCGACCATCTCGACCTGGTGCGGGGCGTCGAGGCGTTCCTCGGCTGCATCCCGGCCGCGTCGTTGGAGGCGCTCCGCCGGGGGATCGTCGAGGTCGCGGGGGAGGCGTGCCACCAGGGCGCGATCGCGGACCGCCTGCTCGACTCCGACCCGCTGTTCCTCACCGGCAACACCGACACGGTGTACGCGATCGTCATGCTCGACGTCGAGCGCGACGGCCCGACGGTCATCGAGGTGCCGCCGGGGTGCGGTCCCGGTACGGTCGACGACGCGTGGTTCCGGTTCGTCGTGGACCTCGGCGCGCCCGGCCCGGACCGGGGCGCCGGCGGAATGTACCTGATCGTCCCGCCGGGCTACGACGGGGAGCGGCCCGAGGGCTGGTTCGTCGCCGAGTCGCCGAGCGCGGTGAACCTCGTCATCCTGCGCGGCTTCCTGGTCGACGGACGGCCCGACGCCGCGGTGCGGCTGTTCGAGACGGGCGTCAGGGTCTACCCCCTGTCGCGGCGGGACGACCCGCCGGCGATGGAGTGGGCGTCGTTGTCGGGCGTCACGGTGAACACGGTCCACGCGAACGACTTCTCGTTCTACGAGGAGGTCGCCCACGTGGTGGCCAAGGAGCCGATCGGGGTCGTCGACCCGGAGACGCGAGGCCTGCTCGCCTCGATCGGCATCACCAAGGACGCGCCGTTCGCCCCGGACGACCGGATGCGCCGCATCCTCACCGACGCGGCCGCGGTGGGGAACGCCACGGCGCGCGCCATGGCGTTCCGGTCCCGCGAGCCCGCGTTCTTCCTCTACGAGGACCGCCGGTGGCTGAGCCCCTTCCCCGGCGGCGACTACCGGTTCCTGCGCGACGGCGGCGCGGGCGGCCGCTACCTCGACGCCCGCACCACGTTCTTCTACCTCGCGACCGTGAACACGCCCGCGATGGCGCTGAAGATGGTCGGCAAGGGGTCGCAGTACGCCCTGGCCACCGTGGACGTGGACGACGCGCCGCTCGACGGTGGGAAGACGTACCGGCTCCGGCTCCCGGCCGACGTGCCCGCCGCGGACTTCTGGTCGGTCGTGGTGTACGACCCCCAGACCCGCTCGGAGCTCCAGACGGGCCAGCCGCTCCCGAGCCGGAACAGCAAGCGGGACGACCTCGTCCCCAACGACGACGGCTCGGTGGACGTCGTCTTCGGCCCTGAGGAGCCGAGAGGCCTCGCCGCGAACTGGGTCCAGACCGTGCCGGGCAAGGGCTGGTTCGTCCTTCTGCGTCTCTACGGCCCGCTCGAGAGCTGGTTCGACGGCACCTGGCGCCCCGGCGACGTCGAACCCCTCTGAGTGGTCCCTGACGTCGAGGTGCTCGGCGCGGCGTCGGGCTGCTCGACTCCCGCGGCCTCCCCGTGGCGAGGCGGCGACCCGCGTGAACCGGCCGAGCCAGGGCAGCCACCAGGCGCTCGACCGATGAGCGGGTGAACCCTCTCCGGTCGACCCTGGGGAGAGCGGGCCGCCCGGCCCGCCCCGACCCCAGGAGGCGACATGCTCGGCAAGGCGTTCAGCGGGTTCTCGGTCGACGACGTCGAGGCGGCGCGGCAGTTCTACCGCGACCGGCTCGGGCTCACCGTCGAGGGCGACGACATGCTGTGGCTCCGGGTGACCGGTGACTCGGGCGTGCTCGTCTACCCGAAGGGCGACGCGCACGAGCCGGCGTCGTTCACCGTCCTCAACTTCCCGGTCGCCGACGTCCCCGGGACCGTTGCCGCCCTGCGCGAGCGCGGCGTCGTGTTCGAGAAGTACGCGGGGACGCCGGTCGAGACGGACGACGACTTCGTGTTCCGCGGCGGCGGCCCGCTCATCGCGTGGTTCACCGACCCCGCCGGCAACGTGCTCTCGGTCATCCAGGACGACGAGGCCTGAGGCGACCAGGGTTCTACCTCGCGCGACCACGGTTCTACTTCGCGCGACCACGGTTCTATCTCGCGCGACCAGGGTTCTACCTCGCGGTGCCGAGGCCCTCCTCGCGGGCCCGGACGATCGCGGCGGACCGGTCGCGGACCGCGAGCTTGGCGAGCACGTTCGCGACGTGGTTGCGCACGGTCTTGGGGCTGAGCACGAGGCGCCGCGAGATGGACGCGTTGTCGAGCCCGGCCGCGACGAGGTCGAGCACCTCGCGCTCGCGGTCCGTGAGCTGCGGGAACGGCACGCGTGCGGCGGCGCGCCCGCCCACGACGTACGCCATGGCCCGGTCGGCGACGGACGGGGAGAGGATCATCGCGCCGTCGGCCACGGCGCGGACGGCCCGCTCGACCTCGGCGGGGCTCGCGGACTTCACGAGGAACCCGCGCGCCCCGGCCCGGACGGCCGCGACGACGGCGTCGTCGTCCTCGTGCATCGTCACGACGAGCACGCGCGCGGCCGGGTCCGCGCGCACGAGCTCGCGCGTCACGTCCACGCCGGAGCCGCCCCCGAGGTCGAGATCCATGAGCACGACGTCGGGCCCCGCCCCGGGCGCGGCCTCCGCGCCCGGGTGCAGCCCGAGCAGGGCGCGTGCCTCGGCGGCCGACGCGGCCTGCCCGACGACGCGGACGCCGTCGAACGAGTCGAGCAGCGCCGCCATCCCGAGCCGGAACACGGGGTGGTCGTCCACCACTGCGACGCGGATCACGACGCGCCCTCGTGCGCGAGCGACCCGGCCGGGACGAGCGGGAGGGTCGCGCGCACGCGCGTGCCCGGGCGCTCGCCGTCGGTCCGCACGGCGGTGACCTCGAGCCGCCCGCCGAGCTCGTCGGTGCGCTCGCGCAGCGACCGGGAGCCGACGCCGCGGGTCGCGTCGGGCGCGATGCCGCGCCCGTCGTCCTCGCACGTGACGACGACACAGCGGTCGCCGAGCCGGACGGTCAGGCGGCACTCCCCGGCCCCGGAGTGCCGCGCGGCGTTGACGACGCTCTCGCTCGCGATCGCGTAGGCGGCCGCGGCGACGCGCGGGTCGAGGCCGTCGCACGGGTCGCAGCGCACGTCCACGACGAACCCGCCGAGCGCCTGGCGGCCGGCGAGCTCTCCGAGCGCGACCTCGAGCCCGTGCTCGTCGAGCGACGGCGGCAGCAGGCTGCGCGAGAGGGCGCGCACGTCCTCGACGCGCTGGGCGACCTCGGCGCCGAGGGCGTCGAGCACCGCGGCGGCACCCTCGGGGTCGGTGGCCAGCGAGTTGCGGGCGCCTTGCAGGCCGAGCCGCAGCCCGACGAGCCACGGGCCGACGCCGTCGTGCAGCTCGCGGCGGATCACCCGCCGCTCGGCGAGGCGCGCACGGGTCGTGGCGTCGCGCGCCTCCTCGAGCTCTCGGGCGCCCTGCGCGAGGGCGAGGCCCGCGCCGAGCACGGGCAGGAGCTGGTCGAGCGCGGCACGCGTACGGGCGTCGAGCCGCTCGCCCGCGCGGGCGACGACGTGGACGCGGCCGAGCACCCGGCCACCGTGCGCGACGGGCAGCGAGGCCGTCTGCCCGGTGGGGCGCGACGCCGGCCCGTCCCACGACGCACCGGGCCGGTCCGCGGGAGCGTCGGGCGCCGTCGGGCCGTCCGGGGCACGCTCGATCGTCACGCTCTCCAGGCGCAGCGCCTCCCGCACGCCGACGGCGAGGCTCACGACGAGGTCGGCCGTGGTCGACGCGGACGACAGGTGGCGGCCGACGCTCAGTGCCGCCCGCCCGGGGTCGTTGCCCTCCCCGTAGACGAGCGTGCGCACCCGGTGCCGGAGCCACGTGTGCAGGGGCTGCACCGCGAGCGCCACCCCGACCGCCGCGACGACCTGCGCGGCGGGGCCCTCGACGACCGCCGTCGCGAGCACGACGACGACGGCGTAGACGACGGCGAGCCCGACGGCCAGCATCGCGGCGACCGTCGCGCGCGACAGCACGAGGTCGATGCCCCAGAGCCGGTTGCGCAGCACGCACACGAGGATCGCGGCGGGGAACAGCGCCTGGCACGCGAGGTGCGTGAGGGGGAGCGCGAGGATCACGTCGGGGCTCGACCAGGTTCCCAGCAGCGGGAGGAACGACAGCGCCATGAGCGCGGTCCCGAGCGCGAGCAGACCGAGGCCGCGGCGTTCCTCGACCGGTCCGCGGCGCCAGCGCCACGCGGTGGCGGCGGCGGTGACGAGCCCCATGACGACGACGCCGACGATCGCCGGGCGCGGGTCGTCGGTGGGGGCGAGGAAGAAGAAGGCGATGGACGCGACGCCGCCCGCGACGCCGCACCACGCGACGGCTCCGAGGCGCCCGCCGCGCACGAACCACGGGACGAGGACGAACAGCCCGACCGTCCCGGGGACCCACGCCCACCCGTAGGCGTCCGCGAGCGGCGTCAGCGGCGGCAGGCCGGGGTGGGTCGAGGCGTAGCTGCGCCACGCGCCGCCCAGGGCGGCGACCCCGCCGCCGATCCCGGCGAGCGCGACGAGCCACCCGACGACGTGCGGCCGGCGCACGAGGATCACCGCGGCGACGGTCCCGTAGACGAGGGCGACCGTCGCGTCGACGACGACGAACAGCAGGTCGCCCAGCAGCAGCGGCACCCCGGACGTGAGCTGGAGCGCGAGCGCGGACACGCCGAGCACCCAGGCGAGGACGCCGATCGTCCAGCCCGTGCGGGGCATCCCGGCGCGGCCGGGCCCGGGGTCGGCCACGGGCCCACGGTAGGGCCGGGGCACCCGCGGCGAGAAGGGCCCGGGCGGGAGATCACCCGGCCGCGGCCGACGGCGAGATCGGCGGTCCGTCGCGAGGTCGGCGGCCCGGACCGCCGACCTCGACCGGACGTGCCGATCTCGCCAGGAGCTGCCGATCTCGCACGTCGCGCTCAGCGCCGGTCCCCGAGCGCGAAGCCGAGCGCGGTGACGAGGAGCCAGACCGGCCCGACGAAGCCCGCCATGTACTGCAGCGGCGACACTCCCGCGAGCAGCGCGATCCCGCCGAGCACGAACCCGACGACGCCGATCCAGCGCGGCGCGGCGGCGTGCCGCAGGGCGGCGACGCCGAGCGCGACGCCCGCGACGCCCGCGCCGACCCACAGCCAGGGGATCGTCGCGACCCAGTCGCTGTAGAACGCGCCCGACTCGGGGACGATGAGCGCCGTGTCGCCGAGGCCGAAGAGGAACTGCGTGTCCAGGCCCGAGCCGAGCAGCCCGGCGACCGAGACGAGCACGAGGCCCCAGCCCGCGACGGTCGGCAGGAGCGACCCGGCGGGCGCCTGCGCGTCGAGCCGGCGCTTGAGGCCCGCGGCGAACACGAGCGCGAGCAGCGCGCACGCGATCGTCGCGGTGTGGAAGAGGATCTGGGTCCCCGTGCGGCCGGCGAGGTCGGCGACGATCGCGTCGGCGTCGCCGGCGGTCTCCTCCCAGTTCACGCCGAGCGCCATCGAGGACTGGATCGAGACCAGGCCCAGGACCCCGGCGACGACGCCGGTCCAGGCCCACGCGCGGGGCGTCGTGCCGCGCGAGCGGCGGGTCGGGTCGCCGGCGAGCGGCGACGGGGTGGTGAGCGAGCTGTCCTGCATGGGACGACCTTCCGTTCGGGCCGCCCATCCCGCGGCCGGGGCCCGCCACGTGCCGCGGCGGTCCCCGCAGGCTCGACCGGGCGGCGTCCCGGGCCCCAGGGGCAGGTGTCCCGACCTCGCGGGCGGGGGGCGAGGGAGGCCGGGACCCCTGCCTCAGCGCGCCGTGAGGACCGCGATGAACTCGTCGGCCATGGCGAGCTTGCGCGCGAGGTCGGCCCGGCGCTCCCCGGCGGTCTCGACGTACACGGCGAGGCGCTCGCGCAGCCGGGCGTCGACGTCGCCCGCGGCGAGCCGGTCGGAGATCTCCAGCAGGTCGGCCATCTCCTCGAGCGTGAACCCGAGCGGCTTCATGCGACGGACGACGAGCAGCCGCTCCACGTCCCGCTCGGTGTAGAGCCGGAAGCCGCCGTCGGTACGCCCCGACGGGCGCACGAGCCCGACCTCGTCGTAGTGGCGCAGCGTGCGCAGCGACAGGCCGGTGCGGGAGGCCACGGCGCCGATATGCATCGTGGCCGGTGCGGGGCGGTCGCTCATGGAGGCAAGTCTCTCGCGTCGGCGCGCGGGCCCGGGCAGGTGGAACTCTACCCTAACGTGAGGGTAGAGTTCTGGACCGCTCGGTCCGGTCCTCGGGGCGTGCCCCCGACCCGAAGGAACGCCGTGCCGAACGACGACCGCGTCACCCCGCCCGAAGCTGCTCCGGCGCCCCGACCTGCGACCGGCGCGACGGAGGCCGATGCGTCGTACTCCGTCCTGGCCGCGCTGCGGTCCCCGCGCCGGCTCAAGACCGAGGTGCTCGCCGGCCTCGTCGTCGCGCTCGCGCTCATCCCCGAGGCCATCGCGTTCTCGATCATCGCGGGCGTCGACCCACGCCTCGGGCTCTTCGCGTCGTTCACCATGGCGGTGTCGATCGCCTTCCTCGGCGGCCGGCCGGCGATGATCTCCGCCGCCACCGGAGCCGTCGCGCTCGTCGTCGCCCCGGTCGCCCGCGACCACGGCGTCGACTACCTCGTCGCCACGGTGATCCTCGCCGGCGTGATCCAGGTCGTGCTCGGGCTGCTCGGCGTCGCTCGCCTCATGCGGTTCATCCCGCGCTCGGTGATGGTCGGGTTCGTCAACGCGCTCGCGATCCTCATCTTCCTGTCCCAGCTCCCGCACCTCCAGGGCGTGCCCTGGGCGGTGTACCCCCTGGTCGCCGTCGGCATCGCGATCATGGTGCTCCTGCCGCGCTGGACGACGGTCGTCCCGGCACCGCTAGTGGCGATCGTGCTCCTCACCGCCGCGACGACGACCGCGGCGATCCACGTCCCGACCGTCGGCGACGAGGGTGCGCTGCCGGACTCGCTGCCCTCGCTGCTCCTCCCCGACGTCCCCCTGAGCGTCGAGACGCTGCGGATCATCGCGCCGTTCGCGCTCGCCATGGCCCTGGTCGGCATCCTCGAGTCCCTGCTCACGGCCAAGCTCGTCGACGACGTCACGGACACCCGCTCGAACAAGACCCGCGAGGCGTGGGGCCAGGGCGCCTCGAACATCGTCACCGGCCTCTTCGGCGGCATGGGCGGCTGCGCCATGATCGGCCAGACGATGATCAACGTGAAGGTGTCGGGCGCTCGCACACGCGTCTCGACGTTCCTCGCCGGGGTGTTCCTCCTGGTCCTCGTCGTCGGGCTCGGCGACGTCGTCGCGACCATCCCCATGGCTGCACTGGTCGCCGTGATGATCATGGTGTCGGTCGGCACCTTCGACTGGCACTCCGTCCGCCCGACGACGCTGCGTCGCATGCCGAGGTCCGAGACGGCCGTCATGCTCGCCACCGTCGTCGTCACGGTGTGGACCCACAACCTCGCGTACGGCGTCGTCGTCGGCGTCCTCGTCGCGACGCTGCTCTTCGCGCGCCGCGTCGCCCACCTCACCACCGTCACCCGGCTCGACGTCTCCGACGAGGACGACCAGCGCGTCTACGCCGTCGAGGGCGAGCTCTTCTTCGCCTCGTCCAACGACCTCGTCCACCAGTTCGACTACGCCGGCGACCCGCGCCACGTCGTCATCGACGTGACGCACGCCCACGTCTGGGACGCCTCGACCGTCGCGACCCTCGACGCGATCAGGACGAGGTACGAGGCCCGGGGCAAGTCCGTCGTCGTCGTCGGTGCGAACGCCGACACCACGGCACGCCTCGACCGGCTCGCGGGCAGGCTCGGGACCGGGCACTGACCCACGCCTCGCGGGGACCCGACCGGCGTCCTGCTCCGCTGGCAGCGACCTGGTCGCGCGCCTACTGTTTCCCCGCGCCGGGTCGCCCCGGAGCCCACGTCGCTGGAGGCGCCCATGTCCCCGCCCGCCGAGCCAGGGACCGACCACGTCCCGCACCCTCCGACCCGTGACGAGGGCCGCACGCTCCGGCTGCTCGTGCCCGCCGCGCAGCGCCGACCCCTCGCCGAGGTCGCGGACCGGCTCGACCTCGACGTCGGCGACGTGCGGGCCAAGCGGTCCGCGTTCTGGACCATGCTCGTGCTCTCCGGCGTGATCGCCGTCGCGGGGGTCGTCACCGACTCCACAGCGACCGTCATCGGCGCGATGATCATCGCCCCGCTCTCCACGCCGATCCTCGGGGTCGGGCTGGGCGTCGTCGCCGGTGCGCCGAGCAAGGTCGGGCGGTCCGCGGCGTACGTCGTCGGCGGCCTCGCCCTCGTCGTCGCGATCGGGATGCTCGTGACCCTCGTGCTCCCCGCGACCACCGACGTCCTGGCCAACTCCCAGGTGACCGGCCGGACGTCGCCCGGCGTCGGCGACCTGGCCGCCGCGTTCGCGACCGGCTTCGCGGGAGCGATCGCGCTCGCCCGTCGGGACCTGGGCGACGTGCTACCCGGCATCGCCATCGCGATCTCCCTCGTCCCGCCGCTCGGCGTCGTCGGGGTCTGCCTGGGGGAGGGGCAGCCCTCGCTCGCCGCGGGCGCCCTGCTGCTCTTCGCCTCGAACGCCGTCGCTCTCGTCGTGGCAGCGACCGTCGTCTTCTCCGGCGCCGGGTACCTCCGGGAGGCGCGCGCCGCGCGCCGGGGCGCGCCCGCCCCGCGGCGCCGCGTCGCTGCGGTCGTCGCCCTCGTCGCGGTCCTCGTCGTCGCCGTCCCCATGGTGGCGAACACGGTGCAGGCGGCGCTCGCGGACCTCTGGCTCGGCCAGACGCGCGCCGCCGCGGAGGAGTGGCTGTCCGGGACGGACGACGCGTCCGTCGACACCGTGCGGTGGGAGGGGCAGGACCTCGTCGTCGAGGTGCGCAGCCCCGGGAGCCTGCCCGACGTCGCGACGCTCCAGGAGCAGGTGGACGAGCTCGTCCCCTGGGACCCGCAGGTCGTCGTCGTCCACACGGTCGGTGAGCGCGTCGACCCTGCGGGCTGAGTCCGGTCGTCGGCCCGGCACGGCACCTACGGGTCACAGCCCGCGGACCGATCGGTCCGACGGGCGCGTCCTTCCGGATGCGGTCCTCCGACGGCGCTGCCATGCTCCGAACCATGTCGACTCCGAAGCCAGCAACGCCCACGATCGTCCAGCAGCAGCAGGCACTGAAGCAGTCGCTCCCCTTCTCGGACACCCGCGATTTCGAGGATGCGAACCGGGGCCTCGTCGCCGCCATCGAGGCTCCGGTCCTTGCCGACGACGGCACCGTACTCTGGGACAACTCGACCTACGACTTCGTGACGGGCGAGGCGCCCGACACGGTGAACCCGAGCCTCTGGCGGCAGTCGACGCTCGCCGCCACGGACGGCCTGTTCGAGGTCGTGCCGGGCATCTACCAGGTGCGGGGGATGGACCTCTCCAACACCTCGTTCGTCGAGGGGGACGAGGGAGTCGTCGTCATCGACACGCTCCTGTCGGCCGAGACGGGGGCGGCGGCGCTCGCGCTCTACCGCAAGCACCGCGGCGACCGCCCGGTCAAGGCAGTGATCTACACCCACTCCCACGCCGACCACTTCGGCGGGGTGAAGGGCTTCGTCTCGCAGGAGGAGGTCGACGCCGGAGCGGTGAAGATCTTCGCGCCGGAGGGGTTCATCGAGCACGCGGTGTCCGAGAACGTGTACGCCGGCACGGCGATGAACCGCCGCGCCGGGTACATGTACGGCGCCGCGCTCGCGCGAGGTCCGCAGGGCGGTGTGGGCGCGGGCCTCGGCCAGACGCTGTCGATCGGTCTGGTCTCGCTCATCGCCCCGACGGACCTCGTCACGACGACGGGGCACGAGGAGGTCGTCGACGGCGTCCGCATGGTGTTCCAGATGGCACCGGGTACCGAGGCCCCTTCGGAGATGCTCATCTACCTGCCGGACTTCAGGGCGCTGTGCGCTGCCGAGGACGCGACGCACAACCTGCACAACCTGCTGACGCTGCGCGGCGCCGTCGTGCGCGACCCGAAGGCGTGGTCGAACTACCTCACCGAGACGATCGACCTGTGGGGCGCCGACGTCGAGGTCGTCTTCGCGTCCCACCACTGGCCGACGTGGGGCCGCGAGCGCGTGGTCGAGTTCCTCTCCCTCCAGCGCGACCTGTACGGCTACCTGCACGACCAGACGCTGCGGCTGCTCAACAAGGGGCTCACGGGACCCGAGATCGCGGAGGAGATGGTCCTCCCGCCCGCCCTCGAGAACGCCTGGAGCACGCGCGGCTACTACGGTTCGGTGAGCCACAACGTCAAGGCGATCTACCAGCGTTACCTGGGCTGGTTCGACGGCAACCCGGCGCACCTGTGGGAGCACGTCCCCGTCGAGCGGGCCAAGCGCTACGCCAAGCTCGCCGGAGGTGTGGACGCCCTCGTCGCGAACGCCCGCGAGGCCTTCGACGCCGGCGACTACCGGTGGGCCGCGGAGGTCGCCAACCACGCCGTGTTCGCCGAGCCGGACCACGCGGACGCACGCGAGGTGCTCGCCGACACGTACGAGCAGCTCGGCTACGGCTCGGAGAACGGCACGTGGCGTGACTTCTACCTGTCGGGCGCGACCGAGCTGCGCGACGGCCAGTTCGGTACCCCGACCGAGACGACGGCCCCCGACGTCATCGGTCAGCTCACGCCGGCGATGCTGTTCGACGCCATCGCCATCACGGTGAACGGCCCGAAGGCGTGGGACGAGAAGCTCTCGATCGACGTCGCGCTCACCGACGTCGACGAGCGCTACCGCCTCCGGCTCGCCAACGGCGTCCTCACCTACAGCGCGGCGCCGCAGAAGGGCGACGCCGACGTCACGCTCACCACGACCAAGCGTGCCCTCCCGGCGCTTGCCACCGGCGCCCTCACCGCTGAAGGGCTCGCGCAGGCGGGCATCGAGCTCTCCGGTGACGCCTCGGTCCTCGGACGGCTCGCCGCCGTGCTCGACCCCGGCGACAAGAACTTCGCGATCGTCACGCCCTGAGCCTGCCGACGCCCGCGTCGCAGCCGCACGGCGGTGGCGCGGGCGTCGTCGTGCCCGGACCTACCTGGACGGCCGTCCCCGTTCGCCGCGACGAACCCGAGGCGCTGTGTCAAGGTCGTGACGGCGGGCGTGCGTCGGCACGCGCCGTGGGGCTGGACATGACCGGAGGGCGACGGCATGGCGGACGGGCGGACGACGCAGGCGACACGGGGGACGCGAGCGTGGGCCGCGCGGCACGCGAGACGACTGCGCCGGGCGTGGGCCGTCGTCGGGACGTTCCTCCTCGCGCTCCCGCTCGTCCTCGTGCCCGCCGTGCCGGCCTCGGCCGCCACGTGGAGCATCGGCAAGGAGGCGACGACGCCCGGACCGTACAGCCCGGGACAGCTCGTCACGTACGAGGTGCAGATCTCCTGCTCCGACCCGAGCACCGCGTGCCAGAGCACGGTCTTCACCGACGACCTGCCGGACGGGCTCCAGCTCGTCTCGGCCGAGATCATCAGCCAGCCGAGCGGGACCACGGGCAACCTCACGGCCGACACCACCGGCGATGTCGTCACGGCCACGTGGCCGTCGTTCACCAACGGTCAGCAGGCGACGATCTCCATCACCGTCCAGATCGATCCCGACCTGCCGTACAGCGCGAACGGCGTACCGATCACGAACACCGCGTCCGTCGTCGCGGACAACGCCCCGCAGAACACCGCGGACGCGACGATCACGCCGGACGTCGAGCTCGTCCTGGGCTCCGAGACGACGAAGACGATCGTGCCCGAGGGGGCGCTCGCCGCCCCGGGGACGCCCGCGACCATGACGATCGGCGCGACGAACACGTCGAACGACCCGGTCGACACGCTCGTGGTCCAGGACCCGGTCGACCCGACCGCGGACCCGAACCCGTTCACCTACCTCGAGTACGTGAGCACGGGCGACGTGACGCTGCCGCCGAACGCGACGACGGTCACCGAGGAGTACTGGGACGGGGACTCGTGGGAGCCGCTCGACGACACCGTCGACCCGGCGACGGTCCAGGGCGTCCGGTACACGTTCAGCGGCGACATCCAGCCGGGCGCCACGGCGAGCGTCCCGGTGGACGTGCAGCAGAGCGACACGGTCGAGGACCTGACCGAGCCCACGACGATCACCAACGACACCTCGTCGTACGTCACCCACCCCCAGGGCGAGTCCGAGCCCACGACCGCGGACGACACGTACGTCGTCACGCCGCCGGACACCGGCGTGACCGCCTCCAAGAGCTTCGACCCCGCGACGGTGAGCGCGGGCGACCCGACCACGGTGACCATCGGCGCGACGAACACCGGCACGCCCGTCGACACGCTGACCGTCACGGAGCCCGCACCGGGGACCACCAACCCGTTCGAGGGCGACGACCCGCTGACGTTCACCGGGTTCGGGCCGACGGGCGACGGCACGGGGGTGCAGTGGCCGAGCGGGGCGAGCGGGGCGACGGTCACCTTCACCTGCGCCGACGGCTCCACCCCGGAGATCGACGCGGCGGCACCCAACACGCTGCCGAACCCGCCGGACGGCTGCGTCGTCCTCGGCTTCACGGTCGTCTTCACCGGCGACCTGCCCAACGGCGCGACGACGTCGATCCCGTTCACGGCCGACACCGACCCCGACCAGGACGTCGAGGACGTCACGCACCCCAACACCGTCGAGGCGACGGTGCCGAGCGCGGACCCGGCCGACTCCACCGCGAACCTGGTGACGCTCGTCGACCGGCTCGCGACGACCACCGACAAGCTCATCTCCCCGAGCACGATCCCCGCGATCCCCGGGCAGAGCGTCATCGTCCAGCTCCCGACCCAGCTCCTGCCGTTCGGCCCCGACGGGTCGACGACGAACGCCGACCAGATCGTGATCTCCGACCCGACGGACCCGACGACGCCGAACGAGTGGTCGGACAGCTTCGTCCCGACCCAGGTGCGCAGCACCGACGTCCCGGCCGGCTCCACCCTGACGATCAACTACTGGGACGGCACAGCCTGGGTGCCGGCACCTGGCTGCGGCCCGTACACCGGACCCGACACCGTGACCTGCGACCTGCCGGGCGACGCGGAGGGCGTCCAGTTCGTCTACGACTCGACGGACGGCGGGTTCCCGCCCGGGACGAGCTTCCAGCCGAACTTCGTGGCCGAGTACACGGGCGCCACCGACCGCGACGACCCGATCGAGAACTGCGGCGCCTCGAGCGCGACCTCCTCGACCGTCCCGGCGACGCCCCCCGCCGAGGGCTGTGACACCGTCGACCCGTTCCCCGTGGACGGCGAGGGCGACCTCGACCTCATCGACAAGACCTTCCTGGGGGGCGACCCGCCGAGCGTCCTCGCCCGGTCCGACGACCAGGTCACGGCGCAGATCACGTGGTCGACCAACGGCTTCTCCGGGGTGAACCCGCTGGTCCTCTCCGACGTCGCCGACGCCGTCGCAGCGGACGACCCGGCGATCGCCGGGTCGTTCTACGAGGCGTTCGACCTGGTTCGTGTCGAGGCGATCGACGCGACCCTGGACCCCCTGATGCAGTACGACCAGATCGAGAGCGTCGAGCTCTTCATCGACGGCGCCTGGGTTCCGGCGTCCGATGATCCGTGCCCGGAGGCGTGCGACGGGGGCTTCCCCGGCTACACGCTGTCGGCCGACGAGCAGGAGTCCGCGACCTCGGTCCGGCTCACCTACACGGAGTCGCCGTCGCGCAGCGCGACGCCGAGCGACCCCACCACCCCGGCCGTCGGGGACGGCGTCGCGCGCTCGACCCTCTCGAGCGGTCGGCACCTCGACCTGACGTTCGAGGTACGGGACTACAAGCGCAGCGACGGCAGCCCCGTCCTCGGGTCGACGAACGGGACGATCTACAACCTTCCCGACGACGCCGGTCTGGTCCGCGACACCGCACGGGCGACCGGCACGTTCGGGGGCGAGGACTACACGGACACCGACTTCGACGACGTCCTCATCATCGACCAGCCGCTCAACGTGACCGTGGCCAAGGACTGGACGGGCGGGCCGATCTCGGTGCCCCCGGCGGGCACTCCGGCGCAGTTCTACCCGACGACGGACGTGGTGGTCACGGCGACGAACGCGTCCGCCGCGAAGGTGGACCAGCTGCGCATCGTCGAACCCGGTGCCGTCGACTCGAACGACGTGCAGACCGCTCCGGGGACGAAGCCGTTCGACGCGTTCACGCTGCGGGCGATCGACGTCAGCCCGCCCGACGGTGCCACGAGCACGACGGTCCTTCTGACCGACGCGGCCGGGGAGACCGCCACCTTCACCGAGGCCGAGGCCGAGGCGCTGTCCGTCGGAGAGCTCGCCGACGTCGTCGGGGTGGTCGTCGAGTTCGACGGGCTCGTCGAGCCCGGAGCGAGCGGGACGCTCGACCTCACGCTCCAGCTCCGCGAGCTCGACCGGTACACCGGTGACCCGGTGACGGTCGCGGGGTACAGCCCCGTGCCGAACGGTGCCGTCGCCACGATCACGGACCCCGGCGGCGTCCCGGGCCAGGACGACCGCCAGGCGTAC
Source organism: Cellulosimicrobium protaetiae (assembly GCF_009708005.2). Taxonomy (NCBI): domain Bacteria; kingdom Bacillati; phylum Actinomycetota; class Actinomycetes; order Micrococcales; family Promicromonosporaceae; genus Cellulosimicrobium; species Cellulosimicrobium protaetiae. The sequence continues at coordinate 252,549 of NZ_CP052757.1, read as the reverse complement.
GACGACGCCACCATGGAGCTCCAGACCGCCGGTATGGACATGGCGGTGGGCAAGTCGTTCAGCCCCGACACGATCGTCGAGCCCGGGACGGGCCCGGTGACGATGACGATCACCGGTCAGCCGCTCGGTCCGTCGCGCAGCGTCGAGATGGTGCTGACGGACGACGACCCGCAGTTCTGGAACCAGTACGACTTCGTCGGGTTCGTTGGGGCCGCTCTCGTCCCGCCGATCCAGCAGGTGCGGGTCGACGCGTTCGTCGGCGGCACGTTCTCCGGCGACCCGGGCTCGGCCGACCCGGTGACCGTGACCGGGGGCGCCTGGGTCCTCGGCCAGGAGCAGACCTTCTTCGAGCTCCCGGCCTCCGTCGACCCGGCCGACGTGCAGGGTCTGCGGTTCACGTTCAGCCGCACCGACGGCTCGATCTGGGAGAACCCGGCGACGCCAGTGCAGACCGTGCCGATGTCCGTGGAGCGCCGCGAGGAGATGCGCTCGGGAGGCCCGGTGCTCCCGGACCTCGCCGAGAACCCGCCGGCCCCCGGTGAGACCGCGCCCGGCGCCGCGAGCAACTCGGTGCAGGGCAGCACGACGGGGGCGGACCTCGTCGTCGACCCCGGGTCCGGTGAGCTGGTCCCGGTGAGCGCGGAGGCCTCCGCGGACGCGTCGCTCCTCTACGAGCACGCGACCAACGGCGTGCAGATCGTCAAGGACTTCGACGGCGTGGTCTCCGGGAGCCTCAAGCCGCCGAACGCGGTGATCCCGATGAACGTCGCGATCACGAACACGGGCGACCGGCCGGTCGTCGACCCCGTCGTGGTCGACGACCCCATGCCCGCGGACGCGCTCGGCCCCCTGCTCACCCTGGCCGACGCGGAGCAGCCGTTCGTGTACGCGCTGAGCGGTACCGACCCGGACCCGACGACGCCAGACCTCCCCACGGACGCGGCGCTGGTGACGGTCGACCAGGTGGGGGACCTCGAGAGCCTGCGGTTCTCGTTCCCGCCCGGCTCGGTGCTGGAGCCGGACCAGACGTACACGATCACGGTGCTCGTGAAGTTCCGCGTCGGGCTCGCGCCGAACACGCTCGTCGCCAACACGGCCGGCGTGACCGGGGACCGGCCCTGGGACGAGTGCGTGACGCGCCTGGACGAGGAGACCGGTGCGTGCGAGGCGGACGCCGACGTGCGGCCCACGGAGACCGCCGTCATCGCCCAGTCGAAGTTCGTCAAGGCGACGAACGACGACGAGCTCGACGTGTTCGTGGACCCGGACTACACGGGCGAGCCGGTCGTCTGCGAGCCGGACGCCGAGGGCTTCTACTCCTACCCGTGCGTCCCCGTCATCGCCCCGGGGCACGACGAGACGTGGCACGTGCGCGTCGACAACGTCGGAAACAACCCGTTCACCAAGATCGTGGGGTACGACAAGTTCCCGACCCCGGGCGACACGGGCTCCTACGACACGTCCCCGCGGGGGTCCGCGTGGCAGCCGGTCCTCCGAGCCGACCAGCCCCCGACGCTCGTCAACGCGCCACCGGGGACGCAGGTGCAGTTCTCGTACACGACCGCGGACGCGCTCTGCAACGACGACATCGAGGACCCGCTGAACGAGCCGATCTGCCCGGCGGACGCCGAGACCGGGTGGCAGCCGTACGTCCCCGGTGTGCCGGTCACGAACCCCGAGGAGATCACGGCGATCAAGTTCGTCGTCACGTTCCCCGAGGACCAGCCGTTCGAGCCGGGCGAGTTCGTGGCCGTCGAGGCGACGTCGACGACGCCGCCGCAGGTCCCCGCCGCGGGCGACCGGTCGATCGCGTGGAACTCGGCCGCGGTGTCGGCGGCCTACGAGCGGTCGGACGGCACCATGCACAACCTCCTGCCCACCGAGGGGCAGAAGGTCGGCGTCGCGACGGCGTCCGGGCCGCTCGAGGTGAACAAGGTCGTCACGGGTGAGGGCGCGCAGTACGCGCCCGACTCGTTCTCGCTGTTCGTGCAGTGCACCTCCGCCGTCGGGTCGTGGCTCGAGACGCCGCTCGACCCGATCCCGGTCACGGTCGTCCCCGGGACGCCGACCGTCGTGCCGAACCTCCCGTACGGCGCCGAGTGCACCATCACCGAGGACGGGTCCAACGGGGAGACCCAGCTGCTCGTCGGCACGGTGACGATCGACAGCGAGGACCCGGAGAACCCCGTCTCGATCACCGCGACCAACGTCTACGAGCTGTCGAGCATCGAGATCTCGAAGGAGGTCGTCACGGACGCCGTCGACCAGGACGGGAACCCCGTGCCGTTCGGGCCGTTCGCGGTCGACGTCGCGTGCACGTTCCTCGGCGAGGACGTCTACGCCGACGGCTACGACGCCGAGAACCCGATGACCGACATCCCGATCGAGGACGGCGAGACGATCGAGCTCACGGGGCTTCCCGTCGGCTCGGTCTGCACCGTCACCGAGTCGGGCACGGGCAACGCGTCGTCGGTCACGATCACGGTGGACCAGGGTCTGCCCGGTCACCCGGTGACCACCGAGGGACCCACGACGGACGTCACTCTCACGCCCGACGTGCTCGGGGTGGGCACGAACGACGTCACGCTCACCAACACGTACGACGTCGGGGCGATCGGGCTCCAGAAGGTGGTCACCGGCGAGGGCGGCCCCGCCTACGGCCAGGGTCCCTTCACGATCTCCGTGGTCTGCACGTACGACGACGACGGCGACGGTCCGGGCGAGCCGCGCACGGTCTACGACGGCGAGGTCGTGCTCGGCGGCGCCGGGCCGCTCGACGCGCAGATCGCCAACCTGCCGACGGGCGCGGTGTGCGACGTCGAGGAGACCGACGACGGCGGGGCGACGAACCCCGACGAGGACGTCGTCGTCGTGCCGGACACCGTGACGGTCGGCAGCGGCGACGTCGCGAACGTCGTCATCACCAACACGTTCGACGTCGGGTCGATCCAGGTCGACAAGGAGCTCGCCGGCATCGGCGCGCTCTACGGCCCGGGACCGTTCGAGGTGACGCTCGCGTGCACGTACGAGGGCGTGGAGCTGACCGTCCCCGGGGGTGCCGTCCGGGAGATCGACGGCGGTGCGAGCGTCGTCTACGACGGCCTGCCGGTCGGAGCGGTCTGCTCCCTGACGGAGACCGACGACTTCGGGGCGTCGTCGACCGCGATCGTCGTCGACGGCGGCGAGCCGGTCGCCGGGACGACCGTCGACGGCATCGTCGTCCCGCCGGCGGACCAGGGCGCGCCGACGACGGTGACCGTGCAGGTGACCAACACGTTCCTCACCGCACCCCTCGTGGTGCGCAAGGTGGTCGACGGCGACGCGGCGGGGTTCGCCCCGCCGATGCCGGAGCTGCCGCCGCTGCCCGAGGTGCCGGACGGCCCGATCGACCCGGCCGACCTCCCCGCGCTCCTGGAGCAGCTCGAGCAGTACCTGTCGTCCGTGCCGTTCGAGGAGTTCCCGTACGCGGTGACCCTCGAGTGCACCACGAACCAGGGCGCCCCCGTGACGGTCATCCCGGGCGGGCCCGACCGCCGGTTCGGCCCCGGCTTCCCCGCGCTCTACTTCGGTCTCCAGGACGGTGACACGTGCACCGTCACGGAGACGGAGCAGGGCGGCGCGACCGACGTCGCGATCGCCCCGAACCCGGTCGTCGTGGACGGGGAGGCGACGATCCAGGATCCCGTCGAGCTCACCGTCACCAACACCTACGACGCGGGGTCGATCGAGGTCACCAAGGTCGTGGCCGGAGACGGTGCCGAGGCGTTCGGCGGGGGGCCGTTCACGGTGAGCGCGGCCTGCACGTTCCTGGGCGAGCCGATCGAGGTCCCGGGCGGTGCGGAGCGCATGATCTCCGGGGGCGAGGTCGCCGTCTACGACGGCCTTCCCTTCGGCGCGGAGTGCGTCGTCACCGAGACCGCGACGGGCGGGGCGTCGTCGACGACGGTCTCCACCGCCGTCGAGGGCGGCGAGCCGGGTGCGGCCGTCGTCGGGGCCGGACCGGCGCAGGTCACCGTGACCAACGTCTTCGACGTCGGTCGGGTCGTCGTGACGAAGGAGCTCGCCGGGCCGGGCGCGTCCCAGCACCGGGGCGACGCGTTCGTCGTCACTCTCGCCTGCACGTGGGACGTCGACGGTGCCGCGACGGACGTCGTGATCCCGGGCGGCGCCGAGCGGACACTCTCGGCCGGCGACGACTGGACCGCCGTCTACGAGCAGGTCCCCCAGGGGGCCGAGTGCACGCTCGCGGAGACCGACGCGGGCGACGCCGAAGCGGTGACGCTCTCCGTCGCCGGGACCGACGTGACGGTCGACCCCGACGACGCGACGCCGACGTCCGGGACGTTCACCGTCCCGACGGGCGACGCGTCCGAGGTCGACGCGACCGTGACCAACGCGTTCCGGCCCACCGGCGGGGGCAGCCTCCCGCCGACCGGGGCAGGCGTCGGGGCGCTCGTGGTGCTCGCCGTCCTCCTCACCGGGACGGGTGCCCTCCTGCGGTTGCGGAAGGTGCCCGGGGGCGGGACCGTTGCCGCATGATCCGCTTCCTGCTGAGCTTCGCGATCAACGTGGTCCTCGCCGCACTGGGCCTCCTCCTCGCCTCGAGCCTGTTCGACGGGGTGACCGTGCACGCGTCGGGGTTCGTCGTCGCCGTGCTGATCTTCGCGGTGGCCCAGGCGATCCTTGCGCCGTTCGTGTTCAACGTGGCGCGCAAGTACGCGTCGGCGATCCTGGGCGGCATCGGCCTCGTGTCGACGTTCCTCGCGCTGTGGGTCGCGACGCTGATCGGGGACGGGCTCGAGATCTCGGGCGCCGCCACCTGGGTCGGCGTGACGGTCGTCGTCTGGCTGGTCGGCGCGCTGGGGGGCTGGCTCCTCGGGTGGCTCGTCCTCACCCGCTGGTGGGACGGTCGCCAGGAGCAGAAGAGGATCCGCGAGGCCACGAGCAAGGGCTGACCGCGGCCGGCCCGCGCGACGGCTCGCCGGCGTGGCTCAGCGTCGGCGCAGGAGCGCGTCGACGCGGGCGAGGACGTCCGAGCCGCCTCGTGCGGCCTCGTCCGCGACGAGCAGCGCGATCTCGCGCAACGGCACGTTCCGGTCGTTGGACGCGCGTCGGAGGCGCGCGAACGCCTCGTCGGGACGCACGCCGTAGGCGGTCATGACGACGCCCTTGGCCTGCTCGATCGTCCCCCGGGTCGCGGCCGCGGCGGCGATGTCGTGCCGGGCGCGATCCTGCGCATGCTCGGTGACGGTCCGCGTGACGTCCACGAAGTACCCGACGAGCTCGGTGACCTCCCCCGTCTCGCGGTCGCGGCGACCCTGGCCGACCACGACGAGGAAGCGTTCGCCGCCGTGCGCGTCCATGATCCGGTGCACGCTCGAGAACGGCGCGCCGGTGCGGCGCGCCTCCTCGAGGATCGTGCCGACCCGCTCGCGGTCGTCGGGGTGCTTGTGCGCGAGGACGAGGGCGGTCGTCGGGACGACGTCGCCCGGCTCGAACCCGTGCAGACGGTACGTCTCGGGCGACCACCACCAGACGCCGGTGGCGAGGTCGAGGCGGTACTGCCCGATCTGCTGGTGCGCGCCACGGGCGAGTGCCTGCTCGATGGCGTGGTCGTCTACGGTCACACTGGCCTCCGGATATCCGGTGGATGAGGAGCCAGGTCCAGACTCGACCCCCTGAGCGTACCGCCCGCACGACCCGGTGAGCGATGGCGAGTTCCGTGGAGGCTTCCTACGGTGGGGGTGCGGCCGAGGTGCCGTGGGGGGCGCCGGACGTGAAGCAGACCGCTCCGGCGTGCCTTCCACGGAGGGCCGCGATCGCGGGACCCTATCCCCCCGCGCCGGGGGCGTCGGGGGTCCCGGCACCCTCGGCCGCGATCGCGGCGTCGACGTCCGCGTAGACCGGCGGGCGCTCGTCCCGTCCGACGGCGGCGCGCAGCTCGTCGCGGACCTGACCGACGTCGCGGGCGAGGACGAGGCGCGTGCCGTGGCGGGCCAGGTCGGTCCGCAACGTGGCGAGCATCTCGGCGGCGTCCACGTCGATGAACGGGACGGTCTCGGTGTCGAGGACGACGAGCCGCGGGGAGGCCGCGGCGGCGAGGTCGCGGACGTGGTGGCGCAGGGCCTCGGCGTTCGCGAAGAACAGCCCGGACTCGGGCCGGACCACGAGGACACCGGGGACGGACGTGCCGCCGTCCTTCCCGAGGAGCGCCCGACGGTCGGCGTCGACCCACAGCCCGTGCGCGGAGCGCACCAGGACCGCGACGTGCGGGCGCGACGCGCGCGCGAGGAGGAGCAGCAGCGACAGCACGACCCCGATGACGAGCCCGGGCAGCGTGTCGAGGAGGAGGACGCCCGCCGTGGTCGCCGCGGCGGCGTAGAAGTCGTCGCGGGCCGCGTTGCCGTACAGGCGGCGCATGGTCGGGGTGCGCAGGCCGTAGAGGCGGCGCAGCGCGCGGACGTCGACGAGCTCGGTCACGGCCGCGATGACGACCGCGGCGAGCGTCGCCTCCGGCAGCGACTCGAAGACGGGGGTGAGGAAGAGCAGGGTGAGGACGACGAGGACCGCCGCGGTGAGGCCCGAGACCTGGCTCTTGGCGCCCGCACCGCCGTTGACCGCGGTCTTGGACAGGCTGCCGTTCACGACCATCCCTGACGCGAGGCCCGACCCGAGGTTGGCGGCGCCCATGCCGATCAGCTCGCGGTTGGGGTCGATGTCGTAGCCCTCGCGCGCGGCGTACGTCTTCGCGGCGCCGAGCGCCTCGGCGAACCCGACGAGCATGACGCCCGCGCACGGTCCGATCAGGGCCGTGTAGTTGCCCCAGTCCATGTCGGGGAACCCGAGCGCGGGGAGGCCCGCGTCGATCGGGCCGACGATCTCCACACCGTCGTCGTCGAGCGACAGCGCCAGGATCGCGACGATCCCGATGACGACCGCGACGAGCGAACCGGGGACCTTCGGCGCCCACCGCTTGATCGCGAGCAGCGCCGCGAGCGTGCCGAGCCCGAGCAGGACCGTCGGGCCGTTCGCGGTGCCGAGCTCGGTGAGGATCGTCCAGAGCTTCTCGAAGAAGTTGCCCTCACCCTTCTCGACGCCGAGCAGCGCCGGGACCTGGCCGATAATGATCACCAGCGCCATGCCGACGATGAAGCCCTTGAGCACGGGCTCGGAGATGAACGACGCGACGAACCCGAGCCGGGCGATCCCCGCGACGAGGCACAGCAGCCCCGTGACGAGCGCGACCCCGGTCGTGAGCGCGGCGTAGAACGCCGCGTCCCCCGGCGCGAACACCGCCACGACCGCGGCCGAGAGCGCGGCCGTCGCGGACATGGGCCCGACGACGAGGTGCCGCGAGCTGCCGAACGCGGTGTAGAGGACGAGCGACGGGACGGCCGCGTAGAGGCCCACCACCGGAGAGACGCCCGCGATCGTCGCGTAGGCGAGCGACTCCGGGACGAGCACTGCCCAGACGGTGAGCCCCGCGACGAGATCGCCCTGGAGCCACGCCTTCTGGTAGCCGCGCAACGAGCCGAAGAGGAGCGGGGTCCGTGCGCGCGCCCGGCCCCCCGCCGGCACCGAGGGTGTTCGCGAACCCGACATCGACCGTCCTCCGTCCGTCCCGGCGTGCTCCGCGAACGATCATCCCGGGATCAGGCCGAACCGCCACCGGAGATCCGGACGCCGTCGCTCCCCGCGCGGAACCCGACGCCCGGGGATACGTTCGACGCGTCCCGGGGTGCGCAGCGCCGCGCTCCCGAACGCACGAAACCGGAACGAGAGGTCTGACGTGGCAACGCTCACCGTGTGGAAGTTCGACACCCCCGAGGGCGCGCAGCGCGCCGAGGACGCGCTGCTCGCGCTCCAGAAGCAGGAGCTGATCCAGGTCCAGGACGCGGCGGTCGTGTCCTGGGAGGAGGGCAAGAAGAAGCCGAGGACGCGGCAGGGCAACAGCACGACGGCGGTCGGGGCGCTCGGTGGGACGTTCTGGGGGCTGCTCTTCGGGCTGCTGTTCTTCGTCCCGCTGCTCGGGGCCGCGATCGGTGCGGCGTCCGGCGCCATCGCGGGCGCGCTGACCGACGTCGGCATCGACGACGACTTCATCGACTCCGTGCGCAGCAAGGTCACGCCGGGCACGTCGGCGCTGTTCGTGCTCACGTCCGGCGCCGTGATCGACCGGGTGCACGAGGCCCTGCAGGCCGAGGGTGTCCACGGCGAGCTCATCCAGACCAACCTCTCCGCGGACGAGGAGGCCAAGCTCCGCGCCGCCTTCGACGAGAACGCCTGAACGGCTCCGGCCGCTGCGGGTGAGGTGCCCGACGACGTCACGCGCGACCGTCGGGCACCTCGCCCGCCCGCACGTCACGGCACCGGTGTCGTAGCCGGCACCGTCCCCGTCGTCCCGCCCCGGGACCGGACCACGAAGGAGGCCGCCCATGGGTGCGGCGATCGGCCAGTCCCTCCCCGTCGCGGTGGGCGTGCTCATCAGCCCGCTGCCGATCGTGGCGGTCGTGCTCATGCTCGTGAGCGGGCGGGCGAAGGCGAACGCCTTCGCGTTCCTCGCCGCGTGGTTCGTCGCGGTCGGCGCGGTGACGCTGCTCGTCGCGATGCTCGCGGGGGCCGCCACGCCGGACGACGAGGGCCCGCCCCTGTGGGCCGCGATCGTCAAGATCGTCCTCGGCGTCCTGCTGCTGCTCCTCGCGGTGAAGCAGTGGCGGGGTCGCCCACGCGCCGGGTTCGAGCCGCCGGCGCCGAAGTGGATGGCGGCGATCGACGCGTTCACGCCGGTCAAGGCCGCCGGGCTCGCCGTGCTGCTGGGTGCGGTCAACCCCAAGAACCTGCTGCTCGTCGTCTCCGGCGGGGCGGCGATCGCGTCGGCTGCGCCCGACGACACGAACGCCCAGGTCGTCGCCGCGGTCGTGTTCGCGCTCGTCGCGAGCATCGGCGTCGCGGCGCCGGTCTTCGTCTACCTGTTCATGGGGTCCCGAGCGGCCACGATGCTCGACGAGCTCAAGGGCTGGATGACCCACAACAACGCCGTCATCATGGCGGTCCTCCTGCTGGTCCTCGGCGCGAAGATGCTCGGTGACGGGATCTCGGCGCTCTAGCGGGTCGGAGGGTGGTGCGAGACACTCATGTTAGTGACTAACATGAGAGGGTGAACCGTCCCGAGACGTCGACCACGCGCGCCGCCCGCACGCACGCCCGTCTGGCCGCGTGCGCGCTGGAGCTGTTCGAACGGCAGGGCTACGAGGCGACGTCGGCCGCGCAGATCGCCGCCGCGGCGGGCGTGTCGGAGATGACGTTCTTCCGGCACTTCCCCGCCAAGGAGCGCACCGTCCTCGACGACCCGTACGACCCCGTCCTGGTGGAGGCCGTGGCGAGACGCCCGCGCACCGAGCCGGCCCTGGTCCGTACCGTCGCCGGCCTGCGGTCCGCGTGGTCCGGCATCCCGGCCGAGGCCGTCGACGTCGTGCGGCGCCGGACGCGGGTCGTGGCGGCGACGCCCGTCCTGCGCGGCGCCGTCGGGCAGAACAACCTGCGCACGGAGGAGGCGGTCGTCGCCCGGCTCGTCGCGGACGGGTGCGAACCCCTCGAGGCGCGCGCGGCGGTGGTGGCGACGCTCGCCGCGCTGACCGCCGCCCTCCTGCACTGGGCCGACGGCGGGACCGACGACCTCGCGGCCGCCGTCGACCGCGCCCTGGGCGTCCTCGTGCCCGACGGCACCCGACGGTCGGGTGCGCACGATGGCTAGGGGACCGGTGCCCGCGGTCCGGGCCGGACGGCTGGCCCGGTCGTTCGGGGACGTCGACGCGGTGCGGGGGATCGACATCGAGGTGCTTCCCGGGCAGGTGCACGCTCTCGTCGGGCTCAACGGTGCCGGGAAGTCCACGCTCCTACGGCTGCTCGTCGGTCTCCTCCGGCCCGGCTCGGGCTCCGCCGAGCTCTTCGGCGTGCCCGCCTGGGGCGCGCCCGCCGACGTCCGTGCCCGGGTCGGCTTCGTGGGCTCCGGGCACGCGTACGGCGAGCTCACCGTCCGGGAGAACCTGCGCACGGCGGCGCGCCTGCACGGCTCCTGCGCACGCGAGGCCACGGCCCGCGCCGACGCGCTCGTCGAGTCGCTCGCGCTCGGCCGCTGGGCGGGCCGCCGGGTGCGGACCCTCTCCGACGGCAACCGGCGTCGGGTCGAGCTCGCGTGCGCGCTCGTGCACGACGCGGACCTGCTCGTGCTCGACGAGCCCACCAACGCCCTGGACCCCGCAGGCGTCGTCGAGATCCGCGAGAGCGTGCTGCGCCGCGCCGCGGGTGGGGCCGCCGTCCTGGTCTCGAGCCATCACCTGGACGAGATGGCCCGCGTCGCCACGACCATCGACGTCGTGCACGAGGGTCGCGTGGTCGGCCGCCTGCCTCCGGACGGCGCCGACCTCGAGCGCCAGTTCTTCCGGACGGTGCACGCCGCCGCGGAGGCAGGACGATGAGGGCGGCGCTCGAGGCCGAGGCCCTCAAGCTCGCCCGCTCGGCGGTCGCCCGGATCGCGACGGTCGCGATCGTGGTCGTCGTCCCCGTGCTCGCGGTCGGGTTCGCCGCCGCCGCCGAGCACGGCGGGACGAGCGCCCTCGCGCTCAAGGTCCGCCCGCTGGTTCCCGGGACTGGCTGGGACGCCGTCACCGGGACCACGGGCCAGGTCCTGACCGTGGCCTCGCTGCTCGCCACCGGCTTCGTCGTGAGCTGGACCTTCGGCCGCGAGATCACCCAGGGGACGATCGAGCCGCTGCTCACGTCCCTGCCCTCACGCGCCGCCGTCGTGACGGCCAAGCTCGGCGTCGTCACCGGGTGGGCCGCGGCGGCGGGCACCGCGAGCGTGGGGGTCGCGGTCCTCCTCGGTCTCGCGCTCGGTCCCGACGCCGGTTCACCCTGGCCGGGATTCACGCGTGCCGTGACCGGTGCGGTCCTCGCGGCCCTCCTCGCGCTCCCGTGCGCGCTCGTCGCGACCTGGGGCCGGGACGCCCTCGCCGGGGTGGGCACCGTCCTGGGGATGGTCGTCGTGACCCAGGTCTTCACCGTGGTCGGTGCCGGGGCCTGGTTCCCGTGGGCCGCCCCGAGCCTCTGGCTCGGGATGGGCGGGCCCGACGTGCACGTCTCGGGCTGGCAGCTCGCGGCGGCCCCGGCCGTCGCGGCCGCGAGCTGGTGGGCGACCGCGACGTGGTGGCGCCGCGCGGAGCTCGTGAGCCGCTGACCGCGCGGTGCGGCTACTCGACACCCTCCGCGCGGCGCTCGTCGACCGTGCGCTCGGCCTCCAGGTTCGCCTCTCGGTTCTTGCGCCGGCGGCGCGCGGGACCGCCGTCGTCCTTGCCGCGGCCCCTGCCGTTCCCCTTGCCCTTCTCGTCCGTGCCGACGGTGCCGGGGTCGTGCAGCATGTGCGAGTCGATGAGCTCGTGCCGCTGCAGGTAGGTGTTCGCCACCGCCTGGATCGTCGCGGCGATCGGCAGCGCCAGGAAGGCGCCCAGCGCGCCGAAGACCGCGCCGAACGCCAGCACGACGACGAAGCTGACCGCGGGGTTCATCTCGAGCGCGCGCGCCGAGACCTTGGGCGAGAAGTAGAGGTTCTCGAGCTGCTGGTAGCCGATGATGAACGCGAGGACCGCCAACGCCTGGGGAAGCCCCTGCGAGGTGAGCGCGACCGCGACCGGCAGCGCGCCGCCGATGTACGTGCCGATCGTCGGGACGAACTGCGAGACGACGCCGGTGAAGACCGCGAGCGGCAGCGCGTACGGCGTCTGCACGATCAGCAGGAACACGAAGGTGAACACGCTCGACAGCGCGGCGAGGACGATGCGCGAGTTGATGAAGTCGGAGACCTTGATCTGCGTGATCTCCCACAGGCGCAGCACCTCCTCCTGCCGGTTCGGCGTGAGCCAGCGGCACACGGCCGCCCGGAACCGGGGCCCCGCCGCCAGCAGGTAGTACGTGACGAGCAGGACGGTCAGCGCGGCGAAGATCACCCCGACGACCGTCGTCCCCACGAGGATCGCGCCGGACGCCACGTCCTGGCCGAACTCCTCGAACGCCTGGCGGAGCAGGTCGTCGGACTCCGGCAGGGCGACGTCGAACTGCTGCTGCACCCAGTCGCGGACCTGCTCGTACAGCGCGGGCAGGGACTGGACGAGCTGGATGAGCTGCTGGACGAAGAGGTTGCCGAAGAGCGCGAGGACGACGAGCACCACGACGATGGACCCGATGAGCGAGACGCCGGCGGCGACGCCGCGCCGCCAGCCGTGCCGCACGAGCCACACCACGATCGGCTCGAGCGCGAGCGCGATGAAGAACGCGATGAGGACGTTGACGCCCAGGCCCTCCAGGCGGCCCAGGGCGTACCACGCGAAGACCCCGACGAAGACGGCCACCACCGACATCGCGAGCGCGCGCGGCACCCAGCGGGGCGGCCGGCGGGAGTCGTGCTGGACGGGTCGCGTCCCGGCGTCGGGCAGTCCCGACCAGGGGTCGTCGCGGTGCGCGAGGGGCGGCGCGTCCCCGGTGGCCGGGCGCGCGGTGCCCTCGCCGGGCACGTCGTGACCGGGGGTGTCGGGACCGTCGGCCGCGCGGGGCGTCGTCATGGGTCGAACCTAGCGCCGCGCGCCCGGCGAGGGCCCGCGGGCACGCCGCCGCCGCTTCCGGATGCCGAACCTCGCGAGCGGTGCCACGATCGACGCGCACGCCCGGTCCGGGCAGACCGTCGGCGCTCGACTCGCATCTCGGGAGGACTCGCATGGCACGCTCGTCTCAGGTCACCGCATGGGTCGGCTGGGTCTGGTTCGCCGGGATCGTGCTCGTCACGATCGGCTTCTTCAACGCGATCAGCGGCCTCGTCGCCGTGTTCTCGCCGAAGAGCCTCGTCGGCGTCACCGACGCGGGCGTCGTCGTCCTCGACGTCTCGACGTGGGGGTGGATCCACCTCGTCATCGGCGTGCTGCTCGTCCTGACCGGCTTCGCGCTGCTCTCGGGCAAGGGCTGGGCGCGGATGGTCGCCATCGTCCTCGTCGTCCTCAACGCGATCGCGCAGTTCACGACCCTCCAGGTGACGCCCTGGTGGTCGGTCGTGACGATCGCGCTCGACGTCTTCGTCCTGTGGGCCCTCGTCGTCCACGGCGACGAGGCCGAGCGCGCCGCGCGCTGAACGTCGTCGTCGCACCACCGTCCCGCACCACCGTCCCGCTCGCCTCACCTCCCTGGAGAAGGAGCCCGCTCATGGCCACGTCCACCTTCGGCCCCGTCGAGATCGTCGCCGTCGCCTTCCCGACCGACCGCATCCCCGCCGGCGTCCAGGCGTCCGTCCTCGAGGTGCTCGCGGAGGGGACGGTGACGCTGCTCGACCTCGCGGTCGTGCGGCGCTCCGACGACGGCGACGTCGAGTTCGTGGAGGTGACCGACCTCGGCGACGAGCTCGAGATCACCGACGTCGAGCTCACCGCCTCCGGGCTCGCGGGCGAGGAGGACCTCGACGCGGTCGCGGCCGGGCTCGCGCCGGGCACCTCGGCCCTCGTGCTCGTGGTGGAGCACACGTGGGCGCGCGGGATGGTCGCCGCGACGAGCGCCGCCGACGGCGTCGTCCTGCTCAGCGAGCGGATCCCCGCCGAGGTCGTCAACGAGGTCGCGGACCTCGCGCTCGTCGAGGACTGAGCCGCACCCGGTCGCCTCCGGCGGCCGCACCAGCGCACGGAAGACCGAGGAACGAGGAGAACATCATGCCCATCCGCCGCATCGGCCGCCCCGGACTCATCGGGACCGCCGCCCGCACCGCGGTGATCGCGGGGACCGCCTCCGCGACCGCGGGTGCCGTGCAACGCCGTCAGGCGAACCGCGCCCAGCAGTCCTGGGAGGCGCAGCAGGCCGAGGCCGCCCAGGAGCAGGCACGGATCGAGGCCGCGGCCCAGCAGGCCGCCGCCCAGTACGCGCAGCCCGCGCCCGCGGCACCCGCCGCAGCACCGGCCGGGGCCCCTGCCCAGGACGACCTGCTCGGGCAGATCGAGCGGCTCGGCCAGCTCCACGCCTCAGGCGTGCTGAGCGACGCCGAGTTCGCCGCGGCCAAGGCCAAGCTGCTCGGCTGACGAAGGAGGAGAGAGCGATGGCCACGTTCACCGTCTGGAAGTTCGACTCTCCCGAGGGCGCCGACACGGCGTCCCGGATCCTGCACGACTCCGCCGCCGAGCACGCGATCCGCATCATCGACACCGCGGTCGTGTCCTGGCCCGAGGGTGCTGCCAAGCCGACGACGCGCCACGGCCACCAGGACGAGTGGCGCGGCACCGGGTGGGGCGCGTTCTGGGGCCTGCTCCTCGGGTCGCTGTTCTTCGCGCCCGTCCTCGGCGCTGCGGCCGGCGCCGCGATCGGGGCGTCGACCAAGGCCATGGCCGCGGTGGGGATCGACAAGGACCAGCTCAGCCGCATCCGGGAGGGCGTCACGCCCGGGTCGTCCGCGCTGTTCGTCGTCACGGAGGACGGTGACCTCGACCGCGTCGGCGAGAGGTTCCACGGCGCGCACGGCACGCTCGTCGCGACCAACCTCACCGACGCGGAGCGCAGCACCCTCCTGGAGACGTTCGACTGAGCGCCGCAGCCCTCCCCGGGGCGCGGCGGCGTGGCCCGGGGAGGTACGAGCGGCCGTCAGGGCACGCGACGAGCGGGCTCAGTCGTCCAGCCGCGTGGGGAGCCCGAACAGCGGGAACCACGCGGCGGTGTCGAGGAAGGCGTTGATCGCGGTGACGCGCCCGCGGTCCGTCTCGATCACCTGCAGCGCCCACGCCTCGTACCCGCCGCCGTCCGCGCGCCGGTACTGACCGAACCCGAACGTGCCGTTCACCGCGACCGGGACCAGGCGCGACCCCTCGCACTCCCAGCCGGGGCCGGTCATCCACGACACGATGTCGGCCGTACCGCGCATCCACAGCGGGTACGGCGGCATGGAGAGCGTCGCGTCCGCGTGCAGGATCGCGACGAGCGCGTCCATGTCGTACCGCTCGAACGCGTCCAGGTAGCGCTCCAGGAGGATCTTCTCCTCCGCGCCGAGGGCCTGGTCGGTCACGAGCGCGGGGGCGTCGCCCCCGTCGTCGGGGACGTCGGCGTCCCGGCCGTCGTCCAGGCCGGAGCTGTCCCAGTGGGTGCGCGCCGCGAGCGTCGCGCGGGCGCGCTGCAGAGCGCTGTTCACGGACGCGACCGTCGTGTCGAGCAGCTCCGCCACCTCGCTCGCCTGCCAGCGGAGCACCTCCCGGAGCAGCAGCACGGCCCGCTGGCGCGGAGGCAGGTACTGCAGCGCCGCCACGAACGCGAGCCGGATGCTCTCGCGGCCCAGCGCGACCTGGGCGGGGTCTCCGTCGTGCGGGAGGACGCGGTCGTCCGGCACGGGCTCGACCCACGTCTCCTCGGGCAGGACCTGACCGAGGTACTCGATCTCCGCGGGCTGCGGCCCCCCGAGCCCCATCGGGCGCTCACGCCGCTTGCGGGTGCCGAGCAGGTCGAAGCAGACGTTGGTCGCGATGCGGTACAGCCAGGAGCGCAGCGACGAGCGGCCCTCGAAGCGGTCGTACGCGCGCCACGCGCGCAGGAACGTCTCCTGCACGGCGTCGTCCGCCTCGAACGCCGAGCCGAGCATCCGGTAGCAGTAGCCGGTGATCTCGCGTCGGTGCGAGTCGAGGACGGCGTCGAGGTCGGCGCGGTCGGGCAGGGGCGCGGGGCCGGTCGCGGTGGCGTCCGGACGAAGGCTCGTCGGGGTGGCGAGGTCGGTCATGATGCTGCCTCTCAGGACTCGAGGGCCTCGACGTGGCGAGGTTCATGAGGGGTTCATGAGGGGTCACGTGGTCGTGCGAGCCTGGGGAGTGGCCCACCTCACACACGCTACCCCCGCCCTCCGACACCGCACAGGGGGCCCACCCCCCCCGCGGGGGCGGACGCCGACGTCAGTCGTCGAGGTCGAGCTCGAACCACACGGTCTTGCCGGGGGCGTCGTCGTGCACCTCGACACCCCAGCGTGTGGCGCAGCGCTCGAGGAACTGCACGCCGCGCCCGCCCGTCTCCTCCGGGCGCGGGGAGCGGAGCCGGGGGAGGGTCGTCGACCCGTCGCGCACGCCCACGTGCAGCACCCGGTGCGCGATCTCCAGGCGCGCCTCGACCGGCCCCGACGCGTGCTGCACCGCGTTGGTCAGCACCTCGCTCGTGAGCAGCATCGCGACACGGCGGACCGCGGGCGACACGTCGCAGCTCTCGAGGACGTCGTCCACCCAGCGCCGCGCGGGGCCGATCGCCGTGGACGTGTGCTCGACCGCGCGGGTCAGCACCGCGGGACGGCCGGGCCCCGGCGCGCGGACGACCGTGTGCCGCACGCGCAGGGCGAGGACCGCGACGTCGTCGCGCTGGTCCGAGACGAGGCGGCGCACCAGCGCGTCGGGGAGGGCCGAGGTCGCCGTCGCCGCGTGCTCGGCGAGGACGGAGCGCAGGCCGGCGAGCCGCTCGGCGTAGGACGTGCCGCGCCGCTCGACGAGACCGTCGGTGTAGAGGAGGAGGGTGTCCCCGTGTGCGAGGTGGGCGCGGTGGTCGCGCCGCGGCGTCCCCGGGACCACGCCGAGCATGAGGTCGGGCGGCGCGTCGAGCGTCTCGACGGACCCGTCGGCCCGCAGGACGAGCGGGGAGGGATGCCCGGCGTTCGACCACAGGACGTCGAACCCGCCCGGGGTGCGGTCCAGCCGCACGACGGCGGCCGTGCCGCTCGAGTGCAGCGCGAGACCGCGGTTGGCCCGGTCCAGGAGCCGGAGGAGGGTCGCGGGCGGCTCGTCCTGACACCAGGCGAAGGTCCGCAGCATCGAGCGGAGCTGGCCCATCTGCGCCGCCGCGCGCATGTCGTGGCCGGTGACGTCACCGATCATGAGGACGCACGCGTCGTCGTCGAGCACCACCGCGTCGTACCAGTCGCCGCCGACCTGGTCGGTGCGGGTCGCGGACGCGTACGTCGCCGCCAGCTCCGCGGCGCGGACCGACGGGAGCTCGGTGAGCATCGCGGCCTGGAGGGTCGTCGCCACGCGGTGCCGCTCCTCGAGCAGGCGGACGCGGTCGAGCGCGTGCGCGACGTACGACGCGATCGCGGTCTTCGTCTGGACCGCCTCGTCGTCGAACTCGCGCGCCACGTCCCACGCGAGCGAGACGACGCCGAGCAGCCGGTCGCCCGCCAGCACGGGCAGGAAGGCACGCGCCTCCACGTCGTCGGACGCGATGAGCGCCGCGGCCTCGGGGAGCCGCTCGGAGTACGCGGCGTGGTCGCGGAAGAACAGCGGCTCGCGCGTCCGGGCGGCGATCGACGAGCCGCGCTCCGCGTCGACGCGCATCCGGCGGAACGTCGCGGGGACGCCCGGCTCCAGGTGGTCGAGCGTCGTGTACTCGAGCCTGCTGCCGCTCGGGTCGAGCATCGCGAGGCCCGCGTAGCGGGCGCCGATCGCGGCGCCGACCACGGAGAGCCGCTCCGCGACGTCCCGCACGGACGTCGCCGCGGCGAACGACTCGGAGAGCTCGAGCAGCAGGCGTGACCGCCGGTTGGCGGCGAGCGCGACGCGCTGCATCCGCTTCGCGCGCGCCCGGGCGAGGCGCAGCCGGAGCTCGGAGGTGCACGCCGACGCGAGGTCGGCGAGCGTCGCCAGGTCCTCGGCGGACCACGGGCGGGGCCGCGCGTCGAACGCGCACAACGACCCCACCGCGCGGCCGTGGGGGTCGAAGATCGGGAAGCCGGCGTAGGCGACGACCCCGACGTCGTCGACCGCCCGGAGCGACGCGAGGCGCGGCACGACGCGCGCGTCCTCGACCACGAGCGGGCGGCCGTCGGTCGTCACGAACTGGCAGAACGTGTGGCTCAGGGGTGTGCGACGCTCCGACTGGTACGGCTCGGGCAGGCCCAGGGCGCCCGGCAGCACGGCCTCGCCGTCGAGGACGAGGGTGACCAGGGCCGACGGCACCCCGAGCTGCCGGTGCACGAGCCGGGCGAACCGGTCGAACGACTCGTCCGCCGCGGGCTCGGCGAGACCCGCCTGCGCGAGCTCGATGATCGCCTGGGCGTCGGTCATGGTCCAGTATCACCAGGACGAGGCCGGTCAAACAGTGCGAGCCGCGCGAGCCGGACGTGCCGACGGGGTGAAATCGGGCGGAAGGGAACGTCGGGTGCGGCTGCTGCGTGTACTGCTCGTGAGACGACAGGACGACGGCGGGCGCGGCCCGCTCGGGGCGACGACGTGACGGCGGCAGACCGGGCCGGCAGGGTCGAGCTGTTGCTCGACGTCGCCTCGTGGGGTGGCGCCGAGGACCGCGCGGGCACCGACGGCCCCCGGCGCGGCGGCCGCGAGGACGACGTGCCCGAGGGCCCCGGGCAGGTCGAGGTCGACCTCGTCACGCGCCGCACGCGCGACGAGGAGTTCTCGGTGTTCATGCGCGAGGCGCGCGACCCGTTGCACCGCATGGCGTACCTGCTGTGCGGGGACCGCCACCGGGCCGAGGAGCTCACCCAGCACGCCCTCGAGCGGACCTACCGTGCGTGGTCGGCAGCTCGCGAGCGTGACCCCCTCGCCTACGCCCGCCGCGTGCTGGCGAACCTGCGCGTCGACACGTGGCGCCGCACCCGGCGCGAGGTGCTCGCCGGGCCGGACGAGATCGCGCACGCCGAGGGCGGGACGCGCCCGGGACGGCGGGCCACCACGGAGGCGACCGGGTCCGTCGACGACCGCGACGCCGTCGTGCGCGCGCTCCTGACGCTCCCGGTCCGGCAGCGCCGGGTCGTCGTGCTGCGGTACCTGCTCGACCTCGGCGAGAGCGAGGTCGCGGCCGAGCTCGGCATGCCCGTCGGCACCGTGAAGTCCACGGCGTCCCGGGGCCTCGCCCGTCTCCGCGCCCTGCTCGGTGCGCCGGACGGCACGCCTGCCGCCGCCACCTCGAACCCACCGGGCACCCGGACGATCCCGGGCGCCCCGACCAGCGGAAGGACGACCCCATGAGCCCCGCGACCGGGAACCCGGCGCCGACCCCGCCCGAGGACGACTTCCTCGCCCGGCTGCGCCGCACGGCCGACGACGCCGTCCCGCCCTCGACGCTCGACCTCGACGTCGTGCTCCGGTCGAGCCGGCGCGGCGTGCGGCGCCGCCGGTCGTTCGCGGGCGTCGCGGGGGTCGTCGCGCTGGGGCTCGTCGGGACGGGCGTCGTGACGGCGGGCGGCCCCGGCGGCCTCCGCGAGCTGGCGCGGGAGGTCGTCACCGGGTCGCCCGGGTACGAGGTCGTCACCGCGGAGGCGACGCTCGTCGACGTCGCGCCGGGGGTCGTCGCGGTCTCCGAGCCCGCGGCATACCTGCGCGAGGACGACACCTACGTCCTCGACCTCGGCCTGCCCGCGTGGGACGGCGACGACCGCTTCCTCGTGGAGGCGGGCGTCGTGAACGACCTGGGCCACCTCACGACCGACGTCACGCTCCGCGTGGGCGACGACGACGACCTCGCCGCGCTGCGCGCCGGGCGGCCGGCGGGCACGGTGGTCGACGACGGCTCGCACTCCGTCGTCGTCGACCCGGCGAGCGGCCGGACCCTGGTGGTCGGCGTCATGCCGGACGGCGCGCTCGTCGGGACGGCGACGACCCGCAGCTTCCTCGGCCTGACCGGCGAGGTCACGGACACCGCGGGCGTTCGGGCGACGACCCTCGAGCTGCCCACGGCCCAGGTGCAGGACGGCTCACTCGTCGACTTCGAGGTCTACGCGGCCGTGCTGGGCGGGGACGGCACGCCCCTGCCCGACGTGCGGGGGTACCTCGGCTTCACCGAGTTCGAGCACATGTACGCCACGTGCTCGCCGCCGGCCCCGGACCGGCCGGACTCCGAGGCGTGCGCCGTGCGGTACGACGCGGCGACGGGACGCGTCGAGGCAGACCGGGACTACCCCACGGTGACCGCGGACCCGGTGCTCGACGCGCTGCGCGCGGAGGTCGCGGGGCTCGACGACCCGCTCGCCGCTCCCGACCTGCTCACACCGTGCCTCGAGGCGCGCGGCATCGCCGACCCGTGGTCGTCCGACGTCCGGCCGACGGGCGAGGGCCCTCGGGCCGACGCGTGGCGGCGCTGCCTGCTCGACGCCACCGAGGTCGGGGTGCTCGGCCGCGCCTGACACGGACGGGGTCAGGTCCCCCCGCGCGACCTGAGGTCGCCGAGCGCGTGCTCGGCGCCGTGCGCGTCGAGGTACGTGCCGCCGCGGACCTCGGGGACGAGGGCGCCGTCGGTCCCCGCCGTGAAGCGGTGGACGAGCGGGTGGCCGGTGGGCACGTCGAGGTCCTGGACCTCCTCGGGCGTGAGGTCGTCCACGAGCACCGACAGGGCGCGCAGCGAGTTGCCGTGCCCGACGACGAGGACCGCCTCGCCCCGGGCGAGCGCCTCGCGCGTCGCGGCCCAGAAGGGGCGCAGCCGCTCGACGACGTCCGCGAGGGACTCCGCGTCGGGACGCAGGGCGGCGCGCGCGGCGTCGGGCAGGCGCAGCAGCGTGTCGTCGACGAGCGGGCGCGCGGGGTCGTCCGCCGCGAGCGGCGGCGGGCGGTGCAGGTACGAGCGGCGGTAGCGCCAGTAGGCGGCCTCGCCGTAGTCGCGCCGGACGACGTCGCGCGGCTTGTCCGTGAACGCGCCGTAGTGGCGCTCGACGAGCCGCCACTCGACGGCGAGCGGCGGCGGGCCGGGCAGCGCGTCGGCGACGATCGCGGCCGTCGTCGACGCGCGCACGAGCGGGGACGTCACGACGCGCCGGGGCACGAGCGCGGGCTCGCGCGCGACGGCGTCCGCGAGGAGCCGGGCCGCGCGACCGGCCTCCGCGACCCCGACGTCGGAGAGCGGCACGTCGAGGAGTCCCGTGAAGCGGTCGCCCGCGTTGTACGTGCTCTGCCCGTGCCGCACGAGCACGAGCGTCCCGCGCGACCTGCCGTCCGCACCGCCGTCGGACGAGCCGTCCGACGAGCCGTCCGCTGGTCCGGGCGACGCTCCCGAGGACCGGTCCGACGACGAGACCATCGCGCGTCAGACCTCGAGCAGCCCGCGCTGGTGCGCGAGCGAGACGGCCTCGGCGCGCCCGGACGCGCCGAGCTTGGCCAGGACGTTCGACACGTGCACGCTCACCGTCTTCGCGGAGATGAACAGGCGCTCGCCGATCTGCCGGTTGGTCAGGCCCTGCGCGACGAGCAGCAGGACCTCCTCCTCGCGCTCCGTGAGGACCGCCGTCGTGGACCGCCGGACCCCGGGCAGGTCGAGCCGGCCGCGCCGCCCGAGCGCGCGCACCGAATCCGCCAGCGGGGCCGCGCCCATGGACTCGGCCTCCTCGAGCGCCTGCGCCGCCTCGATCTCGGCCGCGTTGCGGTCGCCCGACCCGAGCAGGGACTGGGCCCACCGGAAGCGCGAGCGCGCGACCTCATACCGGTAGCCGTAGTCGAAGAGGCGCGTCGTCTCCTCCCACAGCGCGGGGTCCCCGTCACCCGTCAGCCGCGAGTGCTCGGCCGCGGCGCGTGCGAGCCACGCCTGTCCCTCCGGACCGAGCCGCCCCCCGCGGGGGCGGCCACGCTCCGCCGTGGTGCGGGCGGCGTCGAGCAGCTCGTCGCCGCGCGCGACGAGGTCCACGACCTCCGCCGCGCCCGCCGCACCCTGGAGGCGCGCCGCGTCCGCGGCGTCGGCGAGCGCCGCGAGGGCGAGAGCCGAGATCCAGATGCGCCCGAGGAAGTAGTCGCTCCACGTGCGGCCGAGGTGGGTCACGAGCTCGACGGCGAGCGCGACGGCCTCCTCGCGGCGCCCGGCCCACGTGAGCGCGTCGATCGAGCACCCGCCGGAGATGAGCGCGATCTGCCCGTCCCGGAACCAGTCCCGCCGCAGGGCCGTGCCGCGGGCGAGCGCATCGGCGTCGCCCCGGGCCACGGCCGCGTAGAGCTGGACGCACGAGAGCTGCGGGGCGGACCCCTCCGGCATGGTCTCGCCCGCGGTCTCGGTCGGCGTGAGGTCGCCGAGGACGTACCGCACGAGGTCGCGGAACAGGCGGAGCTCGACGCCGTAGGCGCTCCAGCCGAGGCCGGTCGCGCGCGCCCGGTCGAGGCCGTCGCGCGTGACCTGCAGGGACTCCTCGACGCGGCCCGCGTAGTAGCGGTTCGCCGCGATGTTGTACCAGCAGCGGAGCTCGGTGAGGATGTCGCCCGCCTCGACGGCCCGCTCGCGCGCCTGGGCGAGCAGCACCGCGGCCCGGTCGTCGTCCTCGACCTCGAGGACGGCCATGGTGGTGAGGACGTCGGCCTCGACGTCCGGGGCGTCGAGCCGGTGCGCGACGTCGAGCGCCTCGGCGGCGACCGTGGCGGCGAGGTCGTCCAGGTCCGCGTTCATCGCGGCGCGCGCCCGCATCGCGAGCGTCCACGCGCGGTCGAGCGACGGCGGCTCCTCCGGGAGCACGGCGAGCGCGGCCTCGGTGTGGGCGAGGGTCTCCTCGACCTCCTCCGTACCGAGCAGGTACCGGGACAGCACGTGGCGCAGCGACGCCTGGCGCAGCGGGTCGCCCGCCGTGCCCTCGACGACCCGGCGCGCGAGCGCGACCGCGCGGTCCGGCTCACCGGCGCGGCTCGCCGCACCGGCCGCGGCGAGCGCGACGGTGACACGGTCCTCACCGAGGAGGTCCGCGGCGTCGGGCACCGCCTGCCAGAGCGCGAGCACCTGCTCGAGGTGCCGCAGCTCCTCCGCGGGCGCGAGCACGCGCGCGGCCTTGCGGGCGGCGGCGCGCGACGCCGTGAGCGCGGCCGGGAGGTCGTGCGCGGCGAGCGCGTGGTGGGCGCGCAGCGCGGGGGAGCCGAGCGCGGGGTCGTCGTCGAGCGCGGCGAGGTACGCGCGGTGCACGCCCACGCGCTCGCCCGGCAGCAGGTCGGACGCGACCGCCTCGGCGAGCAGGGCGTGACGGAACACGACCGTGTCGCGCGCGCCGTCGCCCTCCACCGCGAGGACGTGGTGGGCGATGGCCTCGCGCAGCGCCGCGTCGAACGAGCGCCCGGTGGCCGTCTCGCCGTCCGCGGCGTCGCGCGCGAGCGCGGCGCGCAGGAGCGGCTCGCTCACCTGGCGCCCGGACACCGACGCGACGCGCACCAGGTGCTGCACGGCGGGGTCGAGCACCTCGAGGCGCGCGCGCAGCACGTCCGCGAGGGACCAGGGGAGCTCGTCGTCGAGGCCCGACTCGACAAGCTCCTCGGCGAAGTACGCGTTGCCCTCGGAGCGCGTCCGGACGGACTCGAACGCGTCGGGCAGCAGGGGAGCGCCTGCGAGCGCGGTGGTGAACTCGCGCAGCTCGCCCTCCGTGAAGGGGGAGAGCTGCACGTGCTCGACGCGCGGGTGGCGCAGCAGCTCCGCGAGCACGGGGCGCAGGGGGTGACGGCGGTGCAGGTCGTCCGCGCGGTAGCTCGCGACGACGAGCACGTGCTCCGCCCGCAGGCGTGCGACGACGAAGCGCAGGACGTCGCGGCTCGACGGGTCCGCCCAGTGCAGGTCCTCGACGACGAGCACGAGCGGGGCCTCGGCCGTCCCGGACGCGGCGAGCGCGGCAGCGACGCTCTCGAAGAGCTGGAGGCGCTCGCCCTGGCTCTGCTCGTCGTCCGCCGGCGTGCCGGCGTCGAGCAGGCGCGCGAGTGCGGGTCGTGCGGCCACGGTCTCGTCGACCGCGGGGTGCTGGGCGCGCAGCGTCGTCAGCGCCTCGGAGAAGGGGAGGTAGGGGAGGCCGACCTCGCCGAGGTCCACGCAGTGGCTCCAGACGACGGTCGCGCCGCTCCCGACGGCCAGCTCGGCCGCGCGCGTGAGCAGGCGGGTCTTGCCGACCCCGGCATCCGCCCCGACGAGCACGACGCCCGGCTCGCCGCGGCGTGCGCGCTCGACCGCCGCGGAGAGCGCGTCGAGCTCGGCGGCGCGGGCCACGAAGGGCGCGCGCGAGGAGGGGCGTGGCACGGCTCCCATCCTCGCAGCGTGCACCGACACGTGACCACTGCTTACCTTCCCGGACACGACGACGCCGCCGACGAGAGGGTTCTCGTCGACGGCGTCGGGCGGCGCGGTCACCGCGCCGGGCGGTCGTGGCGCTGACGGCGTCCACGCCACCAGTGCAGCAGCGAGGGCTCGTCGTGCCGGAACTCGTCACGCAGTCGCTGCGTGCGGTAGGTGAGATCCGCCTCGAAGGTCGGATCGAACTGTGCGCTCATGGTCGTCCCCGTCTCTGCAGGCACCCTGCCTGTCCGACACTCACGTTCGTCCTGAGCACCGGGGCGTCGCATCGGACGACCGCGCACGGTTCGGGGGTGGGGGCCTTAGGCGGTGCCCGCCCGCGGTCCTGCGGCGTCTGAGGTGGGTCGTCGCGACTAAGGCACCAGACCCTCCCGTCGACGCCCGCGCCCCGAATTCCGGTGGACGGGGCCGACCCGCGCGGACTATCACCAGGGCATGACGACCCCCGCGCCCTCCTCGTTCGACGTCCGGCCGCTGGAGCGGGAGGACCGCGACCAGGCCCTGGACGTGGTGTGGCGGGCCTTCGGGTGGGGGTACCGGCAGGACTCGGTCGACGACGTCTTCGCCGGCCGGTCGATCGAGGCCGACCGCACCCTCGTCGCCGTCGACGCGTCGAGCGACGTCGTCGGGACCGCGAGCGCGTACTCGCTGCGGATGACCATGCCCGGCGGAGACCTCCAGCCCGTCGCCGGGGTGTGGATGGTGACCGTGGCCCCCACGCACCGCCGTCGCGGGGTCATGACGGCGATGATGCGCCGCCAGCTCGCCGACCTCGCGGCCGGGGGCGAGGCCGTGGCCGCGCTCTGGGCGACGGAGGCCGGCGTCTACGGACGCTACGGCTACGGGATCGCGTCGTGGCGGCAGCCGATCGAGGTCGACCTCTCGCGCGCCGCGTTCACGCCGCACGCGCGAGATCTCGCGGCACGGTCGCCGGCCCGCCTGCACCTGATGTCTCCGGACGACGCCCTGCCCCACCTGACCGCGATCCACGACGGCATCCTGGGCGCGCGACCCGGGACCCTCGCGCGCGACGCGGACCGCTGGCAGTTCCTCCTGGGCGGCGGGGACGGGAGGCCGCCGGCGGAGGTCGTCGTCGCGATCGGCCCCGACGGCCCGACCGGGTACGCGGCGTACCGGGTCCGCGAGGGGAAGCCCGGGCTGGTGCCGACGGGCGTCGTCGCCGTCCAGGAGGTGAGCGCCACGGACCCGGCCACCCACGCCCAGCTCTGGCGCTACCTGCTCGACCTCGACCTCCTGAGCACCCTCGTGTGCGAGTCGCGTCCTGTGCCGGACCCGCTGGCCCACCTGCTCGTCGACCACCGGCGGATGCACGCGCGCCTCGACGAGGCACTGTGGGTCCGCGTCGTCGACGTCGAGCGCGCGCTCGGGGCCCGTGCCTTCGCCGCGCCCGTCGACCTCGTCCTCGACGTGACCGACGACGTCGTCCCCGCCAACGCTGGGCGGTGGCACGTGGTCGTCGCCGAGGCGGGCGGCACCGCCGTCGTGCGCCGGACCGACGCGCGGCCCGACCTGTCGCTGGACGTCGGCGACCTCGGCGCGGCCCACCTGGGCGCCACGCCGCTGCACGTCCTCGCGCTCGCGGGGCGCGTCGTCGAGCACACGTCCGGCGCGGTCGCCGCCGCCTCCGCGGCCTGGTCGTGGTCGCCGACCGCGCACACCGCGGAGATCTTCTGAGCCGTCCTCGCCGCCCGACGTGACCGGGGTCACTCTTCCCGTTGCCAACGACCCGGCCCCGGCGCAGACTGGACGAAGGACCGGACCCGCCTGTGGGGGTGACCTCGTGACCGACACCTACGACATGCTGCCGATGCTGGGCCGTGGCAAGCACCGTAACCCGAAGAAGGGCGCGTGCTTCATGGAGCTCGCGTCCTACCTCGCGGGGGAGCGGTGGAGCGACCATCCACGGTGCACGCACCCGCTGCTCGCTATGCTCGCGCGCGCCGTGAACGACCTCACGGTCGACCCGGAGCGCCCCAAGCTCGCGCCGCTCATCCCGTCCGTCATCGGGCTGACGAGCGACGACCCGCACTGGGACGTGCGCATCTCGTTGCGCGCCGCCGTCGCGGCGCTGCCGATCGCCCCGGCGGACCGGCAGCAGACGCTCGCCGTCGCGATCATCGGGGCGGAGAAGATGCTCGACGTCCTCGACGACCGCCCCGCGGGCACGCTGAGCGCCGAGTCGGCGGACGCGCTCGCGAGCTGCCCGCGCACGGCGCGCTGGGCGCAGCGGTTCTGCGAGGGCGCGCGGCTGCGGCCGAGCCGGTTCGTGCGCGACGCCGCGCCGAGCATCATCTCCGCGGCGGTGCAGGGCATCGCCGAGGCGTGCGTGCCGGACCCGGACGAGCGTCTGCGCGCGCTGCTCGCTGCGACGATCGACGACTGCCGGGCCTGGGACGACGCCGAGCCCGCACCGGCGCTCGACCCCGAGTCGTGGGCCCCCGTCGTGCGGCCGTCCGCCGTCGGGACCCGGTGAGCCGCCGGTGAGCGTCACGGGGGACGGGCTCGACGAGGCCCTGGGCGCGCAGCTCCGGGCCGCCGTGGACCCGGCGGTCCCGCCCAGCGGGACGGGCTGCGCGGAGTGCGACGCGGCCGGCGGGTGGTGGGTCCACCTGCGCCGCTGCGCGACGTGCGGCCACGTGGGGTGCTGCGACACGTCGCCGGCCCAGCACGCGACGGCGCACTTCCAGGAGACCGGCCACCGCCTCATGCGCTCGTTCGAGCCCGGCGAGGACTGGTACTGGGACTACGAGACGTCGCAGGTGCTCGACGGTCCGCACCTCGCCGCGCCGCTCTCGCGCCCGCCGGAGCAGGGCTCGCCCGCGCCGGCCGACCGCGTGCCGTCCGACTGGACCTCGCTCATCCACCGCTGACCCACCCGCACCCGTCGCCGAACCCGGGGTCGCTCCTCACCTGAGCCGTCAGGTGAGGAGCGACCCCGGGTTCGGCGTTTCTCGGGTCCGTGGGCGCCGCCACGCGATGTCGTGTGCTGTTACCTGTTGTCTTTTTCTGGTGGAAGTTGTTTGATTCTGGGGAGACGTCGCGGTGCGCCAAGGAGGGCGACCGCCGGACACGGGAGCCCGGTACGCCGCCGCGTCGGAGCAGTCCTTGGATTCACTCGACGAGGAGGAAGCACGGATGCAGTCCATGACAGCGGTAGCACCACCACGGGGCAGACCGGCGAGGATCGTCGCGGCGGCGCTGGCCGCCGCGCTGACCGTCCCCCTGGCCTTGGCGACGGCGGTCGGGGCGAGCGCGACGCCGGCGGCCACGACCACGGACGAGGCGGGAGCGACCGACGTCGCGGCCCAGGACCTCGCGCTCGACAACGGCCTCAAGGGCGAGTACTTCCTGTCCGGCGGCCCCGGCTGGCCGCTCACCGACCTCAAGGCCACGATCCCCGACCAGCGGATCGAGTTCCCCAACCTGGTCCCGACGTTCGCCGAGCTCACGGGCCGCGGCGAGCGCACCTCCGCGCGCTGGACGGGCAAGATCACGCCCGACTTCAGCGAGGCGTACACGTTCTCCGCGATCGGCGACAACGGCTTCCGGCTGTGGATCGACGACCAGCTCGTCATCGACCACTGGGTCGACGACTGGGACGTCGAGCAGACTTCTGCGCCCGTCCAGCTCCAGGCGGGCCAGGAGTACGCGTTCCGCATGGAGATGTTCCAGAACACCGGCGGCGCGCACCTCCGGTTGCGGTGGCAGAGCCCTTCGCAGCAACGTGAGATCGTGCCGACCGACGCGTTCACCTACCCGGACGACTTCGTCGTCTTCCCCGCCCAGGCTGCGCTCGAGAGCGACGGCAAGAGCCTCAACGTGACGTTCCAGGGCGCGGCGGGCGGTGTCGACGCGAGCCTCGTCGACCACCTCAAGGTCCAGGTGGACCAGCTCGCGTGGCCCGTCGCGCAGGTCGAGGCTCAGGGCGACGTCCTCGGCATCACGCTCGCCGAGCCCGTCGACCGCGCGTCGACCGCCCGCCTGGTCTACGACGGCGAGGGCGACCTCACCGTCGGCGGCGAGAAGGTCGGCTCGCTCAACCTGCCGGTCACCAACGGGTCCGACTTCCGGATCCAGACCCCGTGGGCCGACGACTTCGACCCGACCAACCCCCTGCCGGAGTACCCGCGCCCGCAGCTCACGCGCGACGCGTGGCAGAACCTCAACGGCGTCTGGCAGTTCGAGGCGGCGGAGTCCGACGACGCCGTGCCGAGCGGCCGCGACCTCGACGAGGAGATCGTCGTCCCGTACGCCGTCGAGTCCGCGCTGTCGGGCATCGAGCGCCGCGAGGACGACATGTTCTACCGCCGGACGTTCGAGGTGCCGCAGGACTGGGCGGTCGGGAGCGACAACCGGCTGCGCCTGAACTTCGGCGCGGTCGACTACGTCGCGACGGCGTACGTGAACGGCCAGGAGGTCGGCACGCACCGCGGCGGGTACGACGCGTTCTCGTTCGACGTCACCGACGCGCTCGTCGCGGGCGCGGAGCAGGAGCTCGTCGTGCGCGTCGTCGACACGACGGACGGCAGCAACCAGGCCGTCGGCAAGCAGACGCTCAACCCGGGCGGCATCTTCTACACCCCGACGTCGGGCATCTGGCAGACGGTGTGGATGGAGCCGGTCCCGACCGCGGCGATCGACGCCGTCGTCACGACCCCCGACGTCGAGGCGGGCGTCCTCGCGGTGACCGCGCAGTCGGCCTCCGCGTCCGACGACGCCGAGGTGACCGCCGTCGTGCGGGACGCCGAGGGCACCGAGGTCGGCACCGTGACCGGCGCGGCGAACGAGCTGCTCACGGTCGAGATCCCGGACGCGCACCTGTGGTCGCCCGAGGACCCGTACCTCTACGACGTCGACGTCACCCTGACCGACGGCGGCGCGACCGACACCGTGGCCTCCTACGCGGGCATGCGCTCGATCGAGGTCTCCGAGGTGGACGGCGTCCAGCGCATCCTGCTCAACGGCGAGAAGACGTTCCTCATGTCGACACTCGACCAGGGCTACTGGCCGGACGGCATCTACACGCCCGCGTCCGACGAGGCGTACGTGTTCGACATCCAGGCCCACAAGGACCTGGGCTTCAACACGCTGCGCAAGCACATCAAGGTCGAGCCCGCGCGGTTCTACTACCACGCCGACACGCTGGGCCTGATGATCTGGCAGGACATCCCGAGCGGCTGGTTCAACAACGGCGACACGAACCCGGCGTCCCGCGTCTTCTGGGAGCAGGAGATGAAGGACATCATCGACCAGCACCGCTCGGTGCCGTCGATCGTCGGATGGGTCACGTTCAACGAGGGCTGGGGCGAGTGGAACCTCGCCGACACGGCGCGGATCGGCAACGTGATCGACGAGTACGACCCGAGCCGCATCCTCAACACGCACTCCGGCTACAACTGCTGTGCGTCCAAGGGTGACTCCAAGACGGGCGACATCATCGACTGGCACCAGTACACCGGCCCGGCGCTGCCGAAGCCGGACGCCACGCGCGCCGCGATCGACGGCGAGCACGGCGGCTTCTCGATGAGCGTCCCGGGCCACATGTGGCCGGGCGTGTCGGCCAACCCGTACGGCGGGGTCGCGAACAGCGAGGCGCTGACCGACGCGTACGTGCAGAACACGGAGAAGCTCGTGCGACCGGCGCAGTGCTACCTGTCCGGCTCGGTGTACACGGAGATCTCCGACGTCGAGAACGAGCTCAACGGCTTCTACACGTACGACCGCCGCGTGCTCAAGATGGACGCCGCGCGCGTCAAGGACGTCAACGAGCGGGTCATCGAGGCGGCGAAGCAGGGCTCCGCACCCGTCGACCCGGGCACCCCGGGCCTCACGGGCACGGGCCGCTGGTCGTTCGACGAGGGCCAGGGCACGACGGCGGCCGACGGCGTCGGCGACCACGCGGCGTCGGGCACGGGCACGTGGGTCGCCGGCCACGGCGACAGCGGGTCCGCGATCAGGCTCAACGGCACGAACCAGTCGTTCACGACCGAGGGGCCCGTCGTCGACACGACCGGCTCGTACACGATCTCGGCCTGGGCGCAGCTCGACAAGACGCCCGGCGGCGCGTGGTCGACGATCGTCGGCCAGGACTCGTCGCTCGGCTCGAGCGCGTTCTACCTCCAGTACGGCGGGGGCGGCCGGTGGGCCTTCTCCTACGAGGGCGAGCCGCGCGCCGAGTACGTCGTGCAGCCCGTGCTGGGTGACTGGTACCACGTCGTGGGCGTCCGCGACGCGGCCGACCAGAAGCTCAAGCTCTACGTCAACGGCGAGCTCGTCGGCCAGTCCGACGTGTGCGGCGGCACCACGCCGTCCGGCCCGCTGACGATCGGGCGCGGGCAGTGGAGCGGCAACCCCGTCGACTACTGGCCGGGCACGATCGACGACGTGCGCGTCTTCGACCGGGCGCTGTCCGACGCCGAGGTCGCCCAGGTCTACGCCGGCGACGACGGCGAGGAGCCGGTGCTCGACGTGACGGTCACCGCACAGACGCGCTGCCTCGCGGGCAAGGCCTACGTGGCGGTGCGCGCGACGAACGGCGAGGACGTCCCGGTGGACGTCACCCTCGCCACGCCGTTCGGGACCAAGGCGTTCACCGCCGTGGCCCCGGGCGCGAACGCGTACCAGTCGTTCGCGGTGCGCGGCACGTCCGTCGAGGCGGGCGAGGCGACCGTCCCCGCCACGGCGACGGTCGACGGCGAGCAGGTCTCCACGGAGGTCGTCGCACCGTACGACGCGACTACCTGCGACTGACCCGCACGCGCTGACGGCAGACGACAGGCCCGCCCCGTCCGGTTCTCCGGGCGGGGCGGGCCTGGCGTCGTGCCGTGCGGGAAGCCGTCGGTCAGGCGGCGAACGTCGCCCACACGGTCTTGACCGTCTCGGTGCGGTACCACCCGACGTCCAGCGAGAGCTGGCGGGCCATGTGGAGGCCGACGCCGCCGGCACCGGGGATGCGGCGCCCGGCGTAGACGGGCTCGTGCGAGACGTCGTGGTCGGCGACCTCGAGGAGGAAGCGCTCGTCGGTGCGAGCGAGCCGCACGATCGTCGGCGGCAGGCCGTGACGGAGCGCGTTGGTCGCCAGCTCGGACGCGATGAGGACGAGCGTGTCCGGGGTGGCGGACAGCCGCCCGGTCGTGACCACGCCCTCGGCCTCGAGCGCCCGGACCACCCCCGACCGGAGGGCGGAGAGCTGTTCGGTGGTGCTCAGCACCCACTCCCGGACGGGCCGGTAGCCCGCAGGCGGGAAGGACGTCGAGATCTCGTCGTCGCTGCTCGGGACGGCGATGGTCGGCAGGTCGTCCATGGTGCCTCCGTTCGAGAGGGCGGGTGGCGGTGCGCGCCAGGAGCCTGCCGCGCACCGCCGGGACCGGTCGCTCCGCGTCAGGCGCGGCGGCGGCTCCCCTTGGTGACGGCGCCGTAGACCCCCAGCGTGATGAGGGAGCCGAGGATCGCGAGGATCCAGGTCCGGAAGTCGCCCAGGTCCCCGAGCGGCGTCCCGAACAGGACGGAACCGAGCCACCCGCCGAGCAGCGCGCCGAGGATGCCCAGAAGGATCGTGACGATCAGGGAGCTCGTCTGCTTCCCGGGAAGCACCGCGCGGGCGATGAGACCTGCGACGAGTCCGAGCACGATGTATGCCAGCCAACCCATGTGATTCCTCCTGTATGCGTGCTATAAGAAC
This sequence comes from Cellulosimicrobium protaetiae, assembly GCF_009708005.2. Taxonomy (NCBI): domain Bacteria; kingdom Bacillati; phylum Actinomycetota; class Actinomycetes; order Micrococcales; family Promicromonosporaceae; genus Cellulosimicrobium; species Cellulosimicrobium protaetiae. The sequence goes on along the minus strand of NZ_CP052757.1, from coordinate 220,790 downwards.
TTTGCCCCCAGGTCCGCCAGGATGTCAGCGGTCACGTGGGCTCGCACGCCGGACGGGTTCCTACGAGGCGTCGTCCTCACGCGTCGTCGCGACGCGCGCGCCGGGCTCGCGGAGGGACGCGAGCCAGCGGTCGAACTCCGCCGCGATCTCGTCGGGGTGCATGCGGAGCGTCTCGGCGGGGCTGCGTGCCTCGCGTCCGGAGACGTACAGCTGACGAACCATCTCGGTCGTGGGCGTCCAGGCTCTCATCGGTGTCCTGTCGGGTGTCATGTCGGGTGTCCTGACGGGGGCGGGGAGGGGAGGGGCGGGCGGCTCAGCCGGCCGAGCGCTCGTGCGGCGGCTCCGGGTGCGGAGCCTCCGGGGCGGTCTCGACCAGCTCGACCAGGTCGAGAGCTCCGCTGAACTCGAGGAGCTGGAGCACGTGCTCCGGCGTGCGCAGGAGCCGGGGCCGGTGCCCCCTCCTCGCCCCGAGGAGGACGAGGTGCAGGCCGCCCGAGTCCATGAAAGTGACCCGCGAGAGGTCGATGGTCCAGGGCCCGTGGGCGACGGTCGCCGCGAGGCGCTCCTTGACCGCGTGGGCGACGGAGAAGTCGATCTCGCCCCACATCACCCAGCGTCGCGCGTCGTCCTCGATCTGCACTCCTCCGGCCATCGCGCCCTCCCTGGTCGTTCTCCCGTCCCGCGAGCGCGACGACGATACGTGCAACTCGTCTCGTTCGCCCCCGGTCGGGTGGACTCGTCCGTCCGGTCCCGGCAGATCGGCTAGGGTGTGCGCGGCCCGACGGCGGGGCCACCGGACCGCGGGCCGCTCACCCGCGTGCGGCCCACGATCCGACGAGCACGACAGGGGGATCGGGCGTGCAGCGCAACCTCGTCCACGTCTTCGACGTGACGGGAGCAGACCCGGCCCTGCTCGACGACGACCCGACCGTCCGCCGGTGCCTCGACGCGATCGTCCGGCACGCCGGGATGACCCCGCTCGGCGAGGCCTCGCACCGCTTCGAGCCCCAGGGCACGAGCGTCGTGATCCTGCTCGCCGAGTCGCACCTCGCCGTCCACACGTGGCCCGAGCACGGGACCGCGTACGTGACGCTCACGACGTGCCGCCCCCCGGCGTCCACGACCTTTGCCGACGACGTGCGCGCCCTGCTCGCCGACGCCCTCGGCGCGGCCGACGTCGCGGTGCGGAGCCTCGTGTGAGCGCCCGCCCCCGTCTCGCGATGCGCGTCGGCGAGGAGCTCGTCGGCGCACCGCCGCAGCGGGCCACGCCGCGCGCCGTCGCGGTCCTGTCGACGAACCAGGGCGGTTCGACGTACACGTGGGAGGAGTGGCAGCTCCTCGCGCACGACGGCTCGGACGTGTGGGTCGAGTACGACCACGACACGCGCGACGTCACGCTCTACCACCCGGTCGAGGCGTGGCCCCCCGTCGTCGACATGTCGAGCCTGCAGACCGGGCGCACCCTGGGCCTGCGCCTCGACGGGCGGCAGTACTCGCTGACGGTGCGCGAGCGCGGCACGGGGCGCGTGGAGCACGTCGAGGGACAGTTCGCCGAACCGTTCGTGGTCGGCCAGCAGGTCGAGTACGCCGACCTCTCCGCACACGGCACGGTCGTCTCGGTCGAACGCACCACCGGCCCGCTCGGGCCCGTGACTGCCGTCTACCGCGGTCGGCGGCTCGACACCGCGGAGCAGCGCCGTCTCTTCGGGCGACGCCTCGCCCCGCTCGCGTTCCCCGGCGGGCGGTTCGTCGCCTTCGCGGTCGCCGCCGTCGTGCTCGTCGGCTTCTTCGCGTCGTGCTCCGCCCGCACCGCCACGGGCGACTCGTCCTGCACGCCCCGCACCGTCGAGACCGTCGCGCCCTCCGGCGAGGTGGTCACCACCGAGCAGAGCGGCACGTGCGTGCGCCGCTCCGTGTACGGCGGCGGTGGCGGAGGGCTCGGCAAGTGACCCGCCCGACCGTCGGCCGCGCGCGTGCGACCGTCCGCCACCCGTCCGCCCGTCCCACCACCTGACCCCGGGAGTCCCCGTGATCGCCACCGCCGCCCCGCTCGCGTTCCTCTGGTCCTTCTTCTCGACGATCCTCTACTCCGCGCTCGGCATCGTCCTGCTGCTGCTCACGCTCGTCGTCGCGAACAAGGTGTTCCGCCTGAACCTTCACCGCGAGCTCGTCGACGAGCACAACACCGCGTTCGGCGTGATGATCGCCGGCCTCGCCATCGCGATCGGCCTGATCATCGCGGGGACCATCACCTCCTGAGCATGTCCGTCGAGCAGGACACAGGGCAGGACACCGCGCCCGCCCCGTCCGGTCCCGGGTCCGGTCCCGTGCCCGGGGCTGACCGGGCCCCGGACGTGGCGACCCCCGCCGGGCGCGCGCGGAGCCTGGACCGCCCGACCGTCTTCGCCGCCGCGCTGCTCGTCGCCGTCGGCGGGCTGGTCTACGAGCTCATCCTCGGGACGGCGGCGTCGTACCTGTTCGGCGACTCCGTCGTCGCGTTCTCCGTCGCGACGGGGCTGACCCTGTTCGGCATGGGCCTCGGCTCCCTCCTCGCGCCCCGGCTCCAGCGCACGGCGGGGATGAGCTTCGTGCGCAACGAGCTCGTGCTCTCGCTCCTGGGGGGCACGTCCGTGCTCGCGCTGTTCTGGGCGTACGCCCAGACCGAGCTCGCGTGGGTCGTGTTCGTCCTGCTGTCGCTCGCGATCGGCACGGCGATCGGCATCGAGATCCCGCTGCTCGTGGCCGTGCTCAAGGAGCGGGGGAGCGAGGGCTCCGTCTCGCTGCTGTCCAAGGTGCTCGCGCTCGACTACTTCGGCGCGCTCGCGGCGTCGCTGCTGTTCCCGTTCCTCCTGCTGCCGTACCTGGGCCTCGTCCGCACCGCGTTCGCCGTCGCGGTGCTGAACGTCGCCGTCGCGGCGTTCATGCTCGCGCGCATGGGCCACCCGCCGCGCTGGACCGCCCTCGCCGCCGTGACGCTCGTCGTGCTCGTCACCGGGTTCGCGGCCTCGACGTGGCTGGAGACGCGCATCAGCGCGGGGATGTACCAGGACCCGGTCGTCGCGCAGGAGCGCAGCGCCTACCAGCAGGTCGTCGTCACCGAGTACCGCGGCGACACCCGCCTCTACCTGGACAACCAGCTCCAGTTCTCCTCCGTCGACGAGGCCCGGTACCACGAGACCCTCGCGCACGCGGCGATGACGTCCGTCGCGGCACCCGCGTCGGTCGCGATCCTCGGGGGCGGCGACGGGCTCCTCGCGCGCGAGGTGCTGCGGTACGACTCGGTGCAGGAGGTCGCCCTCGTCGACCTCGACCCGGCGGTCACCGACCTCGCGCGCGAGAACCGGCTCCTCACCGACCTCAACGAGCACGCGCTCGACGACCCGCGCGTCACCGTCGTCAACGCCGACGCGTTCCGGTGGGTCGAGGACACCCCGCAGACGTTCGACGTCGTGCTGGTCGACCTCGTCGACCCGTCCACCGAGCGCGTGGCCAAGCTGTACTCGCAGGAGTTCTACGGCATGGTCGCCGCGCACCTGCGCCCGGGCGGCGTGTTCGCGACGCAGGCGACGTCGACCTACTTCACGCCGGACGCGTTCTGGCAGGTCGCCTCCACGGTCCGCGCCGCGGCGCCCGACCGCACCGTCGTGCCGCTCACGGTCAACGTGCCGTCGTTCGGCGAGTGGGGCTTCGCGCTCTCGCTCCCGGGCGGTCCCGGCGGGGTCACGGGGAGCGCCCAGAGGCCCGACGACGTCCCCGGGCTCTTCGCGCGCACGCCCCTCCCCGAGGGGCTGCGGTTCCACGACGCCGCGTCGCTCGCCGCGACGACGCACCTGCCCGCCGACAACCCGCCGCAGGACCTGCCGCCGTCGACCCTGCTGTCCCCGACCGTGCAGCGCACCTACCAGGACGACATGCGCGCGTGGCGCTACTGACCCGCCGCGACGACGGTCGTGCGCCCACCGGCCACCGGTCGGCGAAGACCCCGACGGACGGGGACAGCGCCCTCCGCTATCGTGCGCGTGTGAGTCTGTCCGCTGCCCGGTCCGCCCGTTGAGCACCGCGCAGCTCGACCTCAGCGCCTTCGAGGCCGGGCGTCGTCCCGGCTCCCGGGTGACCCTGCCCGCTCCGTTGCGCAGGGAGCGCCGCACCGGTGTCGTCGTCGTCGTGGGCAGCGTGCTCGCAGGACTCGTCGGTGCGGCGCTGCTGGCCTTCGGGCTGCAGGGGTGGACCAGGCTGACCACGATGCTGGTGCTCGGGGGCGTCGTGGCTGCGTCGACGGGCGCCGTGAACCTCCTGCAGGTCAGCAGGTCGGCAGCGGCTCGGATCAGCCGGTTCGCCGAGGACAACGGGTGCGGCTTCGACGCGCTCAAGGACTCGCCGGGCTACACCGGGAGCAGCTTCCGGGTGGGCACCGATCAGCAGCGTCTCATGGTGGTCCGGGGGACGATCCACGGCTACCAGGTCGAGATCGGCAACCTGCGGTACAGGATCGGTCACCGTCGCGCGCCGCTCATCCAGTCCGGCTACGTGGCCGTCCGGCTGCCGGCCCGGCTCCCGCACGTCGTCATGACGTCGAGGAGCGTGCCGGGCATGCGGGTCGCGTTCCACCCGCGTCCCGAGGACCGGGTCGAGCTGCGGTCCGACAGCGCTCTGCGGGTGTACGCGCGCGAGGAGACGGCGCACGTCGTGCGGTCGATGCTCACGGCTCAGGCGCTCGAGGCGTTCGCGCGGCTGAGCCGCCGGTACTGCGTCGAGATCATGGGGGACACGGTGTTCCTGCACGCACGGTGGCCCGTGTCGACCGGCTCGGGCCGCCGTTGGCGCAGTGTCCTCGCCGACGTCGCAGAGGTCTGCGGCCTGCTCGACACGTCGCCGGTCTGGTCGGTGGCGGAGCGCCGGCTGCGGTCCGCGTCGACGTCGCTGCCAAGGCTGACGACAGGTCTCGACGAGGCCCGACTCCGAAAGATCGTCCTGCTCAGCTTCGGAGCCCTGACGGTCGTGGTCACGCTGTTCGCGGTCTCGGTGCAGACCTGGTGATCTCGTGCAGCGCGTCGAGCGCTGCGAACGGGTCGTCCGGGCGGGCCGGGTCCGGGCTCGTCGCGAGGAGCACGATGCTCGACACCCCGCCCGCGCCGAGCTCGGCGAGCCGGGCACGGAAGGTGTCGGGCGTCCCGACGACGGCGAGCGCGTCGACCCAGGCGTCCGGCATCGCGGTGGCGAAGGCCTCGGGGCTGTCGCTCGCGTCGCGCAGGGCGCGGAGGTCGTCGGCGAACGGCAGCGGGTCGATCTGCGCCGACCAGTCCGTCTCGCCCAGCACGGCGAGGGACGGGCGGACGATCGCGCGGGCCGTCGCGACGTCGTCGTGCACGGCACCCACCGCGAAGGCGACGACGCGGTGCTCCGGCGGAGCGGCGCCGCCCGCGCTCGTGCGCCCCGCGTCGATCGCGGCACGCGCGACGGCCAGGTACTCCGGGGTCACGGGCATGTCGAGGATCGTCCCGTCCGCGACCCGGCCGGAGATCTCGAGCGAGCGCGGGCCGCGCACCCCGGCGAGCACGGGCGGCGGCGAGGCGGGCGGGGCGTGCAGCGCGACGTCGTCGACCGCGACGTAGCGGCCCGAGACGCTCACGCGCTCGCCGTGCAGCAGGGCGCGCACGGCCGACGTCGTCTCCTCGAGCATCGCGAGCGGGCTCGCGGGCCAGACGCCGATCTGCCGCATCCACGCGGGCATGCCGTGCCCGATCCCCAGGTGCAGGCGGCCGGGGTGCAGGGCGGCGAGGGTCGCGGCCTCCATCGCGGCGGTCGACGGCGCGCGCGTCGCCGCGGGGAGGATCCCGATGCCCACCGTGAGGTGCCGGGTCGCGGCGAGCACCGTCGCCGCCTGGGCGATCCCGCCGTGGAACGTGAGGTCCTCGACGACCCACACCTCGTCCAGGCCCACCTCCTCGGCGCGCCGCGCGAACGGCACGATCCGGTCGGCGGGCAGCTCGCGCGGCAGGATCACGCCCAGGGCAGGGGTCGTCGTGGAGGTCGCCATGCCGCGACCGTACTCTGACAGCGCTCCCTCCCGAGAGGTCTCCCGGCGGATGCGGCAAAGACCTGGCCGCGGCCAGGGCGCCGCGCCTACCGTCGAGGCATGACCACGCTCGACGACGCCGCACTCACCACTCTCGACACCCACCTGCGCGCGGCGGCCGACGCCGACGCGTTCTCCGGGGTCGTGCGCCTCGAACGGCACGGCGAGGCGCTCTTCGAGCGCGCGTACGGGATCGCGTCGCGACGCTGGGGCGTCCCGGTCCGGACGAGCACGCGGTTCGACGTCGCGTCCGTGACCAAGCTGTTCACCGCCGTCGCGGTGCTCCAGCAGGTCGGGGAGGGGCGGCTCGGGCTCGACGACCGCGTCCACGACCACGTCGACCTCGTCGGCACGACGATCCCGCGCGAGGTGACGATCCGCCACCTGCTCACGCACACGTCCGGCATCGCGGACGACGCGGACGAGGAGGCGGGCGAGTCGTACGAGGCGCTCTGGGTCGAGCGTCCGAACTACTCCGTGACGCGCACGGAGGACTTCCTTCCCGGATTCGTCCACAAGGAGCCGAACTTCGCGCCCGGCGAGGGGTGCCGGTACTGCAACGTGGGGTTCGTGCTCGCCGGCCTCGCTCTGGAGGCCGTCACCGGGACCACCTACCGCGACCACGTCCGCGAGCACGTGTTCGCGCGGGCGGGCATGGACCGCTCCGGGTTCTTCCGCATGGACGAGGCCGAGCCCGACGTCGCCGAGGGCTGGGAGCCCGTCTTCGACGGCCCGCGGAGCGACGGCCGCATCACCGGGTGGCGGCAGAACATCTACTCCTACCCGCCCGTCGGCTCGCCCGACGGCGGCGCGCACGTCACGGCGGCCGACCTCACCCGGTTCTGGGCGGCGGTCCGCGGCGGCGACCTCCTGCCGCCCGATCTCACGCGCGCGTTCCTCACTCCGCAGGTCAAGCACGACGACGGGGACACGGACGAGACGGACGACAAGGACGCCGAGGGCGTGGAGCGCGCCGCGAGCGTGCACTACGGGTTCGGCGTCGAGTTCGAGCTGCGTGCCGATGGCTCCGTCCGCTCCGCGTACAAGGAGGGCATCAACACCGGGTCGAGCGCGATGCTGCGCCACTACCCCGAAGCGGGCGCGCCGGTCCCTGCCGGTCTCCCTCCCGCCGCGGCACCCGGGGTGACGGTCGCCGTCGTCTGCAACGCCGAGTCGGACGCGTGGGAGACCGTGCGCCGCATCGACGCGCTCGTCCTGGGCTGAGGTCACGCGACGCTCCCCACGAGACCTCCACACGGTCTCGAACTCATCGGCCCTCGTTCGCCCGGTCGCTCGCCTAGGCTCGTGAGCCGTGCCCACCGAACTCTCCGCCGCCCTCTCGGCCGCCCTGCCCACCGCGTCGACGGCGGAGCCGGCGCTCGACGGCGTCGCCGGGTGGGCCGTCGGCCTCATGGAGACGCTCGGCCCGGTCGGCGCCGCCATCGCGATCGCGCTCGAGAACCTGTTCCCGCCGCTGCCCAGCGAGATCATCCTGCCGCTCGCGGGCTTCACCGCGAGCCAGGGGAGCTTCGGGCTCGTCGAGGCCATCCTGTGGACGACGGCCGGGTCGGTCGTCGGGGCGCTCGCGCTCTACGCCGTGGGGGCGATCGTCGGGCGCGAGCGCACGCGCTGGATCGCGGAGCGCCTGCCGCTCGTCAAGGTCGAGGACGTGGACCGCACGGAGCAGTTCTTCCTCAAGCACGGCGGCGCGACCGTGTTCTTCGGCCGCTTCATCCCGATCTTCCGCAGCCTCATCTCGATCCCCGCGGGCGTCGAGCGCATGCCGCTGTGGAAGTTCGCCGGGCTGACGACTGCGGGGAGCGCGGTCTGGAACACGATCTTCGTGTACGCCGGGTACGCGCTCGGCGAGCAGTGGCACGTGGTCGAGGAGTACGCGGGCGTGCTCCAGAAGATCGTCATCGCCGTCGTCGCCGCCGCGGTCGTGTGGTTCGTCGTGACGCGCGTCTGGCGATGGGTGAACGACCACGAGCGCCCCGCCCACGCGCGCCGCGGTTCGTCGTCGTCGCAGGCCCGCGACGACGCCTGACGCTCCTCGACGCCTGATGTTCCGCGACGCCTGACGGTCCCGGCGCCCCCGAGCCTCGACGCTCGGGTCGCCGCGACGTCCGAGGTCGTCCGCCCGCGCGGCCGGGGCGGGCCTGGCGGATGATCGGAGCGTGCCCGACGAGACCCCCCGACCGGCTGCGCCGGAGAGCGCGCCGGAGAGCCAGTCCCCGAGCGCGTCGTCCGGCGCGTCCCGGGCCGCGTCGAACGAGCTCGTCGCGACGGGACGGCACTCCCCGCTCGCCGCCCAGCGGCACCGCGTCCGGGTGCGGCGGGCCGCCTCGACCGTGGTCGTGGCCCTGGCCGTCCTCTCCCTCGTCGGGGTCGTGGCCCGCGGACTGTGGACGCGGCTGACGCTCTACCAGGACGTGGTCCCGGGCGTCGAGGCGGGGAGCCACACGTCGAGCATCCTCCTCGCCGCGGTCGTCCTCTTCCTCACGGCGCGCGGGCTGCGCAACGGGCACCGGCTGGCGTGGCTCGTGACCTGCGTGGTCCTGGGGATCACGGCGGTCGCCCACCTCCTGCACCACCGCCACGCGGTGCCGGCCGTCGTCGTGCTGGCCGCCGTCGTCTGGCTGCTCACGCAGTGGCGCGCGTTCCCCGTGCTGCCCAACCGGCGCGCGGTGCGGCGTGCCGTGCTGCTCCTCGTCGCGGCGGGCGTGGCGCTCGTGCTCGTCGTGGTGGGCGTCGCCGTCGTGCTCGCGGCACGCGACGCGGGCGACGCCGAGCTGGAGAGCACCGCGCGGGTGCTCGCCGCGGTCGCGACCGTGCTCAACCTCCTGCTCGTGGTCCTCGTGCTGTGGTGGCTGCTCTCGCCACGGTCGCCCCGCCCTGCGACCCCCGCCGAGCACCTCGCCGAGCGGGAGCGGGCGCGCGCCGTCGTCGCCGCGCACGGGGGCGGCACGCTCGACTACTTCGCGCTGCGCGACGACAAGGACTGGTTCTTCGTCGGCCACGGCGTCGTCGCCCACTCGGTGCGCAACGGGGTGTGCCTCGTGTCGCCCGACCCGGTGTGCCCGGCCGACGAGCGCGAGCTCGTCTGGGCGGAGTTCCTCGACCACGTGGGACGCAACGGCTGGAAGGTCGCGGTCGTCGCCGCGGGCGAGCCGTGGCTGCCGGTCTACGAGGCCTCGGGCCTGCTGCCCGCCTACCTCGGTGACGAGGCGACCGTCGACTGCCCGTCGTTCTCTCTCGAGGGGAAGGCCCACAAGTCGCTGCGGCAGGCCGTGAACCGCGTCGCGCGCGCCGGGTACACGACGACCTTCCACGACCCGACGACCCTCGACCCCGCACTGCGCGCCGAGATCGCCGCGATGAGCGACGAGTCCCGGCGGGGCGAGGACGAGCGCGGGTTCTCCATGACGCTCTCGCGCCTGTTCGACCCCCACGACACGGGCCTCATGCTCTCCGTGACGCGGTCCGCAGAGGGCCGCGTCGACGCGTTCTGCCAGTGGGTGCCCGCGAGCGACATCGGCGGCTGGTCGCTCGACGTCATGCGCCGCCGCCTCGACGTACCCGACCTGCCGAACGGCCTCGTGGACGCGACGATCGTCGCGACGATCGCGGAGCTCGTCGCGCGGGGGGAGCGCGGGCTGGGCCTGAACTTCGCCGTCCTGCGCGAGCTCATGGAGGGCGAGCGCGACTCGCGGCTCGACCAGCTCGTGCGACCGGTGGTCAAGAAGTTCTCCGAGGGGACGCAGGTGGAGACGCTCGCGACGTTCAACGACAAGTTCGACCCCGGCTGGACGCGGCGGTACGTCGTCCTCGACTCGGCGGAGCAGGCGGCCGTGCAGGCGCTCGTCATGGCCGGCGCGGAGGGCGTCACCGAGATCCCCGTGATCGGCCGGTTCCTGCGCGGGGTGGGCGCCGCCCCGGCAGAGGCCGCTCCTGCCGCGCCGACGGCCGAACCCACGGCACCCCGGGAGGAGGCCTCGTGATCCTGTCGCTGCTCGCCGCCGTCGCCGCGAGCGTCCTGTACGCGGCGAGCACGATCATGCAGGCGGTCGCGACGCGGCGGGCGCACGGCCTCGCGGCCGTCGCGCAGCCGCTCGTCATCGGCGGGCTCCTCGTCGACGGCGTCGCGTGGCTCCTGTCGCTCCTCGCCCTCGACCACCTGCCGCTCTTCGTCGTGCAGGCCGTCGTCGCGGCGTCGCTGGTCGTCGTCGTGCTGCTCGCGCGGCTCGTGCTCGGTGCGACCCTGCGGCGCACGGACCTCGTGGCGATGGGCGTCGTCGTGGCGGGCCTCGTCGTGCTCGCGCTCGCCGCGGGGGAGCAGCCCGCGACGCACCCGCCGGCGGGCTTCGTGACGTGGGTCAACGTCGCCGGTGCCGCCGTCGCCGTCGGCACGGTCGCTGCCTATCGGCGCGGGCACCCGGTGCTCCTCGCCGTGCTCGGCGGGCTCGGCTACTCGGTCGCCGCCGTCGCCGCGCGCGGCGCCCACGCGTCCGGCGACCTGCTCGACACGGTGCTCCAGCCGCTGGCCGTCGCGATCGTCCTCGGGGGCGTCGCCGGGGCGCTCGCGTACCTGCGCGCGCTCGAGCGCGGCGCGGTGGGAACGGTCGCGGCGACCGTGTCCGTCCTCGAGGTCCTCGTCCCCGGAGCGGTCGGGCTCGCGGTGCTCGGCGACGTCGTCCGCTCGGGCTGGGCCGTGCCCGCGGTGGTCGCGACCCTCGCCGCCGTGGGCGGGTGCGTCGTCCTCGCGGCGAGCCCGGCGAACGCCGCCGCGGAGGAGCCCGCCCCCACGGATCCTGAACCCGAGGGCGCGGCGCCGGAGACCACCTAGGGTGGTCCGGGGCGACCCGCCGAACCCGGCCCTCCCAGCTGGACGATCTGACGACGAGCCGTTCGGGGTTCGGCACCGAGGGAGGAGCACGATGACCACACCGCTGGACGTCCTCACGCTCGACGAGCTGCGCCGTCGGACGTCGGTGAAGTGGCGCGCCTTCCCGCCCGACGTGCTGCCGCTGTTCGTCGCGGAGATGGACGTCGCGCCGTGCGAGGCCGTGGTCGACGCCGTGACCGCGGCGCTGCGCGCGGGCGACACCGGGTACGACGTCGGCACCACCTACGGCGAGGCGTACGCGCGGTTCGCCGAGCGCCGGTGGGGCTGGTCGTTCGACGCGTCGACGTCGCGCACGCTGCCCGACGTCATGCTCGCGATCGTCGAGGTGCTGCGCGTGCTCACGTCCCCCGGCGACGCGGTCGTGGTGAACCCGCCGGTCTACCCGCCGTTCTACGGCTTCACCATGAACGAGGGGCGGCGCGTCGTCGACGCCCCGCTCGGTGCCGACGGCCGGCTGGACCTCGACGCGCTGGAGCGCGCGTTCGCCGTCGCGACGGGCGCCGCCGCGAACGGTCGCGGCCCCGGGAGCGGGCGCCGCGCCGTCTGGCTCGTGTGCAACCCGCAGAACCCGACGGGCACGGTGCACACGCCCGGCGAGCTCGAGGCGGGACTGGCGCTCGCCACGCGGTACGGCGTCCGAGTCGTCGCGGACGAGATCCACGCCCCGCTCACCCGGCCGGGTCTCGACGGGCGGGCGCCCACGACCCACACGCCGCTCCTGTCCGTCCCGGGGTCGGGGTCGGCCGTCGCGATCGTCTCCGCGTCCAAGGCCTGGAACCTCCCCGGGCTCAAGGCCGCGGCAGCGGTCGGCGGCCCGGCCGCGGTCGACGACCTGCGCCGGATCCCCGAGGAGGCGGGGCACGGCGTGCAGCACGTGTCGGTGCTCGCGCACGTCGCCGCGCTCGACCACGGAGAGTCGTGGCTCGACGACGTGCTCGCCGGGGTCGAGCGCAACGCCTGGCTCCTCGCCGACCTCCTCGCGGAGCACCTGCCGGAGGTCGGCTACCGCCCCGGCGAGGCGACGTACCTCGCGTGGCTCGACTGTCGGGAGATCGACGGCGCTGTGGCGGGCGTCGACCCGGTCGGGGGCGTCGGCGGCCCGGCGCCCGCGCAGGACCCGCGCGGCTGGTTCCTCGACCGCGCGCGCGTCGCGCTGGAGGAGGGTCGCCGGTTCGGCTCCGGCGGCGAGGGGCACGTGCGGCTCAACCTCGCGACCGGGATCGACGTGCTCACGGAGGCCGTCGAGCGCATGGGCGCCTCCCTCGGGCGGCGGTGACGGCCCGGCGCGGCAGCGACCGACGACTTCGCGCGAGGCGCACGGTCACCACCTCGACCAGCATCCCGATCCACCTGGAGGACCTCGTGCCGTTCGACCCCGTCGCCCTCGACCGTACGTTCACCGCGCCCGTCGGCGTCGACGTGAAGGGCGACACGTGGCCCTGCGTCGAGGTGCCCGACGCGCGCGGCCTCTTCGGCTCGCTCCGGTCGGTGCGGGTCGACGCGACCGTCGACGACGTTCCCCTGCGGAACGTCGGGCTCATGCCGACGGGCTCCGGCGGCCTGATGCTGTCGCTCAACGCCGCCGTGCGCAAACGGCTCGGCAAGGACGTGGGCGACACGGTCACGGTCCGGCTCGAGCGCCGCCTGAGCTGAGACCGCAGGGCAGGACGCGTCGGAGGTCGTTCGCCGGAGAGGTGGTGCGCCGGCGCGACCGCCGGCGCACCGCCTGGCGGTCAGAGGGAGGCGAGCAGGTCCTGCATGGTGCGGATCTCCTCGGACTGCGTGTCGACGACGGCCTGGGCCATCTCGACCGCGCCGGGGTGCAGGCCGTCCTCGACCTCGACCTCCGCCATCTCGATCGCGCCCTCGTGGTGCACGATCATCTGCTCCAGGAAGAGCCGGCCCGCGTCGGCGCCCTCGGCGTCGTCGAGGGCCTGCACGTCGTCCTCGCTCATCATGCCGTCCATGCCCCCGTGGCCGGAGTGGTCGCCGGCGCCGTCCGCGCCCCACGCCCCCATCCACTCCTGGAGCTGCTCGATCTCGGGGCCCTGGGCCTCCTTGATCCGGGTCGCGAGCTCCGTGACCTGCGGGTCGACCCCCTCGGTGGCGAGCACGACGTCCGACATCTCGATCGCCTGCTCGTGGTGGGGGATCATCATCTGCGCGAACATCACGTCCGCGTCGTTGAACTCGGTCGACGACTCCGCGTCGTCGTCCGGTGCCTGGCTCGTCGTGACCGACGGGTCCGTGCCCGGCTCGTCCTCCGGGGAGGAGCAGGCCGCGAGGGTCGCGACCGTGACCAGGGCAAGACCGGTGACCAGCATGCGCTTCATGACAGAAGGCCTTTCGTGCTCGAGGAAGGTGGAGGTCCCACGGCGCGGACCCACGGGTCCGCGTGACGGTCGGCGCTCCGGCGCGCCGGCGGTCGTCGGTTCCTACGTCCTCGAGATGCCCAGCGCGAGCAGCGACGGTGCGGGCGCCGTGCGCGACACGACACCCCGCAGCCGGTCGGCTGCCGCCGTCGCCGCAGGGTGCGCGACGCGGACGAGACCCGCCCGAGGCGCTGCCAACGTCAGCAGGACGACCAGCACCATGAGGCACATCGCCGCGGCCATCTCGTGCCCGCCGCCGCAGGACGGGTCGCACCCGTGGTCGGCGGACGGGGTCGCGGGATCGGCCACCTCGGCCCCGTGGGCCGCGGACGTCGGCGCGGTCCCCACCGACCCGGTGGTGACGGTCACGGGCGACCCGTGGGCGACCGGCGACCCGCTCAACTGGTGCATCGTCACGACGCCGAGGATCAGCACCGCGATCGCGAGCACGCTCGCGAGACCCCGCCGGGGTCCGGCGAGGGACGAGCGGAGGGCGGCGACCGGCTTCATGTCGCGCCCAGCCTAGCCACACGCCCGGTCGCGTCGTCGACGGAGCCCGCCGCGTCGACCGGAGCCGCGCCGGGGATGGGCAGCCCTCCCCATCGCGTCGGATGCCCGCTCCGCGTAGCGTCGGCGTGCGACCGTCACGACGAGGCTGTCGACACGTGCGCGCGAGGAGACGCGCGGGCGCTGGGAGGAGCGGCATGAGCGGGATGTGGGGCGCCGACGTCCAGGCGTTGCGCACGCTCTCGTCAGGCCTACGGTCGGGCGCCGACACGCTGCGGGCCCATCGCGCCCAGGTGGCATCGCTCGTCGAGGGCTCCACCAGGTGGGACGGGCCCGACGCCGCGCAGTTCCGCAGCGACTGGACCGCGAGCCTCGCCCCGGCGCTCGCGGGCGCCGCGACCCTGCTCGACACCGCTGCCGACCAGCTCGCGGCCGACGCCGACCAGCAGGAGTCCGCGAGCAGCGACGACGGCGGGTCCGTCGGCGGGCCAGGGGGCGGGCCGGGAGGCCCGACGTCCGGACCCGGCGGGCAGCAGCCGACCGTCCCCACGCCCACCCCGGGCGAGTACGCCGCGATGGACGCGGGCGAGCGCGCGGACTGGCTCGCGAACGCGACGGACGAGCAGGTCGCCGCCCTGTACGCGCAGCTCGTGCGCCTCGGCGTCGACCCCGACTCGCCCGGCTTCTCCGACCTCGCCGTCGCGCACTGGACGCGTGTCGCCGCCGCCGAGGCGGGCTTCGACTTCGCCGACTGGGACCCGTCCGCCGGGGCGTCGGCCAACCGCGAGATCATCGAGGGCGTCTACACCTATTACGGCGAGCTGTACCTCGACAACCCGTGGATGCAGTGGGCGGGCATGGCGGCGATGATCGGTCCGTCGTTCGCCGCGGGGTTCTTCGACCTCGACCAGATGCGCCAGCTCGCGCAGGCGGTCGCGACCGGCGCGCAGGCGCTGCCGCCCGGCGTGGACCGCGCGGCGCTCGAGGCGATCGCTCACCTGTCCGACGCCGAGCTCGGGTTCTACGAGAACCAGTTCCTCTCGATGCAGCGCGAGATCTTCGTCGACCAGGCCGTCATGCACGAGGCGTACCTGAACGGCGGCATGGAGGAGATGGAGCGGCTGCTCGAGGCCGGCGTCATCGACGACGCCGCTTACCAGGCCTGGGCGGACATCGAGGCCGGGCGCGCGGGCGACGCGCAGGCGCTCGCGGACGGCAACACGGCGCTGCTGTGGCGCGAGCAGAACCAGATCATCGCCGACGACTGGCAGACCATGCGCGACCACCCGGTCACGGGCGAGGCCTTCACCTACGTCATGACGCTCGTCGGCGAGCCGTCCATCCCCGGCGCCGGCACGTACGCGCAGTACGACCCGTTCACGGTGAGCGTCGAGACGCCGGGCCCGGAGAACGTCGGCATCCCGTTCACGGGCATCTCGTTCGACAACCCCGTGCAGGGGACCGTCACGGTCGAGACGCCGCTCCCGGGCGGCAACATCGCCGACCAGGGGGCCCGCTGGGAGTACATCGCGAACGACACGCTCCCCGCCTACCAGGAGCTCGTCACGCAGCACCCGGACCAGGCCGCGCAGATCATCGGCACCGACGTGTCCGACCGGATCGACGACTACCGGCTCACGAACCCCGCACGCATCGGTCGCATCCTTGACAGACTGACCGAGTGGGACGTGGACGTGGACCAGTGAGCCGGCCCGGGGGGCGTGCACGCCGGACCGCGCGGAGCCTCGGCGGCGTCGCGGCGGCCGTGCTCGCCGGGTCTCTCGTCCTGACGGCGTGCACGGTGACGTTCGGCGACCCGGACGACGCGACCACGAGCCCTGGCGGGACGAGCGCGGCGACCGGCGGGACGTCGTCGGGCGGCGAGGCCGGGACGACGACGATCGAGGACATCGAGAGGGGCGAGCCCATGCGCTGGGACGTGAGCAGGCCGATCACCGCGGAGTCCGTGGGGCTGGGGGAGTCGCAGGCCGTCGTGCAGGTGCCGGACGGCGCGGCGCAGGTCGAGCTGACGCTCCCCGACGGCACGTGGTCGACGACGGCCGAGGAGCTGACGATCCAGCCGCGCCGCGGCTACGTGAGCACGGTCAACGTGTTCCGCACGCTGTCCGGCGGGCAGGCGGTCCACGACCAGCTCGTCGCCGACGCCGAGGTCCTCGGCTTCCCGCGGTCGCAGGTCGACCGGTGGCTCGACGAGCTGCCCGCGTCCCTCGACGCCTCGCGCGCGGGCGGGACGCGCGAGCGCACGGGCATCAACGGCTCGAACGGCGACGTCGTCACGTCCGTGCAGATCAGCCACGAGCCCGGGCCGGGCGGCGACGAGAGCATCCGCCTCTGGTACGCGATCAGCCCGGTCACCCCGGACTGACGACCCGGAAGGCCGGGGTTGAGCGGCCCGGGCGTGAAGAAGCCGGGGACGAACCGGGCCGGTTCGCCCCGGTCGTCCGGGTCGTCCGGGGCGTGGGGTAGCGTCCCTCCCGTCCCGAAAGGCACGGAGCAGGGGAGCAGAGAGTGAGCAGCGTCGCGCACGACCACGGCCGGACGACCAGGCAGGGGCGCCCTCGCCTCCGGCGCCGGGGCGTGCGCTGGGCGAGCGCCGCGGCGCTCGCGCCCGTCCTCGCCCTGCCGCTCGCGGCGTGCACTCCCGACCGGCCGGAGGCGAAGGACGCGGCGGCCGCGCTCGCGCAGGCGATCGAGGCGGGCGACGTGAGCGGGCTGGAGTTCCGCAACGGCGCCGCGAAGGACGTCCAGGGTCACCTCGAGGCGGTGCTCGAGCCGCTCGCACCGTTCGAGCGCACGGTCGAGGTCTCGGCGGTCGACGTGGTCGAGGAGGGCGACGACGCGGGCGACCGCGCGACGGCGACGCTCGCCTACACCTGGGAGGTCGCGGGCGAGCAGGCCTGGGAGTACACGACGACGGCGGAGCTGACGTTCGCGGAGGCGTCCGGCGGCGAGGAGGGCCCCGGGGCCTGGGACGTCGTGTGGGAGCCGGACGTGCTCGTCCCCGAGCTCGGCCAGGGTGACCGGATCGCCGTGAACCGGGTCGCCGCCGTGCGGGCGGGCATCCTCGGCGCCGCCGACGTCCCGATCGTCCAGGACCGCCCGGTCTACCGGATCGGCGTCGACAAGACGCTGGTGGCCTCGGGCGCGTGGGACCGGGCGGCACGGGACCTCGCCGGCGTCGTCGGCCTCGACCCCGAGGAGTACGCGCAGCGCGTCGTCGGCGCGGGCGAGAAGGCCTTCGTCGAGGCGATCACCGTCCGGACGGAGGACACGGCGGGCGTCGACGTGGAGGCGGCGCGGGCCGTCGACGGCGTCCGCGTGGTCGACGACGAGATGCCGCTCGCGCCGACGCGCGAGTTCGCGCGACCGATCCTCGGCCGTGTGGGGGACGCGACGGCCGAGATCGTCGAGGAGTCCGAGGGCGCGGTCGCGGCGGGCGACCAGGTCGGGCTCTCCGGTCTGCAGCGCCAGTACGACGAGCAGCTCCGGGGCGTCCCGGGCCTGTCGATCGAGATCGTGCCGGGCGAGGGTGCGGAGGGCGAGCCGACCGAGGTCTTCGCGGTCGACCCGGTGGACGGCACCCCGCTGAGCACGACCCTCCGGCCCGACATGCAGGTGGCCGCCGAGGCGGTGCTCGCGGGGCAGGGACCGAGCGCGATCGTCGCGATCCAGCCGTCGACGGGCGAGGTGCTGGCCGCGGCGAGCTCGACCGCGGGGGAGGGGCTCTCGACCGCGACGACCGGCCAGTACGCGCCGGGCTCGACGTTCAAGGTCGCGACGACCCTCGCGATGCTGCGCGCGGGGCTCACGCCCGACACGACCGTCGCGTGCCCGCCCACGATCACGGTCGAGGGTCGCGAGTTCCAGAACGTCCCGGGGTACCCGACGGCGGCGCTCGGCGACGTCCCACTGCGCACCGCGTTCGCGAACTCGTGCAACACCGCGATGATCGGGCAGCGGGACACGGTCACGCAGCAGGCGCTGCACGACGCCGCGGCGTCGCTCGGGCTCGGTGTCGAGTCCGAGCTGGGGGCACCCGCGTTCCTCGGCGACGTGCCGACCGACGCGCAGGGCACCGAGCACGCGGCGTCGATGATCGGGCAGGGCAAGGTCCAGGCCTCGCCGCTCGCGATGGCGACCGTGGCGGCGAGCGTCGCCGCCGGGCGCACGGTGTCGCCCGTCCTCGTGCACCCGGACGTGCAGACCGTCGCCGACGAGGAGCCCGCCGGGACCCTCACCGAGGAGGAGGCGGCGACGCTGCGCGGCCTCATGCGCGCCGTCGTCACCGAGGGATCGGCGTCGATCCTCCAGGACCTCCCGAGCGAGCCCGGCGCGAAGACGGGGACCGCGCAGTACGGCGACGGCAGCCAGTCGCACGCGTGGATGATCGCGACCCAGGGCGACCTCGCGGTGGCCGTGTTCGTCGAGACGGGCGAGGGCGGCGCCGTCACCGCGGGCCCCCTGATGCACGCCTTCCTCGACGCACCCAACGCCTGACCTCTCGAGAGAGCGACACCCAGCATCCCGACCCCTGAGATCGGTGCTGGGCGTCGCTCTCTCGGCCGGTGGTCGCCGTCTCGCGGCGCGAGCGTGGGTCGAGGGGAATACCGAGCCGTGGGCGGGTCGTTGGGTACGAGCAGGTATGATCGGTTGCCGCGGGCGTCCGTCTGCCCGTGTTTCAGCGAGAACCCACCGTTCCGGGAGAACCTTCGTGTTCGTCAGCGTGCCTGCCTGGCAGCTCACCCAGCGCCGCGACGTCGACCTCCGTCGAGTCGCCAGCGCGCTGTGTCGCTGACCCCCCGTCGCCGCTGACACCTCCGCCTCCGCAGCCTTCGTCAGGACCCGGGTCACGCTCGTGACCTGAGCCGCTGACCCGCGCGCCCCGCACCGTCAGGACCTCCTGGACGACCTCTCGTCGTCCGGCCGGCCTGCCTGGGTCCGCTGCTGCCGGCACCCCGCGACGACGTCCCGAGCCCCTCTCCCGAGTGCGGGCGCTCGTGCGCCCGCGACACCCCGAAAGGTCACCCGTGTCCTCGACACCCTCGAAGGCCGCCTCGCCGCAGGCGACCTCCACCGACCGGACCGACGACGCGTCGTCCGCGACGCCGCCCGCGAAGAAGAAGCGCCGGTTCCCCTCGTTCAGCGTCCAGATCCTGCTCGGCCTCGCGGTCGGCGTCGGCCTCGGCGCCGTCGCCCTCGCGATGGGCCCGCAGGACGCGGCCGGTGAGGTCCCCAACGGCCTGACGACCACGCTCGACACCATCGGCTCGTCGTTCGTCACGCTGCTCAAGGCCGTCGTGCCGCCGCTGATCTTCACAGCGATCGTCGCGTCGATCGCGAACCTGCGCACCGTCACCAACGCCGCGCGCCTCGCCGGCCAGACGCTCCTGTGGTTCGCCATCACCGCCGCGATCTCCGTGGCCGTCGGCATCGGCCTGGGCCTGCTGTTCCAGCCGGGCAACCGCGCGTCGGTCTCGCTCGACGCCGCGTCCGAGCCGGGCCGCACCGGCACGTGGCTCGACTTCCTCAACGGCCTCATCCCGGGCAACGTCCTGGGCCTCGGCGCGAGCACGCAGGTCGAGGTGACCGACGCCGGTGCGAGCGCCAGCACGTCGGTGAGCTTCAACGTGCTCCAGATCCTCGTCGTCGCGCTCGTCATCGGCATCGCCGCGCTCAAGTCGGGCAAGAAGGCCGACCCGTTCCTCGCGTTCAACCGCTCCGCGCTCGCGATCGTGCAGAAGGTCCTGTGGTGGATCATCCGCCTCGCGCCGATCGGCACCGCCGGCCTCATCGGCTACGCCATCGCGGCGTACGGCTGGACGTCGCTCGCGTCGCTCGCGTGGTTCGCCGTCGCGATCTACGTCGGCCTCGCGGTCGTGCTGTTCGTGGTCTACCCGATCCTGCTGCGCACCAACGGTCTGAAGATCTCGAGCTACTTCAAGGGCGCGTGGCCCGCGATCCAGCTCGCGTTCGTCTCGCGCTCCTCGATCGGCACGCTGCCCGTGACGCAGCGCGTCACCGAGCGCAACCTCGGTGTCCCGAGCGAGTACGCGTCGTTCGCCGTGCCGCTGGCCGCGACCACCAAGATGGACGGTTGCGCCTCGATCTACCCGGCCATCTCGGCGATCTTCGTCGCGCAGATCTTCGGCATCGACCTGTCGATCACCGACTACCTGCTCATCGCGTTCGTGTCCGTCGTCGGCTCCGCCGCGACCGCGGGCCTCACCGGCGCGATCGTCATGCTGACCCTCACGCTCTCGACCGTGGGCCTGCCGCTCGCGGGCGTCGGCCTGCTGCTCGCGATCGACCCGATCCTCGACATGGGCCGCACCGCGGTGAACGTCGCGGGCCAGGCGCTCGTGCCGACCATCGTGGCCAAGCGCGAGGGCATCCTCGACCTCGAGCAGTACGAGGCCGCCACGGCCGAGGACCTCTTCGTGGACGAGGACGACGCGTCGTCCGAGGCGACCACCGAGGCCACGGCACCGGCCGAGACCACGAAGCCCACGCCGTCGGGCGAGAAGGAGCCGGTAGGCGCCCCCGCCTGACCCCGACCAGGCGATTCCTCGCCCGAACACGACATGGGTGCCGTTATCCACGGGATAACGGCACCCATGTCGTTCTCGGCGTCATGTCACACCCGCACCTCGGTCGGTGTCTCATGCCCGACACCCCGTCGGCGCGGCGCGGGGACGACCGAGACACGCAGGAGGAGACATGACGACACGAGTGCCGCCTACCGAGGTCACCGGGCTCTACGGCTCCCTGGTCAAGCGCGCGACCCGCTCGATGTTCGGCGAGGTGCCGGAGTCGATCGGCGTGCTCTGGCACCACCCCGCGGTCTTCAAGGACCTCATGGGGGTGGGGCGGAAGTCCGAGAAGTGGGACCGGCTCGACCCGAACCTCGCGACGTTCGCGGCCATGGCGTCCGCGGCGACCATCGGCTGCGAGTTCTGCCTCGACCTGCACTACTTCCGGTCCCGGAACGAGGGGCTGGACGAGGTGAAGGCGCGCGAGGTTCCTCGCTGGCGCGAGTCGGCGCTGTTCACGCCCGTCGAGCGGCGGGTGCTGGAGTACGCGGAGGCGATGTGCCAGACGCCCCCGACCGTGACGGACGAGCTGTCCGCCGCGCTCCTCGACGACCTCGGGCCGGCCGGGCTCGTCGAGCTCGCCGCCCGTGTCGGGCTGATGAACGCCACGGCACGCTCCAACATCGCGCTCGGCATCAGGTCCGAGCACTTCGCGGCGTCGTGCGGGCTGCCCCCGCTCGCGCCCCGGTCGCTCGCGGCGGCTCCGGCCGTAGGGTCGGACGCATGAGCGACGACCCCTTCGTCCGCCACCGCAGCCTGCTCTTCACCGTCGCCTACGAGATGCTCGGCTCCGCCGCCGACGCGGAGGACGTCGTCCAGGAGACGTGGCTGCGGTGGGCGGACGTCGACCGTGAGCAGGTGCGGGACGCCCGCGCGTACCTCGTACGGATCGTCACGCGGCAGTCGCTCAACCGGCTGCGGACCCTGGCCCGGCGCCGGGAGGACTACGTCGGGGAGTGGCTGCCCGAGCCGCTGCTCACCAGCCCGGACGTCGCCGAGGACGTCGAGCTCGCGGAGAGCGTCTCGATGGCGATGCTCACGGTGCTCGAGACGCTCGGCCCGACCGAGCGCGCGGTCTTCGTGCTGCGCGAGGTGTTCGACGTGCCGTTCGACGAGATCGCCGAGGCGGTCGGCAAGTCGCCGGCCGCCGTGCGGCAGGTGGCGCACCGGGCGCGCGGCCACGTCGCCGCGCGGCGCCCGCGCGTCCAGGTCGACCGGACCGAGCAGGAGCGCGTCGTCGAACGGTTCCTCGCGTCCGTCCTCACGGGCGACCTCCAGGGCCTCCTCGACGTCCTCGCTCCCGACGTCATCGCCGTGGCCGACGGCGGTGGCCTCGCCAGGGCGGCACGCAAGCCGGTCGTCGGCGCCGAGCGGGTCGCGGCGTTCCTCGTGGGCGGCGTGCGCAAGACCCCGGGCGTGCTCACGGCGGCGACGGTCTGGCTGAACGGTGCGCCAGGGCTGCTGCTGGAGCTGGACGGCGAGCTGGCCACGGCGGTCGCCGTGACCGTCGATGGCGGCCGCATCACGCACCTCTTCGCGGTCGCCAACCCGCACAAGCTCGAGCGCGTCGCCGCCGAGGCGGTCCTGGCGCGGTGACGGATCCGGGCGGCGGCGAGCACGCGCGTCGCTGTCGGCAGCGGTGCCCGATCAGGGCGACGGTCGAGGGCTGTCGCGCACCGCGG
This sequence comes from Cellulosimicrobium protaetiae, assembly GCF_009708005.2. Lineage (NCBI taxonomy): Bacteria > Bacillati > Actinomycetota > Actinomycetes > Micrococcales > Promicromonosporaceae > Cellulosimicrobium > Cellulosimicrobium protaetiae. The sequence continues at coordinate 198,636 of NZ_CP052757.1, read as the reverse complement.
CGAGGACGACCGGGTCGGCGCAGCCGCGCGCGAAGCCCGCGATCCGGTGGTCGACGTCGCGACCGAGGACCCACGAGCCGACGCGCTCGGCGAGGGGCGCGAGCCAGCGAGGACGGCACCGGAAGGAGTACCGCCACGTGGCGCGCGTGCCGCCGGACGGGTCGGGGGCGAAGCGCCACCCGCCCGCGAGGTTCTCGAAGAACCACGACCCGCGGACCATGCGCATCCCGACGTTCGTCGGCGGGTTGTAGGAGACGTACTCGCTCACCATCGACAGCCCGCTGCGGTGCCGGGTGAAGGTGCGCACGCCCTTCGCGGGCGTCGTCGCGCCGTCGAGGAAGCGCTGGTTCCGGATGAACGGGTCCCATCGCAGGCGGACGACTCCGGTCGTCTGCGAGACCGCGAACGCGGTCGCGGGGTCGACGGGGACCACGAGCGAGGACTCGACCACGGGCATCCTCGGATGCTCCCACGGACGCCGCCGCCCCGCCCCGCGCCGGAGGGTGCGCCGAGGTGCGGTCGGTCCCGGACGCACGAACGGCCCGCCCCTCGGTGAGGGACGGGCCGCTCGGACCGCGGCGCGGGTGGTCAGGACGCGAACGCGTACCCGGCCTCGACGCACTGCGCACGGAAGGCGTCGAGAGAGTCCTGGAGCGTCGACGTGTTGATCGTCTCGCCCTGGACGGCGGCCTCGAACGGTGCCTTGATCCCGTTGAGGTTCTGCTGGAGCTCCGGGTCCGCGAAGTTCTGGACGGCGGCCAGGCGCTCGCGCGTGGTGTAGATCGCGGCGGCGGCGGTCTCGTCGTCCGGCGTGGCGAGGAGCGGCGTCGTCTCGGTGACGAGGCGCTCGGCGGAGTACTCGCCGCTGTAGAACGTGTTGCACGTGGTGGTCACGGCGACGACGGTCGGCGTGACCTCCGGGGCCGCCTCGGTCGTGGTCTCGGTCGCGGGGGTGGTCGCCGTGTCGTCGCTCGCCGGGTCGGTCGGCGAGGCGCAGGACGCCAGCAGGAGGGCACAGGAAAGCGCCGCGGTAGCGGCAAGAAGCTTACGCATGGTAACGATTTCACACTCTCGCGCGCGGGGGGCGCAAGGAGATTCCCGGCCGGTCCGCCCGGGAACGGCGGGATTCCGCCGTTCCTCGGCCAAGCTTGTGCCCAGCGTCACAAACGATCGGGACCTCCGGCCCGGTCACCCGACGTCGAGGACGACCTTGCCCCGGACGTGCCCGCCGGCGACGAGGCGGAGCGCCTCCGCTGCGTCGGCCAGGGCGAACCGCGCGGAGACCTCGGCGCGGAGCCGCCCGTCCTCCGCGAGCGCGAGCACCTCGTCGAGCGCGCCCTTCGCGTCGACCTTGTCGACGACGCCCGCGGCGCGCGACGCGTCCGTCCCGACGATCGTCACCGCGCTCGGCGGGTCCTCGGCGCTCGCCGGGGCGAGGTCGTCGCCGAGCAGCGCGACCGTCGCCGCGACCGTCTCGGCGGAGCCGACCAGGTCGACGACGACGCTCACCTCGTCCAGGCCGTCCGGCAGGCCGCGCACCGCGTCGACCAGGCCCGGGCCGTACGCCACCGGGGTCGCGCCGAGCCCGCGCAGGTAGTCGTGGTTCGCCGGGGACGCCGTCCCGACGACGCGCGCCCCCAGCGCGGTCGCGATCTGGACCGCGGCCGAGCCGACGCCCCCGCTCGCGCCGTGCAGCAGCACCACGTCGCCCTCGCCCACGTCGGCCTGGACGAGCGCCGAGAACGCGGTCGCCGCGGCGACCGGCAGCACGGCCGCCTGCGCGAAGGGCACGGACGCGGGCTTGCGCCGGACGTGGTCGGCGCGCACGAGCGACAGCTCGCGCTGCGCGCCGGTCCCGTGCCACACGACCTCGTCACCCGGGACGAGGTCGGGCACGTCGGGCCCGACGGCGTCGACCACGCCCGCGGCCTCGAACCCCAGGACGCCGGGCACGCGGCCCCCGAACGACCCGGCGAGCCGCTTGAGGTCCGCGGGGTTGACCCCGACGACGCGGTTCGCGACGCGGACCTGACCGGGCCCGGGTTCCCCGACCTCCTCGTCGTCGACCCGCAGCGTCTCCGGCCCGCCGAAGGCCTCGAAGACGACGACCGTGCTCATGCGGACCCCCTGTGGTCTCGTCGTCGGACGTCGGTCGCACGCCGCGAGCGCGAGATCGCGGCGGGCCCGGGCGGCCGGGCAGGTTCCACTCTTCCATCCGCCGCCCACGGATGTCATGCGACGACGACGGGCAGGACTGCCCGTCCGGGACGGATTCACCCCCTCGGCGACGTTGAGGGGTACGAGATGACGACACCAGACCGCCGGGCGCCCGTCCCGGACGACGACGCCCGCGCGCGGCTGCGCGCCGTCCGGGCCGACGCCGCCGCGCGCCTGCGTGCGTTGCGTGCGGAGGTCGCGGGCATCGTCGAGGCCTCGCGCGACTCGAACGCCGACGACGAGCACGACCCGGACGGCGCGACCATCGCGTTCGAGCGCGCCCAGGTGGACGCGCTCGCGCGCGACGCCGCGGGGCGGGTCGAGGAGGCCGACGCCGCGCTCGCCCGCCTCGACGCGGGCACGTACGGCGTGTGCGAGGGGTGCGGGCTGCCGATCGCCGTCGGGCGCCTGGAGGCCCGCCCGACGGCGCGGACCTGCGTCGGGTGCGCGTCCCGCTGAACCGCCGCTCGCGGCGCGCGACCGGGCTCCGCGGGAGCCGCCACGCGTCACCTCGCCCAGGACGCGGGTCGCCGGGCGGGACGCGTCGCGCCGTCGTACCTTCGGACGAGCGGCCCGCGCCCGCGGGCGGACCGGACCGGGGGTCGAGCATGGTCACGAACGCGCCACGTCCCGGACCGTCGCCCACCCGCCGTGAGCGGCCCGACGGCGCGTCGCCGTGGGCCGAGGCCGTCGCCCGCTGGGGTGGGCGGGTGCTGCAGCTCTACGCCCTCTGGCTCCTGCTCGGGCTGCTCTTCCGGCCGGTCGCGCGGCACGCCGAGCGCCCCGTGGCGGAGGTGCTGTCGGTCCTCAACGTCCCGTCGTACCCGTCGCTCTTCTCCGCGGTCGTCGTCGGCCTCGTCGCGAGCGGGTTCCTGCGCCGACGGCGCGTCGCGCTGTGGTTCGTGATCCTCGTCTGGCAGCTCCCGTCGGCGCTCGTCATGCTGCTCGCGGTCGTGCTCGACCGCGCCGACCCCACCGCCGGGGTCCTCGACGACGTGCACTGGACCGCGTACGCGGGCGGCGCCGTCGGCCTCGTCCTGACCGTCGTGCTGATCGCCGCCCGCCGCGCCTTCCCCGCCCGCATCGCGCGCGGCGCGTGGTGGGCCGCGGGTCTCGTCCTCCTGCTCGGCATCTCGCTCGCCGCGGCGATCGTCACCGCGCTCCTGTGGGTCGTCCCGTCGAGCCTCGACACGCCGGCGGAGCGGATCGGGTGGGCGACGGGTGTGTCGGTCGGCCTGTCGCCGCACGAGGAGCCGTTCGCCATCGACGGCAGCGCGCCGGGCTGGCTCGCGCTCGTGGGCGGCCTCGTCGCCGGGGCGGCGCTCCTGCTGGCCGTCGTCGTGTTCCTGCGCACCGGTCCGCGCGACGCGGCCCGCCCGCCCGACGAGGAGCTCGCCCTGCGTCGCCTGCTGCTGGAGCACCCGAGCGACGACTCGCTCGAGTACTTCGCGACGCGCGACGACCGCGACGCCATCTTCTCCGCCGACGGCCGCGCCGCCGTCTCCTACCGGGTCGTGAGCGGGGTCGTGCTCGCCGCGGGCGACCCGCTCGGCGACCCGGCGTCCTGGCCCGACGCGATCGACCGGACCCTGACCTTCGCCCGTCGCAACGGCTGGGCGCCCGGCGTGGTGTCCGCGAGCGAGAAGGGTGCGCGCGCCTATCGCGACGCGGGGCTCGCCGTGCTCACGATGGGCGACGAGGCGATCGTCGAGACGCGCGAGTTCGACCTCGCGGCGACGTCGATGCGTCCCGTGCGGCACGCCGTCGCCCGCCCTCGGCGCGAGGGGTACACGGTGCGGCTGCGCCGCCAGCGCGAGATCCCGGCGGACGAGCTCGCGGCCCTCGCGCGCGCCGCCGACGAGTGGCGGCACGGTGAGGACGAGCGCGGGTTCTCGATGGCGCTCGAACGGCTCGGCAGCCCGCGCGACCCGCGCGTCCTCGTCGTCACCGCGCACGACCGCGACGGCGAGCCGCGCGGCCTGCTCACCTTCGTGCCGTGGGGGCGCAAGGGCGTCTCGCTCGACTACATGCGCCGCTCGCCGGACGCGCTCCCCGGGGTCACGGAGCTCATGATCTCGACGCTGGCGAGCGAGGGCGCCGGGATGGCGATCGACCGGGTCTCCCTGAACTTCGCGATGTTCCGCGGGCTCATCGAGCAGGGCGAGTCGGTCGCCGCGAACCCGTGGCAACGGTTCCTGCGCCGGCTCGTGCTGGCCGCGTCGCGGTGGTGGCAGCTCGACCAGCTCTACCGGTCCAACCAGAAGTACGAACCGCGGTGGCGCACGCGCTACCTCTGCTACGCGGCGCCCGCGCAGCTCACCTCCGTGACGGTCGCGGCCGGGCAGGCGGAGGGCTTCGTCCCGCTGTGGCCGGCCCCGCGGACCGCCCGGGCCGGGGCTGGTGCGTCCGCCGACGCCGAGCTCGGCACGGCCGTGCGGGAGCAGGAGGACGCGCTCCTCGCTCTCGACGTCCCGACGCAGCGGCTCACCGACCAGGAGCGCGCGCGCCGCGCGAAGCTCGACGTGCTCGCGGCCGCCGGCATGCCGGCCTACCCGGTGGGCGTCCCGCGCACGCACCGGCTCGTGCAGGTCGACGAGCTGCTGCTCGGCCACGTCGTGTCCGTCTCCGGGAGGGTCGTGCGGCTGCGCGACCTCGGCGGCGTGTGCTTCGCCGTCCTGCGCGAGGAGAACCACGAGCGCCAGGTGCTGCTCACGGCCGACGGCGCCGCGGACCTCGCGCTGTGGCGGCGCGTCGTCGACCTCGCGGACCAGGTGAGCGTCACCGGGACGGTCGTGCGCAGCCGCACCGGGGAGCTCTCCGTGCACGCGGAGTCGTGGGTCATGGCGTCCAAGTCGCTCAAGGCCCCGCCGGACAAGTTCCGCGGGCTCGCCGACCCCGAGACGCGCATGCGCCTGCGGCACGTCGACCTCGCGCTCGACACCACGGCGTCCGTGACGCTCCGGGGCCGGTCCGCGGCGGTCCACGCGCTGCGGACGTCGCTCGTCGAGCGCGGGTTCATCGAGGTCGAGACGCCCATCCTGCAACGCGTCCACGGCGGGGCGAACGCGCGCCCGTTCCGCACGCACATCAACGCGTACGACATGGACCTGTACCTGCGCATCGCGCCCGAGCTGTTCCTCAAGCAGCTCGCGATCGGCGGTATCGAGCGCGTCTTCGAGCTCGGCCGCAACTTCCGCAACGAGGGGGCGGACGCGACGCACAACCCCGAGTTCACGTCGCTCGAGGCCTACCAGGCGTTCGGCGACTACACGACGATGCGCCACCTCACGCGCGAGCTCGTCGTCGCGGCGGCGGTCGCGGTGCACGGTGACGCCGTCTCGCGCCGCCCCGACGGGAGCGAGGTCCGGCTCGACGGCGAGTGGCCCGTCGTCACCGTGCACGACGCGGTCTCGCGCGCCGTCGGCGCCGAGGTCACGCCCGACACCCCCGAGCCCGAGCTGCACGCCCTGTGCGCGCGGTTCGGCATCGAGGTCGGCGAGGACGAGACGCACGGCGCCGTCGTCAACGAGATGTACGACCGCCTCGTGGAGGGCCAGACCGTCGAGCCCACGTTCTACACCGACTTCCCGGTCGAGACGTCGCCGCTCACGCGCGTCCACCGCCGCGACCCCCGGCTCGCGGAGCGGTGGGACCTCGTCGGGTTCGGTGCCGAGCTGGGCACGGCGTACTCCGAGCTCATCGACCCGATCGACCAGCGCGAGCGGTTCACGCAGCAGTCGCTCCTCGCGGCGGCGGGCGACCCCGAGGCGATGGAGATCGACGAGGACTTCCTGTCGGCGCTCGAGTTCGCCATGCCGCCCACGGGTGGCCTCGGCCTCGGCGTCGACCGGATCTACATGACGATCATCGGGGCGTCGATCCGCGAGACCCTCGCGTTCCCGTTCGTGAAGCCCCAGCGCCGGTCCTGACCGTGAGCGCCGACCTCCCGACCCCGGAAACGGACCCGGCGCTCCCGGCGGACGTCCTGCGCGACCTCCAGCCGACGGGCACGTACCTCACGAGCTACCCGGTCGCCGTCGGGCTCGCGCTGCTCGGGGTGGCGGTCGTCGTGTGGGCGGTCGTGCGGGCGCGCCGCGCCCGTCGCCGTCGCCGGGAGCAGCGGGAGCGCGGCGAGGCCGCGCGCCGGCCCCTGCGCTCCCGGTTCGCGACGGCGGGCCTCGCCGTCGTCGGCGTGCTGTCCCTCGTGCTGGGGCTCGCGATCGGCGTCAACGCGTACGTCGGGTACGTGCCGACGTGGGACGCCGCCCGCGTACAGCTCGTCGGGCTCGGGCTGGCCGACCTCTCGTCGCGCTCGCCGGGCGGCGCGCACCGCGGCCAGGTGCGCACCCTCGCGATCCCGGGCACGGCGGCCGAGCAGATCGACGACCAGGACGCCTGGGTCTACCTGCCGCCCGGGTTCGACCCGGACGGGCCGACGCGCTACCCCGTCGTCTACCTGATCCACGGGTCGCCCGACGAGCCGAGCAGCTGGTTCGCCGCCGGCCGGGTGCCGCGCACGATGGACGTGCTGGTCCGGGAGGGGCTGGTCGACCCGATGATCGTCGTCGCGCCCACCGTCAACGGGACGGGCCCCGGCGGCCTGGACACCGAGTGCCTGGACTCGACGAAGGGCGGCGAGCAGGTCGAGACGTACCTGACGAAGACGGTCGTCGACACGGTCGACGCGACGTACCCGACGCTCACGGACCGGGAGCACCGGATCATCGGCGGCATGTCGTCGGGCGGGTTCTGCGCGCTCAACGTCGGACTGCGCCACCTCGACCTGTACGGGACGATCCTCGGGATCGAGCCGTACGGGAACCCCGGGCCGGGGCCCGAGAGGACGATGCTCTCGACGCAGGCGGAGATCGACGCCAACACGCCGACCACCTACCTGCCCACGATGACGTTCACCCACCCGATGCCCGTCTTCCTCGACTCCGGCGAGGACGCGCCCGAGGAGGCCCTCACGACCGTGCGGCAGATGGCGGCCGACCTCGAGAAGCAGGGGCAGACGGTCGAGCTGCGCGAGGAGCCCGGCGAGGCGCACACCTGGTCGATGGCCGCGACCGCGCTCCCGTACGGCCTCGTCTTCGCCCAGCGGCAGATGGACGCGGGCGACGGCGGGTGAGGCGCGGCCTCAGAGGTCGGACAGGAAGTCGCCGCCGATCCCCGCCTGGGTCTCCAGGAGGTCGCCGGTGTCGCCGAGGACCACCCAGTTCGGCCCGGCGAGCGCGGCCTGGTCCTCCTCGGTCGGCTCGACCGGCAGCAGGCCGAGGAACTCGTCCTCCTCGACGCCGTCGGCGAAGACGGCCAGGAGCGTCGTGTCGTCGCACTCACCGAGCTCGACGTCGGGCGACCCGGACTCCTCGGGCGTGAACGACAGGCACGTCAGCCCGGCGGTCGTCGCAGCCTCGTGGAGCGCGTCGAGCGAGTCGTACTCCACGTCCTTCTCACCGGGCCCCGGGCCGGAGCACGCGGCGAGGAACCCGGCGAGCACGACGAGGCCGGCGAGGGGTGCTCGTACGGGTCGACGGGACGAGGAACCGGGTCGGGTGCGCATGACTCGATGGTCCGCCGTCGTCCCGGATCGCGCCACGGGAGCGGGGCAGGTCAGGGCCCGTGCGGAGCGTGGTCGGGAGCGCCGGGTCGTTGCCGGGGGTCGTCCGTGGACCCGCTCGTCTGCCAGGTGAACGGCTCGAACGACGACTCGGCGTCCCGCCACCCGGGCGTGCGCGCCCGGTAGACGAGCAGGGGGAGCGCGACGAAGAGGACCGACAGCACGACGAGGAGCACGACGTACGTGACCGGGCTGCCCACCGCGACCTGGCCGGGCGGCGCGAAGCTCGTGACCAGCGCGAGGAGCGACGCCACGAAGCCGACGCCGCCGACGACCCACACCCCGGCGCGACCGCCAGGGACGCGGTACGGTCGCGGGCGCCCCGGCTGGCTGCGGCGCAGCGCCACGACCGCGGCGAACATGAGCAGGTAGGCGACGAGGTACAGGATCACGGTGAGCTGGCTGAGGAGCTGGTACGCCGACTGCACGGACGGCATCACGACGAACATCACCGACAGCACGGTGACGACGAGCGCCTGCACGAGCAGGATGTTCGTGGCCATCCCGTGCCGGTTGGTGCGGTGGAACCACCGCGGCAGGAACCCCGCCCGCGCGACGGCGTGCAGACCGGTCGCGGGCCCCGCGACCCACGTCGTGACGCCCGCCAGCACGCCGACGGCGAGCATCGCCGCGACGACCGGCCCCGCCCAGGAGATCCCGGCCCAGGCGAGCAGGTGGTCGAACGCCTGCAGGAGGCTCGTGGTGAGGCTGATGTCGTCCTGCGGGACGACGACGGCGACCGTCAGGGTGCCGAGCGTGAGCACGACGACGGCGACGAGCGCGGCGACGAGGATCGCGACCGGGTAGGTCCGCTCCGGGTTGCGGATCGAGCCCACGTGCACGGCGTTCACCTCGATCCCGGCGTAGAACAGGAAGATCCCGGCGGCCAGGACGATGTTGTCGAGCTGCGAGAGGTCGGGGACGAACGCGCCCCAGGTGAGCGGCGTGCTCGACGGCTCGCCGCCGAGGAGGTAGGCCGCGCCGAGCCCGATGAGCAGCGCCGCGGGGACGAGCGTCCCGACGATGCCGCCCCAGCGCGCGGTCCGCGCGAACGCGGACGCCCCGCGCAGGGAGATCAGGGTCGCCAGCCAGAACACCACGAGGACGATCGCCAGGACGAAGACCCGGTCGTCCGCGACCTGCTGGTCGAGCCCGGCGTCCGGCCCGGTGTACGCGAGCGTGACCGCGGCGAACGTGAGGACGGTCGGGAACCAGATGCAGCCCTCGATGAACACCATCGCGATCGCGAGGAACCCCCATCTGCTCCCGAACGCCTCGCCGACCCACCGGAACATGCCGCCCTCCGCCGGCCACGCGGACGCGAGCTCGGCCGCGACGATCGCGACGGGGGCGAGGAAGAACAGGGCCGCGAGGAGGTAGTAGAACGCCGAGGAGAGCCCGTACTCGGCCTCGGCGGGCAGTCCGCGGAGGCTGACGACCGCCGCCACGTTGAGCATGACCAGCGAGGTGACCGTGATCGCGGCCGCCGGGCGGACCGCGGACCGTCGGGGTCCCTGCCGGGTGTCCTGCCGTGACATGGCGCCCCCTCGGGCGGGCGCGGTGCGCCCTCAGGGGAACGGTAGCGGCGCCCCCGTTCCCCGGCGAGCGGTGCCGAGCGTGCGCGGAGCCGGTCTCGGGTCAGGCGTGGAAGCGCTCGCCGCGCTCGACGACGCGGCCCGCGCCGCGGCCCTCGTTCGCCGTCGCGTCCCACGTGTAGACCTCGGCACCCGTGATCAGCACGTGCTCGGCGCGCGACGTCACGTCCAGGGGGTCGCCCGACCACACGACGACGTCGCCGTCGAGGCCCGGGGCGAGGGCGCCGACCCGGTCGTCGAGCCCCAGGAACGACGCGGGGTTGACGGTGAGCGCCCGCAGCGCGGTGTCGCGGTCGAGGCCCTCCTTCACCGCGAGCGACGCCTGGTGGACCAGGAAGTTGATCGGCACGACGGGGTGGTCGGTCGTGATCGCGACGCGCACGCCCGCGCGCGCCAGCGCGCCGAGGTTCGCGATGTCGCGGTGGCGCAGCTCGATCTTGGAGCGCGACGTGAACAGCGGGCCGAAGATCACCGGCACGTCGCGCTCGGCCAGCACATCGGCGACGGCGGCGCCGTCGGTCCCGTGGTTGACGACGAGCCGGTAGCCGAACTCGTCCGCGAGACGCAGGGCGGTCGCGATGTCGTCGGCGCGGTGCGTGTGCTGGTCCCAGTAGAGCTCGCCCGCGAGGACGCGCGCGAGCGCCTCCTTGGCGAGGTCGCGGTCGAACGGCTCGCCCTTCGCCTCGGCCGCGTCGCGCTTCGCGGCGTAGTTCTGCGCGTCGACGAACGCGGCGCGGATGACCTTCGCGACCCCGAGGCGCGTGGACGGCGTCTTCTTCTGGTCCCCGTACACGCGCTTGGGGTTCTCGCCGAGCGCCGACTTCACCGAGACCGCCTCGCGGATCACCTGCTCGTCGACCGTGCGCCCGCCCCACGTCTTGATCGCGACCGTCTGGCCCCCGATCGGGTTGCCCGAGCCCGGCTTCACGACGGCGCTCGTCACACCGCCCACGAGCGCGTCGCGGAAGCCCTCGTCCTCGACGTTGATCGCGTCGATCGCGCGCAGCGCCGCGCCGTTCGGGTCGGTCATCTCGTTCGTGTCGTTGCCGGCCCAGCCCTCGGCCTCCTCCATGACGCCCATGTGCGCGTGCGCCTCGACGAAGCCGGGCAGCACCCAGCGGCCGCGCGCGTCGAGGGTGGGGACGCCGTCGGGCACGACGACGTCCGCCCCGACCGCGGTGATGACCCCGTCCTCGACGAGGACGGTCCCGTTCTCGATCGGTTCCGCGGCGACGGGCACGACGTAGCCGTTCACGACGGCGACGCTGCAGCGTGCGGTGCGCGGGACGGGACGGGAGGAAGGTGCGGGGGTGGATGAGGTCGTCATGCCCCCATCATCGCCCCGGGCAAGCGTCGTCGCGGCCCGTCGCCCGCAGGCCGACGCTCCTGAGGTATCCTGGAGGTCGCGCTCAGGTCGCGGGACGCGGTCCTGCGACGATCTTCGGTCCTCAGCATCGAAGCACGACCGTGCGCGCCCGGCAGCAGACGCTGCCGTCGAGATCTCCGCCCACGGAGCGCGGAGCGAGAGCAGAGAACATCCTTTCTTCCCCATCTGAACGCCCCGAGACCGCTGTGCCGGTCGCGGGTACGCCCGGACCAGACCTGGTGCTGCGCCGCGCCGACGGCGACCTGTGGGTCGCGACGGCGGACGGCGAGTACGCCGGTCTGGTCACCCGACTCCCCGACGGCTTCCACGTCCACGACCGCTACACGCGGCCGGTGGGCGTCGTCGCCGACCTGCACCACGCGAAGCGGCACCTCGTCGCCCCGCGTGAACGCCCGGCGGGCCCTCGCGGGTCCCGCCCCCACGACCGTCGGCGCCCTGCGGGGCGCGACCACCGGACCCGCGCTCGTGGGTCCGTCGCATCAACGAGAGAAGACACCATGGCTACAGGCACCGTGAAGTGGTTCAACGCGGAGAAGGGGTTCGGCTTCATCGCCCCCTCCGACGGCACCGCCGACGTGTTCGCCCACTACAGCGAGATCGCCTCGAGCGGCTACCGCTCGCTCGAGGAGAACCAGAGCGTCTCGTTCGACGTCACCCAGGGTCCCAAGGGCCCGCAGGCGACGAACATCCAGTCGCTCTGACGTCCCACCCGCACGGCGCGCAGCGCCGTGCGGGCGACGACGTCCCGGAGGGCCGTGCAGTCGCACGGCCCTTCGGCGTTCCCGGGCACGGACGAGGTGACGGTAGCGCCGGGGTGGGCAGGGCGCACTAGGCTCCTGAGCGCACCACCGCACCGCGCGCGAAGGAGCTCGCATGCACGTCGTCGTCGGACTGTTCCGGCTGTTCCTCGTCGTCCTCGCCCTCGTCGGGACGCGCGCCATCTGGCGCGACGGCGACGTCGAGGGGCTGATCTACTTCACGAACCAGACGGGCTTCCTCATCGCCGTCGTGTTCACGTGGGCCGGTGTGGCGTCGCTCCTGCGCCGGCGGCAGCCGCCGGGGTGGCTCAAGGGCGGCGTGACGCTGTTCGCCGCGATCACCGGGCTCGTCGCGAACCTCGTGCTCGCGCCCGAGGACCCCGACGCCCCGGCCGTGCTCCTCGGCCTGACCGACGGCCAGATCGAGCACGAGCTGCTGCCGCTCGCCGTCTTCGTCGACTTCCTCCTGCTCGACGCCCACCGGCGCCTGCGCGGCCTCGACGCCGCGCGCTGGCTGCTGTACCCGCTGGCGTACTTCGCGTTCACGACGATCCGCGGGTTCGTCAGCCCCGGCAGCGAGTACCCGTACGGGTTCGTCGACCTCGACGCGCTGGGGTGGACCGGTCTGCTCGTCAACGTCGTGCTGTACGGGGCGGGCTTCCTCGTGCTCGGCCTCGTCATCGTCGGGATCGACCGGCTCCTGCCCACCGGCCCCGCCGTCGGCCGGTACACGGACCGTTCGCCCGCCGCGGCGTCCCCGGAGACGAGGGGGGCGGCGGGCAGCCCGGACGACGCGCCCGCGTCGCGCTAAGGTGGCCGTCGTGCCCTCCCTGGTCGTCGGTCCGCTGCGCGTCGCCCGCGCCGCGCTCGTGGCGACCCTCGTGCTCGCGCTGACGGCGTTCGCGCACCGCGTCGCCGGGGGAGCCCTCCCGGACCCGCTGGTCCTCGCCGCGCTCGCCGCGTTCACGCTCGCGGGCACGACCGCGGCCGCACGCCTGCGGTTCACGCCCGCCCGGCTCGTCGTCCTCCTCGGCGGCGCGCAGGTCGCGCTGCACCAGGCGCTCGTCGTGCTCGCACCCGGGGCGTCGTGCGTCCCGACGGGCGTGACCTCCGGCCACGGCGCGCACGCCGCGTCGGTCGGCGACGTCGTGTGCGCGGCGCCCGTCGGCACGCCGGTCCTGTCGGACGGCGGGGCGAGCCTCGTGCACCCGGAGCACCTGACGACGTCGGGCACCGCGGGGCTGTGGATGGTCCTCGCGCACGGGACGGCGACCGTCGTGCTCGCGCTCGTCCTCGCGCGCGGGGAGCGGGCGCTCGAACGATTCCTCGCCTGGGTGACCCCCCTCGCGGCCCTCCGCGCCCCCGTGCCCGTGCGGTCCGGGGCGCGCCCCGGCGTCGCGCCCGTCCGGACGGTGCACGTCGCGTCCCGGTGGCGCTCGCGCCGCGCCCCGACCCGCGGACCGCCTCGGCCCGCCGGTCCGTCGGGAGCACTGCTGCGCCCCCTCGCCGCGTCCTGACGCGGCCCCCGACGAGGCCGCCCCGGCGACGGCCGGGCCACGGGCACCACCGTGCGGCGACCGCCGCGCCTCGGACGGAAGACCCCCATGACGCTCTCCCTGCGCCGACCCCTGTCGGCAGTCACCGCCCTCCTCGCGCTCCTCGCGACCGCCGCGCTCACCCTGGGCCTGACCGCGACGTTCACGACGCTCGCGGCCGCTCCGGCGTCCGCGCACGACCGGCTCCTCTCCTCGGACCCGGCCGACGGCGCCCAGCTCGCGACGCCCCCGGGGGCGATCACCCTGACGTTCAACACCGAGCCGCTGCCGGTCGAGCCGCAGGTCGTGGTGTCCGACTCGGCGGGGACGGTCGTCACGCAGGGTGCGCCGACGATCGACGGCAGCACCGCGACGCTCGCGCTCGACCCCGCCGTCGCGCTCGGCGGCGACACGTACACCGTCGCGTGGCGCGTCGTCTCGTCCGACGGCCACCCCATCGAGGGCACGTTCGCCTTCACCGTCGCTGCCCAGCCTGAGGCGCCGGTCTCCGAGGAGCCCACGACGGACGAGGCGACGCCCGAGGAGACCGCGTCCGAGGACGCTCCGGCCGACGCGGCCGAGGACACGACGTCGGAGTCCGCGACGCCTGCCGCCACGGACGCGGAGGACGGCGGCTCGTCGATCGTCCCCGTGCTCGTGGGGCTCGGCGCGCTCGTCGTCGCCGCCGCGGTCGTCGTCGTGGTCGTGCTGCGCCGCCGTGGCGCGACGGGTGACGACACCCCGCACGACCCCGAGGACTGACCGTGCCGGCCCACGCCGTCCTCCCCGCAGCGGGGAGGACGGCGGCCGACCCTCCCGCGCGTACCCCTCCTGCCGCTAGGGTGCGTCCGTGACGTCGCCCGGAGCAGGGGTGCTCCGCGGCGTGCGGGTGCTGCTGCTCGCCGCCGCGGTCGTCGGGCTGTCCGTCGTCGCCCACGGCCTCGCCGGCGGCACCGACCCGGGAGCCGTCCCGCTGGGCGTGCTCGCCGTCCTCACCGCCGTCGCGGTGCGACCCCTCACCCGGCGTCAGGTCGGGCTCCCGCGGCTGCTCGGGCTCCTCGGCGCGGGCCAGCTCGTGCTGCACGTGGTCTTCGACCGCTGCGCCGCGCTGTCCCCGGCTGACGCGGCCGCACACGCGCACGCCTCCTCGCCGCTCGCCATGCTCGGCGCGCACGCCGTGGCGACGCTCGTCGTCGCGCTCGTCCTGCGGTACGGCGACGCCGTCCTGTGGCGGCTGTGGAGGTGGCTCGCAGGTCGCCGGGTCCCCGGCCGCCCGCGGAGCCTCGTCGTCCTCGCGGCCCCGCCCGCCGTCGGCGCGCTGCCGACGGTCCGCGACCTGCTCGTGCGCGGTGCCGCGCCCGGGCGCGGTCCGCCCGCCGTCGCCTGACCCCTCCCGACGCCGTCGGCGGACCTGTCCGCGGCGTCCGCTCCCGCGTGCCCGCGCGACCTGTGCGCCACCCCCTCGGCCGGCCCGGACCGGCCGCACCGGGGTGTGCCCGCAGCGTGCCGTCGTGTGCGCCGGAGCCCCCTCACCTCTTCTCCCCGAAAGGCACCACCATGCGAAAGACCCTGCGCGCCCTCGGCGCCACCGCCCTCGCCACCGGGCTCGTCGTCGTCGGCGCGGGCGCCGCCTCGGCGCACGTCACCGTGAAGCCCGACACGACCGAGGCGGGCGCCTACGCGCTCCTCACCTTCGGCGTCCCGCACGGCTGCGGAGAGTCGTCCACCACGAAGGTCTCCATCCAGATGCCCGAGCAGATCGTCGCGGTCACCCCGAGCGTGAACCCCGGCTGGGACGTCGAGAAGGTCATGGAGGACCTCGCCGAGCCCGTCGACGACGGCCACGGCGGCGAGTACACCGAGCGCGTCGCCGAGGTCGTCTACACGGCGAAGACCCCGCTGCCCGACGGGTACCGGGATGCGTTCGTGCTCTCCCTCAAGCTGCCGGAGGCGGAGGGCGAGACGCTCGTCTTCCCGACCGTCCAGGCGTGCGAGGAGGGTGAGAGTGCCTGGGTGCAGGTCCCCGCCGAGGGCGAGGACGCCGACGCGCTCGAGCTGCCGGCGCCGATGTTCGAGCTCACCGCGGCGGAGGGCGACGGCCACGGGACGTCGGCCGAGACCGCGCCCGAGGACGAGGCGGCGGACGGCGGGACCGACGCTCAGGCCGCGAGCGCGGACGGTGCGCCCGCCGCGACGTCGGCCGAGGCGGCGACTCCCGTCGCGACCTGGGTCGCGCTCGGGCTCGGTGCGGCCGGGCTGGTGCTCGGCCTGCTCGCCTTCCTGCGCACGCGCCGCGCCGGGGACTGACACCGTGAGCCGCCCCTCGGCCCTGCGCCGGGTGGTGGCCGTCGTCGTCGGTGCCGCGGCCGCGGTCCTGCTCGCGATCCTCGCGAGCGGCCCGGCCGCGGCCCACGCCGTCCTCGTGGGCACCGACCCGCGGGACGGCACCGTCCTCGACGCCCCGCCCGACGCGCTGACCATCACCTTCAACGAGCCCGTCCAGGCCGTGACCGGCGGGACCACGGTCCTCGCGGCCGACGGCTCGCCCGTCGACGTGGACGTCGCCGCGGTCGACGACGCGCTCGTCGTCACCCCGGCCACGACGCTCGACGACGGCACGTACGTCGTGAGCTGGCGCGTCGTCTCCCTCGACACGCACCCCGTCGCGGGCGCGTTCACGTTCTCCGTGGGCGCGCCGAGCGCGACGTCGGTCGAGGCCCGGGTGGCCGAGCCGACGGCGGCGCTCGTCGCCGTCCGCGCGCTCGACCAGGCCGCGGTCTACGCGGGCACGTTCCTCGTGGCGGGGCTCGTCGGGTTCGAGCTCCTCGTGCTGCACGTCTCGCCCGGTGCCGCGCCGGTGCTGCGGCGCCGGCTGCAGCGCGTGCGGCGCGGCTCACTCGTCGTCGCGGCAGCGGGGATCGTGCTCGCGGTCCCGCTCACCCCGGCCTGGCAGGCGGGCGGCGGGCTGGGGGCGCTCGTCGACCCGGCGACCTGGGCGGCGGGCCTCGCGACCGACTCCACGCGCGCTGGCGCGCTGGGGCTCGCCGGGCTGGTCGTCGCGACCCTGCTCGCGCCCCGCGCGGCGCGCGAGACCCGGGCGGCGTGGCCCGCCGGGGTCGTCCTCGGCGCCGCCGCGCTCGCGCTGGGGTCGCTCGTGCTCGTCGGGCACACGCGCACGTTCGGCCCGCCGTGGCTCGTCGTCACGGCGGACGCCCTGCACGTCGCGGCCGGGGCGGTGTGGCTCGGCGGCGTCGTCGGGCTCGCGCTCCTGCTCGCGCCGTCCGCGCACGTGGACGCCCGGCGTGCCGCGGTCACCGTCGCGCGGTTCTCGGCGCTCGGCGCGTGGGTCGTCCTCGCGCTCGCCGTCACCGGGACCGTGCTCGGCTGGCGCATCCTCGGGACGCTCGACGCGCTCGTGTCGACGACCTACGGCCAGACCCTGCTCGTCAAGGTCGGCGTCGCACTGTGCCTCGTCGGCATCGCGGCCTGGAACCGCTACCGGCTCGTCCCGGCCGTCGTGGGGGACGGTCCCCCCGGTGGCGGGAGCGCCGGGTCGGGCGGCACGACCGGGGCGGTCGCGCGCCGTCGGCTCGGCCGGACGGTCGCCGCCGAGGCCGCGCTGCTCGTGCTCGTGCTCGCGGTGACGGGCGTGCTCGTCTCGCGCAGCCCGGTCGCGGCGACGGACCCGTCCGCCGAGGAGGCCGCGACCCCGGCGGTCGAGGTGGTCGAGGAGCTCGGCGACGGGACGCTCCGCGCTCGGGTCACCCCCGGCCGGGTCGGCGTCAACGCGCTCGAGATCGAGCTGCTCGACGCCGACGGGCAGCCCCTGGAGCCCGTCGCCGTGCCCGAGCTGTCCACGACGCTCGCCGACCCCGCGCTCGGGCCGTTCACCCGGCCCCTCACGCAGACCGGGACGGGCGCGTACGAGGCGACGCTCGACCTGCCGATGGCGGGCGACTGGACCCTGCACGTGAGCGTCCGGACGTCCAAGTACGAGAACCCGATCGTCGAGATCCCCGTGGAGGTGTCCTCATGACCGGTCCCCGGCGGTCGCGCCCCGGTCGGCGCGGCACGCGCGTCGTCCTCGCCGCGGTCGCGGCCGGAGCGCTCGCCGCGCTGACCGCCGGCCCCGCGGCCGCGCACGTGCTCATCGAGACCGTGGAGCCGCACGGCGACGGCACGTCGACGCTCACCTTCACGTTCGACCACGGGTGCGACGGCGAGCCCACCGACGCCCTGCGCGTCACCCTCCCCGAGGGCGTCGAGGCGCTCGCGGCGGGCCAGCCCGACGGGTGGGAGTCCGAGGTCGGCACCGACTCTGTGGAGTGGTCCGGCGAGCCCGTGCCCGACGGCGAGCGCGCGGCGTTCACGCTCGACGTCCGGGTCACGGGGGAGGTGGGGCAGGCGTTCGTCTTCCCAGCGGTGCAGGAGTGCCCGTCGGGCGCGTCGTACGCGTGGACGGACACCGACCCGTCCGGCGCGCGCCCCGCGCCGACGTTCGTCGCGACGTCGGCGTCGCTCGCCCCGGCGCCCGTCGCCGCGGCAGCGTCCCCGACGCCGACGGCGCCCCTCGTCGCGGCCGTCGTGGTGGGGGCCGTCGTCGTCGGCGTCGCGGGCGGGTGGGCGGCCCGACGGCGAGCGCGGACGACGTGAGGACGACCCCGACGGTCCGGTGACGACCGACCGGCCGCCCCGCTGGTCGACCGGGCCGCCGGGCGTCGGGGCGACGTCCGGCGTACTGTGATCCAGATCACTGTTCGTGAACGTCCCGAACATGCGCCCACCGCCTCTCGCACTGGTGGGGGACGTCGTCGCGACGGGTCACGCGGCGACACCTGGACCGGTGGCGGTCCGCGACGAGAGCTTCGCTGGGGGGAGCTCTCGCGGCGGATCGCCACCGGTTCTTCCGCGTCCGGGCCCGTTCGGTGTCAGGCCGCGACCGCGACGGCCAGCAGCGCGAACGCCGCGACGAGCAGGGTGATGCGGACGAGGTGGTACCGGTCCCAGCGGTGGGCCTGCTCGCGCCAGTCGGCGGGTGCGGTCTCGGGGGTCCACGTCTTGCCGCGGTTGTTGATGGGCACGAGCACGGCGACCGACAGGACGACGCTCAGCGCCAGGAGGGCGGCCGCGGTCCAGGCCGCCCACGCGCCGGCGGACAGCACGAGGGCGGACGCGGCGGTGAGCGCGAGCGACCCGAAGTACCAGAACGGCATCGCCCGCCCGAGCATCCGCCCGCCGTCGGCCCGGGCGAGCAGTCCGGCGTTCCCTGGCAGGCGGTCGACGATCGGGTTCACGACGAACGCGACCGACACCTCGACCCCCACCATCACGCCCAGGACGACCACTGCGACGATCGGCAACCACTGCATGTCCGGCTCCTTCGGTCCAGGGAATCTAGCAACGCTAGGAAAACTAGCACAGACAATCTAGCGGCGCTAGACTCGTGGCATGAGCACACCGGCAGCAGCGCGCAAGGCACGGCTCCTCGCGGAGCGGGAGGCGCAGATCGTCGCGGCGGCGCGTGTGCTCGCCGAGGAGCAGGGGTGGGAGGCCGTCACCACGCGCCGGCTCGCGGACGCGATCGGGTACAGCCAGCCCGTCCTCTACGGGCACTTCCCGGAGGGCAGGTCCCAGATCGTCACCGCGGTGGCGCTGCTCGGCTTCGAGGAGCTCGCCGCCGCGCTGTCCGCGGCCAGCCCGGCACCCGGCGCGGAGGTGCGCGGCGAGGACCGGGTCCGCGCTCTGGTCGTGGCCTACCTCGACTTCGCCGCGCGCCACCCGGCGACGTACGAGGCGATGTTCCACCTGCCGATCGGGGCGGCCTTCGCCTCGGACGAGACCCCGCGCGCGATGCGCGAGGGGTACGAGGCCATCGTCGGCACGCTCCTCGCGCTCGACCGGCCGCCGTCGGACGTCGGGACGGCAGCCGAGGTCGTGTGGGGTGCGATGCACGGGGTCGCGACGCTACAGCGCGCGGGCAGGTTCTCCGCCGAGAACCACGAGCGCCGCGTCGACGAGCTCGTCCGCCGCGTCGTCGGGTGACGCCTCAGCGGCCGTCGCCCGTCGTCTCCCAGTAGTCGAGGCTGACCGTCCACGGCGGCGGGAGGGCCTCCCGGAGCGCGGCGAGCAGACGATCGGCCTCGGCGCGGTGCCCCGCGGCGACCGCAGGGTCGTCCCAACCGTCGACGTGGCTGTAGTGGTCGTTGAACGTCCGGGCCCATCGGCGGAGCCGAGCGGTCAGCGGTGATCCGAGGAGCGGTTCCAGCTCCTCCGCGGTCGCGGAGGTCGCGGGCCACAGCGGCCAGTCCGCCGCGTAGTCGTTCATCAGGCGGAGCGCGTGCTCCTCACGGCGGAGCCGTGGCCGCGGCAGTCCTGTCGCGGACGCGCGTCCCGGGCGGAAGACGGTCCCTGACAGGGGCGCGACGGCGAACCACCTCGCGTCCGGGGGCGCGTCCTCGTGAGCGCGTTCCGGGCCTCCGTCCGGCCTGGGGCGGTCGGGTTCCGGAGCGTCGTCGTCCGACGTCAGCCGCCTCAGCGCGGCCTCCAGCGCGTCGATCTCGGCGCGGACCCGTTCGCGGTCCTGCGGCGAGAGGCGCCGGAGCTGGAGGTTGCGGACCGTCTCCTCCTGCTCCGGCGTCAGGCCGTCCAACGGCAGCGGCGTGCCCGCGGCGACCGCTGCGGCGACCTCGCGCCACCGCGACTGCGCGAGCGCGATCGTGCGCAGAGCGCGCAGCTGTGCCTCGATCAGCGCGATCTTCGACCCGACCACCTCGTCGTCCCCCACGAGGCCACCGTACTGAGTCGGCTCCACGACCTCGGAGCGGCCGGCTGGGGCCGGTCACACCGCGTCGCTGCGCGCCCCGAGCCAGGGCGCGAGGACGTCGGTGCGGCCGAGCCAGCGCAGCCCGCCGTCGGCGAGCTCGTCCGGCGTCGCGAGCACGTCGCGGAACGCGGCGAGGATCCGGCCGCGCTCGTCGTCGTCGCCGTCCGTGTCCGTCGCCCCGACGACGACGATGCGCGTGCGCGGCTCGACCGGGAGACCTATGTCGTCGGTCGCGTCCTGCCACGTGCCGAGCGTGCCGATGCAGAGCTGGCCGCCCGCGCCGTCCCACGCGCACAGCGAGTCGGGGCGGTTCGCGACGTGGAACACGCCGCGGGCCCGGACGCGGCCGGTGCCGAGGTCCTCGATGCGACGCAGCAGGCGCTCGGGGTCGAAGGGCCGCGACGAGCGCAGCTCGATCGTCCAGCTGCGGTCTCCCGGCACGCGCAGGCGGTGGCGGAGCGGACCGCGCACCCCGAGCGGGTGAGCGCGGCGCTCGCCGGCCACCGGGTCGTGGGTGCGGCGGGCGAGGTGCCCGGCGGTGAGCGCGTGGAGGCCGTCGAGGCGCAGCGAGTCGGTGCCGCGGACGCGGTCGACGAGCGTGGAGCCGGTCGGCGCGTCCGACGGCTCGCCGGTCGTGACGACGAGGTCGGCGTGCTCCAGCTGGGCGGCGAGCACCTCGCCGACCGCGCGCTGGTCGTCCTCGGTGAGCCCGACGCCGCGCCCGTCGACGCCGTCGTCGTCGAGCAGGTCGTGCTCGAGAGTGTCGAGGTCCACGACGCAGACGGCGGTCGCGAGGCGCAGCCGTTGGAGCTCGTTGCCGGGCGTGGACTGCGCGGCGAGCGCGCGGACGACCGGCAGCGACTCGGCGGCGACGGGCAGCGCGAGGACGACGTGGTCCCACCGGTCGTCCTCGGCGAGCCGGCGCAGCGTCGGGACGGCGTCCTCCCGGACGGCGCAGGACAGGCACGCGTGCTCGAGCGGGACGGTCTCGTCCTCGATCACTCCGGTCGCGTCGACGACGACGCGCCGCAGCGCGCCGTCCGCGGCGTGGATGTCGTGCCGGAGCGCGACGACGCGCGGCGTCCCGACGACGAGCCCGAACACCGCGCTGTCGCGCAGCACAGGGTCGATCGTCGCGAGGACGCTCAGGGCGACACGGGCGTCGCCGGTGCCGGCAGGTCTGGTCCCCTCGGCGGCGAGGTCGTGGTCGTCGCCGGGCGTCGGGTCGGCCGACGGATCCTGCGAGGGGTCCGGTGAGAGGGGCGACGAGAAGGGCATGAAGCGCTCCGATCCGTGGTCTGGGGCGTCCCGCGCGGCCTCGTGACCGGCTCGGGAACAACCTGCTCCTGAGAACTGTTCTCGACAGCGGGTCAGCATAGCGTCTTGACGGGAATGATTCTCACTATCTAGAGTCGGCCTCCGTCGCTCAGTCAGGCCCTGAGAGGAACCGCCCATGTCCGCCGTCTGTCAGGTGCTCGGCACCACCCCCGGGTTCGGGCACTCGATCTCGCACTCCCACGTGCGGACCAAGCGCCGCTTCGACCCGAACATCCAGAAGAAGCGCTACTGGGTGCCGTCGCTGGGTCGCCACGTGACCCTGCGCGTCAGCGCCCGGGGCATCAAGACCATCGACCGCAAGGGGATCGACGTCGTCGTGGCGGAGATCCTCGCCCGAGGGGAGAAGCTCTAGTGGCCAGCCGTACCGACCTCCGTCCCGTCATCAAGCTGCGCTCGACCGCCGGCACCGGGTTCATGTACGTGACCCGCAAGAACCGGCGCAACGACCCGGACCGCCTCGTCCTGCGCAAGTTCGACCCCGTCGTGCGCCGCCACGTCGACTTCCGCGAGGAGCGCTGATGGCGAAGACGTCCAAGATCGCCCGCAACGAGCAGCGCGCCGTCGTCGTCGCTCGCTACGCCGAGCGCCGCGCGGAGCTGAAGCGCGTCGTCGCGTCTCCGACCTCCTCGCCCGAGGAGACGGCGGCCGCGGTGCGCGAGCTCCAGCGCCAGCCCCGCGACGCGAGCGCCACGCGCGTCCGCAACCGCGACGTCGTCGACGGCCGCCCGCGCGGCTACCTGAGGAAGTTCGGGCTCTCCCGCGTCCGCCTGCGCTCGCAGGCGCACCGCGGCGAGCTGCCCGGAGTCACGAAGTCGAGCTGGTGACCACGGCCGTCCCCGGCCTGTCACCGGCTCAGCAAGGAGAGACCACCATGAAGAAGGACATCCACCCCGTGTACGGGCCCGTCGTCTACCGCGACAAGTCCGCGGACTTCGCGTTCCTGACCCGCTCGACCCTCGCGGGCGACCACCCGCAGGGCCCGGGCGTCCCGCGCGAGACCGTGACCTGGACGGACGGGAACACCTACCCGGTCGTCGACGTCGAGATCTCGAGCGCGAGCCACCCGTTCTACACGGGCACGCAGCGCGTCGTGGACACCGCCGGCCGCGTCGAGAAGTTCCGCCGCCGCTACGGCGCGGGCGGCGCGCAGGGCGGGGGTGCGCGATGAAGGTCCGCGCCTCGCTGCGGTCGCTCAAGGACAAGCCCGGGGCGAAGGTCGTACGCCGCCACGGCAAGACCTTCGTCATCAACAAGGCCAACCCGCGCTGGAAGGCCCGTCAGGGCTGACCGGCGCACCCACCACCACCGGAGAGGAGCGGCCGTCCGGGCCCCGGGCGGCCGACCACGCATGCACCACACCGCACCCGACCCGACCGACGCCCACGCCGATCCCGCCGGGGCGAGTCCCCCCTCCGGTGACGCTCCTCCCGGGGCGCGGGCCCGACGGCGCCCGCTCGCCCTCGCGCTCGGACTCGCCCTCCCGCTCACGCTCGTCGCGGCGTGCGCGCAGGGGGCGGGCTCCGAGGGCGAGCAGGCGGACCCCGCGGAGCCCGCGCCGTCGGCCACGTCCGACGTCAGCGAGGCGGCCGCGCTCACGCCGCGCCTCGCGATCACGTACGACGGTGGCGTCCAGGTCCTCGACGCGACGACGCTCGAGGTCGTCGACGACCTCGAGCTCGCCGGCTTCAACCGCCTCAACCCCGCGGGCGACGGCCGCCACCTGCTGGTCTCCACGTCCGGCGGGTTCCAGGTGCTCGACGTCGGCACGTGGGCCGAGCCGCACGGCGACCACTCCCACTACTACACGGCGGACCCCGTCCTCACGGACGTGACGTACGCGGCCGAGAAGCCGGGCCACGTCGTCGTGCACGAGGGGCGCACGGCCCTCTTCGACGACGGCACGGGTGAGATCACCGTGCTCGACTCGGCCGCGGTCGCCGACCCGCACGGCGTCGACGACGCGCGCACCCTGACGACCCCCGAGGCGCACCACGGCGTCGCGGTCGAGCTGTCCGACGGCTTGCTCGTCGTCTCGGAGGGCACCGAGGACGCGCGCACAGGAGTCCGCCTGCTCGACGCCGCGGGCGAGGAGGTCGCGGCGACCGACCAGTGCCCCGGCGTGCACGGCGAGGCCGTCGCCGCGGGCGAGGCCGTCGTCATCGGCTGCGAGGACGGCGCAGTCGTCGTCGCGGGCGGTGCGATCACCAAGGTCGCGGCCCCGGACGCCTACGGGCGCATCGGCAACCAGGCGGGCAGCGAGGAGTCGCCCTTCGTCCTGGGCGACTACAAGTCCGACCCCGACGCGGACCTCGAGCGGCCGACGCGCGTCTCGCTCATCGACACGCGCGACGCCAGCCTGCGCCTCGTCGACCTGCCCGCGAGCTACACGTTCCGCTCGCTCGGCCGCGGCGACGCGGGCGAGGCGCTCGTGCTCGGCACGGACGGGTCGCTGCACGTCATCGACCCGGAGACGGGCACGGTCGTGCGGTCCATCCCGGTCGTCGACGCGTGGGAGGAGCCCGAGGAGTGGCAGGATCCGCGCCCCGCGCTGCTCGTCCAGGACGGCATCGCGTACGTCACCGACCCGGCCGGCCGCGCCATCCACGCGGTCGACTACGTCGGCGGCGAGGTGTGGAAGAGCGCCGAACTCGACGTCGTGCCGAACGAGCTCAACGGGGTCACCGGGAAGCCGGTCGCGGCGGACGCGCACGAGGACCACGAGCACGCCCACGAGGAGGGCGAGCACGGTCACGACGAGCCCGCCGAGGACGGCCACGAGGGCCACGACCACGAGCACGACGAGGGCTGAGCGCAGACACGCGACGCCCGGAGGCCGCGAGAAGTCGCGCGAAACTCCGCGTGTTCCCTAGTGTTGTCCCCGGTGCACGGCCTCGCGGCTGGCACACTGAGACCGTGACGACGGGTGGTGACCACCGCGCGTCGTGAACCGAAGAAGGGATTCGCATGTCGCTCAACAAGTCCGAGCTCGTCTCGGCCATCGCCGGCAAGGCCGACCTGTCGAAGGCGGACGCCGAGAAGGCTCTCAACGCCTTCCAGGAGGTGCTCATCGAGTCGCTGGGCAAGGGCGAGGCCGTCAAGGTCACGGGTCTCCTGTCCGTCGAGCGCGTCGAGCGTGCCGCCCGCACGGGCCGCAACCCCCGCACGGGCGAGGAGATCTCGATCCCGGCCGGCTTCGGCGTGAAGATCAGCGCCGGCAGCCTGCTCAAGAAGGCCGTCGCCAAGTGACGTCTCGCTGACCGGCCGCTGTCGGTCCGGTCAGCAGCACGAAGGCCCGGAACCCCGCGAGGGGCTCCGGGCCTTCGTCGTCCCCGTCCCCCGGCGCTGCGCCGACACGACATGAGGGTCGTTCTGCGCCCGACAGCGACCCTCACGTCGTGCTCGACGCGGGGTGGAGGCGTGTTCGGCGCGAGGGGGTGGGGGGAGGTCAGGCGTGGACGACGTTCGCGAGGACGCCGTGGTTCGTCAGGCGCGAGCCGATCGCCTGGTCGACCTCGGAGAATGCCTTGTTGGAGCGCGCGACGCCGATCGCGCCGGCCATGGCGCCGTGCCCGGTCGGGCGGTCGATGCGCGCGACGAGCTGGTCGCCGTGGAGCATGAAGTCGACGGTGAAGACGAGGTGCTGCGCCTTGCCCGCGAACGCGCCGAGCCAGAACGTCTTCTGCTTGCTCCCGCGCTCGGCGGCCCACTGGCCGGTCGGGCGGGTGGTGACGGCGAAGCCCTGCTCCTGGAGCGCGGCGTGCAGGTGCTGCTTGGCGACCTCAGGGTCGCCGGACAGGAAGTAGTCGACCGTGGCCATGGCGGCTCCTCGTGCGTCTCGTTGCGTCGTGGTGGCGGTGCGGCAGCGTCGCCGCGGACGGGCGGGCGGCCCCCGGGATGCTACCGCCGTCCGGCGTCGCCTCCTCCGACTGTCTTGAGAAGCGTTCTCAATGAGCGCTAGGCTGGGCCTCCACCCACCGGAAGGACCTCTCATGGCCGTGCCCAAGCGCAAGCTCTCCCGATCGAACACCCGTGCCCGCCGCTCGCAGTGGAAGGCGCAGGTCCCCGAGCTCGTCACCGTCGTCGTCGACGGCCGCGAGGTCACCCTCCCGCGACGGCTCGTCGCGGGCGTGCGCCGCGGCTACGTGACGCTCCCCGAGTGAGCCGGGCGCGCGGCGTCGGGCCCGCGGCGCACCCGCCGGGGTCGCGACCGGTGCCCGACGGCGCGTGCCGCCCCGCGCCGTCGGCACGCCGTGACAGCATCCTCGGGTGAGCGAGCCCACCCCCGACCCGTCGTCCGCCGTCACTTCCGCGCCGGCCCCCGACCCGGCCCCCGGGCGCCGGGAGCGCCGCGAGAGCGAGCGGAACGGGTCGCCGTCCGCGGGTGCCCACGCCCACACCCACGCCCACGGACCCGCGGCCCCGGCGACGCGGCGCGTGCGTCTCACGCTCGCGGCGTTCCTCGTCCCGGCGCTCCTCGTGACGCTCGCGGGCCTGGCCGCGCTGTGGCCCGCGTCCGCGGACGTGCCCGACCGCATCCCCGTCGCGGCGGAGGGGAGCTCCGTCCTGCGGGCCACGGTCACGGGCCCGGTCGACGAGGCGACGAGCGAGGTGCCGGCCCGCCTCGACGCCGGGTCGCGCGCGGGCGGCGAGGACGTCGGCGGGGACGCGATCACCGTCAACGCGCCGCCCGAGTACCTCGCCTACGGGTTCGACGAGGGCGACCGGCTCCGCGTCCTCTACATCGCCGAGGCCGCGGGGGCCGGTGCGAGCCCGTACGTGTTCATGGACTTCGAGCGCGGGCTGCCCATCGGCCTCCTCGCGATCGCGTACGCCGTGGTCGTGCTCGCCGTCGCGCGCTGGCGCGGCCTCGCGGCGCTCGCGGGTCTCGCGGGCGCGTTCGTCGTCATCACCTGGTTCACGCTGCCCGCGCTGCTCACCGGGCAGGACGCGCTGGGCGTCGCGCTCGTGACGTCGTCGCTCGTCATGTTCGTCGTGCTGTACGTCGCGCACGGTTTCACCGCGCGCACGTCGACGGCGCTGCTCGGCACGCTCGCCGGGCTCGCCCTCACGGCCCTCCTGGGGTGGTGGGGGTCGGGGGCGGCGAACATCACGGGGCTCACGTCGGAGGAGTCCCTGTGGATCCCGCAGTACGCGCCCGCGCTCGACATCCAGGGCGTCGTCCTGTGCGGCATCGTGCTCGCCGGCATGGGCGTGCTCAACGACGTGACCATCACCCAGGCGTCGGCGGTGTGGGAGCTGCGGGCCGTGGCACCCCTCGCGACGCGGCGCGAGCTGTTCACGCGGGCGATGCGGATCGGGCGCGACCACATCGCCTCGACCGTCTACACGATCGCGTTCGCGTACGTCGGCGCGGCGCTGCCCCTGCTCATGGCGGTCTACCTCTCGGACCAGAGCCTCGCGACGAGCCTCACCTCGGGGGAGATCGCCGAGGAGGTCGTGCGCACGCTCGTCGGGTCGATCGGCCTCGTCCTCGCGATCCCCATCACGACCGGGATCGCGGCGCTCACCGTGCCGGGCACGGCGGCCGTGCGGTCCGTCCCCGTGGGTAGGGTCGAGGCCCCCGCGGTCTGACGACGGCGGGCGACCCGGCGACGACGCGGCGACCGGGGCGTGCGACAGGGCGACGAGAGGACGACGACGATGGGGACGACGAGCGGGCAGGCCGGTCAGCGCGCAGCGGTGCTCGGGCCGGGCGGGGTCGGCGGGCTGGTCGGCGCGCTGCTCGCGCGGTCCGGCGTCGACGTGACGTTCCTCGCGGGGGACGCGACGGCGGCGGCGCTGACCGAGCACGGGGTGCACGTCCGCAGCCGCCAGGTGGGCGAGCTCCACGTCCCCGCGCGGGCTGCGACGCGGCTCGACGGGGCGGTCGACGTCGTCCTCGTGGCGGTCAAGCAGACCGCGCTCGACGCCGCGCTCGACCGCGTCCCGCCCGAGGTGCTCGGCGACGGCGTCGTCGTGCCGTTCCTCAACGGGCTCGACCACCTCGACGTGCTGCGCGCGCGGTACGGGGCCGAGCGCGTGCTCCCCGCGACGATCCGCGTCGAGTCGACGCGCGTCGCACCGGGCGAGATCGAGCACACGAGCGCGTTCGTCGACGTCGACCTCGCGCCCGGCGGCGTCGCGCCGGAGCGCGTGGAGGCCGTGCGCGCGCTCCTGGAGGGGGCGGGGATCTCGACCACGGTCCACGCGGACGAGACGGCGCTGATGTGGGCCAAGCTGGGCTTCCTCGCCCCGTTCGCGCTCCTCACCACGACGTACCGCGCCCCGATCGGCGAGGTCCGCACCGTCCACCGCGCCGAGCTCGAGGCGCTCGTGCGCGAGGTCGCTTCCGTCGCCGCGGCGAGCGGCGCGCCGTCCGACCCGGACCGCACGCTCACGTTCTACGACCGCTTCGCCCCCGAGGCCAAGTCCTCGATGCTGCGCGACGCCGAGGCCGGTCGCCCGCTCGAGGTCGACGCGATCGGCGGCGCGATCGTCCGCGCCGCCGACCGGGCAGGCGTGGACGCGCCCCTCACGCGCGCGCTCGTCGCCGGCCTCGGCGGCTGAGGGGCGCACCCGGGACGTGCGGCCGCCGGTCGCGCGACCCGGGGACGCGCCCGCCGGGAGCCTTCACCGGACCGCCACGTGACCCCCTGTGGACGCGTCCCCAGGGGCCTCACAGGTTCGCCAGGATGTCCGTCATGAGAGAGCCGTGGGTCGACGTCGCGCTGGCGCGGCTGCCCGAGACGCGTTCCTGCCCCGCGTGCGCCGCGACGCTGCGGTCCTCCCGCTGCGACCGGTGCCTGCTCGACCTCACCGGCCCCCTCGCGTTCGAGGTCGCCGCCGCGTCGACCGAGGCCGCCGACGCGCTCTCGCGGCGCCAGGTCGCGCTCGACGCCCTGCGCGCGAGCCAGCCCGAGGCCGCCGCGTGGGCGGCCCGCGCGGTCGTCGCGACACCGCCCGGCGATGCGCCGCCCGGCGTCCGCGCGGTCCCGTCGGGACCGCCGCGCGCGATGCGCCCGCTCGACGCGACCGGCCGCGGTCAGGCCGGACCGCGCACGTCGCCGGTCGCGCAGCCGCCCGGTCCCGTTCGCGGTCCCGTTCGCGGTCCGGTCCCGGTCCGTCCCGCCACGGTCGGGCCGGTCCCGCCGGGGTCCGCGGGGTCGCCCGCCGGTGCCGTCGTGCCCGGCGCGGCACCGGCTCGCTCGGTGGGTCTCCAGCCGGTCCTCGCCGGGGCGGGGGCCGGGCTCCTGGCCGTCGCGACGGTCGTCTTCGTCTTCTTCACCTTCGCCGACGACCTCGCCCTGCGCGCCCTCGTGACCGGGGTCGTCACGGTGCTCACCGTCGGGGCGGCGGTGCTCCTGCGGTCGCGGGGACTGCGCTCGTCCGCCGAGGCGGTCGCGGCGCTCGCCGTCGTGCTCGCGGTCGTGGACGTCGAGCTCGCGCTGAGCGCGTGGGCGCGCGCCGGGGCGCTCGACCCCGTCGGGACCGCGGTGGCGCGCGCGTCGCTGCTCGCCGCGGTCGTGGTCGGACTCGGCCTGGTCGGCGACCGCGCGCGCGTGCGCGCCTGGGTGACGAGCGCCGTCGTGCTCGGGCCCCTCGTGCCGCTCGTCGCGGCACCCGCCGCGGGGGCGCCCTGGGGCTGGGCGGTCGCGCTCCTCGCGACGGCGTGCCTCACGGCGCTCGCCGCGCCCGTCGCGGCGCGCTCCGGCGCGCGGGTCGGCAGCGCGCTCCGCGGCGAGCAGGCGGTCCTCGGCGTCGTGCGCACGGTCGCCGTCCCGCTCGCCGTGGTCGTGGGGCTGACGGTCACCGCCCCGCCCGGGCTGCCGACCGGCTCGGGCTCCGCGGCCGTCGCGCTCGGGGCGGCGCTCGCGGCCGCCCTGCTGCGCGTCTCGACCGCGGAGCGGCGCTGGTACGCGATCGGTGGCGCGTCGGCCGTCCTCGCGGGCGCGCTGCTCGGGACGGGCGGGGACGTCGTGTGGGTCGGCCTCGCGCCCGCGTTCGCCGCGCTCGCCTGGTTCGTCGTCCTGGCGCTCACGACGCCGCGCGTCGTGCAGGCCGTGCGGGCGGCACCGACGCCGGCTGTGGGTCGGTCCGACACCCTCCTCGGCGGGGCCGTCGTCGCGATCGTGGCGGCGGTCCCCGCGGTCGCGATCGCCGGGCTGCGCGCCGCGGAGGTGCTCATGACGGCGACCACCGGCACGGACGCGGAGCTCGGCACCGCACCGCTGGGCGTCGGGGTGCTCACCGCGGCGTCGCGGGACGACGGGCTGGGCGTTGGCTCCGACGGCGCAGAGATCCTCGGCGGGACGCTCCTCGGTCTTACTGCCGTGCTCGCGGTCGTCTCGGTCGCCGGGAGGCTCGCGCTCCGCACGCCGCAGCCGGTGCCCGCGCCGCTCCCGCCCGGGGTGCGACCCGTGCCGCTCCCGACCGGTGCCCGGCCCGTGCCGCTCCCGACCGGTGCCCGGTCCGCGCCGGCCCCCGGCGGCTGGGCACCCGCAGTGTCGCGGCTCGGGGCCGCGCCGGTCGTGCGGACCGGGCGAGCGTTCGGCCCGTGGCTGCTGCTCGCGCTCGTGCTCACGCTGGCGCTCGACCCGCGCCTCGCGGGCGTCACGTCGCTCGCCCTGCTCGCGGTCCTCGCCGCGGCGCTGGTCGTCGCCACCGCGCGACCCGTCGCCGTGCCTGCCGTGCCTGCCGTGTCCCCGGCCCCGGCCTCGGCCCCGGTCCCGAGCGGCACCGCGTCGGACGTCGCCGCCGGGTCCGCGCCGGGCGCCGTCGTGCGTGCGGTCCGACGCGTGCTCGTGCACGTCTTGCGCCCTGCCGCCCGGCTCCTGCCCGACCCGCGCGCCGCGATCCGCCACGGCGTGCTCCCCGTGGGACGGGCCGAGCGGAGGGTCTGGCGTGCCGCCGCCGTCGCGGGCACGATCGCCGCACTGCTGCTCCTCGTCGCCGGGTCGTGGGTCGCGCGCCCGACCGCGACCGTCGGTGCGGTCGTCGTCGGTGTGCTCCTCCTGGCGGCCCGTGCTTGCGCGCCGCGTGGTCTGCACGCCGTCCTGGTCGGGACGGCGTACGGCTACGCGCTGCTCGTGCTCGGCGTGACGCTCGCGTGGGGCGGCATCGGGACGGTCGCCGTCCTGTGCGTCGTGTCGGGCGTCGCGTCGCTCGTGGCGCTCACCGTGACGCTCGTCCCGCGCGTCGACCGGGACTCGTGGTGGGCCGTGCTCGGCGTGACGGCCGTGCCGTTCGGTCTGGGCGTCCTCACCGTCGTGGACGAGCGCAGCGCGTGGTCCGTCGCGGCGTGCGTCGCGATGCTCGCGCTCGAGGTCGTGCTCGTCGGCTCCCGCCGCCCCGGGACGGTCACGGGGCTGCGCGTGCTCGCCGCCGCGCTCGTCCTGCCGACGGCGGCCGTGGCCGTCGTCGGCGCCGGTGCGCTCGTCCTCCCGGGGAGCGGGTCTCCCGTCGTCCTGCCCGTGGTCGCGGTGCTCGTCGCGGCGGCGCTCGCGGGTGCTCGCCCGGTCACCGAGAGGATCGGCCTGGGCGCCGGCCGGGTCGCGGTCGAGGCGGCCGCTGCGCTGACGGGGGCGATCGCCGTCGGGCTCGCGTTCGCCCGACCCGCGGCCGGGCCGGACGTCGCGGTCGCGGTCCTCCTCCTCCTCGCCGCGGGCGCGGGGCTCGCGGCGCGCGACCGGGACCGGCGTGCGGAGTGGTGGCTCGCCGCGGCCCTGACCACCGCCGCCCTGTGGACGGCGCTCGCCGCCGCGGAGGTGGGGCTCGTCGAGGCGTACACGGCGCCGCCCGCGCTCGCGGCGGTCGTCACGGGGGCCCTGCTCGCGCGCCGGTCGCGGCGCTGGTGGGAGCTCGCGAGCGCCGGGCTCGTGCTGCTCGTCGTGCCGTCGGTGCTCGCGCTGGGAGCGTCGCCGGGGGCGGGCGACATGCGGGCGCTGCTGCTGGTCGCGGCCGGGGCGGGGTGCGTCGTCGTGGCCGCGACGCTGCGGCGGGCGGACGCGGCCGGCGGTGCGTGGCGGCGTGCCGCGGCCCTGCGGCTCGCCGGGGCGGGCGTGCTCGCGGCGACGGCGGGGACCGTCGAGTCCGTGCACGTCGCGCACGCCGCGGGCGGTGGTGCCGTGTTCCTCGTCGGGTTCGCGTGGGCGCTCGCCGCGGGCGCGGTCGCGCTGGGCGGTGGCCTCGTCGCCGCCCGTGGGGCGTCGGGACGCGCGACCGCGGTCGTGCGGCGCTGGGCCGTCGCGCCCGCGGCCGTGCTCGTCGTGGTCGGGGCCGTCGCGAACGTGCGGCCGGTCTGGGGCGTCATCGCGACGGTGTGGGCCGTCGAGGTGCTGCTCCTGGTGCTCCTCGTGCTCGGGGTGCGCCGGGCGGTCCGCGGGCGGCTCGACCTCCCGCCCGCCTGGTTCACGTGGCTCCTCGCGCTCGCCGCCGCCATCGGTGCCTGGTCGCCGCGCGAGCTGCGCGTCGAGGTCTTCTCGCTCCCGCTCGGCGCGGGCCTGCTCGTGGCGGGGTACCTCGCGCTCGCGGCCGGCACGACGTCAGCCCGGGGCACCGGGGCCGGGAACCCCGACGCCGAGGGCGCCGCGGCGGGAACGGCCGGTGGGGTCACCGCTCCGGTGCGGACGACGTCGACCCTCGCCGGATGGCCGGTCGGTCTGGCCGGGTCGTGGCGGACGCTCGCCCCGGGCATCCTCGCGCTCCTCGGGCCGTCGGTCCTCGCGACGTACACCGACGCACGCACGTGGCGTGCCGTCCTGGTCATCGCGCTCGCACTGGCCGCGGTGCTCGTCGGGACCCGCACGCACCTCGCGGCGCCGTTCCTGCTCGGGGTCGCGGTGCTGCCGGTCGAGATCCTCGTCGTGTTCGTGTCCCAGCTCGGCACGCGCATCTCCGCCGGGCCGTGGATGCTCACGCTCGCGGCGGCGGGCGGCCTGCTGCTCATCATCGCGACGTACTACGAGCGCCGGATCGCCGCGTACGACGGCGCCGCGGCGTACGTGCGCGACCTCCGCTGACCGCGGGTCCCGGGTGCGGCCCTGGTTCACGGCCTGCCCGCGGACGGCGCTCACTACCCGGCGGAAGGCGTTCCTCGCCCGCAGCGCGGCATAGGCTCCGGTCGGCTCGCCCTCGACGGCGGGCGACCGTCGTCGTCTCCGCTCAGCGCTCGCCGCGCCGCTGCTGCTCGATGAGCGGGCGCAGTCGGTAGGGGATGAGCTCGCCCATCGACAGCGAGGTCTCCGTGCGCTCGACGCCGTCGATCGCGAGGATCGCGGCGTCGATGCGGAACAGGTGGTCGGTGTCGCGGCACGCGACGGTGACGCGCAGGTCGGCGGTCCCGCTGCGGCCGAACGCCTGCACGACCTCGGGGATGCGCGCCACGTCGTCGACGATCCGGGCGAGCTCCTTCTGCCGCACCTGGACCTCGACGAACGCCGTGAGCGGGTGCCCGAGCACGTGCGGGTCGATGCGCCGGTCGAGGTCGAGGAACGCGCCCTCGGCCTCGAGCCGGGCGAGCCGTGCCGCCACGGTGTTGCGCGAGAGCCGGAGGCGGTCGGCGAGCGCGACGATCGTCGCCCGCGGGTCGTCGGCGAGGGCGAGCAGGAGGTCGAGGTCGACAGCGTCGGCGCTGTGCATGGTGCTCACCCTAGCCGAGTGACAGCGGTCACACTGCACAGCGTGTCGGACGTCGGTGGAGCCATGTGCGCGGCAGGGGTTACGTTCGCCCTACCTCGGTCCTCGACGGAGAGGACCGGCTCCCCGAGGTGAGGTGGCGACGATGCCCAGCGAACCTGCGGTGCGGACCGGACCGACGGCGGCGACCCCGCCGAAGGCGCAGAACGGTCACCGGGCGGCAACCCCGCGCGACGCACGAGCAGACCGGAAGAACGTGGCGCACGACGTGCGCAAGGACGTGCGCGAGGACGGGCGTGCCGACGCGCGTACCGACGTGCCGCGGCAGGACCCGGGGGACGGCGCGTCGACGCCGACCCTGCGCGTGCTGACCGAGGACGGCACGCGGCTCCCGGACCCCGACCTCGACCGGTGGCTCGCCGACCTCGACCCCGCGGCACTCGACGACGACGCGCGCGAGGCCGCCCGGACGACGCTCCTGCGGCTGTTCGAGGACATGGTCGTGGCGCGGCGCATCGACGCCGAGGCGACGGCCCTCCAGCGGCAGGGGGAGCTCGCGCTGTGGCCCCCGCTGCTCGGGCAGGAGGCGGCTCAGGTCGGCTCGGCGCGCGCGCTGCGCGACGACGACTTCGTCTTCTCCTCCTACCGCGAGCACGCGGTCGCGCGCGTGCGCGGCGCCGAGCTCGTCGACCTCGTGCGCGTGTGGCGCGGCGTCGCGGTCTCCGGGTGGGACCCGTACGCGATCGGGATGGCGTCGCCGCAGGTCATCATCGGTGCGCAGACGCTCCACGCGACGGGCTGGGCGATGGGCGTGCAGAACGACGTCGACGCCGGTCGGGTCGACGCGTCCGCCGGGCTCCCCGTGGGGGTCGCGTACCTCGGCGACGGCGCGATGAGCCAGGGCGACGTCAACGAGGCGTTCGTCTTCGCGTCCACGTACCGCTCGCCGGTCGTCTTCTTCTGCCAGAACAACCAGTGGGCCATCTCCGAGCCGGTCGCGCTCCAGTCGCGCGTCCCGCTCGCCGAGCGCGCCCGCGGGTTCGGCATGCCCGGCGTGCGCGTGGACGGCAACGACGTGCTCGCCGTGCTCGCGGTGACGCGCGCGGCGCTCGACCGCGCACGGCACGACGGCGGCCCGACGCTGATCGAGGCCGTCACCTACCGCATGGGCCCGCACACCACGGCCGACGACCCGAAGCGGTACCGCGACGCGGCCGAGGTCGAGGAGTGGACCGGGCGCGACCCGCTCGCGCGGTTCGAGGCGTACCTGCGCTCCGTCGGTGTGCTCGACGACGCGGGGGCGGCCCGGGTGCAGGGCGTCGCCGACGCCGCGGCGGCCGAGCTGCGCGCCGGGTGCGTCGCGCTCACCGACCCGCCGCCGCTGTCGCTCTTCGAGCACGTCTACGCGGAGCCGCACCACGCGCTGGAGCGCGAGCGAGCCGAGTACGCGCACTACCTCGAGTCGTTCGGCGACGGCGAGGACGGGGACGACGGCGCGGGTGGGCCGGGCGCGGCGGGTGACCGGGCGGCGTCCGGCGCGGCGACGAGCGTGACGGGGGTGGCGCGATGAGCACCCTCACCGTGGCGAAGGCGCTCGGCGCGGGGCTGCGCCGCGCGATGACGGACGACGACCGCGTGGTCGTCATGGGCGAGGACGTCGGCCGGCTCGGCGGCGTCTACCGCGTGACGGACGGGCTCCAGGCGGAGTTCGGCCCGCGCCGCGTGCTCGACACCCCGCTCGCGGAGTCCGGGATCATCGGGACCGCCGTCGGGCTCGCGTACCGCGGCTACCGGCCGGTGTGCGAGATCCAGTTCGACGGCTTCGTGTTCGTCGCGTTCGACCAGATCCTGTCGCAGCTCGCCAAGATGCACGCGCGCACGGGCGGGAAGGTGCGCCTGCCGATCACGATCCGCATCCCGGTCGGCGGCGGCATCGGCGCGGCCGAGCACCACTCGGAGTCGCCCGAGGCGCTGTTCGCGCACACGGCCGGGCTGCGCGTGGTGTCGGTCGCGAACCCCCAGGACGCGTACACCGTGCTGCGCCAGGCCGTCGCGTGCGACGACCCCGTGATCTTCTTCGAGCCCAAGCGCCGGTACCACCTCAAGGGCGAGGTCGACCTCGACCCGGTGGACCCGCTGCCCATGGACCGCGCGCGCGTCGTGCGCGAGGGCCACGACGTCACGCTCGTCACGTGGGGCGGGCTCGTCGGGACCGCGCTCGACGCCGCCGTCGCCGCGTCCGACGACGGCGTGTCCGTCGAGGTGATCGACCTGCGGTCCCTCTCGCCGATCGACCACGACACCGTCGCGGCGTCGGTGCGCAAGACGGGGCGCGTCGTCGTGACGCACGAGGCGCCGCGGCAGGCCGGGCTCGGCGCGGAGATCGCCGCGACCGTGACCGACCGCTGCTTCGAGTACCTCGAGGCCGCGCCCGTGCGCGTCACCGGCCACGGCATGCCGTACCCGCCCGCCAAGCTCGAGGGGCACTACCTGCCCGACCTCGACCGCATCCTCGACGGCGTCGACCGCGTGCTGGGACGGGTCGAGACGTTCGTGCCGGCTCCTGTGCCCGACGCCGCGGCGCCGGGCGGGGCTCCCGGGTCGCCCGGCGCGACCCGCACCGTCGAGGCGGTGGCTCGATGATGACGATGCGCGAGTTCCGCCTCCCCGACCTCGGGGAGGGGCTCACCGAGTCCGACATCGTGAGCTGGCACGTCCACGCGGGCGACCGCGTCGAGCTCAACCAGGTGATCGCCGAGGTCGAGACGGCCAAGGCCCTCGTCGACCTCCCGTCCCCGTACGCGGGCGTCGTCGCGTCGCTGCACGCCGAGGAGGGCCAGACCGTCACCGTCGGCGAGCCCCTGGTGACGTTCGAGGTCGACGACGGCACCCCCGCCGCCCCGACCCCGGACAGTGCCCCTCACCCGACGCCTCGGGCTGCCGAACCCGGGGTCGCTGCTCAGACGGCCGTCCCCGTGAGGAGAGAGCCCGGGCTCGGCGAGCAGGGGGAGGACGACGGGCCGGAGCCGAACCTCGTCGGCTACGGGGCCGCGCCGGAGCGTGCGGGCAGGCCCGCGCGCCGCCGTCGGGCCCCCGTGGCTGCTGCCGGGCGCGCCGGGGGCCGGCCCGAGCCGGCGGGACCCGGGGTCGCTCCTCAGGCGGTCCCGATCGTGGGGACGGATCCCGGGCTCGGCACGGGGGGCGACGCCGGCGGGACGTCCGGCTGGGTCGGCGAGCGGCCGCGGTCGACGCCACCGGTGCGGGCGCTCGCGAAGAAGCTCGGCGTGCGCATCGACCGTGTCGAGGGGACGGGACGGGACGGCCTCATCACGCGCGAGGACGTCCTCGCGGCGGTGAGCTGCCACCGCGACGTCGTGCGGCAGCCGCGCGACGTCTACGCCACGCTCGCCGCGTCGACCGCGTCGACCGCGTCGACCGCGTCGACCGCGTTGCCCGCGTCGACCGCGTCGACCGCGATGCCCGCGACGCCCGCCACCCCGACGGCGCTCGCGGACGAGAGGGGAGCCATGGCCCCGCGAGGGCCCGGTCGAGGGGCAACGTCTCCTGTCTCGGCGGCCGTCGGTGCCGACGCGCGGGCCGGGCTCGAGCCCGAGGTCGTGCCGGTGCGCGGGGTGCGCAAGCACACCGCGGCGGCCATGGTGGCGAGCGCGTTCACCGCGCCGCACGCCACGGTGTTCCTCACCCTCGACGTGACGCGCAGCGTCGAGCTCCTGGAACGCCTGCGCACGCACCGTCTCGCACGCGGCGAGCGGATCACCGTCCTGGCGCTCGCGGCGCGTGCGCTGTGCCTCGTGCTGCCGCGCCACCCCGCGCTCAACAGCGCGTGGCGCGACCTCCCCGACGGTTCGGCGGAGATCGTGCGGCACCGTCGCGTGCACCTGGGCATCGCGGTCGCGACGGACCGGGGGCTCGTCGTGCCCCACGTCCCCGACGCGCAGGACCTCGACCTGCCCGACCTCGCCGCCGCGCTCACCGACCTCACGGTCACGGCGCGCGACGGCCGGACGACGCCCGAGCGACTCACCGGCGGGACGATCTCGATCACCAACGTCGGGGTGTTCGGCGTCGACGCGGGCACGCCGATCCTCGTGCCGGGAGAGGCGGCGATCCTCGGCCTGGGCGCCGTGCGTCGTCGGCCGTGGGAGCACGACGGCGAGGTCGCGCTGCGCGACGTCGTCACCCTGAGCCTGTCGTTCGACCACCGCGTGGTCGACGGCGAGCAGGGCGCGCGCTTCCTCGCCGACCTCGGCGCGCTGCTCGAGGACCCGGCCCTCGCGCTCCTGGCTGGTGGCTCGTCGCCCGGCGGCGGTACCGCGCCCGGCCGAACCCTGGATCCCTCCCCAGGATCGGCCGCGGGTGAGGAGCGATCCCGGGTTCGGCAGGGAGGGGTGGCCGGATGACGATCCTGACGAGCGCCGTCGACCCCGGGTCGGAGACGGCCCGGGCGAACGACGCCGGCCAGCGGGCGCTCGCCGACGAGCTGCGTGCGCGCACCGCGGACGTCGCGCGCGGGGGCCCGGCGTCGGCGCGCGACCGGCACGTCGCGCGCGGCAAGCTGCTGCCGCGCGACCGCGTCGACCGCCTGCTCGACGAGGGCAGCCCGTTCCTCGAGATCGCGCCGCTCGCCGGGTACGGCGTGGACGACGGCGCGTGGCCGGCCGCCGGGGTCGTCGCCGGGATCGGGGTGGTGAGCCGGCGGCAGGTCATGGTCGTGTGCAACGACGCGACCGTGAAGGGCGGGACGTACCACCCGCTGACGGTGAAGAAGCACCTGCGGGCGCAGGAGATCGCGTTCGAGAACCGGCTGCCGTGCGTCTACCTCGTCGACTCGGGCGGTGCGTTCCTGCCGCGTCAGGCCGAGGTGTTCCCGGACCGCGACCACTTCGGCCGCATCTTCTACCACCAGGCGCGGCTCTCCGCGGCGGGGATCCCGCAGATCTCCGCGGTGCTCGGGTCGTGCACCGCGGGTGGCGCGTACGTGCCCGCGATGAGCGACGAGACCGTCATCGTGCGCGACCAGGGCACGATCTTCCTCGGCGGTCCGCCGCTCGTGAAGGCGGCGATCGGCG
Source organism: Cellulosimicrobium protaetiae (assembly GCF_009708005.2). Taxonomy (NCBI): domain Bacteria; kingdom Bacillati; phylum Actinomycetota; class Actinomycetes; order Micrococcales; family Promicromonosporaceae; genus Cellulosimicrobium; species Cellulosimicrobium protaetiae. The sequence goes on along the minus strand of NZ_CP052757.1, from coordinate 160,639 downwards.
AGGTCGTCACGGCCGAGGAGCTCGGCGGCGGCGAGCTGCACGCGCGGCGCAGCGGCGTCGTCGACCACCTCGCCGAGGACGACGAGGACGCGCTCGACACCGTGCGTCGCATCGTCGCGACGCTCCCGCCCGACCCGGCGCCCGCGTGGGTCGTCGTGCCGGGCGAGCCGCCCGCCGTCGGGCACGACGGCGCCCGCTCGCCCCGGGCCGACGGTGCGCCCGACCACGACGGCGCAGGCATGTACAGCGCCGTCCCGACCGATGTACAAGCACCGTACGACCCGCGCGAGATCATCGCGCGGCTCGTCGACGGCAGCCGGTTCGACGAGTTCAAGCGCGAGTACGGCGACACGCTCGTCACCGGGTTCGCGCGGATCCACGGGCACCCGGTGGGCATCCTCGCGAACCGGGGCGTGCTGTTCGGCGCATCGGCGCTCAAGGGCGCGCACTTCATCGAGCTGTGCGACCAGCGCGGCATCCCGCTGCTGTTCCTCCAGAACATCTCCGGGTTCATGGTCGGTACGGACGCCGAGGCGGGCGGGATCGCGAAGGACGGCGCCAAGATGGTCACGGCCGTCGCGACGACGCGTGTCCCGAAGCTCACCGTGATCGTCGGCGGGTCGTTCGGCGCGGGGAACTACTCGATGTGCGGGCGCGCGTACTCGCCGCGGTTCCTGTGGTCGTGGCCCGCGAGCCGCATCTCCGTCATGGGCGGGCCGCAGGCCGCGTCGGTGCTCTCGACCGTCAAGCGCGACCAGCTCGCCGCCCGCGGCGAGACGTGGGACCCCGACGACGAGGCCGCGTTCACCGCGGGGATCCGCGCGGACTACGACGAGCACGGCAACCCCTACTACGCGACCGCGCGCCTCTGGGACGACGGCGTGATCGACCCCGCCGACACGCGCCGCGTGCTCGGCCTCGCCCTCGGCGTGTGCGCGCGCACGCCCCTCGCCGAGACCTGGACCGGTGACCGGTTCGGGCTCTTCCGGATGTGAGCCGATGACCTCCGACAGCCCCCACGGCGCGAGCACCCACCCGGCGGACCAGCCGTCCGCGCGCCCGACGGACCGGCCGGCGGACCGCCCGACCGGCGGTCCCGGGTTCCGCGCGGTCCTCGTCGCGAACCGCGGGGAGATCGCGTGCCGCGTGATCGGCACGCTGCGGCGGCTCGGCGTCCGGTCGGTCGCCGTGTTCTCCGACGCCGACGCCGACGCCCGCCACGTGCGCGAGGCCGACGTCGCGGTCCGGCTCGGGCCCGCGCCCGCGGCGCGCAGCTACCTCGACGTCGACGCCGTCGTCGCCGCCGCCGTCGCGACCGGTGCCGATGCGGTCCACCCCGGCTACGGGTTCCTGTCCGAGAACCCCGCCCTCGCCCGCGCGTGCGAGCGCGCCGGGATCGCGTTCGTGGGTCCGGGCGTCGACGCGCTCGAGGCGATGGCCGACAAGCTGGCCGCCAAGAGCATCGTCGGCGCGCGGGGCGTCCCCCTCGTGCCCGGCGCTGGCGAGCCCGGGATGGGCGACGACGACCTGGTCGCCGCCGCCGGCGCCGTCGGCTTCCCGCTGCTCGTCAAGCCCTCCGCCGGGGGCGGGGGCAAGGGGATGGTCGTCGTCCACACGGCCGACGACCTGCCCGGAGCGCTGGCCTCCGCCCGACGGGTCGCCGCGTCGTCGTTCGGCGACGACACGCTCCTCCTCGAACGGCTCGTCGAGGCACCGCGCCACATCGAGGTGCAGGTGCTGGCCGACACGCACGGGACCGTCGTCCACCTCGGCGAGCGCGAGTGCTCGCTCCAGCGCCGCCACCAGAAGGTCGTCGAGGAGGCACCGTCGCCGCTCCTCACCGAGGCGCAGCGTGCCCGGATGGGCGAGGCCGCGTGCGAGGTCGCGCGGTCCGTCGGGTACGTCGGCGCCGGGACGGTCGAGTTCCTCGTCCCCGCCGCGCGCCCGGACGAGTTCTTCTTCATCGAGATGAACACGCGGCTCCAGGTCGAGCACCCCGTCACCGAGATGGTCACCGGCCTCGACCTCGTCGAGCTCCAGCTCCGCGTCGCGGCGGGCGCGCCGCTCGGGATCGCCCAGGACGACGTCGTGCTCCGCGGCCACGCCGTCGAGGCCCGGCTCTACGCCGAGTCGCCCGAGCGCGGGTTCCTCCCGGCCACCGGGTCGGTCCTCGTGTACGACGACGCCGACGTCCCCGCCGGGCCCGGCGCCTCTCCGCTGCGCCTCGACTCGGGGATCTCCCCCGGTGCCGTCGTGGGCGGGCACTACGACCCCATGCTCGCGAAGGCCGTCGCGTGGGGAGAGACGCGCGACGAAGCCGTCGACCAGCTCGACGGGCTGCTCGCGCGGACCGTGGTGCTGGGGGTCGAGACGAACACGGCGTTCCTGCGGTCTCTGCTCGCGGACGGTGACGTGCGGGCGGGGCGGCTCGACACCGGGCTGATCGACCGGCTCGTGTCGGCTGGGGCTGGGGCTGGGGCTGGGGCTGGGTCTGTGGTCGGGTCTGTGGTCGGGTCCGGCGAGGGGGCGGGGGGTGTGCGCGCCGTCTACCATCCGCGCCCTCGTTCCTCGGGCGCTCCCGCCAGGCCCGACCACGACGGCGCGCACACCCCCCGCCCCCTCGCCTCGGTGGTCCGCTCGCCGTCCGACGGCGCGGACTGGGTCGAGTTCGTCGCCGCGGCGCTGTTCCTCGTCGAGCAGGTGGTTGCGGCTCGTCCGGGCGGCGGGACGGACCACGACCGCCTGCTCGACGGCGGAGTGGCGGCGGCCGGCGACCCGTGGCGGATGGGCGACGGGTGGCGGCTCAACGGGCCCGCGGCGGCGCGGCGGGTCGTGCTCGTCGATGCCGCCGGGGGCATGCACGAGGTGCGGGTCAGCGGGGTGGCGGGGGACGCCGTCGTGCAGTGGCCGCAGGAGCGCGAGCCCGACGGCGGTGGGTGGGACCCCGGCGCCGCTCGCCCGCGGGCGGTGCGGGCGTCGCTCGAGCACGAACCCGGCGCCGAGGGCGCGTGGTGGGTCACCGTCGACGGCGTCCGGGAGCGCGTGCGGCTCGCTCTCGACGTGCCGTCCGCCGACGGCGAGCCCGCGACGGTGTGGCTGTGGCGCAGCGGGCGGACCGTCGCCCTGGCCGCCCCTGACCGCGAGCAGCGCGCGGCGCGGGCGCGGGACGACCGCCGTCGAGCACGGGGCGACGCGACCGGCGCGACCGACCCCGAGGTGCGCGCCGCCATGCCCGGCACGGTCGTGACGGCCGTCGCGGACGGCGAGCCCGTCGCCGCGGGCGCCGTCCTCGTCACGGTCGAGGCCATGAAGATGGAGCACCCCGTGCTCGCCCCGCACGACGGCGTCGCGACCGTGCGCGTGCGCCCCGGCGACCTCGTGCGCCGGGACCAGGTGGTCGCCGTCGTCCGTCCCGTGCCCGCACCGACACCCGAGCCCGCACCACCGAGATAGCGACCACCCGCCGAGAGAGCGGTCGCCGGTCGCTACCCCGACCGGTCGTCGCTCTCTCGGCACCACTCCGACACCCAGGGAGCATCAATGATCGAGGCCGACGTCCTGCTCGACGACGAGCAGCGGAAGCTCAGCCAGGTGGTGCGCGACTTCGCGGACAGCGTCGTCGCGCCCGCCGCCTACCGGTACGACACCGAGCGCCGCCTGCCGATGGAGATCATCGCGCAGATGGGGGAGCTGGGGCTGTTCGGGCTGCCGTTCCCGCGAGAGATCGGCGGGCAGGGCAAGGACTACGTGTCGCTGTGCCTCGCGGTGGAGGCGCTCGCGCGCGTCGACCAGTCCATCGCCGTGACGCTCGAGGCGGGCGTGGGGCTGGGGATCGTGCCGATCTACCGGCACGGGTCGCGCGAGCAGCAGGAGCGCTGGCTGCCCGACCTGCTCGCGGGGCGGGCGCTCGCGGCGTTCGGGCTCACGGAGGCCGACGCCGGCTCCGACGCGGGCGGCACCCGCACGACCGCGCGGCTGGACGGCGACGAGTGGGTGATCGACGGGTCCAAGCAGTTCATCACCAACTCCGGGACGCCGATCACGAGCCTCGTGACGATCACGGCTGTCACGGGCGAGCACGTCAGCCAGGACGGCGAGGTGCGCAAGGAGCTGTCGAGCATCATCGTGCCGGCGGGGACGCCGGGGCTCGAGGTCGGGCCGTCGTACGACAAGGTCGGCTGGCACACGTCCGACACGCACCCCCTCACGCTGACCGACGTCAGGGTCCCGGAGGGCAACCTGCTCGGCGAGCGCGGCCGCGGGTACGCGAACTTCCTGCGCGCGCTCGACGAGGGCCGCATCGCGTTCGCCGCGCTCGCGACCGGTGCCGCGCAGGGCTGCCTCGAGGAGGCGCTGCGGTACGCGAAGGAACGGGTCGTGTTCGGGCGGTCGATCGGGGAGAACCAGCACGTCGCGTTCACGCTCGCGCGCATGCAGGCCCGCGTCCACACGGCCCGGCTCGCGTGGCTCGACGCCGCGCACAAGCTCGTCGCGGGCAAGCCGTTCAAGGCGGAGGCGTCGGTCGCGAAGCTCGTCGGTGGCGAGGCCGCGATGGCGAACGCGCGCGACGCCTCCCAGATCTTCGGCGGCTACGGCTTCCTCAACGAGAACCCGGTCGCCCGCCACTACCGCGACGCCAAGGTGCTCGAGGTCGGGGAGGGGACCACCGAGGTGCAGCTCATGATCATCGCGAGGAGCCTGGGACTGGACGGTTAAACACGGTGAAGGCCGAGCACGACATGACGGACGTTTTCCGGCCTTTTCCGTCCCTCATGTCGTGCTCGACGGCGGGTGGGGGCGTTCTCGGCGGACGGCCGGTCGAGACCGGGGCGAGGAAGGGAGCAGCGATGCGCGAGGTGGTCCAGCGGGGCCTGTACTACGACGAGCTGGAGACGGGCGTGGTGTACCGCCACCGGCCCGGCCGCACGCTCACGGAGGCGGACGACGTCGTCTTCTCGACGCTCACGATGAACCACCAGGCGTTGCACCTCGACGCCGCGTGGGCCGCGACGCAGCCGTTCGGGCAGCGGCTCGTGAACTCGATGATGACGCTGTCCACGCTCGTCGGGCTGTCGGTCGGGCAGGTCACGCAGGGGACGATCGTCGCGAACCTCGGTTTCCGCGAGGTCGAGTTCCCCAAGCCGCTGTTCCATGGCGACACGCTCTACGCGGAGACGGAGGTCGTCGAGAAGCGGTTGTCGGCGTCGCGCCCCGGCCAGGGCGTCGTGACGCTCGAGCACCGCGGCCTCAACCAGGACGGCGTCCTCGTCGCGCGCGCCGTCCGCACCGCCCTCTTCTGGACCCGCGCCGCCCACGAGGCGGCGTCCACTGCGGTGCCCGACGGCGCCCGGTCGTCTGGCGCCTCCGCCCAACCCGGGTCTGTGGTCACCCAGGCCGCCGAGCCCGGCGACATCCCAGGGCTCGGCACCGGGCGGGACGACGAGCCCGGGTTCGGCGAGCACGCGGCGGGGGTGCACGAGCCGGTTCTCGAGCGCGGCGACGAGGAGGGCGCGTGGTGAGCGAGCCCGGGTTCGGGCTCGGGCCCGCGCTGCTGTTCTGCCCCGGCGACCGGCCCGACCGGTTCGGCAAGGCCGCCGACCGCGCCGACGCCGTGATCCTCGACCTCGAGGACGCCGTCGCCGCGCCTGCGAAGGACGCCGCTCGGCGCGCGGTCGTCGAGGCGTCCGCGACGCTCGACCCGGCGCGGACGGTCGTGCGGGTCAACGCCGTCGGGACGCCCGAGCACGCGCTCGACGTGGCGGCGCTCGCGGACACGCGGCTGCGGACGGTCATGGTCCCCAAGGCCGGGCCGGAGCTGCTCGGCTCGCTGGGGGCGCTCGCGGCGAGCCTCCCGGGCGCGCGGGTCCTCGCGCTGTGCGAGACGGCGGCCGGCGTGCTCGCGGCACCGGAGCTCGCCCGACGGCCCGAGGTCGTCGCGCTGATGTGGGGTGCGGAGGACCTCGTCGCGTCGCTCGGTGGGACGTCGAGCCGACTCCCGGACGGGTCGTACCGGGACGTCGCGCGGCACGCGCGGTCCGCGGTCCTGCTCGCGGCCGGCGCGGCGGGCAAGGCTGCGGTCGACGCCGTGCACGTCGACGTCGGCGACCTCGACGGGCTCCAGGACGAGGCGGAGGACGCGGCCGCGTCGGGGTTCGCCGCGACCGCGTGCATCCACCCCAGCCACGTCCCCGTGATCCGCGCCGCCTACGCCCCGACGCCCGACGAGGTGGCCGTGGCGCGGGCGCTGCTCGACGCGGCGGCCGCGAACCCCGGCGGACCGGACGCCGTCTTCACCCACGACGGCCGCATGGTCGACGGCCCCGTCCTGCGCCACGCGGAGGCCGTGCTGCGCCGGGCGCGCGGCTGACCGGCACCCGGCCGACCTCTCGCCGACCCCCGCCCGGCACCCGGCGCACGCTGTCATGGGGACCGGTCCCCATGCCGGGGCGGTGCGGTGCGCGGGGGCCCGCCGCTACCCTCTCCCCGTGACCGACGCGAACGCCCAAGCCCCGCAGGACCAGCACTGGACCGAGGGCTTCCCGCACCTCGCCGACCGGGCCGCGGCCCTCCTCGGCGTCGACGTCGCCACGGTCGCGCGGCTGAACAAGGTCGTCCCGGGCGGGTTCCACGTGTGGACCCCGGGCCGCGGTGGTGCGCAGGCCGTCGTCGGGTTCGACGGGGCGGCGTACGTGCGCGAGTCCTGCTTCACGCAGGCGCAGATGGTGGAGGCGTTCGCCGCGGGCCACCGCAACGAGGCGAACGCCGCCACGCTCCCCGTGAACCACGCGGCGTCCGCGGTGGCCTCGATGGTCGGGATCCTGCGCGGCGAGCCGGCGCAGCCTGCGACCCCCTCCGGCCCGAGCGAGGCGGAGCTCGCGGAGCTCGTCGGGGGCACCTTCGAGCAGACGACCCCCGACGAGATCGCCGAGCGGCTCCGTGCCCAGGGGAAGGGCTCGTACCTCGTCGTCGGCATCGACCGCGCGCACGGGCCGGGCCACTGGTACGTCGCGTACTTCGACGGCGAGTCGGTGCAGGCGCTCGACCCGATCGCGAACGGGCGGGCGGCATGGCCCCCGGCGGCGGACGCCGTGCGCTGGTGGGCGAACGGCTCCCCGACACGCAGGCCGGAGACGGTCACCGCGGAGACCCGCTCGCGCCACGGGCGTCGGGTGTGGCTGCGGACGACGCCCGAGCTCCTGCCGTGGGCGGCGGATCTCCTCGGCTACTACGGGTCGACGGACCCCGCGGCCGTCACCGCGGGGCGCGGAAGCTGGTACGGGTTCTGGTGGACCGTCCTGGCTGCGGACGGCGACGACCTGCGGGTCTCGGCGACGGACCTGACGAAGGACGGCGTCACGACGCTCACCAGCGACGTCGACCCGATGCTCGACGCGTACCGGCGAACCCGTGAGATGGCGGCGTTCTGCAAGGTCGACCCGCGGCCGACCCGGTTCGTCCAGACGGTCAAGGTGTTCCAGGGCGTGTACGACGCACCGGAGGTTCACGTGCACCGCTACGAACCCACCGACACCGCGTCGGGGTGGGTCGTCAAGCCGTCCGCCGCGCAGCCGCGGGGAGGCGTGGTCGACGTGCCGGCGCACGAGGTGTACCGCTCCGCACCGCACCTGGTGCGGTACCTCTCGCTCCCCGTCGGCTTCCGTGCGGTGTGGGCGAAGAACCGGACGAACCAGATCTGGAATCCCGACGGCGAGCTCGTCTGGGACGCCGACGCACAGGACGCGGCGCGGGCGGCCGCGCGGCAGGAGCCGACGACGGGGGCGCCCGCCCCGGCGGGCGACGGCACGGCGAGTGACGCACCTGCGGGCGCGGCGACGTCGGGCACGTCCCGCCCGCGCGGCAGCGTGGCGTACGAGGCCGCGCGCGACGCGCTCGACGACCGCGCCGCGAGCCGCGAGCGGGTCCTGGCCGCGGCGCACGGGCTCCGCGACGCGTTCGTCCGCAACGAGCACATGATCGGGCTGCTGCCGGGGGACGCGGGCCAGGTGCTCGTCGACACGTACCGCAAGGCGGACGCCGGTGGCGCGGACCCGGTGTCGCGCGAGGCCGCGACGGCGTGGGTGCGCGAGGCGTACTTCCGCCGGCTCCCGGTCGCGTCGGAGGCGGCCGCCCGGGTCGACCGCCTGTGCGAGGACGACCCCGACGGCACCGCGCACGTGCTGCGCGGGTGGATGCGCTACAACGGCTACGGGTTCGCGCAGGACGCCGCGGGCGCCGTGTCCGACCACGACGAGGCGGCGCGCCGGGGGAACGCCGACGCGCTCTTCGAGCTGTCCGTCCTCACCGCGACCGGGCAGGGCACGCCGGTGGACGAGGTGCGCTCGCGCGCGCTCCTCGAGCGGGCGGCGGAGGCCGGCCACCCGCGCGCGCTCTACAACCTCGCCGCGGAGCACGCGACGGGCCGTGGTCGTCCGCGGGACTCGGCTCGGGCCCTCGAGCTGTACCTCGCGGCGGGCGAGAAGGGCAACGGGCGCGCGGCCTTCACCGCGGGCGTCATGCTGCTCACCGGCGACGGTTCGCTCCCGGACCCGGCCCGGGCGTCCGGTGCGTTCCGGGACGCCGAGGACCTCGGTTTCGACGTGCGTGACGCCGTGGCGCAGTTCCCCCCGCGGCTCGCCGAGCAGGTCCTCGGGGCGCTCGCCGAGGGCTGACCGGACAAATTACTCGCCCGGGACGTTCCACTTGCGGGCCCGGGCATCGTATGGTCACTCGCGTGAACGTCTACGTCGTCCTGTCCCGCAGCCGTACGGTCCTCTCCCGGACCATCGCGCTGGCGACCCGCGACGAGTTCACGCACTCCTCCCTGGCGCTCGACCCGGGACTCGACCTCATGTTCAGCTTCGGGCGCCGGCGCGCCGGGAACCCGTTCGTCGGGTGCTTCCGGCGCGAGCGGTTCGACGACGGTCTCTACCGCGGCATGGACGCCGTGCCGGGGGTCGTGCTCGAGGTCCCCGTCACGCCCGAGCAGCACGAGGCGATCCGCGTGCGGATCACCGAGTTCCTGCTGGACTCGCACGCGTTCTCCTACAACGTGCGCGGGCTGGTCGGGGCCCGGTTCGGCCGGGGGCACGAGGCGGAGGACCGCTTCTTCTGCTCGGAGTTCGTCTACCACGTGCTGCACGGCGCCGGGGTGTGCGACCTCGGTGTGGAGCGGTGGCAGGTGCGGCCGCAGACGTTGCTCGACCTGCCGGGCCGCGTCGTGTTCCGCGGCGACCTCAAGGACTACGCCGCGGCGCACGGGGCGCTCGAGATGCTGCCGTCGCTCACGTTCGGCCTCGCCCGGGAGCGCGTGCCCGGCTGAGCACCGACGCCCTGCACCTCAGGAGACGTCGGCCTCGGCGACGAGATGGGCGTTGACCTGCTCCAGGAGCCGGAAGAGCCGTGCGCGGTCGTCGGCGGAGAGCGGCGCCAGGACCCGGTCGTTGACCTCGCGGAGGATCGCGTCCAACTCGTCGAGGCGACGTTGCCCCGCGGTCGTGATCGAGACGACGTTGCGGCGCTTGTCCGCCGGGTCGGGTGAGCGGCGGACCCACCCGCCGTCGGTGAGCTCGTTGAGCACCGTGACGAGGTCGCTGCGGTAGACGCGCGTGCGGTCCGACAAGGTCGACTGGCTCGCGGGACCGAGCTCCGCGAGCGCGGCGAGCACGACGAAGTGGTCCTTGTGCGCGCCGACGCTCCGCAGCGCGTCGCCGGCGACGCGACGGGTCTGGGCCGCGGTCATCCCGACGAGGCGCGAGAACTGGCCCTTGAGTCGTTCCGGCGTCTCGTCGCCGCGGTCGAAGCGGAGGTCGTCCTCGGTGTCCACGGCTCGATCCTACCTCTTGCGTTAGTTGATCTAACGATCTAGATTTCGTGAGGCGAGCAAACGTTAGTTGCTCTCACGATTCGAGGAGGAGACATGACCACGACCGAGCGCACGACCACGACCGAGACGCTCGTCCGCGAGCTCGCCGACCGTGCCGAGCTGGCCGACCTCGTCGCCCGCCACAGCCTGTGGATCGACGAGCACCGGTACGACGAGACCGACCGGCTCTTCACCGACGACGTCGTCGTCACCTCGCGGCGCGGCGAGGCACGCGGGCTCGACGCTCTCGTCGCGCTCGTGCGACGCGGCCACGACGGCTACGCCCGAACCCTGCACCACAAGGGGAACCTCGTCGTCGAGATCGACGGCGACACCGCGACGGTGCGCGCGCACGACCTCGCCGTCTTCGTCCTCGACGAGGACACCGAGTCGATCGCCGCGGCGGTCCACCGCTACGGCGCGCGGCGCACGGCCGACGGATGGCGCTTCGACCGCCTGGAGGTCACACCCGTCGCGCTGACGGGCGCGCTCGAGCGGGCGCTCTAGGCGGCCGGGGCGCCTGGAGCGCTGCGCGAGCGCGTCGTAGACGCCAGGCGGTCGAGGACGTCGGGCCGGCTCAGCCGAGGCGCAGTGCCGCCACGATGTCCTCGACCCGCTGCTTCGCGTCGCCGAACAGCATCCCGGTGTTCTCGCGGAAGAACAGCGGGTTCTGCACGCCCGCGTACCCCGCGGCCATGGACCGCTTGAACACGACGACCTGCTTGGCCTCCCACACGTGCAGCACGGGCATGCCCGCGATGGGGGATCCGGGGTCGTCGAGCGCGGCGGGGTTCACGGTGTCGTTCGCGCCGATGACGAGCACGACGTCGGTGTCCGCCAGGTCGTCGTTGATCTCGTCCATCTCCAGCACGATGTCGTACGGCACGCGCGCCTCGGCGAGCAGGACGTTCATGTGCCCCGGCAGGCGGCCCGCGACCGGGTGCACCCCGAAGCGGACCTCCACGCCGCCGTCGCGCAGGAGCTCGACGAGCTCGGCGACGGGGTACTGCGCCTTGGCGACCGCCATCCCGTAGCCCGGCGTGATGACGACGCTCCGGGCGTCGCGCAGGAGGGCCGCGACCTCGTCGGCGCGCACCTCGCGGTGCTCGCCCTGCGGGCCCTCGCCGCCCCCGGCGGGCGCCGCGCCCTCCTCGGCACCGAACCCACCGAGGATGACGGACACGAACGACCGGTTCATGGCCTTGCACATGATGTAGCTGAGGATCGCACCCGAGGACCCGACGAGCGCGCCCGTGACGATCAGCAGGTCGTTGCCGAGCATGAAGCCCGCCGCGGCGGCTGCCCAGCCGGAGTACGAGTTGAGCATCGACACGACGACGGGCATGTCGCCGCCGCCGATCGACGCGACGAGGTGCCAGCCCAGCGCGAGCGACACGACCGTGAGCAGGAGCAGCGGCCAGATCGACGGTGCGACGACGAACCAGACCACGAGCCCGAGGCTCACGACGAGCGCCGCGAGGTTGAGCACGTTGCGCCCCGGGAGCTGGAGCGGGGCCGAGCGTGTGCGCCCGGACAGCTTGAGGAACGCGACGACCGAACCCGTGAAGGTCACGGCGCCGACGAGCACGCCGAGGGAGACCTCGACCAGGTGCGCGACGTCGTCGTGGCCCGCGGCGTGGGCGGTGAGGTACGAGTTGAAGCCGACGAGCACCGCCGCGGCACCCACGAAGCTGTGCAGGATCGCGATGAGCTCGGGCATCTGCGTCATCTCGACGCGACGCGCGCGCCACACCCCGACCCCGGCGCCCACGAGGAGCACGAGCGCGATGAGCAGGGCCGTGACCAGCACGGGACGGGCGCTCGTGCCGAGCGCGAGGACGATCGTCGCGGCGAGCGCGAGGACCATGCCGACCATGCCGAGCAGGTTGCCGCGGCGCGCGGACTCCTGCTTCGACAGCCCTGCGAGGCTGAGCACGAACAGGACGGCGGCGAGGACGTAGACCGCCTGGGCGACGGACGTCGCGGTCATCGGGCCACCCCCTGCGCGCGCGCCGGGGCGTCCTTGCGGAACATGCGGATCATGCGGTTCGCCACGAGGAAGCCACCGAAGATGTTGATGCTCGCGACGGTCGCGGCGAGCAGCGCGAGGGTCGTGACGACCCAGTCGTCCGAGCCGATCTGCAGGAGCGCGCCGACGAGGATGATGCCGGAGATCGCGTTGGTCTGGGCCATGAGCGGCGTGTGCAGCGAGTGGGTGACGTTCGAGATGACGTAGTACCCGACGATCACCGCGAGCGTGAACACCGTGACGTGTCCGACGAGCGACGGCGGAGCGAACGACAGCGCGAGCGTCACGAGCACCGCGGCGAGCGCGGCGCCCACGGTCCGACGCCGACGGCGCAGGCTCGCGGCCGACGCCGCCTCCGCGGCGGCCCGCTCCCGCTCCGCAGCCTCCCGGGCCGGGTCAGGTGGTGGTGGGGGCACGGTCGACCCCGGGGCGGGCGCCGCGCTCACCGCGACGGGCGGCGGCGGCCACAGCACGTCGCCGTCGCGCGCGACGGTCATGCCGCGCTGCACCGGGTCGTCGAGGTCGAGCACGAGCTCGCCGTCCTTGCCGGGCGTGAGCAGCTCGAGCAGGTGCACGACGTTCGTCCCGAGGAGCTGCGACGTGTGCTGGGGCAGGCGCCCGGCGAGGTCCGTCCAGCCGACGACCACGACGCCGTTGTCCGTGACGACCCGTTCGCCCGGCACCGTGAGCGCGCAGTTCCCGCCGCCCGAGGCCGCGAGGTCCACGACGACGCTCCCGGGTCGCATCCCCGCGACCGCCTCGGCCGTGAGCGTGCGCGGCGCGCGGCCGCGCACGAGCGCCGTCGTGACGACGACGTCGGCCTCGGCGGCCTCGCGCGCGTAGACGGCGAGGGCCGCGGCCTCCTGCTCGGGCGTGAGCGGCTTCGCGTAGCCGTCGGCGGACATGCCCTGCTGCGCGGCGGGCTCGCGGACGGCGGTGCCGCCCAGGGACTCGATCTGCTCGGCCGCCTCGGAGCGCACGTCGAACGCGCGCACCTGCGCGCCGAGGCTCGCCGCCGCGCCGACCGCGGCGAGCCCCGCGACGCCGCCGCCGATGACGAAGACCTTCGCGGGCGGCGTCTTGCCCGCGGCGGTGACCTGCCCGGCGAACATGCCGCCGTACTCGCCCGCCGCCTCCACGACGGCGCGGTACCCCGCGACGTTCGACAGCGTGCTCAGCACGTCGAGGGCCTGCGCGCGCGAGATGCGGGGCACGGCATCGAGCGCGAGCGCGGTCACGCCGTGGTCCGCGAGACGCTGCACGAGGTCGGGGTCGTTCGCGGGACCGAGCATCGCGACGAGCGTCGCGCCCGGGCGCAGGAGCGCGACCTGGGCGTCGGTGGGCGCGTTGACCGCCGTGACGACGTCGGCCCCCCACGCGGTCGCAGCGTCCACGACCGTGGCGCCCGCCGCCACGTACGCGGCGTCGGAGAACGTGGCCCCCGCCCCGGCGTCGTGCTCGACGACCACGTCGTACCCGAGCGCCCGCAGGCGCCCGACCGTGCGCGGGGTCGCGGCGACGAGCCGCTCCCCGTCCCTCACCTCGCGGGGGACACCGATCCTCACGTGCGGGCTCCTCACCTCGTCGAGCATCGTGGGCGCCCGCGCGACCGGAGACGGCGGGTGCGCGGCGAGCCTATCGGGGGCCGCCCCCGCCGTCCCGGGCCGAACGTCCCCGAGCGGGCGAGCCTCGCCCGCACGGCGCTCGTCGCGCCCCGCGGAGCAGCGGGGAGTTCTCACCATCGCGCGAGGTGGCGCCCCGGGCGCCGGGTCCGCGAGGATCGGGGCCACATCCGCTCCGACCCAGGGGGAACCCGTGCGCCGCACCACCGTCCGTACCGTCGTCCTCGCGCCCGCCGTCGCGCTGTGCGCCGTCGCGCTCGCCGCGTGCTCCGTGGACGCGAACCTCACCGTGCCGGCCTCGAAGATCGCCGCGGACGCCGAGGGCGCGCTCGCCGAGATCGGTGAGGCGGACGTCGACTGCGGCACCGGGAACGTCGACCTCGTGGACGGCGAGGTCGTCGGGTGCGAGCTCACCGACCCCGCGTCCGGGAACGTCTACGACACGACCGTCACGCTGTCCGACGTCGACGGGACGAACTACCACGTCGACGTCAAGGTCGCCGACGCCCCGCAGGGCTGACGCCGAGGCTCGGCTCAGGCCCGACCCGGGCCCGACCGTCCGGTCTACAGGTCGCCCTTCTTCTGCAGGTACCGCATCGCGACCCACCCGATGGGGATGCGCGCCCAGTAGGTCGCGACGCGGAACAGGAGGGTCGCGGACGTGGCGAGCGCGACGGGAACACCGGCCGCCGTGAGGCCGGCGGTGAGGGCGAGCTCGATCGTGCCGAGGCCGCCCGGCGTCGGGACGGCGGCCCCGGCGGCGTTGCCCACCAGGTAGATCACCGCGACGTCGACCAGGTCGAGCTCCTGCCCGAACGCGGCGAGCGCCGCGTCGAACGCGAGCACGTAGCCCAGCGTCATGACGATGTTGCCGGCGAACCCGACGGCGAGCCGCCCGGGCTGGCCCAGCATCTCCGACAGGCGCGGCCACACCTGCTGGATCGTCGGCCGGATCTTGGCGAGCGCCCAGGTCCGCACCGCCGGCACGAGCAGCGTCGCGAGCACGGCGAGGGCGACGCCGCCGATCGCGAGGAGGACCGTGGTCGAGGGGAGCTGGACGAGGCCACCCTCGCCGGTGAAGATCGACAGGACCACCAGGATGAGGATCGTCACGACGAACTGCGACACCTGGACGAGCGCGACCGTGGCGACGGCCATGGGCGTCGAGATGCCGCGCCGGGTGAGCAGACGCAGGTTGAGCGCGGCCGGGCCGATGCCGGCGGGCGCGGCCAGCGCGACGTAGGAGCCGGCCGCCTGGGTCAGGTTGACGCGCCAGAACGGCAGCCGCTTCGGCGAGAACGCGGTGAGCGTGAGCGCGGCCCCGACCCACGTGAGGATGCCGAGCACGAACGACAGGACGGCGAACCACGGGTTCGCCTCGGTCACCGCCTCGGCGATCTGCTCGAAGTTGAACGAGGTGACCAGGGCCGTCACCGCGGCGATCACGAGCGCGATGGTCAGGACCGTGCGCGCGCCGAACCGGGTGATGCGCTGCGGCTCGACGTCGGCCTCGGGCAGCCGGTCGACGAGCGCGGCTCGCAGCTCCTTGAGGAGCTCCTTGTTCTGCCGGATCTCCTCGCGCGTGCTCGGGGGGAGCGCGACGGACTGGAGCAGCGGACCGATGGCGGCGATGTCGTCGTCGGGCAGGATGCTCACGGCGGACTCGACGGCGCGGCTCGCCCCGACGCGCAGCGCGAGGAGCGCGACCATCTGCGCGAGGTCCATGCGGCGCGCGAGCTCGAGCGACGCGATGTCGCCCTGCTCCCAGCCCGTGATCCAGACCTGCGGGGCCCCGGTGGCGGGCTCGTGCGACACGAGCATGACGTCCGACGTCAGGGCGCGGTGCGCGATCCCCGCCGAGTGGGCGAGGCGGAGCTGGCGCCAGGCCTCGTTGAGCACCGAGTCAGTGAGGTCGTCGACGGGGAGGTCGCGCAGGGAGACGGCGCCGGTCGCGTGCTCCTGGACGAGCACCATCGAGTCGGCGGACTCGGCGACGCCGACGAGGCGCGGCGTGCGGACGCCCGCCGCGCGCGCGGCGTAGGAGAGCAGCGCGGTGCGCTCCGCCGCGGCGCGGAGCGAGATGGCCGCACGGCCCTCGCTGCCGCGCAGCCGCAGCGACCGCCAGAACCGGGTGAGGAAGCCGACGACCTGCCGGTCGCCGTCGAGCACGACGACGTCGCGGCGCACCCCGTCCTCGGTGAGCATCGCGTAGACGCGGTTGTCGCCCGCGCGGGCGAGAGCGATGGCGGCGGGGTCGGACGGCGCGCCCGGGGACCCGGACGCGGGGGCGTGGCCGGAGGATCCGTTCGACGGTGCGGGCTCGTCGGTGTGGGGGGTCGGCCCGAGGTGCTGCGCCGCGAGGGCGGCGTCGGCGGTGAGGACCGTCCCGGCGTCGCCCGTCGCCCCGGGTGCCCGCAGGACGCCGACGTGCACCTCGGCGGTGATGCGGCCCTCCGCGTCGACCTCCGTGATGGGGTCCTCCGCCGCCTCCGCGAGCTCTTCGTCGTCGGTGACGTCGCGCACGCGCACGAGCGCGGTGGGGGAGAACCCGGCCCGTCGGACGCCCGCGACGAGGTCGGGGCCGTACGCGCGCTCGCTGCGCACGCCCGAGACGTAGCGCACGGCGAGGCCGGCGATGCGGCCGAGGAGGAGCGTGATGATGATGCCCGGCAGCGACACCTGGCCCGTGATGAGCACGACGCCGATCGCGACGAACAGCAGGTTCCAGGACCACTTCACCGTGCGACGTCGCGTGCGGGTGCCCGCGGCGGTGAGCAGCCCGCCGATCGCGGCGACGTAGAGGTAGTCGGGGATCGTCAGCTGCCACGAGCCGTCGATGAACGCGGAGAGCCCGCGGATCAGCTCGTCCGACCCCCACGTGCGCAGCGCGAGCACGACGAGCACCCCGAGCAGGAGCCCGAGCGCCGCGGCGACGATCGACTCGACGACCTGCCGCCCGAGGCGGCGGATCCCCAGCTCGACGAGCACCGCCAGCGGGACGAAGAGCGTGATGAGGCCCTCGAGCACGGCGACCGGCAGGAACAGCACGCGCGCGAGCACGTCGGAGAAGTTCTGCACGTCCTCGGCGACGCCCTCGGTCGTCCCGTGCGCGTAGACCGACATGAGCATGACGACCGCGACGGCCACCGCGCACAGCACGAGGTTGACGAGGTCGAACGGGTGCCGGACCCGCTGCTCCGCGGTGTCGACGACGCGGACGGTGCCCTCGTCGTGGCGGTCCCGTGGCGCGAGCAGCGCCTCGAGCGCCCCGGTCTGCGGGCGCGGGTCGGCGCGCGAGGACGCCGCGAGCGAGCCGACCTCGACGACCGCGCCGACGTGCGGAGCGTCGCGCTCGGTCGGCTCGGGGGCGGGGGAGGCCATGCGGCGAGTCTAGGTCGGGGGGGTCGAGCAAGCGCGGTATTTGGCCGATTCCTCCGGGTGATTCGCCCGCTTCGTCCTGGCGCGAGCACCCGCGTGAGTGCTGGCCATTTGTCGTTCCTGACCTGTTTCGAGGGCAAATACCCCAGCACTCGACAGGTGCTCGCGGGTTCCGGGGATGGGGGTTTCGGCGGGCGTGTGTGAGCAAGGCCTCCCTAGCATGAGCAGAGCGACGGACCCGGGAGGTCGGCATGGCACGTGGGACGACGACGGCGCGCGGCGCGGCGGACCGGTCCGGCTCCGCGGCGGGACCCGGCCCCGCGACGCCGGAGGAGACGGGCCAGGAGCGCAACCCGTTCCGCAAGGTGTGGTGGCTCCCCGTCGTGCGGGGGACCCTGCTCGTCGTCCTCGGGCTCCTCCTCATGATCGAGCCGCTGGAGGAGCTCGGGACGCTGCGCGTCGTGCTCGGCGCGTTCCTCGTGGCCGACGGCGTGCTGGTCGCCGTGCAGGGGTTCGTGCACCGCAAGCAGGTGGGGTCGGCGTGGTGGCTCGCCCAGGCGGGCGTCAACGTCGTGTTCGGCGTCGTCGTGGCGCTCTGGCCCGACCTCACCGCGACCGCGCTCTACTACGTGCTCGCGGTGTGGGTGCTCGTGCTCGGCATCACGACGATCGCCGGGGCGGCCGCGCTCGTCCGCAACCGCGACCTGGGCTGGGCGTGGATGCTCGCCGTCGGGATCGTCTCGGTGCTGTTCGGGGTCCTGCTCGTCACGAGGCCGCTCGACTCCTTCGACGTGCTGCGGCTCGTGACCGTCGTGTTCGCGCTGTACGCGTTCGTGACGGGTGCGATCCACGTGGTGTCCGGCTTCGCGGTCCGTGCGGTCGCCCGCGAGCTCGCCGACCTGCGCGCGCAGGCCGTGGCGGCCGGCGTCGTCGTGACGGGCGGGTCCGTGCTCGGTGCGCCCGCCGCCCACCCGGTCGTCGCGCCGCCGTCGGCCGTGAGCGGCACGTCCGCCGGTTCCCCGGCCGCGCCGGACCCGGCCGCGCCCAGCCCTGGCGTGCCCGACCCGGCCATGCCCGACGCGGCCGCGCCGGACCCGCACGCTCCCGCCCCGGCCGCGCCTGCGTCGTCGCCCGTCACGGACGGCTCGACCTCCACGGACCGGGCCGAGGGTGGTCCCGGCGCGGGCGGGCTCGCGGACGACGACCTGGCGTCGCGCGGTCCCGGCCCGGGCGCCTCGGGCGGACCTGGCGCCGACGAGGCCGGGGGGCGCGAGGGCCGCTGACCTCGCTCGACGGGCGTGCGTCCCGCCAGGGCCGGACGGCCCGAAAAGGGGCGGACTCTACACCTGTGCGACAGATGCCGTGTGTGTGTCTCACGTCACGATCGTTGCCCGAGGCTCTGGGTTACGACCGGGTAACAACGCTGGCGTTCTGTCCGGTTTTCTGCCGATCCTGACACGTGCGCGACACGGCGCTGTGCTAGAAATCACGGCACTCCGCCGACAGGTCGGGGTCCTGGTGCGTGCAAGGTCGCGCCACCGGTGTCTCGCACCCCGAGAAACCCGAGAAAGAGGTAGACACATGACAGCGGTGTCCAAGAAGCGGCTCCTCGCCGCGGCCGCCGGCATCACGGCGGTGACGCTGACCCTGACCGCGTGCGGCGGGGGCTCGAACGGTGGCGAGGACGACGGCGGCGACGGGGGCGGCTCCGCGAGCGGCTCGCTCGTCATCGGCACCACCGACAAGGTCACGGTGCTCGACCCGGCCGGCTCGTACGACAACGGCTCGTTCGCCGTGATGAACCAGGTCTTCCCGTTCCTCATGAACACCCCGTACGGGAGCCCCGACGTCGAGCCCGACATCGCGGAGTCGGCCGAGTTCACCTCGCCGACGGAGTACACGGTCAAGCTCAAGCCGGGTCTCAAGTGGGCCAACGGCAACGACCTCACGTCGTCCGACGTGAAGTTCACGTTCGACCGTCAGGTCGCGATCAACGACCCCAACGGTCCGGCGTCGCTGCTGTACAACCTCGACAGCGTCGACACGCCGGACGACACGACCGTCGTCTTCCACCTCAAGAGCGAGAACGACCAGCTCTTCCCGCAGATCCTGTCCAGCCCGGCCGGCCCGATCGTCGACGAGGACGTCTTCGCGGCCGACGCGCTCACCTCGGACCAGGACATCGTCGACGGCAACGCGTTCGCCGGCCAGTACACGATCACGGGCTACAAGTTCAACGAGCTCGTCTCCTACGAGGCGTACGAGGGCTACGAGGGCCTGCTCGGCGCGGCGAAGACCGACAAGGTCGCGGTGAAGTACTTCGCCGAGGCGTCGAACATGAAGCTCGAGATCCAGCAGGGCAAGATCGACGTCGCGTGGCGCAGCCTGTCCGCGACGGACATCGAGGACCTGCGCGGCAACGACGACGTCAAGGTCGTCGACGGGCCGGGCGGCGAGATCCGCTACATCACGTTCAACTTCGACACCCAGCCGTTCGGCGCCAAGACGCCCGAGGCCGACCCGGCCAAGGCGCTCGCCGTGCGCCAGGCGGCCGCGTCGCTCGTCGACCGCGACGAGCTGTCGGAGCAGGTCTACAAGGGCACCTACACCCCGCTGTACTCGTACGTCCCTGCGGGCCTGACCGGTGCGGTCGAGCCGCTCAAGGAGATGTACGGCGACGGCGCGGGCAAGCCCGACGCCGCGAAGGCGGAGCAGCTCCTCGCGGACGCGGGCATCGAGACGCCCGTGACGCTCAACCTGCAGTACTCGAACGACCACTACGGTCCGTCGTCGGCCGACGAGTACGCGCTCATCAAGGACCAGCTCGAGAAGGACGGCCTCTTCACGGTCAACCTGCAGACCACCGAGTGGGTCACGTACGCCGAGGAGCGCACCGCCGACGTCTACCCGGCGTACCAGCTCGGCTGGTTCCCGGACTACTCCGACGCGGACAACTACCTCACGCCGTTCTTCCTCACGGAGAACTTCCTGGTGAACCACTACGCCAACCAGGAGGTCAACGACCTCATCCTCCAGCAGGCGGCGACGCCCGACGCCGACGAGCGCACCGCGCTCATCGAGGAGATCCAGAACAAGGTCGCGGCCGACCTGTCGACCCTCCCGTACCTCCAGGGTGCGCAGGTCGCGGTCGTCGGCGCGGACGTGGCGGGGGCCGAGGACACGCTCGACCCGTCCTTCAAGTTCCGCTACGCGGCGCTGTCCAAGGGCTGACGAGCAGCCTCCGCCCGGCCCTCCCCGCGCGACCCGCGGGGAGGGCCGGGCACCGCTCGCCCGGGACGCGGACCGCGCCACCCGGGCACCGAGGAAGAGACGACATGACGACCACCACCACCGACACCACCGTCGGCGAGGGCTCCGCGGGCACGGGGTCGACGACGACCTCGCGCGCGCGTCGTCGCCGCGGGGGCGGCGGCGGGCTCGGGAGCTACATCCTGGTCCGCGCGCTGCTCATCATCCCCACCGTCTTCATCCTCGTGACCACGGTCTTCGTGGTCATGCGGGCGACCGGTGACCCGATCACCGCCGCCCTCGGGGGCCGCCTCACGCCCGACCAGCTCGCCGAGCGCATCCACGAGGCCGGGTACGACCGCCCGGTGGTGGTGCAGTACCTCGAGTACCTCGGCGGCATCGTGCGCGGCGACTTCGGCACGACGATCAGCGACAACCGCCCCGTCACCGAGGTGCTCCTGACCTACGGCACCGCGACGCTCGAGCTGGCCACCTACGCGCTGCTCGTGGCGTTCGTCGTCGGGATCCCGCTGGGCTTGCTCGCGGGCTACCTGCGCGACCGCGTGCCCGACGCGATGCTGCGCGTCTCCGCGATCCTCGCCTACGCGACGCCCGTGTTCTTCGCCGGGCTCATGCTCAAGCTCGTCTTCTCCGTGTGGCTCGGCTGGCTCCCCGTCTCCGGGCGGGCGTCCACCGACGCGGAGATCGAGCTGCAGTTCCTCGACGACCCCACCGGTTTCTACCTGATCGACGCGATCCGCACCGGCGACCCGGCGATCGTGGGCGACGTGCTCCAGCACGCCGTCCTGCCGGCGCTCGCGCTCGGGCTGCTCACGGCGGGCGTGTTCCTGCGGCTCGTGCGCACCAACGTCATCGGGACGCTCTCCACCGACTACGTGACCGCCGCGCGCTCGCGCGGCGTCCGCGAGTCGCGGCTCGTGCGGGCCCACGCGTGGCGCCCCGCGCTGATCCCCATCATCACCGTCATCGGGCTCCAGGTCGCGATGCTCCTCGCGGGCGCCGTCCTCACCGAGACGACGTTCGAGTGGAAGGGCCTCGGCTTCCAGCTCGCCGAGTACCTGCAGGCGCGCGACTTCGTCGCCGTGCAGGGGATCGTCGTGCTCATGGCCGTGATCGTCGCGGTGACGAACTTCCTCGTCGACATCATCGCGGCGCTCATCGACCCGAGGGTGAGGTACTGACATGGTCGCGGAGACCGTCGTCCCGGCAGGGCCGGGCACCGGGAGCCCCGCCCCCGCCGTCGTCCCCGAGCGCGGGCGCGTCGCGTGGTGGAAGCGCCTGCCCGTCGTGCACCAGCTCCGGCAGAGCGTCGGGCTGCAGCGCGGCATGCTCGTCGCGGGGCTCGTCATCTCGGGGATCTTCCTGCTCACCGCGGCGCTCGCGCCCGTGCTCGCCCCGTACGGGTACAGCCAGCTCCGCTCCGCGGACGGGCCGTTCGGCGCGCAGCAGCCGCCGTCCGCCGAGCACCTGCTCGGCACGACCGTCGGCGGGTACGACGTGCTGTCGCGCGTCATCTGGGGCGCCCAGACCGCGCTGCTCGTCATCGTCGTCGCGATCCTCGCCTCGATCGTGGTCGGCGTGCTGCTCGGTCTCGTGTCGGGCTACTTCGGCGGCTGGGCCGACCGGCTGCTCGTGGTGGTCTGCGATGCGATCTACGCCTTCCCGTCCCTGCTCCTGGCGATCCTCATGGCGATCGTCATCTCGGGCGGGCAGTCGAGCATGTGGGGCGGCATCCTCGCCGCCGCGCTGTCGATCACCGTGGTGTTCGTGCCGCAGTACTTCCGCGTCACGCGCGCGGAGGTCGTGCGGATCAAGGGCGAGGCGTTCGTCGACTCGGCGCGCGTGCTCGGCACGCCGCACCGCCGCATCATGTTCCGCCACGTGCTGCGGAACTCGACGCGCACGCTCCCGCTCATCGTGACGCTCAACGCGTCCGAGGCGATCCTCACCCTCGCCGGCCTCGGGTTCCTCGGGTTCGGCATCGAGCCGACGGCGGCCGCCGAGTGGGGCTACGACCTCAACAAGGCCGTGTCCGACGTGACGAGCGGCATCTGGTGGACCGCGCTCTTCCCGGGTCTGGCGATCGTGCTCGTCGTGCTCGGCATCACGCTCGTCGGCGAGAGCCTCAACGACCTCGCGGACCCGCGACTGCGCTCGCGCCGCGCGGCCGCCGAGGTGTCGGGCGAGGTCGCGGAGACGTCGGTCGTGCCGGGCGGGACGCTCACCGCGGGACCCGGCGGGCTCGACGCGATCGAGGGCGCGGGCTCGCGCTCCGACGAGCTCGCCGCCGTCCCCGGGCGCCGCGACCCCGACGCGGTCGGGCTGGACGGGAGGCCCGCCGCCGGGCCGGACGAGGCGGTCCCCGGGACCGCGCCCGTCGTGGCCGACGACGCGGGACCCCACGACGAGACGGAGGACCGGCGATGAGCGCCGTGACGGACCAGACGACCCGCCGGGCCGACGAGGGCGCCGCGCGGCCCGTCGTGACGATCCGCGACCTCGCGGTGTCCTTCGCGACCGACGCCGGGTCCGTGCGTGCGGTCGACGGGGTCGACCTGGAGGTCGCGCCCGGGGAGGTGCTCGCCGTCGTCGGCGAGTCCGGCTCCGGCAAGACGGTCACCGCCAAGACGATCCTCGGGCTGCTGCCGTCGACCGCGACGGCGCGCGGCGCCGTCGTGCTGACGAACAAGGGCGGGACGGACGAGCACGACGTCGTCTCGCTCGGGGGCGAGCGGCTGCGCCAGGTCCGCGGGACCGACGTCGCGATGGTGTTCCAGGAGCCGTCCGCCGCGCTCAACCCCGTGTACACGGTCGGCTGGCAGATCATGGAGGGCATCCGCGCGCACACCAAGGTGTCGCGGCGCGAGGCGCGCAGGCGCGCCGTCGACGTGCTCCGGCGCGTCGGCATCCCGGACCCGGAGACGCGCGTCGACCACTACCCGCACCAGTTCTCGGGCGGGCAGAAGCAGCGCATCGTCATCGCCATGGCCCTCGTGCTCGACCCGGGGCTCATCGTCGCCGACGAGCCGACGACCGCTCTCGACGTCACCGTGCAGGCCGAGATCCTCGACCTGCTGCGCCGCTGCCGCGACGAGTTCGGCACCGCGATCGTGCTCATCACGCACAACATGGGCGTCGTCGCGGACCTCGCGGACCGCGTCGCCGTCATGTACCAGGGCAAGGTCGTCGAGCAGGCGAGCGCGCGCGACCTCTTCGCGGCGCCGCAGGCCGCGTACACGCGCGCCCTGCTGGACTCCGTGCCGCGCGTCGGCGAGGGCACGGCACGCGCCGAGGCCCGCGCGTCCGCCCGGGACGCGGGCTGGGCCGACGCGGAGCCCGTGGTGGCCGCGCAGGGACTGACCGTCACCTACCCGGGCCGCCTGCGTCGTCCCGGCTTCACCGCCGTCGACGACGTCTCGCTCACGATCCGTCCCGGCGAGGTGCTCGGCCTCGTGGGCGAGTCCGGCTCGGGCAAGACGACGTTCGCGCGCGCCGTCGCGGGCCTCACCAAGGTCACGGGCGGGTCGCTGCGGGTGCTCGGCGTCGAGATGAACGGGGTCAAGGAGCGCGACCTGCGCCCCGTGCGCCCACGCATCGGGTTCGTGTTCCAGGACCCGGCGACGAGCTTCAACCCCCTGCTCACGATCGCGGACTGCGTCGCGGAGCCGCTCGTCGTGCACGGGCGCGCGGAGTCGCCGCAGGCGGCGCGCGGGCGCGTGGACGAGCTGCTGGAGGCCGTGCAGCTCCCGCGGTCGTACGGCGACCGGTTCCCGCACGAGCTCTCCGGCGGGCAGCGCCAGCGCGCGTCGCTGGCGCGCGCGCTCGCGCTCGACCCGGAGCTGCTCGTGGCCGACGAGCCGACCTCCGCGCTCGACGTCTCGGTCCAGGCGCGCGTGCTCGACCTGTTCGCCGAGCTCCAGCGCGAGCTGGGCTTCGCGAGCTTGTTCGTGTCGCACGACCTCGCCGTCGTCGACCTGCTCTCCGACCGCATCGCGGTGCTCTACCGCGGGCGGCTCGTCGAGGAGGGCACCGGTGCGGAGGTCCTGGGCAACCCGCGCGAGGAGTACACCAGGCGGCTCCTCGCCTCGCTGCCCGTCCCCGACCCGGTCCTCCAGGCCGAGCGCCGCGAAGAGCTCCGCGCCCTGCGCGGCGCCTGACCCGTCAGGGCCGTGGGCGGACGACCCTAGGATGTGACTCCCCGTCCGTCCCGCACGAGGAGCACCTGTGGTCACTGCGTACGACATCCTGTTCGGCCTCACCCCGCAGGACGCGGTGGACGGGGCGCCCGTCGGGACGACGGACCTCGCGTCGCCGCCCGTCGCCCCCTGGGGCGAGGCGGCCTGGGGCTGGATCGGCGACGCCGGCCCCGGGATCGAGCCGCGCACGTGGCCGAGGAGCCCGAGCACCGGGCTGCCGATGCGGCACGCGGTCACGCTGCGGCTGCCGGCCGAGTACCAGCGCCGTGGCCCCGGGCTCCCGGGCATCGCGTACTTCCTCGGTGAGGGACAGTTCGCCGACGAGCTCGACGCGAGCGACCCGGACGACCCGTTCGTGGTCGACCTGCGCGCGGCCCAGGAGCACCCGCACGCGCTCGTGCTCAGCGACATCATCGGCCAGCGGTTCGCCCTGGTCTGGCTCACCGAGCAGGAGCTCGCGGCCGGCCCGACCCCCGCCCCGCCCGACACGCGCCGGGCGGGCGAGCACGTCGCGACGGACGAGGGGCAGAACGCGTGGGACCCGCCGCTCGGCACGCGTCGCGGCGAGGACATGACGGTCACCCGCTGGGCCTACCTCGTCCCGAGGACCGGCGACCCGAACGCAGGCACCGCCCCCGGTGACGAGGAGTCCGGCTGGGTCTCGCCGTGGGACGAGGAGTGGACCGGGTTCGCGGAGGGCGAGAGCCCCTGGGCGGACGACCACCTCGGCGGGACGTCCGAGGCGATGGTCGACTCCCTGGAGGGCGACTTCACGCCGCACTACCTGGAGCTGTCCACGCCCACGTGGGGCGTCGACTACGGCAACCGCGAGACCCACCTGGTCGACCTCGAGACGGGCGCGTTCGGGATCGCCTGAACACGGCTGTCGCGGCGGCCCTCGCGTGGCCGTCGACTGGCCATCGACTGGCCGTCGACTGGCCGTCGACTGGCCCAGACGTCACGCGAGGCCGAGGGACTGCTTCCACTCCAGGGGGAGGAGCGCGTACCCGACGAACGCGACGACGTCGAGCAGGGTGTGGGCGATCACGAGCGGCATGACGCGGTGCCGTCCCCAGCGGGACGTGTAGAACCACGAGAAGACGACGCCCATGACGACGTTCCCGACGAACGGGCCGAACCCCTGGTACAGGTGGTACGACCCGCGCAGCAGCGAGCTCCACACGACGAACTTCACGCGACCCCAGCCGAGGTCGCGCGTGCGCTCGAAGAGGTACCCGACCGCGATGACCTCTTCCAGCAGCCCGTTCTGCAGGGCCGCGAGGATCAGCACGGGAACGGTCCACCACGCGGCGTTGAGCGCCGACGCCTGCACCTCGACCGTGATGCCCAGGACGCGCCCGAGCGCGTAGAACCCGAGCCCGGGGATGCCGATCGCCGCGGCGAGCGCGAAGCCCCAGCCGACGTCGCGCAGCGGCCGGGCGCCGTCGAGACCGATCGCGCGGACCGCGGACCTGCCCCGTGCGCTGAGCAGGTACAGCGCGAGCGCGACGGGCAGCACCGCGAAGAAGATGCCCACGAGCTGGTATGTGAGGTCGAGGTACGGGCGCGCGGACCGGCTGACGTTGAGGCTCGCGGACTGCTCGCCGAGCGGGGTCCCGGCGGTGAGGCGCGCGACGATGTTGATGATCGCGTAGACGGCCGACTTGCCGAGGCTCAGGCCGAGGACGATCCAGATCTCCGCGCCGATGCGGCGTCGTGCCGCCCGGTCCGGGCGCGCGCGGGCGACGGCGTCCGGGGTGGTCGTGGCCGTCGTCGTCCCCTGTCCGGGAGCAGGCTCGGGCGGGGTAGCGGGGAGGGGATCGGTCCGGTCGCGCACCGTCCGGTTATAGCACCGCTCGCGGGGAGCGATCCGGACGCTGCCTGGATGCGCGCTGTCCGCCGACCATGCGGTCGTGCGCGGTCGAGCACGACCTGGGGGTCGCCATCCGGCTCAGAACGTCCCTCACGTCGTGCTCGGCGGGGTCAGGGTTGGCGCGGGCGGCCCGGGCGGCGGGGCGGGCGGACGTCGCGGGGGAGGCGGCCGGCGTCGTCGAGCGCGCGGCGCAGCAGCATCTCGATCTGCGCGTTGACGCTGCGCAGGTCGTCGCCGGCCCAGCGGGTGAGCGCGTCGTGGACGGCGGGGTCGAGGCGCAGGAGCACCGACTTGCGCTGCGGTCGGCGCGCCCGGGCGCCGCCGTCGTCCGCGTCCGCAGCGTCCGCGGTCGCTCGGGCGTCCGTCGCTCGCGCGTCCGTCGCGCCGACCTCGGGGTCGCCGCCCTTGGGCACGCCGCTGCCCGACGACGGCTGCTCGCCGTCGCCGGGCACGGCCGGGGTGCGAGGGGTCACTGGTAGAGCGACCCCGTGTTGACGACGGGCGTCACGCGGCTGTCGCCGCACAGCACGACGAGGAGGTTGGAGACCATGGTCGCGCGGCGCTCGTCGTCGAGCGTGACGATGTCCTCGGCCTCGAGGCGCGAGAGCGCGTCCTCGACCATGGACACGGCTCCCTCGACGATGCGCGACCGCGCCGCGATGATCGCCCCGGCCTGCTGGCGCTGGAGCATCGCCTGGGCGATCTCGGGCGCGTAGGCGAGGTTGGAGATGCGGGCCTCGATGACCTCGACGCCAGCAACGACCACGCGCGCCGCGACCTCCGTGGCGATCTCCGCCGACACGACCTCGGTGGCCCCGCGAAGCGACTGCTCGCCGGCCTCGGCGTCGTAGGGGTGCGACATCGCGACGTGGCGCAGCGCCGACTCCGCCTGGACGCGGACGAAGTCGGTGTAGTCCTCGACGGCGAAGCTCGCCTTCGCGGTGTCCGCGACCTGCCAGACGACGATCGCGGCGATGTTGATCGGGTTGCCGTCGGCGTCGTTGACCTTGAGCTCGCTCGTCTCGAAGTTGCGCACGCGGACCGACACGCGCTTGCGCGTCGAGAACGGCACCGTCGCGACGAGCCCGGTGCGCCGGATGGTCCCGAGGTACCGGCCGAAGAACTGGACGACGAGCGTCTGCCCGGGGTTGATGACCTTGACCATCGTGAGCAGGAAGAACCCCAGCAGGACCGCGACGACGCCCAGCACGACACCGCCCGGGGTGCCGGTCGCGAACAGGGGGACCGACGCGGCGAAGGCGGTGAGGAGGAGCAGGATCACGAGGCCGCCCCCGCCTGCGCCGAGCGACCAGGCGGGCTGCTCGGTGACGTCGACGCGCGTGCCGTCGTGGCCGACGGGACGGCCGGTCGGCTCACCGCCGACGGACTCCTGCGGGGGTGCTGCGCTCTCGGTCACGGGGGCCGTCCTCTCGTGCGGCCGTCGGCCGCCTGCGATGATGTATAGCAAAGTGATATCACATTAATCGCGGCCCGTCGACCACGACCCTGCTCGCTGTCGAGCACGACAGGGGGTCGACATCGGCCGGATGGCGGCCCTCGTGTCGTGCTCGGCGAGCGGGGGTGGGGGGTGGGTGGGCAAGAGGGGGTTGTGCGATCGGCGGCGGCGTGGAATCCTACAAACAGGTTTGCAGCGCAAAGTAGTTTCCAGAATCCAGAAGGGGACATCATGACCACGGACCACGGCGACGGCTCCCGTGACGGGACAGCCGAGCAGGACGGTCCCGACGAGCCCGCGCTCGACGTCGCCGAGACGCTCCGCCTCATCCGCGAGCAGCAGGACCGCGCGCGGGACGCGACCGAGCCCGACGCCCGGCTGCTCTTCCTCGCGTGGGGCATCGCCTGGCTCGTCGGCTACCTGTGCCTGTGGACGAGCGCCGTGCACGGCAGCGCCGGTACCGGGAGCATGGCGGGCGCACAGCCCGAGCCGTGGGCGTTCTGGGTCTTCTTCAGCCTGATCGCCGCGGCCATCGCCTTCACGATCGTCCACACCGTGACGCGGACGGTCGGCACCCGCGGGGTCAGCGCCCGGCAGGGCACGCTGTACGGCTGGTCGTGGACCCTCGGGTTCGTCTCCTACGGCTTCATCCTCGGCGGCCTCGCGCGCGCCGGGGCGTCGGAGGAGGTCATCGCGCTCGCGAGCAACGCGCTGGCGTGCGTCGTCGTCGGCCTGCTGTACCTCGGTGGCGGTGTCGCGTTCTGCGAGAACCGGCTCTACGTCGTCGGCGTCTGGATCCTGCTCGTGGCCGGGGTCGCGACGATCGCCGGTCTCCCGCTCACCTACCTCGTCATGGGCGCGCTCGGCGGCGGTGGCTTCCTCACCATGGCCGTGGTCGAGCACGTCCTCAAGGTCCGACGGCGGCGCCTCGCCGCCGGGGGCGTGACCGCTCCGGCGGTGGGGGAGAGGGCCGCCGATGCCTGAGACCGAGCTCGACCCCGTCATCCACGCACCCGCACGACTGCGCGTGGTCGCGACGCTCGCCACCCTCCCCACCGGGGACGAGCTGTCCTTCCCCAAGCTGCAGAAGCTCCTCGACATGACCGCCGGGAACCTCTCGACCCACCTGCGCAAGCTCGAGGACGCCGGCTACGTGACCGTCACCAAGACTCACGAGGGCCGCACGCCGGCCACCTATCTCACCCTCACCGCCCGCGGTCGCGGAGCGTTCGAGGACTACACGACCGCCCTGAACAGCCTCCTGAAGGGAGCCGCAGGATGAGCACCGACCACGCACCCCGCACCGGGGTCTCCCGGGCCACCCGGCCCGACCCCGCGCCGTCGGGCACCGACCCCGCCCGACCGGTCGTCGTCGCCGACCACGTGACCCGCCGCTTCGGCGAGGTCGTCGCGCTCGACGACGTGTCCCTGACAGTGGGGGCGGGCGAGCTCGTCGGCCTGCTCGGCCCGAACGGGGCCGGGAAGTCGACGCTGCTCTCCCTGATCAGCGGTCAGCGCAAGCCCGACGCCGGGACGGTCCGCCTGTTCGGGGGCGACCCGCGCGACGCGCGCAGCCGGGTGTCGCTCGGCATCACCCCCCAGGAGACCGGGCTGCCGGCGACGCTCAAGGTGCGGGAGGTCGTCGACTTCGTCGGCGGCCACTACCCGGACCCCGTCCCGACGGCGGAGCTGCTGGAGCAGTTCGGCCTCACCGAGCTTGCGGGTCGCCAGACCGGCGCGATGTCCGGCGGGCAGAAGCGGCGCCTCGCCGTGGCGCTGTCCCTCGTGGGCCGCCCGCGCGTCGTCCTGCTCGACGAGCCGACGACCGGCCTCGACGTGAGCGCCCGCCAGGCCCTGTGGGACGCGATCCGCGCGTACCACGCGGACGGCGGCACGGTCCTCCTGACCAGCCACTACCTGGAGGAGGTGCAGGCGCTCGCGCAGCGGGTCGTCGTCATCGACCAGGGCGTGGTCAAGGCCGACGACTCGCTCGACGCGATCCTGCGCCGCGTGTCGCTGCGCCGCGTCGTCGTCGGGTCGACGGCCGACCTCGCCGACCGGCCCGGCGTCGTGCGGTCCGACCGTCTCGGCGACGGCCGCCAGGAGCTGTACACGCCCGACGCCGACGCGCTCGTCCGGGAGCTCGTCACCTCGGGCGTCGACTTCCACGACCTCGAGATCCGGGGCGCGAGCCTCGAGGAGGCGTTCGAGCAGATGGTCGCGCGCGACGCGGCCCCGACGACGGAGGCACGGTCACGATGACCACCACGACCACCCGGGGCGCCGCGCCCGCCGCGGCGCTGCCCGGCCCCCTGCACCTCACCTGGCTGCACCTCAAGTACCAGTTCCTCGAGACGGTGCGCGTACCGATCGCGGTGCTGGGCAACCTGCTGTTCCCCGCGCTCGCGATGTTCTTCTTCGTCGTGCCGCAGGAGGCGACCGCGGGCAACCCCGTGTACGCGACGATGGCTGTCGCGTCGCTCGGACTCTTCGCGATCTGCTCCGCGAGCCTGTTCACGTACGGGCTCGGCGTCGCGGAGGACCGGCAGCTCCCGTTCGACCCGTTCGTCCGCTCGCTCCCCGCGGGCCCGACGCCGCGCATGGCGGCGCGCGTGCTCAACGGCGGCATCTTCTCGCTGTTCGGCCTCGTGCCGCTCATCCTCATCGGCTGGCTGTTCACGTCGGCGACGGTGACGTGGAGCCAGCTCCTCGCGGGCGTCGGGACGGTCCTGCTCGTGTCCGTGCCGTTCGTGCTGCTCGGCATGGCGATCGGGTACTCGCTGTCCGCGAAGGCCGCGCTGCCGGTCGTGCAGGTGATCCTCTTCCCGCTCGCGTTCGCCGGCGGCCTGTTCCTCCCGCCGTTCCTCTTCCCGCCGTGGCTGGACGCGATCTCGATGGCCACGCCGACGCGCGCCGGCCGTGACCTGCTCGTCCAGGCGCTCACGGGCGAGCCCGCCTACGCGGGCGCATGGTTCGTCCTCCTCGGCTGGACGGCGCTGTTCGCCGCCCTGGCGGTCGGCGCCTACCGCCGCGACGAGGGCCGCCGCTTCCGCTGACCCATCCCGCCCCCCCGCGCCCCCCGCCAGGCGCCGAGCACGACATGAGGGTCGATATCCCCGGGATATCGACCCTCATGTCGTGCTCGGCGCCGGGTGGGGGTCGGTGGGCGGCCAGGGGGCAGGGGGCGGGGGTTAGGCGGCGCGGCGCAGGCGCAGCGAGTTGCCGACGACGAGGACCGAGCTCGCGGCCATCGCCGCACCGGCGATCATCGGGTTGAGCAGGCCCGCCGCCGCGAGCGGGATCGCCGCGACGTTGTACGCGAACGCCCAGAACAGGTTCTGCTTGACGATCCGCAGCGTCCGGCGCGAGAGCCGGATCGCCGTCGCCGCGCTGCGCAGGTCGCCCCGCACGAGAGTGAGGTCGCTCGCCTCGATCGCGACGTCCGTCCCCGTACCCATCGCGAGCCCGAGGTCCGCCGTCGCGAGCGCGGCGGCGTCGTTCACGCCGTCCCCGACCATCGCGACGACGCGGCCCTCGCGCTGGAGCCGCGCGACGACGTCGACCTTCTGGTCGGGGAGCACGCGCGCGACGACGTCCGCCTCCGCGATCCCGACGGCGCGTGCGGCCTCGCGGGCCGCGCCCTCGCCGTCGCCCGTGAGCAGGTACGGCCGCAGGCCCAGGTCCTTGAGCTCCTGCACCGCCTCGGCCGAGGTGGGCTTCACCGGGTCGCGCAGCACGAGCACCCCGCGGGCCCGGCCGTCCCACGCGACCACGACGGCGCTCGCCCCCGTCGCCTCGGCGGCGCCGAACGCCTCGTCGAGCGCGGGGTCGCTCGCGACGCCCTCGCGGGCGAGCCACGACGGCTGCCCGACGAGCACGCGCCGCGCGGTGAGCCCGCCGCCGTCGGCCAGCGAGAGGCCGGAGTGCGCCGTGCGGACGACGGCCTCGACCCCGCCGCCCGGCGCGCTGCGGAAGTCGAACGTCTGCAGCGAGCCGATCGCGACGCCGTCGGCTCCCACGCCTGTCCCGGCGCCGACGGTCCGGGGCGGCACCGTGCTCGCCGCGTCCCCCGTGTCGGAGCCGGACGGCGCCGAGGCGGTCCTCGGCGTCGCCAGCTCGCGCGCTGCCGCGGTGATCGCGCGTGCGATCGGGTGCTCGCTCAGCGCCTCGACCGCGCCCGCGTGCCGCAGAGCGTCGCGCGCGTCCTCGACCTCCTGGCCCGACCTGTCAGCACCGCGTCGCGCCGGGGCGCGACCATCTGCCGACAGGTCGTCGAGCGGCACGCGGCCCGACGGCGTCACGACCGCCTCGACCGCCATCGCGCCCTGGGTGACGGTGCCGGTCTTGTCGAGCACGACCGTGTCCACGCGCCGCGTCGACTCGAGGATCTCCGGCCCCTTGATGAGGACGCCGAGCTGCGCGCCGCGCCCCGTGCCGACCAGCAGGGCCGTCGGCGTGGCCAGGCCCAGGGCGCACGGGCACGCGATGATGAGCACCGCGACGGCGGCCGTGAACGCGAACTGCGTGCCTGCGCCGGCGAGCAGCCAGCCGACGAGCGTCGCGACCGCGAGCACCAGCACGATCGGCACGAACACGGCCGAGATGCGGTCCGCGAGTCGCTGCACCGGCGCCTTGCCCGTCTGCGCCTGCGTGACGAGCCGCCCGATCTGCGCGAGCGTCGTCTCCTCTCCCACGCGCGTCGCCCGGACCAGCAGCGCACCCGCCGCGTTGACCGTCGCGCCCGTCACGTCGTCGCCCGGGCCGACGTCCACCGGCACCGGCTCGCCCGTGAGCAGCGACGTGTCGACCGCGCTCGACCCCTCCAGCACCACGCCGTCCGTCGCGACCTTCTCGCCCGGCCGCACGACGAACACGTCCCCGACGGCGAGCTCCGCGACCGGCACGCGCTCGGTGACCCGCGCGCCGTCAGGCCCCGTGAGGGGAGAGCCGTCCGGCCGGAGCGCGACACGTTCCGCGTCCTTCGCGCCCAGCTCCAGGAGCGAGCGCAGCGCGTCGCCGGCCCGTCGCTTCGACCGGTGCTCCGCGTACCGGCCGGCCAGCAGGAACGTCGTGACGACGGCGGCGACCTCGAAGTAGAGCTCGGGCGGGCCCATATGGTCGCGCGAGGGGATCAACGTCGGCTGCATCTGCATGCCGATCTCGCCCGCACCGCCGAGCAGCAGGGCCCACAGCGACCAGAGCGTCGCCGCGACCACCCCGAGCGACACGAGCGTGTCCATCGTCGACGCGCCGTGCCGCGCGGCCCGGAACGCCGCCGTGTGGAACGGCCACGCCGCCCACGTCACGACCGGCAGCGCCAGCGCCGCGACGACCCACTGCCAGCCCGCGAACTGCAGCGCCGGGATCATCGACAGCGCGACGACGGGCACGGTGAGGACGGCCGCGACGCGCAGGCGCTGCAGCAGCACGGCCCCCCGGTCCGTCGAGGTCGAACCTCGGTCCGGCGAGAGAGAACCCCGGTTGCGCGAGAGAGAACTCTGGTTGCGCGAGGTAGAACGCTGGTCGGGTCCGGCGGCGGGGGCGGCGTCGGTGCTCGGGCTGGCCGCGCCGTCGCCGTGGTCGTTCGGCCGGGGGGTCTCGAGCGCGGCTTCTACGCCCTCCGCATCCGACGCCGCCCCCACCGCCTCCGCGGCCGTCTCGCCCCCGTCTGCCGAGGTAGAACCGTGGTTGACCGAGGTAGAACCCTGGTCGGCCGAGGGAGAACCGTGGTTCGGGGTGCGGCGGGTGGTGACGTGGGCGGTGTAGCCGGCCTTCTCGACGGCGGCGACGAGGTCGGCGTCGGCGACGTCGGACGCGAGGACGACGTGCGCGCTCTCGAGCGGGAGGTTGACGGTGGCGGTGACGCCGTCGACGCGGTTGAGCCGCTTCTCGACGCGCGCGACGCACGACGCGCAGGTCATGCCCTCGATCGCGAGGTCGACCTCGGCGAACGGTCGACCGTCGACGACGCCGCCGGGCGGGGCGGTCGGGGCCGGTGCGGGTGTGGGCTGGGCGGTCATCAGGGTGACTCCTCGACGGGTGCTCGGGTGGAGGTCACCGGCGGCGGTCCGGGGTGGCGGACGTCGCGGCGGGGGCGCCCGGTCGGTGCGGGCGGGCGCGGCGCGGAGGGCCCGGGTCGCGGTGGCGACGGTCGGCGGGCGGTCCGCGGGGTGGTGCGACCTGTCAGCGGCTGCTCGCGCTCGACGGCGGCGAGCCGCTGACAGGTCGCGAACCGGGTCAGGAGACGGGCGGGACCTGGAGGTCGTAGGTCTTGGTCGCGGGGGTGGCGTCGCCGCTCGGGGCGGTGCCGCAGCCGCAGGCGCAGTTGTGCGCCTCCTGCTTCTCGGCCGCCTGCTCGGCGTACTGGGCTGCCAGCGCGTCCTCCTGGACCTCGAGCGACGCGACCTCGTAGCCGGCCTCGTCGACGGCCTCGCGCAGCGCTGCCTCGTCCAGGGGGTCGTCGGAGAAGACGGTGACCTCGGACGCGCCGCCGACGCGCAGCTCGACGCTCACGTTCTCGACGCCGGCTACGGCCTCGAGGTCCTTGGTGACGTGCGCGACGCAGTTGCCGCAGGTCATGCCGGTGACGCCCAGGGTGGTGACGGTGCTCATGGTGCTCCTCGGGTGATGGGTGGGTCAGCTGCGGACGAGGCGGGCGATGGCGTCGGCGGCCTCCTTGACCTTGGCCGCGCCCTCCTCCTCGGACTGGCGGGCCGCGTCGACGACGCAGTGGCCCAGGTGGTCCTCGACGAGGCCGATGCTCACGGCCTGCAGCGCCTTGGTGACGGCCGAGACCTGCGTGAGGATGTCGATGCAGTAGACGTCCTCGTCGATCATGCGAGCGATGCCGCGCACCTGGCCCTCGATGCGGCGCATCCGCTTGAGGTACGCGTCCTTGTCGGACGCGTAGCCGTGCGGGCCCGCGTGCTCGTGCTCGACGGCGGGCGCCTCGGTGGTGTCGGTCATGGTGTCCTCCTCGTCCCGGCGCGGGGTCGCGCCCACCGCGGCGGTCGCTCGTCGCGATACCCCGCCAGGGTACCTCAAGCATACCCCCAGTGGGTATATTCCGGTCAAGCCGGCCGCCGACGTCGCCTCCCGCCACGGCAGGGGCATGACACCTGTCACGCCCGCACCGTGACGGCTCCACCCGACCCGGTGACGGGGTGCACTGCCCCGACCGCAGGTCCGCCGCGAGGCTAGGAGCACCACGACACGAGAGGCACACCATGACCGACATCGTCACCGGGCTCCAGGAGCTCACCCAGAGTCTTCCGCCCCTGCTGCGCTGGGTCGGGGTGCTGCTCGCCGGCGCCGTCCCCTACGTCGAGGCGGAGGGTGCGGCGGTCCTGGGCGTCGTCGCCGGCGTCAACCCGGTGGTCGCGATCCTCGCCGGGATCGTGGGCAACGCGATCGCCCTCGCCGTCGTGATCTGGCTCATCGGTGCCGCGAGGTCCGGTGTCACGCGACACCGCGTCGCGGAGAAGAGCCCCAAGCGGCAGCGCATGCGGCGCGTGTTCGACCGGTACGGCGTGCCCGGCGTGAGCCTCCTCGGGCCGCTCCTGCTGCCGAGCCACGTCACCGCCGCCGCGATGGTCGGGTTCGGCGCGCCCCGGTCCCGCGTGTTCGTCTGGGGCGTCATCGCGGTCTCCCTCTGGGCGATCGTGCTGGGCGTCGTCGTCCACCTCGGCGTGAGCGCGGCCGTCGCCTGACGTGGCCCGCCACCGCGCCGACGGAGGCTCGTCGGGCGGCCGGATCACGGTGCTGTCACAGCACCATCACGATTCGGTCCTCGGCGCGCGAGGCAGGGGACGCACACCTAACCTCCCAAGCATGGGCGGGGGAACCGGAGCACGACGGGCGGTCCGCGCGGCAGCGGCCACGCTCGCGCTGGCGGGCGGGGCCGTGGTCGCGGCGCCGCCCGCCGGCGCGTGCGCGTGCGGCGGGCTCGTCGACGGACCCGCCTACGACACCTCGGTCTCGCAGGAGGCGGCGGTGCTCCAGTGGGACGGGACGACCGAGACGATGCTGATCGAGCTCGACGCCCTGTCGAACGCGCCGGAGGTCGGTCTGATCCTGCCCACGCCGGCACCGGCCGAGGTCGCGCTCGCCGACCCCCAGGTCTTCCGTGAGCTCGACGACCTCACGCAGCCGCGCGCCGTCGCCACGGACCACCGGTGGTGGCCCGAGCTGGGATTCGGCACCGCCGGCAGCGACGGCGCCGGCGCTCCGGCGGGCGTCGCGGTCCTCGACGAGGTCCGGCTCGGGCCGCTCGACGTCACGACCCTCGGCGCGACCGACCCCGCCGCCCTCGGCGCCTGGCTCACGGAGCGGGGGTTCCAGCTCCCCGAGGAGATCCAGACCGCGCTCGCCCCGTACGTCGCCGAGGGGTGGTCCTTCGTCGCGGCCCGGCTCGCGCCCGAGGAGGCCACCGCGTTCGACGGGACGCTGCAGCCCCTGCGGGTGACGTTCCCGAGCGGCTCGCTCGTCTACCCGATGCGCATGTCCGCCGTCGCCGACGAGACGCAGAGCACGCGCACGTACGTCCTCGCCGACCACCGCGTCGACCGCGTCGACGCCACCGCCGAGGCGCAGGAGCCGACCGTGCGGTTCGCCGGCCGGGTCGACCCGGGGTCGGTGTCGTCCGACGAGCTCGCGGCGCTCCTCGCGTCCGGCAGCTTCGTCACGTCGCACGAGCAGGTCTTCACCGAGCCGGGGACGCAGATCGTCTCCGACTTCACGTTCTCGCCGGCCGCGGCCGACGTCGCCTACACGCCGACGGTCGCCGTCGTCGCCGACAAGCGGATCGGCCCCTTCTTCGCCGGACCGGTCCTCGCGTTCGCGGGCGTGCTGGCGCTCGCCGTCCTCGTGATCTGGTCGGGCCGACGCCGGCGCGCGCCCGCTCCGGCCCTCGCGCCGCGTCCGGCGCGCGCCTGACCCGGTCGGCCCGAGCGGGCGAAACGCGCGCTTCGCCGCGACACGCAGGATTTCCGGGTGTTCCATGGAGGCGAAGCGGGAGGCGTCACCGGCCCAGGCCGTCGGGGCGCCGGCCCGTCACCTCGGCACGGGGAGTGACCATGACGACGCAGGACCCGATCCTCACCGCCTTCTCCAGCACCGCGAAGCAGGTCTGGTACTGGCCAGTGCTCCGCGGCGTCCTCGCGATCCTGTTCGGCGTGGTCGCGCTGTCGTGGCCGGACAAGACCGCGGCCGTCGTCATCTGGGTGATCGGTGTCTTCGCGGTCGTGGACGGGCTCGTCGAGATCATCGAGGGCATCCGGCGACGCGGCACGGGCAGCGGCACCGCGTTCCTCGTGACCATGGGCGTCCTCAGCCTGGCCGTCGGTATCGTGCTGCTCGTCTGGCCGGGCAAGACCGCGATCGTCCTCACGTGGATCGTCGGGTTCTGGGCCGTGGTCTACGGGTTGTTCCAGACCGTCGCGAGCCTCGACCTGCGCAAGATCCCCGGCAGCGGGTGGGGCTGGGGCGTGTTCGCCGGAGTCCTCGGCCTCGTCTTCGGTCTGCTCGTGCTGTTCAACGTCAACGCCGGGCTGGTCTCGATCGTGTGGCTGCTCGCGCTCTTCGCGATCGTCTGGGGCGTCATGCTCATCGCCTTCGGCTTCCAGATCCGCTCGCTCGGCAAGCAGGCAGGCCGCGCCACGACGTACTGAGGCCCACCACCGACCGGGGTGGGCGACTCGTCAGTCGGGGGTCGCCTTGGCCGCGGCTCGGGCCGCCGCGGGGAAGGCGTCGAGGATGCGCGTCACCGCGGCGTCGTCGTGGGCCGCGGAGACGAACCACGCCTCGAACACCGACGGCGGGAGGCTGACGCCCGCGTCGAGCATCGCGTGGAAGAACGCGCGGTACCGGAACGTCTCCTGCGCCTGGGCCTGCGCGTAGTCGCGCACGCCGGCGCTCGCCGCGAGGTCGCCGAAGAACACCGAGAAGAGCGACCCTGCGCGCTGCACGCGGTGCGGGAGGCCCGCGGCGTCGAGCGCCGCGCCCACGGCCGACGACAGCACTCCCGCGACCTCGTCGACGCGCGCGTAGACCGCGTCGTCGGCGAGGCGGAGCGTCGCGAGACCCGCCGCGACCGCGACCGGGTTCCCGGACAGCGTGCCCGCCTGGTACACCGGGCCGAGCGGCGCGAGCTGGTCCATGACGGTCGCCGGGCCGCCGACCGCGGCGACCGGCATCCCGCCGCCGACGACCTTGCCGAAGGTGAACAGGTCCGGCGTGTACCCGTCCGCGCCCTGGCCGCGCAGGGCCGCGTTCTCGAGGCCCCACCAGCCGCTCGGCCCGACGCGGAAGCCCGTGAGCACCTCGTCGAGGACGAGCAGCGCGCCGTGCGCCGCGGTGATGCGGCGCAGGCCCTCGTTGAAGCCCTCCGCGGGCGGGACGACGCCCATGTTGGCGGGCGACGCCTCCGTGATGACGGCCGCGATCTCGGAGCCGCGCTCCGCGAACGCCGCCTCGACGGCGGCGAGGTCGTTGTACGGGAGCACGAGTGTCTCGGCCGCCGTCGCCTCGGTGACCCCGGCCGAGCCGGGCAGGGCGAGCGTCGCGACGCCGGAGCCCGCCTCCGCGAGCAGCGCGTCGACGTGCCCGTGGTAGCAGCCCGCGAACTTCACGACGACGTCCCGCCCGGTCACGCCGCGCGCCAGCCGGATCGCGGTCATGGTCGCCTCGGTGCCGGTCGACACGAGGCGCACGCGCTCCGCGGCGGGCACCCGACGGCGGATCTCCTCCGCGAGCTCGACCTCGCCGAGCGTCGGCGCGCCGAACGACAGCCCGCGCGCGGCGGCCTCCTGGACCGCCGCGACGACGTCGGGGTGCGCGTGCCCGAGCAGCGCCGGGCCCCACGAGCACACGAGGTCGACGTACTCGCGCCCTGCGACGTCGGTGACGTACGGGCCGCGGGCCGAGGCCAGGAACCGCGGGTCGCCGCCGACGGACCCGTAGGCGCGGACCGGCGAGCTCACCCCGCCCGGCAGCACGGCCTGCGCGCGCACGAACGCGGCGTGGTTGTCCGCCCCGCCCGCGCCCGGGGCGCCGAAGAGCGCCGCGTTCTCCGCCTGCACGGCCTCCGCCGTCCCGAAGCCTCCGGTGTCCGTCATGCCCGCGTCCTTCCGTCGTTCTCGTCCAGCCAGCCCGCGAGCTCCGTCGCCCAGTAGGTGAGGATCACGTCCGCGCCGGCGCGCTTGATGCCCAGCACCGACTCCGTGACCGCCGCGCGCCGGTCGATCCAGCCGTTCGCCGCGGCGGCCTCGATCATCGCGTACTCGCCCGACACCTGGTACGCCGCCACCGGCACCGACGACATCTCCGCGACCGCCGCCAGCACGTCCAGGTACGACCCCGCGGGCTTCACCATGACCATGTCAGCGCCCTCCGCGAGGTCGAGGTCCGCCTCGCGCAGGCCCTCGCGGGCGTTGCCCGCGTCCATCTGGTACGTCCGGCGGTCACCCTGGAGCGCCGAGTCCACGGCCTCGCGGAACGGGCCGTAGAACGCGCTCGCGTACTTCGCGGAGTAGGCGAGGATGCCCACGTCGTCGAACCCGGCGGCGTCGAGCGCCTCGCGGATCACGCCGACGTGGCCGTCCATCATGCCCGACGGCGCCACGACGTCCGTGCCCGCCCTCGCCTGGGCGACGGCCATGGACGCATAGCGGTCGAGCGTCGCGTCGTTGTCGACGACGATCGCCCCGTCACGTCCCGTGGTCAGCACGCCGCAGTGCCCGTGGTCGGTGAACTCGTCGAGGCACGTGTCGGCCATGACGACCGGCCCGCCGCCGGCGTGCTCCCTCGCGGCCTCGACAGCGACCCGGATCCCGCGCTGGAGGATGCCGTCCTCCGCGTCCGCCTGCGTCCCCGTGGCGTCGCGCTCGGCGGGGATGCCGAACAGCATGACGCCACCGACCCCGGCGCGTGCGGCGTCGCGCACCGCGTCCGCGAGCGTCGCCTCCGTGTGCTGCACGACGCCCGGCATCGACGAGATCGGGCGCGGCGCGTCCAGGCCCTCCTTGACGAACAGCGGCAGCACGAGGTCCGACGCGTGCACGCGCGTCTCGGACACGAGCCGCCGCACGCGCGGGCTCGTGCGCAGGCGGCGCGGCCGGTGGTGGCCGACGGGAAGCGGGTGGGTCACGAGGGATCTCCTTCGTCGGTCGCGGCAGCGTCGGTCGGGTCGATGGTCGGGAGAGCGGCCGGGGCGCCCGACAGGACGGTGGTCAGTGCGGCGGCGAGCGCGGAGTCCGTGGGCCGCTCGGCCACCGCGTCGAGCCGCAGCCCGACGTCGCGCGCCGCGCGGGCGGTCGGGTCGCCGATCGCGACTCCCGCGACGTCGTCGCGCGACCCGAGCTGCTCCGCGATCTCGCGCGCGACGCTCCCCGAGGTCAGCACGACGGCGTCCACGTCACCCGCGCGCCAGGCCGCGACGACCTCGGGGTCGAGGGTGTGCGTGACGGTGCGGTAGACGGTGACGACGTGCGGGACGTACCCGAGGTCGTGCAGGCCGTCGTGCATCGTCGGAGCCGCGAGGTCCCCCTGCGGGAGCAGGACCCCGGCCCTCCCTCGCGCGGGAGAACCCTGGCCTGCCGAGACAGAACCCCGGTCCGCCGAGGGAGAACCCTGGTCCGCCGGGGCGAGCGTGGCGAAGGCGGCGACGAGGCCCCGGGCCGAGTTCTCGGTCGGCTCGAGGTCCACGTGGATGCCGACGACTTCGAGGGCGCGGCGGGTCGCGGGGCCGACGGCGGCCCAGCGGGACCGGCGGGCGGCGTCGCCCAGGTCGACGCCCTGGCGGGCGGCGGCGGCGAGGAGCTCGTCGATCGCGTTGACGCTCGTCACGACGACCCAGGAGAAGTCGCCGTGCGCGAGGCGGGCGACGGCGCCGTCCACAGGCGCGGTGTCCTCGACCCGGGCGCGCTCGATCGCGGGGCTGACGAGGACGCGCGCCCCGGCGTCGCGGAGCGTCGCGGCGAGCCCGGCGGCGCGCTCGGGCGATCGGGGGACGAGGACCGTCCGGCCGGCGAGCGGGCTGCCCGCGACCTCC
Organism: Cellulosimicrobium protaetiae; assembly: GCF_009708005.2. Taxonomy (NCBI): domain Bacteria; kingdom Bacillati; phylum Actinomycetota; class Actinomycetes; order Micrococcales; family Promicromonosporaceae; genus Cellulosimicrobium; species Cellulosimicrobium protaetiae. The sequence continues at coordinate 119,905 of NZ_CP052757.1, read as the reverse complement.
GGGGGCGGCACCGGTCCGGCGGGCTCGGCCTCGCCTCGCGGGGTCGCCCGGGCCGGCGGCGGAGGGACGACGGGCGCGGGGCCGCGCGACGGGTCGCGCAGGGGTCCCGGGGTCATCGGGTCTCGCCGCGGTAGCCGCCGTCGCGGAGCTGCTGTCGAGCGGCCTCGACCGCCCGTTCGGACGAGGGGGCCGCGTCGGTGGGCGTGACGTCCCCGGCGGCCGGGCCGGACGGGGACCCGGTCGCGAGGCCGCCGGTCTCGCGCAACGGGGCGAGGCGTGCGGCGCCGTCGGCGAGGAGCGCGTCGGCGACGCGCGCGCCCAGGTCGCGGGCGACGTCGTCCCGTCCCGACCGTGCAGCGGCCGACGGGGCGTTCCCGCCGGGGAGCGCGGCGCGCGCCGAGTGCGTGAGCTGTTCCGCGCCGTCGACGCGTGCCACGACCGCCGTCAGCACGATCTCGTCCTCCTCGACCACGGCGTGCGCGCCGACGGGGGCGGCGCAGCCGGCCTCGAGCCGTGCGAGGAGCGAGCGCTCGGCGAGGACGGCGAGGCGGGTCGGCTCGTGGTCGAGGTCGCGCAGGGCGCGCGCGAGCACGGGGTCGTCGAGCGACGACGTCCGCACCTCCACCGCGAGGGCGCCCTGCCCGGCGGCGGGCGCCATGATCGCGGTGTCGACCACCTCGGACACGGCGTCGAGCCGGCCGAGCCGCGCGAGCCCGGCGTAGGCGAGCACGACGGCGTCGAGGTCCGCGTCGGGGCCGAGCGCGCGGGCGAGGCGTGTGTCGACGTTGCCGCGGATGTCGACGACGTCGAGGTCGGGCCGGACGGAGCGGAGCTGCGCGGCCCGGCGGGGCGACCCGGTGCCCACGCGGGCCCCGCGCGGGAGCGTCGCGATGGTGAGGCCGCCGCGCGCGCAGAGGACGTCGCGCGGGTTCTCGCGCTCGGGCGTGACGATCGTCAGGCCGGGCGCGTGCCCGGTCGGGAGGTCCTTGAGGGAGTGGACGGCGACGTCGCACCGCTCGTCGAGCAGCGCCTCGCGCAGCGCGGTGACGAAGACGCCGGTGCCGCCCATCTGGGCGAGCGACCCGGTGAGGACGTCGCCGTCGGTGCGGATGCGCACGATCTCGATCTCCCGGCCGGTCAGCTCCTCGAGGCGTCGGGCGACGTGGCCGGTCTGGGTGGTCGCGAGGGCGCTGCCGCGCGTGCCCACACGGAGGGGAGGGGTACCTGCAGGGCTCACGGTCCCAGTCTCTCCCCACTTCGGCGGTCCACGGAAATGCGCACGTCACGACGGCGGAAATGTCCGGGGGAGTGACGCGGTCCTGACGCCCGGTCAGGAACGTGCCGACAATGTGTCAGGTCAATTCGCCCGCAATTGCCCTCGGAATTCTTCGGGATTCCGGTAAGGATTACCTCACTGCTCGGCGACGAGGCCGCGCGCGCATTCCTGGGCGTGCCCGACGATCGACGCGAGGCCCGTGCCGGCGATCCAGCCACCCGTCACCGCGAGCCCGGGGACGGCGTCGACCCGCTCGACGAACGCCGCGACCTCGCGGCGGAACGCGGGCGTCGGCGGGGGCAGCGCGCCGTTCCAGCGGGTCACGACGTGCCCGAGCACGCGGCCGTGCAGGTCGACGCCGAACAGCCGCGACGCGTCGGCGACGACACGATCGAGCCCTGGCTCCGTCGTCGCGCCGATGCGCCCGTAGCTGAGCCGCACCACGTGGTGGCCCGGGCCGACGGCGGCGCGCACGCGCTCGCGCAGCCACGGCCACTTGGCCGTCGAGTGCGTCAGGGCCTTGGCCTCGACGTCCGACGGCGGCGCGGCCCGCCCGGCGTCGCGGTGCGGCGGGGCGACGAGCAGGCCCGTCCCGCGCGGCGCGTCGTCGAGCTCGGGAGCGCGGAGCAGGAGCGTGACGAGGCGGACGTCCGCACCGGGCTCGGGGTCGGGCAGCAGGTCCGCCGCGGTGCCGACGAGCGGCCCGAGCGCGTCGACGAGCGCCGGGGTCGTCACGACGAGCCGGGGCGCGGCGAGCTCGACCGGCCCGTCGGGCGTCTGCGCACGGACCACCCAGCCGCCGAGACGCGGGTTCCCGCCCCTGTCCGCGTCGGATCCGGGCCGGATCTCCACTTCTCGACGGGGTGCTTCACGGTGGGTCAGGTCGGTGACCTCGTGGCGGACGCGCACGTCCGTGCCCGCCGCGAGGTGCTCGACGAGGCGGTGCATGCCGCCGTCGATCCCGCGCACGGCCGAGCCTGCCGGGGCGAGCGCGCGCAGCGACGCGACCGCGCCCGCGAGCGAGCCCTCGCGCTCGAACGCCTCACGGAGCCCGGGCGCGACCGCGGCGACGTCCAGACGGTCGAGCGGGGCGGAGTGGACGCCCGCCGCGACGGGCGCCACGAGGCGTTCCGTGACGCGCGACCCCATGCGCGAGCGCGCGAAGGTCTCGAGCGTGCGCAGGTCCGTGACGCGGCGCGGCAGGACGCGGTCGAGGCTCGCGCGCAGCGCACCGCCGACGCCGACCGCGCGGCGCACGTCGGAGGACCAGGGGTGGGCCGGGATCCCGAGCACGCCCGCGCGCGGCAGCGGGTAGGCGCGCCCGGCGGCGTAGCCCCACGCGCCCGCCCCCGACGGCTCGACGACGTCGAGGCCGAGGTCGCGGACGAGGTCGCCGACCGCCGCACCGCGGGCGGCGAAGGACTCTGCCCCCAGGTCGACGCGCACGCCGTCGAGCCCGGGCAGGTCGCCGCCGCGGACGGGCCCGCCGGGGACGTCCGCGGCCTCGAGCACGACGACGCGCAGCCCCTGCTCGCGCAGGGTCCGGGCCGCGGTGAGCCCCGCGACCCCCGCGCCGACGACGACCGCGTCCACCTCCTCGGGGACGGTCCCGGGGGAGGTGCGGGACGTCGTCGGCTCGGTGCTCACCGTCGGGTCGCCTCCTCGTGCGCGTCGTCCTGTCCCGTCCAGTCTGCGCCGAGCGCGTGGACCAGGCCGACGACACGCGTGAGGACGTCCGGGTCGGTGTCCGGCGGGACGCCGTGGCCGAGGTTCACCACGTGCCCGGGCGCGGTGCGCCCGCGCCGCACGACGTCGCGCACGTGCGCCTCCAGCACGTCCCACGGCGCGGCGAGCAGGGCGGGGTCGATGTTGCCCTGGACCGGGACGGGGGCGTGCCCGTCGGCGAGGAGCCGGGCGGCGTCGTCGAGCGGCGTGCGGTAGTCGACGCCCACGGCGACGTCGCGCACCCCGGCCGCGGTGACGGCGTCGCGCATCGCGGGCAGCAGGTGACCCGTGCCGGTGCCGAAGTGCACGACCGGCACGTCGAGGTCGGCGACGTGGGTCAGCGCGCGCGTGCTCGCCGGGGCGGCGCCCGCGGCGTAGTCGGCGAGGGAGAGCGAGCCCGCCCAGGAGTCGAAGAGCTGGGCGGCGCTCGCGCCCGCCTGGACCTGGGCGCGCAGGAACGTGCCGGTGAGGTCGGCGGCCCAGTCGACGAGGCGCTGCCACGTCTCCGGGTCGCCGCGCAGCAGCGCGCGGGCCGCGAGGTGGTCGCGCGACGGCCGGCCCTCGACGAGGTAGGCCGCGAGCGTGAACGGCGCGCCCGCGAACCCGATGAGCGGCGTCGTGCCGAGCGCGTCGACGGTCAGCGCGACGGCCTCCCGGATCGGGGCCAGCGACTCCTCGGTGAGCTCGGTCTCCACGAGGCGCGCGACGTCGTCGCGCGTCCGGTACGCCTGGCCCATGACCGGGCCGACGCCCGGCGCGATGTCGACCTCGACGCCCGCGAGCCGCAGCGGCACGACGATGTCGGAGAAGAAGATGCCCGCGTCGACGCCGTGCCGGCGCACCGGCTGGAGCGTGATCTCCGACGCGAGGTCCGGGCGCAGGCACGAGTCGAGCATGCTCACACCCTCGCGCGCCGCGCGGTACTCGGGCAGCGAGCGGCCCGCCTGGCGCATGAACCACACCGGTGTGATTTCCGGGCGATTTCCGGTCGTGCCCGCGCGCAGGGCCTGCACGAGCGGCGAACGGTCCGTGCGGCCGTCGGTCAGGGGATGGCCCGGGGAAAGGGCGACAGGAATCACAGCTACCGATTCTGCCTCCCTCCCGGTGGAATGATTAAATCGGAGGCACTGTGGCTCTTCTCTCCCTCACGGCCAGCCACCACGAGCTCGACCTCGACGCCCTGGAGCGACTCTCCACCGGGGCGCACTCGATCGGCGGCTCCGCGGTCGCGGCGTGCGACGTGATCACCGGTGCCGTCGTCCTCGCGACGTGCAACCGGTTCGAGCTGTACCTCGACGTGGACGCGCCCCTCGACGGGACAGGCGTGCAGCACGCGACCGAGCACGTCGCGCGCATGGTCGCCGACGCGTCGGGCGTCGCGCCCGCCGAGGCGCTCGCCTCGTTCCGCACGCGCGCCGGGACCGAGGTCGCCGAGCACCTGTTCGCGGTCGCGTCGGGCCTGGACTCCATGGTCGTGGGCGAGCGCGAGATCGCCGGCCAGGTCAAGCGCGCCCTGGAGACCGCGCACGCCGACGGCGTCACCTCCTCGACGCTCGAGCTCCTGTTCCAGACGGCGTCGCGCACGTCCAAGAAGGTCAGCACCTCCACGACGCTCGGCGGCGCGGGCCGCTCCGTCGTCGCGCTGGGCCTCGACCTCGCGGCGGCCGAGCTGCCGCCGTGGCACCAGGTGCGCGCCGTCCTCATCGGGACCGGGTCGTACGCGGGCGCGAGCCTCGCCGCGCTGCGCGCGCTCGGGTGCGACGACGTGCGCGTCTACTCGCAGTCCGGCCGGGCCGAGGAGTTCGCCGCCGCGCGCGGGGTCGAGGCCGTGACCGACCTCGTCGCCGCGCTCGAGGACGCCGACCTCGTCGTGTCGTGCAGCGGGGCGCGGGGTCGCGCGCTCGCGGGCGACGACGGCCCGGCGACGACCCGCCGCGAGCAGGCCATCGAGCACGTGCTCGACGCCGCCGCGGTGGTCCGGGCGCGCGAGCGCGCCGCCGTCCGGGCGGGCGACGAGCCCGAGGCCCGGCCGACCGTCGTGCTCGACCTCGCGCTGCACCGCGACGTCGACCCGCGCGTCGCGGACGTCGAGGGCGTCCTGCTCTACGACCTCGCGACGCTCGCCGCCCACTCGCCGTCCATCGCGTCGGAGCTCGTCGCGCAGGCGCGAGCGATCGTCGACGACGCGACGCGCGCGTTCGAGGAGACGCGGCTCGGCCGCGCGGCGGACACCGCGGTCGTCGCGCTGCTCGCCGACGCGGAGCGGCGCGTCGCGCTCGAGGTGGCAGACGTCGTCGGGCTGCGCGAGGCGGACGGCGACCCGGTCGAGCCGGACGAGGCCGACGAGATCGCGCGCGACGTGCGACGCCGCGTCCACGCCGACCTGCACCGCGCGATCGTCGAGGCCCGCGCCGAGGCCGTCGCGGCCGCGCAGGCGCAGGAGCGCGCGGTCGTCGCGGACGCGGAGGACCTGATCGACGGCGCGGTGTCGGGCGCCCTGCCGAGATAGGCGTCACCGCACGGCGTGTGGACGGGCATCGTCCGACGGTGCGAGTCGTGCTCGGGCGACGCGACGCTCAGGGGCGGTAGTAGACCGCCAGGGGGTGGCCCGGACCGTCGACGACCGTCACGGGCGTCGCGAACACGTCGGTGAGGACCTCGCTCGTCATGATCTCGTCGGGGCTGCCGACGTAGCGGATCGTCCCGTCGGTCATCGCGACGATCCGGTCCGCGTACGCCGCCGCGAAGTTGACGTCGTGCACGACGAGCACCACGGTCTTGCCGAGCTCGTCCGCAGCCCGGCGCAGGCGCGCCATCATCGCCACCGCGTGCTGCATGTCGAGGTTGTTGAGCGGTTCGTCGAGGAGCACGTACTCCGTCTCCTGGGCCAGGACCATCGCGACGTAGGCCCGCTGCCGCTGCCCGCCCGAGAGCTCGTCGAGGAACCGTTGCTGGAGGTCGACGAGGTCGAGGAAGCCGAGCGCGGTGTCCACCGCCGCCTCGTCGTCCCGTGTGAGGCGGCCCTGGGTGTGCGGGAACCGGCCGAGCCGCACCAGCTGGCGGACGGTGAGCCGCGCGACGAAGTGGTTCTCCTGGCGCAGGATCGCGAGCCGCTGGGCGAGCGCCCGCGGGTGGGCCGTGACCACGTCGAGACCGCCGACGGTGACCCTCCCGGCGTCGGCAGACAGCAGCCGGCCGACGATCGTGAGCATCGTGGACTTCCCGGCGCCGTTCGGGCCCACCAGCGCCGTGACGCCACCGGTCGGGATCTCGAGGTCGACCGGCCCGAGGGCGTGGACGTCGCCGTAGGTCTTGGTGACGTCGTGGAGGGTGATCACCGCAGGCCCTTCCTGAGGAGGTAGACGAGGAACACGAGCCCGCCGCCGAGCTCGATGATGACGGACACGAGCCCCGCCGCGTAGAAGACGTGCCGCAGCACGAAGTAGGCGAGCAGCAGGGTCGCGACGGCGACGGCGACGACCATCGGCAGCGTGCGGGTGTGCCTGCTCGTGCCGACGACCTGGTAGGTGAGCATCGCGACGACGAACCCGAAGAACGTCATCGGCCCGACGAGGGAGGTGGACACGGAGACGAGCACCGCGACGAGGAACAGGGCCAGCATGACCTCGCGCTGGTGGCGGACTCCGAGGCTCGTGGCGGTCTCCCGGCCGAGCGACACGACGTCCAGGACGTGGCGGCGGCGCCAGAGCACCACGCCGACCACGACGCACACGAGGGCGCCCCACGGCAGGTAGGACGCGTCCGAGGCGCTGATGTTGCCGAACAGCCGCGCCGAGAGGATGTCGAACTCGCTGGGGGTGAGGAGACGCTGCATGAACGTGGAGAGCGCCCCGAACCCCATGCCGAGGACGACTCCGACGAGGAGCAGCAGGTGCAGGTTCGCCCGGGTCCCGGTGAAGAGCCAGCCGTAGAGGAGCGACGCGAACCCGACCATGAGGAGGCTCTGGAGCGCGATCTTGGGCAGGCCGTCCGTCGCGGCGAGGCTGCCCGCGCCGAAGAGGAACACCAGGCCGGTCTGGACGACGCGGTAGAGCGCGTCGAACCCGAGGATCGACGGGGTGAGGATCCGGTTGTTCGTCACCGCGTGGAAGACGACGGTCGCCACGCCCTGGCAGAACGCGACGACGAGGATCGTCCCGACCGACGCGAGGCGGCTGCCGACGATGACCCAGAAGCCCGACGAGCCGGGCGCGGCCGGGTTGCCGTAGGTGAGGATCCCCGCCGCGGCGGCGAGCGCGACGGCGAGGACGACGCCTAGCCGGAACCCGTACGAACGGACGACCGCGCGCCACGGGCGCTCCACCCGTGCGGGCGCGGTCGCGGGCCGGACGCGCCGGGGCGTGCTCGTCAGCTCAACCACGGCGCTGCACCCGCAGGACCAGGGCCACGAACGCCGCCGCGCCGACGACCCCGAGGATCATCGCGACGGGGACCTCGAAGGGCATCCGGACCACGCGACCGACGATGTCGCAGGCCGTGACGAGCGCGACGCCGCCCACGCACACCCAGGGGAGGTTCGAGCGCAGGTCGTCCCCGCGCAGCATCGAGACGACGTTGGGCACGATCAGCCCGAGGAACGGGAGGAACCCGACCACGACGGTCGTGACGCCCGACGCGACGGAGACGAGCGCCGTCCCGAGGAGGACGACCCGCTCGTAGCCCAGGCCGAGGTTCGTCGCGACGTCGCGGCCGAGGCCGGCGACCGTGAGCCGGTCGGACAGGACGAAGATCGCCGCGCACACCGCCGCGACGACCCACAGCACCTCGTACTGCCCCCGGACGACGCTCGTGAAGCTGCCCAGGAACCAGGTCCCGAGCAGCTGGAGGTAGTTCGTCGAGATCGCCAGGAGCGTCGTCACCGCGCTGACCACCGCGCCGAGCATGATGCCGACGACGGGCACGACGAGCGTGCTCCGCACCTGAACGCGGCGCAGGATCGCCATGAACACCATGGTCCCGGCGAACGCGGCGACGCTCGCGAGCACCATGCGGGTCGCGATGCCGGCCGTCGGCAGGAGGACGACGGAGAGCAGCAGGCCGAGCGCCGCCCACTCGCTCGTCCCGCTCGTGGTCGGTTCGACGAACCGGTTCTGCGTGAGCTGCTGGAGCACCAGGCCGCTCACGGCCATCGCGCTCCCGGCCAGCACGAGGGCGAGCGTCCGCGGGAGCCGCGTGATGAGGAACATCTCGCCGCCGCCCGCGGCGCCCAGGTCGTAGACCCCGACGAAGAGGGACGTCACGACGAGGGCGAGCGTCACGAGGACGGCGACGAGCAGGCCGGGCGACGGCCGCCGCCCCCGGTGCGGTCGACCCGGGGCGGCGGCCGACGCGGCCCGCGTCGCGGAGGCGCTGCGGTTCACGAGACGGCTGGGCAGGTCACGCGGCGCCGGAGAACGCCTGGGCGATCTGCTCGTACAGCGCGGTGTACGCCTGGATGTCCTCGGTGAGGTAGAAGTCCGGGTCGAGGTAGACCACCTGGCCCTTCGCGACGGCCGTCACCCCCGCGAGGGCCTCCGAGCCCCCGATGAGCTCGGACGCCGGGCGGTACTCACCCTCGCCGACGCCCGCACCGTCGCGATCGAGCACGACGATCCAGTCCGGGTTCGCGGCAGCGATCGCCTCGACGCTGATGTCGTCACCGTGCGAGGTGTCCTCGGCGGCCTGCTCGATCGCCGGCTCGAGCCCGAGGGTCGGGAAGAGGGTGCCGATGCTGCGCCCCGTCACCGGCGCGCTGTAGGAGATCTCGCCGCCCGACGTGATGAGGCCGACGACCGTGCTCTCGCCGTCGTACGCATCCTTCGCGTCGGCGACGGCCGCCTCGTAGTCGGCGACGATCGCGTCGGCCGCGTCCTCGCGGTCGAAGATCTGACCGAGGATCTCGATCTGCCGGACCAGCTCCGAGGACTGGTCCTCGCCGTCGCGCGGGGCGAGCTCGACGACCACCGCGTCGGGGTTCTGGGCCTTGATGTCGTCGTAGCTGTCCGAGAACCGGTACCCGCCGATGATCAGGTCGGGCTCCGCCGCGACGATGGACTCGAGGTTCGGCTCGCGGTGCATCCCCACGTCGAGCACGGCGTCGTCCTCGGTGTACTCGGGCCACAGCCCGTCGCCCATGATGCCCTTCGGCGCAGCGACGAGCGGGACCTCCCACGCGGAGAGCGTCTCGAAGACGTGGTTGTCGAGCGCGACGACCCGCTCCGGGTTCACCGGCACCTCGACGGACCCGTGGTTGTCCTCGATCGTCACTGTCGACGGCGCGGACTCGGCGGTCTCCTCGGTACCTCCCGCGACGCTCTCGTCGCCCGAGCTACACGCAGCCAGGGCGAGGGCGAGCGGGGCGGCCGTGAGGACGGCCACGAGGCGTCGGTTCGTGGTGCGCGAGGGCATGACGAGGTCTCCCAGGAGTCGAAGGATCAGGCCGGGCGGCCCGTTAGGGGAGCCTAACCTTATTTATCTGACAGGTCGCTGTGCCATCGGCCACATCAGGCATTCGGTGCGACCGGTGCGCCGCCGGGCGCGCGTCGTCGGGCACCGCAGGGCCGCTCGGAGGGGTGGCGTCCGGCTCGCGACGGAGCGCCTCCCGTCTGCCCGACCGGTTCGCCGAAGCACCCAATTGACAGCGCAGTCATAGCCGGGGGAGAGTGGCTGGCGGTCGCCCGTCGTCGACGAGGAGAACCGTCGCCCCGCCACGAGCGGCCCGGGCGGCGCCTGCTCGACGGACCCGGGGCACCCCGGGCGACGACGCCCGGTCGCACGTCGAAGAGGACATGGCATGAGACGACCACGACTCGCCCTGCTCGCCGCGGGGCTCGCGCTCGCCGTCGCGCCGGGCACGCTGCTGCCCGCCGCCGCGGGCGCCGCCCCCGCCGACGAGGGCACCGTCACCGGCGCCGCGGGCGACGACCTCACGCTCGAGGTCAACCCGTTCGTCGGCACCGAGAGCGAGGGCAACGCCTACCCGGGCGCGACCGTGCCGTTCGGCATGGTCCAGCTCAGCCCGGACAACACGAACTCCTACGCCTCGACGTCGTACAGCACGAACGCCGGGCGCGTGTGGGGCTTCAGCCACCGGCACGTGAACAGCGCGGGCTGCCCCGCGGCGGGCGAGCTGCTCGTCACGCCGGACACAAGCGCGACCCCGCGCACGTCGCGCTCCTTCATCGCGATCAAGGACCAGAAGAGCACGGAGCGCGCGTCGGCCGGGTTCTACGAGGTGACGCTCGCGAACGACGTGCACGCCGAGCTCACCGCGACCACGCGCGTCGGCGCGCACCGCTACACGTTCCCCGCCTCGACGACGTCGCACCTGTCGTTCAACGTGGGCCAGACCCTGCGCGACGCCGGCGCGAGCTTCGTGACGTGGGTCGACGACCGCACGCTCGAGGGCTGGGTCGACAACGGCGGCTTCTGCGGCGGCACGCCGGACAAGCAGCGGTACTTCTTCAGCGCGACGTTCGACCGCCCGGTCGCGTCGAGCGGCACGTGGGGCACCGACGCGCGCTACGTCGCGGGCTCCACGACGAGCGAGGTCGCGGGCGGCGACAACGGCGCCGTCGCGGTGTTCGACACCACGACCGACCGCGACGTCGAGGTGAGCGTGGGCGTGTCCTTCGTGAGCGTCGACGGCGCGCGCGCCAACCGCGAGGCCGAGGCCACCGACGAGGGCGGGCAGGTCGCGTTCGACACCGTGCGCGAGGAGGCCCGCGACGCGTGGAACGCCGAGCTGGGCCGTGCCACGATCGACGCGTCGCCCGACCAGCGCCGGATCTTCTACACCCAGCTCTACAAGACCCTGCTGTCCCCGACGATCGGCAGCGACGTCGACGGCCGGTACCGCGGCATGGACCTCGAGGTCCACCAGGCCGACGGCTGGGACTACTACCAGAACTTCTCGCTCTGGGACACGTACCGCACGCAGGCGACGCTGCACGCGCTCCTGCTGCCCGAGCGCGCGCAGGACATCGTGCGCTCGATGTACCAGCACCGCGTCGAGGGCGGCTGGCTGCCGCGCTGGTCGCTCGGCGCGCTGGAGACCAACATCATGGCGGGCGACCCCGTGACGCCGTGGCTCGCGGAGAACTTCGCGCTCGGCACCGTCCCCGACGACATCGCGGACGAGCTGTGGGACTACCTCGTGGAGAACGCCACGACGACGCCCCCCGCGGACGTCGCGTCCGTCGGCCGACGCAGCACCGAGTTCTACGCCGAGCACGGCCACGTGCCGTTCTACCCCGAGAACGAGGGCGGCCTCGGCGGCCAGTTCGAGGAGTACCGTCACGGCGGCTCCGCCACGCTCGAGCTCGCGCTCGCCGACGCGAGCCTCGGTGCCGCGGCGGAGCGCACGGGCCGCGACGGCGGCGAGGCGTTCCTCGACAAGGGCCGCAACTGGCGCAACCTGTGGAACCCGGACGTCGAGCTCTCGGGCGGCTTCCAGGGCATGGTCAACGCGAAGCGCCCGACGGGCGAGTTCGTCACGCTGCCCGAGCTGACCGACGTCACGCGTTCCGGCTTCCACGAGGGCGTGCCGTGGCAGTACCAGTGGATGGTGCCGCAGGACGTCACCGGCCTCCAGGAGGTCATGGGCGGCGAGGACGGCTTCGTCGAGCGCCTCGACTACTACTTCGACCAGCCGGCGCTCGCCGCGAACCCCGGCGTCTCGCCGAGCACGTGGGCCAAGGGCGGCAGCTCGTACTACACGACGATCCGCTACAACCCGGGCAACGAGCCCACGATCACGAACGCGTGGCTCTACGGGTACGTGGGCCAGCCGTGGAAGACGAACGACGTGCTCGCCGCGAACCTCAACCGCTTCCCGGACACCCCGGGCGGCGGCGTCGGGAACGACGACCTCGGCACGCTCGCAGCCTGGTACGTCATGGCGTCGCTCGGGTTCGAGCCCGTCATGCCGGGCTCCGGCATCCTCGCGCTGAACGCCCCCAAGGTGCAGGCCGCCACGCTCACGACCGACGCCGGGGCGACGCTGCGCATCGACGCGGCGGGCGCGAACGAGAAGCTCCCGAGCTACGTCGCCGGTCTCGAGGTCGACGGCGTCGCGCACACCGCGGCGTGGCTCGACGTCGCGGCGCTCCAGGACGGCGGCACGCTCGACTTCGACCTGTCCGACACGAGCGCGGGCCTCACGTGGGGCACCGGGGCGGCCGACCGCATCCCGTCGGTCTCGGAGGCGGCCCCGCCCGCACCGGTCACGGTCGACGCGAGCGCGCGCTGCCTCGGCGGCCGGGCGTTCGTCGCCGTCCGAGCGACCAGCACGGCCGAGGAGCCTGTCGACGCGACGCTCACGACGCCGTTCGGCGAGCGGACGGTCCGGCACGTGCAGCCGGGCAAGAACGCCTACCAGTCGTTCACGACGCGCGCCACGTCCGTCGAGGCAGGCACGGCGACCGTCACGGTCGTCGCCCCGGACGGCACGACGTCGACGGTCGACGCGGCGTACGACGCGCTGGCCTGCGACTGACCGGCAGGTCACCGCGGGTGCGCGCCGCGCACCGGACGAGGGCCGTCGTCGGGCAACCCGCCCGGCGGCGGCCCTCGCCGCGCCGCTAGGCTCGGCGCGTGAGCACCACCACGCGCCTGGGCGTCCTCGACATCGGTTCGAACACCGTGCACCTCGCCGTCGTGGACGCCGCGTACGCGGCGCGCCCCGTGCAGGCCGCAGGGGCGCGCACGGTCGTGCGCATCATGCGCTACCTCCAGCCCGACGGGTCGCTCTCGCCCGAGGGCGTCGCCGCGATGCTCACCGCGGTCGACGACGCGATGGCGCTCGCGCGCGAGTCCGCCGTCGACGAGATGCTGCCCATGGCGACGTCGGCGCTGCGCGACGCGACCAACGGGCCCGAGGTGCTGGCCGCGATCGGCGAACGCGTGGGCCAGCCGGTGCGCGTGCTGTCCGGTGAGGACGAGTCGCGCCTGACGTTCCTCGCCGCGCGGCGGTGGCACGGCTGGGCCGCGGGCCGCCTGCTCGTCCTCGACATCGGCGGCGGCTCGCTGGAGATCGCGTCGGGCGTCGACGAGGAGCCCGACCTCGCGGCGTCCGTCCCCCTCGGCGCGGGGCGGATGACCATGGCGTTCCTGCCCGACGACCCGCCCGCTCCCGAGCACGTCGAGGCACTGCGCGAGCACGTGCGCGCGACGCTCGCGCCCACCGTCGAGGCCTTCAAGGCTCTCCCCGCGCCCGACCACGTCGTCGCGACGTCCAAGACGTTCCGCTCGCTCGCGCGCCTCGCGGGGATGCAGACCGAGTCCGTCGGCCCGGACGACCGGTGGCGCATGCGGCGCTCGCAGCTCGCCGACTGGGTGCCGCGCCTGGCGCGCATCACGGCCGAGGGGCGGACGGCCCTGCCCGGCATCACTCCCGAGCGGACGTTCCAGATCGTCGCGGGCGGCGTCGTCGCGGTCGAGACGATGCGTGCGCTCGACGTCGACGAGGTCGAGATCTGCCCGTGGGCGCTGCGCGAGGGCGCGATCCTGCGTCGCCTCGACCACTTCTGACGGCTCCGCCCCGGGGTGCTCACCCTGCCAGGAGCACCGAGAGCCCCGCGACCGGGCTGCGCGCGAGCCGCGCGTCGGTGGTGAGCAGCGTCGCGTCGAGGCGCAGCGCGAGTGCCACGTAGTGCGCGTCGCTCACGCGCAGGCCACCCCGGAGCGACCAGACGTCGGGCAGGAGCGCGGTCGTGTCGACCCGCTCGCACGGGAGCCGTGACCACCGCGCGACGGCGGCGTCCGCGACCGCCGCGGTGATCGTCCCCGCGCGCTCGAGCCGCGCGAGCGCCGAGAGCACCTCCGTGTCGACGAGGGAGGGTGTGACGAGCTCGGCCGCGACGAGGCGGTCGAGCTGGTCGAGCACCGCGTCGTGCCGTGCGGTGGGCAGGAGCGCGTCGACCGCGGCGCTCGCGTCGAGGACAACCCTCACCGCCGTGCTCGGGCCTCGGGCGCCGGGGAGCGCTCGGGGGTGTGCGCACCGGCGGCCGTCGCGTCGTACTCGACCCGCACCTCGTCGAGAACGTGGGCGACGTCGACCTCCGCACGCGGTGCGTCGGAGCGCTGCTCGGCGACCCACTCCGTGAGCGTCGGCCGAGCCAGGTCGCGCCGGATGAGCCGCGTCACGTACTCGGACATCGTCGTGCCGTCCGCGCGGGCGCGCGCCGCGAGCGCGGCGTGCATCTCGTCGGGGAGGTTCTTCACCTGGAGCATGCCCATGGCATGATGCTAGCATGCCATGGGCATGCTCCAGTCGATCGGGTCCAGTCCTGGTCCGAGGCCGTCAGTCGCCGGTGGCGGGCTTCGGCTCGGTGAGGCTGAACCAGTTGCCGGAGTCGTCGACGAAGACCGCCTCGACGCCGTAGGGGCGGTGCGCGGGCGGCTGGCGGAACGTGACGCCCTTCGCGACGAGGTCGCGATAGGTGGCCTCGCAGTCGTCGGTCCGGAGGACCCCGGCGCCCATCGAGCCCTTGGCGACGAGCGACCGGAGCTGCGCCGCCGACTCGGGGTCCCGGCCCATGGCGCAGTCGGCCAGGATGATCGTGCGCGTCGGGTCGCCCTGCGGCCCGACGGTGAGCCACCGGAACCCCGCGCCGCCGCCCTCGAAGTCCGCGCCCATGGAGAAGTCGTCGCGCAGCTCGAAGCCGAGCACGGTCGTGTAGAACTCCTTGGCCGAGTCCTGGTCGAGCACGAACACGGTGGTGTGGGACAGCGTGAGCACGGGGTCTCCTCTCGGGCGCCGTCTCCCGGCGCGGGGCGACGACCCTCCCGGCCGTCGCTCTCGACGCTACGACGCGTCGCCGTGGCCCTGCTTCTCCGATCGTGCTGTGCCCGACGGCGGCCGGGTCGACGGCTGCGGCTGCCCCCACGCGAGCGCGAAGCACCCGGGGACGGGCGGCCCGCCCGCGCGGACGTGCTCCGCCCGGTACGCGGTCGGCGTGACACCGACGATCGCGCGGAAGCGTGCGGAGAACGTCCCGAGGCTCGTGAAGCCCACGGCGTGGCAGACCTCCGTCACGGTGAGGTTCGCGGTGCGCAGCAGGGTCTTCGCGCGCTCCACCCGGCGCGTAGCGAGGTAGGCCATCGGGCTCGTGCCGAACGCGGCGGCGAACGCGCGCGCGAAGTGGAACGGCGAGTAGCCCGCGACGTCGGCGACCTCGGCGAGGGTGAGCGGGTCCGTGAAGTGCGCGTCCATGTGGTCACGCGCCCGTCGCAGGTGGACCGCGACCTCGGGCTCCACGCTCACGCCGTCCACCGCGGCTCGTCCGCGCCCCACGGACGGGCGGGGGCGGGGTAGTCGTCGAGCGGGGCGCCGGCGAGGCGGTCGAGCGCCGGCCGCGTCGTCGTCGCCTCGACCTCCCGGCCGTCGAGGCGTGCCGGGTGCGCGACGACGCAGCTCGGCCCGGGCGTGCGCGGTGCGTCGTGCGCGGGGTCGCGACCGGGGGCCGTGAGGAGGGCGTGAGCGGTCCGGGCGAGCGCGCCGTCGACCTCCCGGCCCCGGCCGTCGGTCGCGCGGTCGGCGAGCGCGTCGACGACGGCGGCCGCGACGAGGTAGCCGGTCGCGTGGTCGAGCGCCTGGGCGGGCAGGGCGCCGGGCGGCGCCTCCTCGGGTGCGCTCGCGGTGCCGTCCCGTGATCCCTCCACGAGCGCGATCCCGCTCGCTGCCTGGACGATCGAGTCGAAGCCGCGCCGCCCGGCCCACGGGCCGTCGTCGCCCCACGCGGTGACCCGCGCGTGCACCGCGCCGTGCGGGAGCCGCAGACCGAACGCCTCGACCGCTCCGGGGCGGTAGCCGGTCACGAGGACGTCCGCGCCGTCGAGCAGCTCCTGCGCGCGGGCGCGGCCGTCGCGCGTCGCGAGGTCGAGCAGCGTCGACCGCTTGCCCTGCCCCGTGTCGAGGTGCTGGACCGCGATCTCGGGCAGCCCTGGAGGGTCCACGCGCAGGACGTCCGCGCCGAGCAGGGCGAGCGTGCGCGTCGCGACCGGACCGGCGATCACCCGCGTGAGGTCGAGCACCCGCACGCCCGCGAGCGGGCGCGGGCCGGGCGCGAGGGTGCGCAGGGGAGCGGCGTCGTCGCGCACCGAGACCTGCACCGGTGCGCCCGACGCCGCGGCACGGCCCGCCGCAGACGCCCGCCACGCGTCCTCGGTGCGGACGCGCACCGCGATCGCACCGACCTCGGCGGCGCGGTCCTCCACGTCCTGGGCCGATCGTCCGGCGAGGGCGGCGCCGACGTCGTCGCGCGTCGGAGCGGTCGCCTCGTCGTCGGGCAGCCCGAGGAGCGCGAGCAGACGCGCGCGGTGGTGCGGGTAGTTGGCGTGCGTTCGGACCCAGCCGTCCGTGCACGGGAAGAAGCCGGACAGCGGGGCGAAGCCGTCCACCGGCGCGCCGTCGACGCGGAGCAGCCGGTCGCTCGCGAACGCCGCGGCGACGCGCTCCGGGTCGGGCGCCGGCCCGGCGTCGAACCCGCCCGCGCGGGCGGCGGCGTCGCGCACGGCGACGACCGACGCGACCGCGAGGTCCAGGACGGGCAGCGTCGCGGCGAGGAACGTCCCGGCACCCATGCCGCGACGATACGCCGCCGGGAGCCGCGGCGACCTCGTCGCCCCGCGCGTCAGTCGTGGACCGTCAGCGTCCCCGGGAAGCGCGCGGCCGAGCGGTCCGTGACCGAGCCGTCGCCGGCGGCGTTGATGTCGGAGATGAGCTGGACGAGCTCGCCGTCGGAGCTCGCCGACCGCGCGAGGCTGGTCGCGAGCTGGTAGGGCTCCGAGAGCGGGTTCATGTCGTAGTCGGTCGTGATCATCCCGACCTTGGTCGAGTGGTAGAAGGGGTCCTCCGCAGCGGTGCGCACGTGGTGGATCAGACGGTCCATCTGCGACTCGGTGAACGTCATCGTCACCTGCTGGCCGGACGACACCTCGCTCGACGGCGAGAAGCCCGAGAACTCCTCCGTGTTGAAGTACTGGGACGACATGTCGTCGGCCGTCACGTCGAACGAGTAGGTGCGCGCCGACACGTCCTCCGCCCCGGACGCGTCGAAGGACTGCGACATGCGGAAGTCGCCGCGCTCGCCGTACGTCGCCGTCATGAGCTGCTCGGTGCTGCCGTCGGGGTTGGTCGTCGCGACGAGAGAGCCCGTGTTCTTGCCGATCTCCCACTCGGCCCCGCCGACGGGCGTGTCGAAGCCGACGGTCGACGTCGAGTCGAACCCGACGCGCTCGATCTTCGTGGTGCCGGAGATGCCGGTCGACGGGTCGGCGGGAATCTCACCGGTGACGAGGTAGGTGTCGTACGCGGCCTGGCCCTCCGGCGTCGACAGGTCGAACTCCGCGCTGCGCAACGACGCGCCGTCGAGCGACGTCGTGTTGCCGAGCATCACCTTCACGGCGTCGAAGTCGAGACCGAGGCCCGCGTGGTTCGCGATCGCCTCGGTCGGGCCGGCGGTCACGCGCACCGTGTCGTCGCCCGTGCGCTCGATGAGGCTCGTCACGCCGTCGGCGTCCTTGACGGACGACTCGACGGCGATGTGGCGGAACGCCGCGTTGAGCTCGGTCTCCGAGTAGCTGCCGCCGTCCATCGTCACCGACGAGCCGACCGGCATGCTCCGCGGGTCGAACGGGTTGATGCTCCCGGGGTCGGTGACGCCTGCGCCGTCGGGCACCTTGACCGTGTACTCGGACGTGACGCCGGTCGTGTACCCGCCGCTCACGCCGGTGCCGCCCTTGGACACGCCGCCCTCGACGCCGATCGAGACGTCCGACTTCGACGTGTACGTGGTGAAGCCGTCCTCGGACTTCTCCCCGACCGTGTACTCCGCACCGCCGTTGACGCCGAAGGAGATCTTCGACCCGTTCGTCGTCGACATCCAGTCGGAGAGCGAGCCGCTCCCCGAGTACGTCGTCTCGCCGCTGCCCGGGTCGTGGGAGACGCCGAACCCGACCTTCGCGTCGGTCCCCTCGGTCGCGGGACTTCCCGGTGTGCCGTTGTCGGTCGAGTCCGTGCCCGACCCCTTCACCGACACGGTCGGGCCGCCGGGGCCCGGGTCGTCCGGGCCGTCCCCGCCCGAACCGCCTGAACCCCCCGAGCCGCCGGTGCCGCCCGAACCGCCGGAGCCCGGACCGCCGGGGCTGCCGCCGCCCGGACCGCCCGGACCGCCCGAGCCGTCCG
The DNA here is from genome assembly GCF_009708005.2 of Cellulosimicrobium protaetiae. Classification (NCBI taxonomy): domain Bacteria; kingdom Bacillati; phylum Actinomycetota; class Actinomycetes; order Micrococcales; family Promicromonosporaceae; genus Cellulosimicrobium; species Cellulosimicrobium protaetiae. The sequence continues at coordinate 101,717 of NZ_CP052757.1, read as the reverse complement.
AGCCGTCCGAGCTGGCGCTCTCCTGCTGCTCGGCGTTCGTGCGCACCTTGTCCGCGGCGTCGCGCAGCGTCACGGCGGCGGCGGCCAGGGCCGGGCCCAGCTCGGACGACCAGCGACCGCGCAGCTCGTCGCCGTCCGGCCCGGCCCAGCGGGCGCCGCTCACGGTCGAGTCGAGCGAGCCGCGCGTCGTCGTCAGGGACTCGGACGCCGTCGTGAGTGCCTGCGCGAGCCTGCGCAGCTCGGCGATGTCGGCACCGTAGAACCCCATGGTCGTCCCTCTGTCGCGGCGGATCGTGCCCCCGGAGCGTATGCGCGAGGACGGCTCCCCGTCGCACGGTGCTCATGGGGCGAGGTCCCCATGGGGCGTCCCGCGATGCTCTGCTCAGACGGCGAGGAGGACGTCCTCGAGGCGGTCGAGGACGATCCGTCCCGCTGGCGGCACGCGGTGCGCGTCCGCCGGGGTGAGCCACGCGAGCTCGGCGATCTCCGCGCTCGGGGTCGGCTCGGGGGACCCGGGCGCGGGCTCCGCGTACAGGCAGTGCATCCGGACCATCCGGCCGCCCAGCCCGTGACCGGGCGCCTCGGCGACGAAGCCCGGCCGGACCGACGCCGGGTCGAGCCGCACGCCGAGCTCCTCGCGGATCTCGCGGACCAGCGCCTCGGCGTCGGACTCGCCGGGCTCGACCTTGCCGCCCGGCACGAAGAAGCGGTCCTTGCCGGTCGTCCGGACGGCGAGCAGTCGGCCGTCGCGGACGTTCAGCCACCCCACGGTGCGCAGCGGCGGGAGTGTCGCGGGCTCGGGTGCGCCGTCGTCGGGGGAGGAAGGGTCGGGGAGGTCGGGGGTCGTCACGCCCCCACCCTGCCACCCGGGGCCCGACGGCGCGTGGCGCACCCAGCGAGCCACGCGCCGTCGGCTGCCCCTCGCGCGGCCCCAGTTCCGGCGAAGGGCGATCGTGCCGGGCCGAGGCCCGGCACGACGATCGTCACACCGACCAGCGGACCGTGCTCGGTGCGGACTCGTTCCAGACCCGGTCGAGCGCGGTCACGGCGTACGTGTAGCGGCGCCCCCGCACCGCGGTCGGGTCGAGGAAGTCCTGGAGCACCCGTCCCTCCGCCCGCTGCGTCGCGACGAGGTTCGCCGGGTCCTCGGTGTCCACGTGCTTCACCCACCCGTCAGCACGGTAGATCGCGAACGACGTCGCCGCGAACCGACGGCCACCGGCGTCGGTCCAGTGGACGCGGACGCCGTCGTCGCGCCAGCCCGCCCACGCGAGCACGGGCGTGCGGACCTTCGTGCCCGGCAGGTGCGGCATCGCGGGGACGAGGGCCGAGTACCGGTAGTGGTCGTCGCGGACGCGCGTCATCGAGCCCTGCGGGTCGGCCGGGACGTGCTTGGCCGAGAAGTACACGTTGCCGTGCACGGGATGCTCCTGCTCGCCGCAGAAGGTCAGGTGGTTCGACAGCTCGGCCGGGTCCGTGAAGACGCCGGACGTCACCTTGTACAGGGCCTCGCCGATGTACAGGTGGGTCCCCGACTGCGCGGCGACGTCGGCCCACCAGGGCACGAGCTTCGCGTAGTCCGCGACGGCGAGGCCGAACTGCCAGTAGATCTGCGGGTTGATGTAGTCGAGCCAGCCCTCCAGGACCCACTTGCGCGTGTCCGCGAACTGCATGTCGTACGACTGCGACCCTCCGGTCTCGGAGCCGCGCGGGTCCGTGGAGGCGTTGCGCCAGATGCCGAACGGGCTGATGCCGAACTTGACCCACGGCTTCGCCTGCTTGATGCGCTGGGAGATCGACTGCACGAACGTGTCGACGTTGTGGCGTCGCCAGTCCTCGACGCGGTCGAAGCCCGCGCCGTGCGACGCGAACGTCGCCGCGTCCGGGATCGTCTGACCGGCGACGGCGTACGGGTAGAAGTAGTCGTCGAAGTGCACGCCGTCGATGTCGTAGTGCTCGACGCTGTGCAGGATCGCGTTCTTGATGTGCTCCTGCGCCTCGGGCAGGCCCGGGTCGAAGTAGAGCTTGCCCCCGTACGCCCACACCCACTCGGGGTGCTGCCGCGCGGGGTGCTCCGGGACGAGCTGCGCCGGGTCCGCCTGCATCGACACGCGGTACGGGTTGTACCAGGCGTGGATCTCCAGGTTGCGGCGGTGGCACTCCTCGACGACGAACCCCAGGGGGTCGTAGCCCGGGTCCTGGCCCTGGACGCCCGTGAGGTACTGCGACCACGGCTCGTACGGGCTCGGCCAGAACGCGTCCGCCGTCGGGCGGACCTGGACGAACACGGCGTTGAGCCGGAAGTCGCGCGCGACGTCGAGCCAGTGGAGGAGCTCGGCCTTCTGCTGGTCTGCCGACAGGCCGGACGCGGACGGCCAGTCGATGTTGACGACGCTGGAGATCCACATCGCGCGCAGCTCGCGCTTGCGGGGCGTGGGGCCCCCGGCTGCGGCGGCGTGGGCAGCGCCTCCGGGTGCGGTGAGAGCGGCGGCGGGAGTGAGCGAGCCGACCGTCACGGTGAGCGTGCTCGCCGCGACACCGGCCGTCGCGAGCGTGAGGAACTGGCGTCGTCCGACACCGGCCGGCGCCGGGGCGGGGGACGTGGGGGAGCCGTCGAGCGTCATTGCTGAACCTCCGGGTCGTCGAATATGTGGCAGATAGTTTCATGAAACCATCAATCTGTGAAGGTTTCCGCCAGAACCATCCCGCCGAACATGACATGGCGGTCGTTCTCGCGCGGATGGCGGCCGCCATGTCGTGCTCGACCGCGGGCAGGGGTGTGCTCGACGACCATGGCGGGCCGCGGGGCGCTGGGCATAGGTTCGCCGCGACACCTGCTCGACGGCGCGCAGCCAGGTCAGTCGCGCGCGAGCCGCGCCGAGCGGTAGGACCTGGTCCGCGCCGCGCCCGCGTCCCAGGACCTCCTGCGCGCGGGGCTCGCGGTCGGTGACGACCCGGCACGACCGGTGCTGGGGACGGCCACCTCGCCGGGGTGGCTCCACGCCGCGACGGTGCTCGTCGCAGTTCCCCTCGCCCCGGCCTGGCTGTTCTGGGTCGGCTCGGTCGTGGCGCTCGCCGCGGGACTCCGGCGCACGGGTCTCGTGCTCGCCTGCCTCGCGGCAGCAGCGGGCGTCGTCGCGGTCGGCGCCCTCGTCGCTGCGGAGCGCGCGTCCGTTGCGTTCCAGGAGGGCGACTGGGTCACGGCCCCGGGCCACCCCCTCACGCTCGCGGCGGACGTCGCGATCCTCGCGGGCGTGGCGGTGCTGCTGGTGGCCGTCCGCCCCGTGCGGCAGGCGGCACCCGTGCTGGCCGGGGTGCTCACCGCGCTGATCCTCAGCTCTTCGGACCTCTTCTGGTCCGGCGCGGTCGACGCCACGGCCGTGAACCTCGGCAACCTGCTCGGGGCGGTCGCGCTGTCGGCCGCCGTCACGCCCGCGTCCCGGTGGGTCGTCAACCGTCTCGACGAGCTCGCCGCGTCGCGGGCCACGCACCGCGCCCTGCTCGTGGGTGCGATGCCGGGACCGGCCGCGCCGCACCCGGGCGAGCCGACCGCCGTCTGACACGCGCGCCGTCGAGCACGACCTCGCCCGCCCGCGAGAACGACACGAGGGTCGCTATCCAGCGGATAACGACCCTCATGTCGTGTTCGGCGCGGGGCCGGGGAACCGGCGCCCTCCGGGGAGCGGGTCAGTCCAGGTAGGTCGTCACCAGGCGGGACGCCAGGCCCGTGTATGTCGCCGGGGTGAGGTTCGCGAGGCGCTGCGCGACGTCGTCGGGCAGGCCGAGGCCTGCGACGAACTCGCGCAGGCGGGTCGCGTCGACGCGCTGGCCACGCGTGAGGTCCTTGAGGCGCTCGTACGGGTTCTCCATGCCCGGCACGCCCGCGACCGACGCCGCGCGCATGGCCGACTGGATGGGCTCGCCGAGCACCTCCCAGTTCTCGTCGAGGTCTGCTGCCATGAGGTCGGCGTTCGCGGCGAGGGCCTTGAGGCCGCGGCGCACGTTGTCGATCGCGAGGAGCGAGTGGCCGAACGCGGGGCCGACGTTGCGCTGCGTCGTCGAGTCGGTGAGGTCGCGCTGGAGCCGGGACGTCACCAGGGTGGCCCCGAGCGTGTCGAGCAGCGCGGACGAGATCTCGAGGTTGGCCTCGGCGTTCTCGAACCGGATCGGGTTGACCTTGTGCGGCATGGTCGACGACCCGGTCGCGCCCGGCACGGGGATCTGCGTGAAGAACCCGAGGGAGATGTACGTCCACACGTCGGTCGCGAGGTTGTGCAGGATGCGGTTGAACCGCGCGACGTCGGCGTACAGCTCGGCCTGCCAGTCGTGCGACTCGATCTGCGTCGTCAGCGGGTTCCAGGTGAGGCCCAGGCCCTCGACGAAGTGCTTCGAGACCGACGGCCAGTCCACGCCCGGGACGGCGACGGTGTGCGCGCCGTACGTGCCCGTCGCGCCGTTGAGCTTGCCCAGGTACTCCGCGGCGCCGACCCGGCGGAGCTGGCGGCGCAGGCGGTGCGCGAGGACGGCGAGCTCCTTGCCGAGCGTCGTCGGCGTCGCGGGCTGGCCGTGCGTGCGCGAGAGCATCGGCACGTCAGCGAGGTCGCGCGCCATGTCCGCGAGCTGGTCGGCGAGCGCCGTCGCGGCGGGCAGCCACACGTGCTCGACGGCGCCGCGCACCATGAGCGCGTACGACAGGTTGTTCACGTCCTCGCTCGTGCACGCGAAGTGCACGAGCTCGCCGACGCCGGGCAGCACGGTCTCCGCGCCCAGAGCCTCGGGCGCGGCGGCCAGGCGGCGCTTGACGAAGTACTCGACCGCCTTGACGTCGTGCACCGTCTCGCGCTCGATCGCGGCGAGCTCGGCGATCTCCTCGCCGCCGAACGTCGCGGGGATCTGACGCAGGTACGCGACCTCCGCGTCGGAGAGCTGGGGGGCGCCGGGCACGACCGGGCGGACCGCGTTCTCGTCGACCGCCTGCACGCCGTTGCACAGCGTGATCAGCCACTCGACCTCGACGTGGACGCGCTCGCGGTTGAGCGCCGCCTCGCTGAGGTGGTCGACGAGCGGGGCGACCGCGGCGCGGTAGCGGCCGTCGAGGGGGCCGAGCGCGATCGGCGGGGTCACCTCGGCGAGCGACACGCGGGCAGGGGCGTCTGCGGCAGGGTTCTCGGGCACGCCCCTGATTCTCCCACGCGTGCCCGACGGCGGCCCGCGCCTCCCGTAGTCCGGGCACGCTGATCCGGCCTGGGGTCCGGTGCGGGCGGACGACCCGTGGCGTCGCGCGGTTCGTGGCCGTCCCCAGGGCCACCCTCCAGGGCGTCCGTCCACAGCGGCGGACGGGATCGCCGCGTCCGGGGGAGCGGCGTGCGTACGGTCCCCGCCATGTCCTCGTCGCCTCCGCCGCCCCCGCCGTGCGTCGCCGCCCCCTTCGCCGTCACCGCCGCTCGCTCCCAGGTGCTGTCCGCGCTCGACGACGTCGCCCGGGCGGGCGCCGCGCTCGTCGCGCCCGACCTGCCGTGGGCGGGCCACGCCCGCGCGTCGTACGACGACGCCGCGTCCGAGCGCCGGAGCGGGCTGCTGCGGCTCGACATGCTCCTCGACAGCTGCCTCGTGCGGCTCGACGCGCTCACGGTGCGGGCCGAGGCCGACCTCGCGCGGATCGAGGCCGAGGCCGCGGCGGGCCTGGCATGAGCGGTCCCGGCCCGGCGCCCGTGGTCGTGGTGCGCGGTGGCGCGGAAGCGACCGCCGTCGAGACGGCGGCGGTCGTCGCGCAGGCGGTCGCGCTGGGTGCGCGAGCGGACCTCGTCGCCGGGAGCCTCGCGGCGCTCCGGGACGCGCGAGAGTCGGTGGACGTCGTGACCGCCAGCCCCACCTCGTTCGGGGGCCGCCTCGCGGGTCCCGCCCCGCTCCGGGCCACCACGGGCTGGGACGTCCACGCCACGCCGTTCTGGTCGGCCGAGGTGCGTGCCGCGCGCGCCGCCGCGCTCGAGGCGTTCGACCTCGCGATCGGGGTCGCGGAGCAGCAGGAGCAAGGACTGCGACTCCTCGCAGCGCGACTGCACCAGGCCGTGCGTGTGTACGACGACGCGGACGCCGCCGCGACTGCCCTGTGGCAGGACATCGCGCTCCTGGTCGCGGGGGGTCTGAGCCCGGTCGGGGCGGCAGTCGCCGGGGTCGCTTCCCTCCTGGCCATGGGGACGGTCGGGGCCTGGGTCTCGCTCAAGCAGGGCCGACCTTCCGTGTACCCGTTCATCACCTCGGGGCAGTCCCTGCACCCCGCCACGATCCGCGCGCTGAGCCGTGCGATCGGCGTCTTCGACGTGGACCGCCCGTGGTACCAGATGCCCACGGTGGGCAACGGAGCGTCGGTGCTGCGCGGGCTGCTGCAGCCCCTGCGCGACCGGTTCCTGCGGGACCCCGAGGTCCGCCTCGTCGACCCGACCTACGACCTGCCGACCCCCACGGACGTGCGGTCCGCGCTGGGAGCGGTGGAGGCACTCAAGACTGACTCCACGCTCAGCATCCAGAGGATCGTCAAGGACGACGGCACGCCCACGTGGGTCGTCGCGATCCCCGGAACGCAGCCCTTCAACCTCAGGTCGGTCTTCAACATGACGTCCAACTACCAGCTCATGGACGACGACCCGGCGGTGCGGGCGCAGGCCGACAGCGCACGTGCCGTGATGGACGCGATGCGGCAGGCCGGGATCGCTCCGGACGACGACGTCGTGCTCGTAGGGCACAGCCAGGGGGGAATTATCGCGTCGACGGTCGCGGCGGCGACGGTCGGCACCTACAACGTGCGGCACGTCGTGACGGCCGGGTCGCCCATCGGCGGCCACGACCTCCCTCCTGGTGTCAAGGGCACGCACCTCGAGACCCAGGGGGAGGGGATCTCCGACACCGACGGCGCGGAGAACCGTGCGACGGCGGACCAGGTCACGGTCACGGGGGCCTTCGTGGCACCGGGCGGCGGGCCGACGGCCGAGTGGCCGCACAGCGTGCCCTTCCACCAGGAGGTCCTGGACGCCGCGGTCGAGGTGGGCGACCGGGGGCTGGAGGAGCACCTCACCGGGTTCGAGGCGCTGCTCGACGGGGAGGCCGACGAGCCGCTGGTCTACGAGGCGCGACTGGTGCCCGACCCGGACACCACGTTCTGCATCGGCGACGTGGCGATCCCACGGTCGCTCACGCCGCCGTGGTTACCGGGCACGCCGTTCCCGGGCGCGCCCGGCGTCCCGCTGCCCGGGGTGCCGTCGCCGGCGCCGCCGTCGCCCGGGCTACCGGCGCTGCCGGGGTTCCCGGCGACCGGCGGCCCCGGTGCCGGCGACCTCACCGCGCCGGGCCCGGACGGCGCGGGCGACGGTACGGGCGACGGCGAGTCGCGGTGACGGCCGGTGGCCGTCGCGATCGGCGGCCGTGGCGGACGGTGCCGTGTCGGTCGGACGTGGTCCCGGTCAGCGCTCCTGCGCCTTCGGCACTACGGCCGAGACGGCGAAGTTGATGAGGCCGATGATCAGCGCCGCGAGCAGGGCCCACCAGAACCCGCCGATGATGCGGATGCCCCAGTCCGTCTGCTCGGTGATCCACGCGGTGAGCATGAGCATCAGCGCGTTCACGACGAGCGAGAACAGGCCCAGCGTGAGGATGTAGAGCGGGATGGACAGGATCTGCACGATCGGCTTGATGACGGCGTTCACCAGCGAGTAGAGCAGCGCCACCACGAGGATGATGACGACCTGCCCGCCGGCGGTGTCGGAGCCGACGATCTGGAAGTGCTCGTCGATGAACAGGCTCGTGAGCCAGATCGCGAGGCCGGTGACGAGGACGCGGACGACGAAGCTCATGCCGCCATCCAATCATCAACCGCCGACGATCACCGTGGGACAGCCCGGTCCGACGACGTTCCCGCCGTGGACGGCCGTGTCGCCGACGCGCGCGGCGGGGAGCCCGCCGACGAGCACGGTCGCGCTGCCGACGGCGATGCCGTTGGGGGCGGGGGACGCGCACACGACCCCGAGCCCGTTGGCGACCGCGGCGGGGCGGTTGCCCACGAGGACGGTCGGGACGCACGCCGCCGGGGTGATCGGTCCGCCGACGTGCGGCGTGACCCCGTCGACGAGCGGGCACACGACCTGGTCGCCGGCGCAGGCTGCCGGACCCGTGGGCATCAGGGGGCGGAGGCCGGGGCGGCGGCCTCGTCCGGGGTGAAGAGCGTGCCGCCGAAGTACATCGACGTGTCGCACGCGTCCGGCGGCGGGTCCTGGCCCAGGGGCGCGCCGGGCTGGCGGCACGTGACCGCCATGACGAGTTCCGTGCCTGCCTCCAGGCTGATGGGCGACTGGAAGTGGTAGTCGAGGTCGCGGAAGTTCTCGAGCGCGAAGTCGAGGATCACCTCGTCGTCCTGGGAGATGAGCAGGCGGCCGAAGTCGCCCTGCGGGTTGCTGAGGATGACGTCGTCGATCGTCAGGGTCGCGCCCTCGGGGACCTCGAACGGGACCTCCTCGGTCTCACCGGCGGCGGGCGCCGCGTCGAGCCGCTGCCGCACGGGCACGGACGTCCCCGACGGGGGGACGAAGCCCGCGACCGCCTCCTCGGTGTCGGCGAGCGTCGTCCCGGCCTCGGTCGCGGCGACCTTCGCGTCCGAGGCGTCGCCCGCGGCCTGCTGCGCCGCGGACGCCGCCTGCTGGGCTGCCTGCTGGGCGGCCTGCGCCGCCTCCTCGGCCTCGGCGATGTCGTCACGCACCGCGGCCTGGGCTGCCGAGGTGATCGTCGGCTTGAGGAGCGTGAACCACAGGACCGCGAGGAGCGCGACCAGGGCGAGGAGGGCGAGCAGCGCCTTGAGGAACCACCTCGGCAGGATCGCTGTCCGCACGAACGTGCCGTCCAGGGTGACGGGCACCGTGTTCTCGGCGGCGACCTGGACGACGAACGGCATCGTCTTGTCCGGCCCGCGCCAGGCCGTGTCGCGCGGGCGGACCCGGACCGACGCGAACCGGGCCGTCCCGGGGTCCACGACGAGGTGGGAGTCCGGTACGCGGAACGTCAGCTCGTCGGTCCCGTCGGCGCACGCCAGCAGGACGGACACGGGAGTGTTCCCGCGGTTGTCGACGGCGACCTGGTGACGCCCGGAACGGCGTCCGTGCGTGGTGCGGGGGACGAGCTCGGCGGTCGTGTCGAGGAACGGGAGGACCTCGACCACGCCCTCCGGGACGACGGCGTCGTCCGGGTGCTCCAGCGGGACGACACGGATGCCGAAGTCGAGGGGCCCGGCGGGGACCTCGGCGCTGCGCGGCGGACGGAAGGTCACGGACGCCGTGGTGGCGGTCTGCGGGTAGAGGCCGTCGACGCTCGCGGGCTCGATCGTCGTCCACCCGGCGGGGACGCCCAGCACCTCGAACCGGTACGCCTCGACGATCGTCCCGGTGTTCCGGACCGTCAGCGGCACGCTGACCTCCTCGCCCGGGTTCAGCTCGATCCCCTGCGCCTCCACCGTCGCCAACGTCCCCATGCCACAGACGCTAGGGAGACCGGCGCGGGGTGGGCAGCGGCGGCCGGGCGTCCGTCCGGGCAGACCTCGTGCCCGTTGAGTCCTTGATGAGTGCCCGGTGAGCGACCTGCGGACACTGGTCGTCCGGGCGACGAGGCCCGGGTCACGGCGGACGACGGGCGGGGGAGCCATGAGCACGGGACGGATCACGGTTGCGGTGACGGCGCAGGACCCGATCTCGGAGGGCGGGGTGGTCGGCGCGCTCCGGCCCCGGCCCGAGGTGCGGGTGCAGGGGCGTGACGAGCGCGCGGCCGACGCGGAGGTGACGGTCGTCGTCGCGGACAGGCTCGACGACGACGCGCTGCGGTTCGTGCGGGCGGCCCACCGGCAGGGCGCGGGGCGGGTGGTCCTCGTCGCGGGGCACCTCGACGACCGGGACGTCGTCACCGCGGTCGAGGCGGGCGTGGTGGGGATGGTCCGGCGGTCGGACGCGACGCCGGAGCGGCTGGTCGCGGTGATCCGTGGCGCGGCGACGGGCGAGGGGAGCCTGCCGCCCGACCTGCTGGGCCGGCTCCTCGACCAGGTGGGGTCGCTGCAGCGCCAGGTGCTGCAGCCCCGCGGGCTGACGTTCTCCGGCCTCGCGGCCCGCGAGGTGGAGGTGCTGCGTCTCATCGCGGACGGCTGCGACACGGCGGAGGTCGCCCGCCACCTCGCCTACTCGGAGCGCACGGTGAAGAACGTCCTGCACGACATCACGTCCCGACTCCAGCTGCGCAACCGGGTCCACGCCGTCGCGTATGCGCTGCGCGAGGGCCTCATCTGAGCCAGGAGGGCCTCGCGGGATAGCGACCTCCTGCACCGGGAGCCCAGAGGAGGTGCTGGGCGACGCTGTCCTCGGTCCCGGGGGCGCTCTCTCGGGAGAGGGCCGATCTGCCCCTTCGGGCACGGGTCGGTGCGCGATCGGCGGGTCCGATTCCGCTGCGGACCGGGCGTGCCGTCCGCGAGCGTGGAAGGGCGGTCGGGGCGCGTCCGTGCCGTGCCGCGCGACGGGAGGTGGACGTGGACCGGGTCCGGGTCGTCGCCGCGTCGTCGGTCGTGGCGTGCGTCGTCATGGCCGCCGCGGTCGGGCTGCCGGTGCCCGGTGGGGCCGCGGGCCTGCAGCCCTCCGTGCTCCCGACCGACATGCTCCCGACCGACGTGCTCGCGACCGATGTGCTCCCGACCGCCGCGACCCATCCCGCGGGCCTGCCCACGGCGCTCGCCGCCGATCCGCGCGTCGCGTTCACGCTCGGCCGCGACGCGCTGGCAGACGTCGAGATCACGTTCCCGGAGGAGCCGGAGACACCCCCGGACGATCTCCCCTACGAGGCGAGCGTGACCCCTCCGGTCCGCGTCCCCGGGACGAGCCTGCACGAGAGCGAGCCGTCCCCGGTGCCCGCGCCACGCGACACCGAGGCGGCGTACGCCGTCGTCACGAGGGACGAGGACGGCCGGACCGACGTCGAGGTCCGCCGCCCCGCGGAGGATCCCGACGGCGGGCCGCCCACCTGGGACGTCGTCCCGGTGACGTGCGACCTCGCGCAGGAGTCGCACCCGGTGCTCTCGCCCGACCTCACGCTCGTCGCGTACGCGACGGACGTCTCGGGGGACTGGGAGGTCGTCGTCGCACCGGTGGGCGAACGGTGCGCGGGAGACGACGTGGTGTCGCCCGTCCCGGGACCGACGTCGGACGAGACGTCGCCCGCGTGGGCCCGCGACGGCACCGTGCTCGTCTTCTCCTCGACCCGGGACGACCCGCGCGGCGATCTCTACGCCGTCGCGCTCGACCCGGACGCCGAGTGCCCCGCGAACGCGTCAGGACCGGCGTCCGGGACGGCCTCCGAGCCTGCGTCCGGGCAGTCGCAGCGGCGGGGTGGGCACGACGACGGGGGCACGAAGCCGAGCCCGACCCCGACCCCGACCCCGACCCCGACCCCGACGCCTTGTCCCGGTGGTCCCGTGGCCACGAGCCCGGTCGCGCGTCTCACGGACGACCCCGGTGCCGACACGATGCCGACGGCGCTGACCCAGGACCGGACCGTGCTGGTGATCTTCACGACGACACGGTTCCGTGCCGAGGGGTCGATCGCGACGCTCACGCTCGACGCCGACTGGGACCCGGGCGACGACCTGACGCCGGTGCCCACCGTCCGGTACCCGTGGTGCCCGAACTGGGGGGAGCAGTCGTCGCAGTGCGTGGACCTCGATCCAGGCGTCCCGGTGGTGGGGAGCGAGCCCGCGGCCCATCTCGTCGACCTCGGTTCCGGGAACGAGGGCGTCCTGCTGGCCTGGACGGTCGTCGACGAAGAGACGGGCGTCGCCCAGGTGTGGGTGGCGTTCCTCGACGGCTTCGAGGCCCCTGTCGTGGCCGACGCGTGGCCGGTGCCGGCGCCGCACGGGGCGTCGCACCCCGCGTGGGTGACCGTGACGGACGCCGAGAGCGCGACCCCGGCAGCGGCGCGGCTGCGCGTCACGCAGCGGACGGGTGCGGTCGCGGACGCGCGTACGGCGGACGGTTCGGACGTCCGCGTCCTCACGCCCTCGGGCGAGGACCGCCCGGACGACCGCGCCCCCGCGTACGCACCGGACGGCACCCGGCTCGCGTTCGCCTCCGGCCTGCCGTCGGCGTCCGATCCACCCCCGGAGGTCGAGCTCGGCGACGTCGTGGTGGTCGACCCGGCGACGCGCACGCTCACGTCCCTGGAGCCGGAGGTGCCGTACGGCGCGGCCAACCCGGACTGGTCGCCGGATGGGTCACGGGTCGCGTACTCGTCGGTCTCAGGGTCCGCCGAGCGGGTCGGCGTGGGGTGGGTCGACGTGGGTGACGGGCAGCAGGGCTGGACGGTCGACGACGGCGTCGGCACGTGGGAGCCCCTGCATCCGTCGTGGTCCCCGGACGGGCGGTGGGTCGTCGCCGAGGCGGGGATGGAGGGGGACGAGGTGACGCCGTCGCTCTCCGCGCTCCACGTCGACACCGGGACGTGGGAACCGCTGGCGGTGGACGTCGTGGACGACTGCGTCCGGCCCAGCGAGCAGGACCGGTGCGAGGTGTTCCGCCAGCCGGTCCTCGCGCGCGAGCCCGCGTGGTCGCCGGACGGGACGAGGATCGCCGTCACCCACCTCAGCGTCGGTGGGGTCGAGGTGGCGCCGGGAGGGATCGCGATCCTCGACGTCGAGCCGGCCGACGACGCGGACCCGAACCGGGAGGTGCCGCGCGTCGTCGGCGTGCGGGCGCTCACGGGCACGGACGCCGACGCCCTGGTCCGCACGACCCAGCCCCCGGTGGGTCCGGCACCCGACCCGTCCGCCCCGCCGACGCCGGACCCGGAGCCCGGCCCGACCCCGAGCCGCGACGAGATCGAGCTCTCCGACGGCCCCGCGTGGTCGGCGGACGGGACCCGGGTCGTCTTCAGCGGGCAGCCCGTGGGGCGGCCCGCGGACCGGAACCTCTACACGGTGGCCGCCGCGGACGGGACCGGTCTGCGCACGGTGGTCGACCGCACCGAACCCCTGACCGAGCCCGACCTCCAGCCCGTGGGGGACCTGGCGGTCGCCGTCTCCGCGGCACCGGCGCGGCTCGCCGTGGGCGTGGCCTCGACGGTCACGGTGACCGTGACGAACCCCGGCCGCGTCCCCGCCACGCCGGACGTCGTCGTCGGGCTGCCCGCGGGGCTGCGCGCCGGTGACCTGCCGACCGGCTGCGCGGCCGAGCCGGGCGCGGGCGCGGGCACGACCCTGGTGACGTGCCGCCCGGGGACCACCACCCTCGTGCCGGGAGACCGGGTCGCCGTCACGCTGCCCGTGGCCGCGACTGCGGCGGGCGCGCTCGACGTCACCGCAGTCGTCGTCAACCCGGGCGCAGAGGACGACGTCGAGGACAACTCCGCGACGGCCCGGATCACGGCGCTCGCGCCCGACGACGGCGACGGGACTCCGGCGGCGCTCGCGGTGACGGTCGAGGTGTCGCAGCCGCGCGCGTGGGTGGGTGGCGCCGAGGTCGAGGTCGTCGTGACGGTCCGCAACACGGGCGGGACGACGGCGAGCGGTCTCGTCCTCGCCACCACCTACCCGCCCGGCACGACGCCGACCGCCGCCCCGTCGGCTCCCGCCCCGCCGAACGCCGACGGCGAGGGCGCACCGCCGGGCGACGCAGCCGCTGCCGAGAGCCCGGGGGTGGCGACGACCGACGACTGCCGCGGCGCGTGGGGGACCTGCCCGCTGGCGGACCTCGCGCCCGGGGGCGAGACCGCCGTCGTCTCGACGCTCGACGTCGTGGGCCCGGCGGGCATGGGCGCGGTCACGGCGAGCGTCACGGGACGCGACGGGCCGGGCCTGGGCCCCGACGCGCCGTCGGGCCTCGCCGGCCTCGCCACGACGCCCGGCGGGGCGAGCGACCTCGCCGCGCCCGTGCCGGTCCTCGAACCCCTGACCGCGGAGGGCTCCGCGGGCCTGGAGGTGCTGCAGCCCTGGGTGCGCCTCCTGCCCGAGGTGCTCCGGCCGGGCAAGGTCGTGCTCGCGTACGGGGAGGACTTCCCGCCCGACGCCGAGGTCTACCTGACGTGGTCGGCGGGGATCACGACGGCGCCCGGCCCGTACCGGACGAACACCGACGGCAGGCTGAGCGTGCCCGTCGTCGTGGTGGCGAACGACCTGCGCGGGGAACGCTGGCTGCGCGTCACGAGCGGCCCCGCGACGGACCTGCTCCCGCTGCTCGACGCCGGGTTCCCGCGCGAGGTCGACGTCCCCGAGGGGGCCGACGGCGTGCCGGTCGCGCCGCCGTGCCTCGACGACCCCGCGCGCGGACCGGCCCCGGGAGAGCAGCCGCCCGAGGCGGTGACGCTCGGCCCGGCCTGGTGCGAGCTCGACGTCCCGATGCTCGTCGTGACGCCGAACCTCGGCGCGCCCGACTTCCTGGAGAGGGGATGACGCGATGATCACCGAGGTGGACGACGCGCTGCGCGCGCTCGTGCGGGGTGCGCTGGGCGAGATCGACGTCGCGTTCGACGCGCCCACGAAGGACTGGGCGGCCCGCCGCAACGCCCCGACGGTCGACGTCTACCTGTACGACGTGCGCGAGGACGTGAAGCGTCGCGCGCACGGGCTGGTCGACCGCCGCGGCACGGACGGCACGGTCGTCGCGCGCGTCGAACCGCCGCGGCACTTCCGGCTGTCCTACCTCGTGACCGCCTGGACGCAGCGCCCCGAGGACGAGCACCGGTTGCTCGATCGCGTGCTCGCCGCGCTCATCGGCCTGGACGCGCTGCCCGCGGAGCACGTCGTGGGGTCGCTCGCGGAGGTCGGCGGCCCCGTGCCGGTGACCGTCGGCATGCCGCCCGCGGAGGACCGGAGCGTCACCGACGTGTGGTCGTCGCTCGGCGGCGAGCTCAAGCCCTCCGTCGAGGTCGCCGTCACCGCCCCGCTGCTGCGTCCCGAGCGGCCGGAGGTCGGGCCGCCCGTGCGCGACGAGCTCCTGCTCGCCGCGAGCAGCACCCTGCCCGACGGCGGTGCGGACCCGCGGCGTCGGCGGCACCGGAGGCCGTCGTGACCGCGGCGAGCGTCGCGCACCTCGCCGGACGGCTCGCCGTCCTCGAGGAGCAGGTGCGCGAACTCGTCACCCGCCGCCGGGTCGGCGACCCCGCCGCGGACGACCCGTTCCGCGGCCTCTACCTGACCGACGCGGCCGTGGACCACCTGCTCGCCGGGCCGCGCCCCGCCGCCGACCCCGACGTCGCCGCCGACCTCGCCGCCCGGGTCGAGGCCGCGGCTCATGCCGCGGAGAGGGCGGGCGAGACGGTGCGGCTGCGCGCGCTCGCGCGGTCCGCCGACCTCACCGACCTCGACACCGGGCTGCTCGTCGTCGCGCTTGCCGGGGAGATCGACCACCGGTTCGAGCAGCTCTTCGGCTACCTCAACGACGACGTGTCGCGCCGCCGCCCGTCCGTCGCGACGGGGTTCGCGCTGTGCGGGGTGTCGCTCACGTCCGCGTCGGCGCGGCACCGCGTGACGCACGGGCCACTCGTCGACCTCGGCCTCGTCGTCGTCGAGGACGGCGACCGGCCCCTGCCCGGGCGAGCGCTGCGCGTGCCGGACCGTGTCGTCGCGCACCTGCTCGGCGACGACACGCCCGACCCGGCGCTCGCGGACGCGCTCACCGACCCGGTGCCCGTCGAGACCGGCGGGACCGCGCGGCTGCGTGCCGTGCTCGACGCCGGGGTGCGGCTCGTGCACGTCCGTCAGCCCGCGGGGGGCGCGGCGGCGTCGTCGGCGGCTGCGGCGCTCGCGCACGGAAGCCCCGCGAGGGAGGTCGTGGGGCTGGACCTGCGACGCGCGGGCGCGGACCCTGTGGCGACCGTCCGCGCCGCGGTCCTGGAGGCGACGTTGCGCGGGGCCGCGCTCGTCGCGGAGCCGGTCGACGCGGTGTGCGACACCCCCGGCGCGGTCGAGGCGCTGACCGGCGACCCCGGCGTCACCGTCCTCGTGGGCGAGCGCGCCTGGGACCCGGCCTGGGCCGGTGCCGCGCCGCTGCTCGTGGACGAGCCGGCCACCACCACGACACAGCGCACCACCCTCTGGTCCGTGGCGCTCGGGCTACCCGGGTCCGGGGTCGACGTCGGCGCCGTCACCGCACCGTTCCGGCTGCGGCCCGAGCAGGTCGCGCGGGCGGCGCGGTCCGCCGTCGCGCAGGCGGTGCTGCGGCCCGACGGCCGCGTGACCGCCGACGACGTGCGACGTGGCGCGCGCGCCGAGAACGGGACCGGCCTCGACCGCCTCGCGCGGCGCGTCGAACCCGCCGTCGGGTGGGACGACCTCGTGCTCGCCGACGCCCCGCTGCGGACCCTGCGCGAGGTGTCGCAGCGCGCCCGGCACCGCGACCGCGTCCTCGGCGAGTGGGGCATGCGGCCCGGCGGCGCGCGCGGTCGCGGCGTCGCCGCCCTGTTCGCGGGCGGGTCCGGGACAGGCAAGACCATGTCCGCCGAGGTCGTCGCGCACGACCTCGGCCTCGACCTGTACGTCGTCGACCTCGCTGCCGTCGTCGACAAGTACGTGGGCGAGACGGAGAAGAACCTCGAACGCATCTTCGCCGGCGCCGCGGGCGTGAACGCAGTCCTCCTGTTCGACGAGGCCGACGCCGTGTTCGGCCGCCGCTCCGAGGTGAAGGACGCCCACGACCGCTACGCCAACATCGAGAGCGCCTACCTGCTGCAGCGACTGGAGACGTTCGACGGGCTCGTGATCCTCTCCACCAACCTGCGCGCCAACATCGACGAGGCGTTCACGCGCCGCCTCGACGTCGTCGTCGACTTCCCCGTGCCCGACGACGCCGCGCGCCGCCTCCTGTGGGACCGGTGCCTCGGTCCCGCGGTCCCGCGCGGGGACGACCTCGACCTCGACTTCTGCGCCAAGGCCTTCGAGCTCGCCGGCGGGGCCATCCGCTCCGCCGCCGTCACCGCCGCCTACCTCGCCGCCGCCGGCTCCGGCGTCGTCGAGATGCGGCACCTCGTCACCGCGGTGCACCGCGAGCACCGCAAGCTCGGCCGGCTCACCCAGCCGTCCGAGTTCGGACCGTACTGGGAGCTGGTGGAGCGATGACCGAGCACGACGAACGCCCCCGCCCCGCCTCGCCGCGTCAGGCGCCCGCGAGCACACCACGCCACGCGACGACGCACGGGCACGAAAGTCCGCGGCACCTCGCCGCGGTGACCGCGTTCCAGCACGACGTGGGCAACGCGGGGGTGTCACGGGCGCTCGCGCCCACCGCGGGTGCCGTCGTGCAGCGGGCGGTGACGGTGGCGGAGGTGAAGACGCTGCCCGAAGACGTCCAGCGCGCGATCGTGCTCGACTTTCCTCGCGTCCTGTCCGAGGTGCTCGGCCGAACGGTCCCGGCCCGGGAGGTCCTCGACGCGGCGAAGGACCTCGCGACGGTCGAGACGGACGCCCGGCACTACCTCCAGCTCGAGGGACAGATCCGCGACGCCGCGGCCGAACTGGACCGGCAGCGTCGAGACCCGGACGCGTACCGCCGAGCCGTGGAGGTCGAGCTGCTCCGAGACCTCGCCGGCGTGAGCTGGCTCCCGCAGTCCGCACGTGGCCGCCTCGTGACCGCCCTCGTCGGCCGGGTCCGTGTCGTCGGCTCGGCCGAGTTCGCACGGCTGCGACTGGCCGAGTGGCTGGCCATCCCCGGGGTCCAGGTCACCGACACCCGGACGCTCCAGATCGTCATGGGGAGCTGGCGCGCCCTCGCGTTCGCGGAACGCTACGGCGCGCCACGACACCTCAACCTGCGCGCCGGCGTGGTCCAGCCACATCACGCCATCCACGAGGCCCTGCACATCCTCTCGGGAGCGGGCTGGGACAAGCACGTGGGCGACGGCGACGCCCGGGGGTGGCCGGGGCTCGTCGAGGGTGCGACGGAACTCGTCACGACGCTGGTGCTCATGGCGCTGAAGAAGGAGAAGTCGGGCGAGTTCTACGCGAAGAACGTCACCGAGATCCGCGAGGTAATGGCGTGGACCGGGATCGACGCCCCGGGGCTCGTCGACTACTACTTTCGGGACGCCTCCGACTTCCGCACCGCGGCACGGATCGACGAGGTCGTGCCCGAGGAGATCCTCGGCCGCACCGGGGGAGTGGGACGGAAGAAGGTCGGCGCGAGCTCCAAGGAGACGACGCAATGACACGCGAACACAAGCCCGACGCCCACCACGAAGCGCGCCCGCGCCTGCCCGGCCGGGCTGTCGGGCCGCCAGACCTCCGAACCACGGACAATGGTCCGGCGAACGGTGCCGCGACTCTCGCCACCGTGGACGTCGGAGCACTCGGCGTCGAGGACGTCGCGGCGCTGCAACGGCACCTCGGCAACGAGGCTCTGCAACGCGTCCTCGACGGCGCCCGGTCACCTGTGCTCGACGTCGTCGGGCGCGGTGGCGGCTCGCCCCTCGCTCCGGACGTGCGCGAAGACATGGAGTCCCGCCTCGGCGCGGACTTCTCGGACGTGCGCGTCCACACCGGCGGCACCGCCGCGTCGTCCGCCGCAACCGTCGGGGCGCACGCCTACACGGTGGGGAGGGACGTGGTGTTCGGCGCTGGGAAGTTCGATACGACGTCGACGGCCGGTCGCACGATGCTCGCCCATGAGCTGACCCATGTCGTGCAGCAGCGCAGCGGCCCGGTCTCCGGCACGCCGACCGGCGACGGCGTGAGCATCTCCGACCCCGGTGACCGGTTCGAACGCGAGGCCGAGGCGACCGCCGCGCGCGTGATGCGTGTACCGGTGCGGATGGCGGACACCGTTCTCTCCGGAGGGCGGATCTCAGGACGCGCGATCCAGAGAACCGTCGCGTTCACCGCGCAGGACGACAGTCATCGGCTGGCGAAGCTCGGAAACGAACCATGGGAAGAGGATGCGCGCGCCTGGCATTCATCGGAGGAAACGTACACCTTCAGAAACTTTGCGGACTTGGAGGAGCGCGCGAAGAGGGTGGCGATCCTCAAAAAGGCGCCGGAGGGGGAGGCTTGGGCGAAGGTAGACCCTGATATGCGGCGCACAATCCAAGGAAATGTGCCGGCCCTCTCTGTGCTGGTAGAAACAGGACTTCTCAGACACGGCAAACTGCTCGCTATGAGCTCCGGCGGGGAAAATCGGGGCACTCTGCCTCCCGAGATGGTCGAAGCAATAAAGTTCACTCCGGCGAAGGACGGTGAGTTCGACTTTTCCTTGTCCCTGGTCCACAAGGTCGAGGCTCCGTCCAACGCGCGCGGATCCGGGCGATTCGAGGGCGCGTACTCGGGGAAGTACGAGGGTCGAGTTGGTCCCGCAGGGATGGTGGCGACGAACAACAAGCACGGGGAAGGCCCTGGAAAGAAGATCCGACTCAACGACCTGTTGTTCGCCGCGTATCGCGCCATGTTCTCTGAGGCTGCCCCGAAAGAGCTGCGACGGGAAGCGGTCGTGTCGAACGACGGAGTTGTCGTGCTGGGGTACGCAAGGTCGTGGTACGGGCGTTCGGCCCGCGCCGAGGTCGGGCCGTTCTCGACGGAGGCCCAGCATCGCGACCTGTTCTACGCCATGCTGGGAAGCGCGAACGGCGCTGCCGCGCTGCACCTGGTCCTCCAGCAGGGAGCGCTCCTGGCAATCAAGGCGATCACCGGAGCGACGATCGACGTGAGTGAATCGCTCTTCGTCTTCCATTTCGCATGACTCGCGGCGAGCAGGGCCCCGATCACCGTCGTCCGTGCCTCAGCCGTCGGGGAGGTCTGTCCGCGGCCGCGCCACGGTGCGCACATCGAGGTTCTCGATCCCGGTGAAGTCGGCGGCGTTGGTCGTGTACACGGGAAGGCCGTGGGCGACGGCGGTCGCCGCGATGAGTGCGTCGAGCGCCTGAGCGGTGCTCTTGCGCCCGGCACGCCGGAGGTCGGCCGCAACCCGTCCGAACGCGCGTGCCGCCTGGGTGTCGAACGGGATCGACTCGAAGTCCGCCTCGGCCTGCTGCAGATGAGCCTGCCGCGCGGCGCGCTCGTGCGGGTCGTCGGTCAGGTGCGGGCCGGCGGAGAGCTCGGCAATCGTGACCGCGCTGACCAGTGGCTCGTCAGGCAGCTCGGTCGCGTCGAGGTGCTTGAGCAGGATCACGACGTTGGTGTCGATCAGCCCTTGGGCCGGTCGAGTGCGCCGCCGTGGATCCGCGGCGGTCACAGCGACATGTCGACGACGGAGTCGACGTCGGTGCGGAGCGCCGCTGGATCCACGTCGGGCAGGTGCTGTCGACGCGCGATGAGCTCGGCGGCACCGAGTCCACGACGCGCTGCCGGTCGGAGCTCGGCGACCGGCTCGCCGTCGCGCGTGACCGTCACGGCGTGCCCACGGGCGACGTCATCCAGAACACGTCCGCCGTGGTTCCTGAGCTCTCGCACGGAAACGGTCTCGGTCATGGGGTAAGCGTATCACCGGTGATACGGGGCCTGATGGTGCGGCTCTCGAACCTGGACGAGAGCGTCGGCCCGATCGGGCAGCACCCTCTGCCCCGGCAGGTAGCCGTCCGGCCCTGAGCACGCGGTCGTCGCCGGGCCACGCTGGTCCTCACCAGCGTGTTCCCTAGGAGGCGACGACGACATGACGACGTATCTCTCGCCCGGCGTGTACGTGGAAGAGGTCGAGGCCGGCTCGCGGCCCATCGAGGGGGTCGGCACGTCGGTCGCGGCGTTCGTCGGTCTCGCGGCGAAGGGGCCGGTGAACGAGCCGACCCTGGTGTCGAACTGGTCCCAGTTCTCGCAGACGTTCGGTGACTTCGTGGCCGGCTCGTACCTCGCGCACGCGGTGTACGGGTACTTCCTCAACGGCGGCGGCAACTGCTACGTGGTGCGGGTCGGCGGGGCGGCCCCGACGTCCGGCCGCGGCAAGAACACCCCGAAGGCGATCGCAGCAGGCCCGCCGGAGGCGGCCCTGGGCGGCTACCGGGTGACGGCGCTCGACGGCGCGTCGTCGGGGAAGCCGAAGAAGATCTCGGTCGAGGTCGCGGACGCCGGCGGGGACTCGCCGTCGGACGACCAGTTCCGCCTCGTCGTCAAGGTCGACGGCAAGGAGGCGGAGTCGTTCGACAACGTGACGACGAAGCGGGGCGCGGACAACGTCGCGACGAAGGTCAAGCAGGAGTCGAAGGTCATCCTCCTGGAGGAGGTGGCCCAGGGCAGCGCGCTCATGCGCCCGGAGAAGGGGACGGTCGAGCTCGTCGTCCCGGAGCCGGAGCCGCTGCCCCCGTCGACGGCCGACCTGAGCGCGGACGACTACATCGGCGACTCGGCGGACCGCACGGGCTTCAGCGGCCTGGAGGCGGTCGACGACGTGACGATCGTCGCCGTCCCGGACCTCGTGGCCGCGCTCGAGCAGGGCGCGATCGACCTGGAGACGTTCCAGGCGGTGCAGCTCGCGATGATCGCGCACTGCGAGCTCATGGGGGACCGCATGGCGATCCTCGACCCGCCGCCGGGGCTGAACGCGCAGCAGGTGAAGGAGTGGCGCACGGACGGCGCGGGCTACGACTCGAGGTACGCGACCCTGTACTGGCCGTACGTGAAGATCTTCGACCCGCTGTCGGGCAGCAACGTGTTCGTGCCGCCGTCGGGTCACGTGGCCGGGCTGTGGGCGCGCAACGACGGCGAGCGCGGCGTGCACAAGGCGCCGGCGAACGAGGTGGTGCGCGGCGCGATCACGCTCGCGACGACGATCACGCGCGCGGAGAACGACCTGCTGAACCCGGTGGGCGTGAACTGCATCCGGACGTTCCCCGGCCGGGGCGTGCGGGTGTGGGGTGCGCGGACGCTCTCGTCCGACCC
Source organism: Cellulosimicrobium protaetiae (assembly GCF_009708005.2). Taxonomy (NCBI): domain Bacteria; kingdom Bacillati; phylum Actinomycetota; class Actinomycetes; order Micrococcales; family Promicromonosporaceae; genus Cellulosimicrobium; species Cellulosimicrobium protaetiae. The sequence goes on along the minus strand of NZ_CP052757.1, from coordinate 79,861 downwards.
GGCCTGGCGGTACGTCAACGTGCGGCGGCTGTTCAACTACATCGAGGAGTCGATCCTCCTGGGGACGCAGTGGGTCGTGTTCGAGCCCAACGACCCGGCGCTGTGGGCGCGCATCCGCCGCACGATCGCGAGCTTCCTCGTCAACGAGTGGCGCAAGGGCGCCCTGTTCGGACTCACGGCGGAGGAGGCGTTCTTCGTCAAGTGCGACGAGGAGACGAACCCCGCGGAGGGGATCGACGCGGGGCAGGTCGTGTGCCAGGTCGGGATCGCGCCGGTCAAGCCGGCGGAGTTCGTGATCTTCCAGCTGTCCCAGTTCTCGGGCGGCACGAGCCTCGTCGCCGAGTAGCGGCCGAGCGGCCGCCGACCGGCACCCACGCACACCGGTTCCTCACCTGACAGAAGGAGCGCACCATGCCTCTCCCCGACGCCCTCGACTCCTCGACCGCGAACGCCTTCATCGTGACGATCGACGGGATCCAGGTCCCGAAGGTCATCGAGGTCAGCGGCATCAAGGCCGAGGTCGAGAAGATCGAGCACAAGCAGCAGACGTCCGACGGCAAGTACGTGATCCGGCAGCTCATGGGCCGGCCGAAGGCGGGCGAGTTCACCGTGACGCGCGGCCTCACGGACAGCAAGACCATCTCCGACTGGCTCAAGACGGTCATGCAGGGTGACGTGAAGGGGTCGCGCAAGACGGCGTCGGTCCAGTTCCTCGACTACGCGGGCACGAAGCTGCAGACGTACAACTTCACGAACTGCTGGGTGTCGAGCGTCGAGGTCTCCGCGATGAAGGCGGGCGCGACCGAGCCCGCGACGGAGAAGTTCACCGTCGCGTACGACGAGATGCAGGTCGGCTGATGCAGCGCGGCCCGGCCCTCGACACCCTGGACCGCGACCGCGGGGACCAGGAGGGCCGCGGTGTGCCGGGCCGGGTCGGGCCCGAGCCGCTGCGGACGGAGTTCGACTTCGAGCTGCCCCGCGGGTACGTCGACGCGGACGGCGTGCGGCACACGCGCGGCACGATGCGGCTCGCGACGGCGCGGGACGAGCTCCTGCCGCTGTACGACTCACGCGTCCAGGAGAACGCGGCCTTCACCACCGTCGTCCTGCTGAGCCGGGTCATCACGTCGCTGGGCTCGTTGTCGAGCGTGTCGACCAGCGTGGTGGAGAACATGTTCGCGTCCGACGTCGCGTTCCTCCAGGACTTCTACCGCCGCGTCAACGCGGAGGGGCACGCGCTGGCCGCGGTGACGTGCCCCGAGTGCGAGCACCGGTTCACGATCGACCTCGCCGGTGGCCGCCTGGGGGAATCGTGACGTACGCGACCGACCGGCTGTACGAGGAGATCGCGTACGTGGCCTACCACTTCCACTGGGCGCCCGACGACATCCTCGACCTCGAGCACGGGGCGCGGCAGCGGTACGTGCGGGAGATCGCGAAGATCAACACGCGCCTGTCCGAGGGAGGGTGACGTGCGCTGGCCGTGGCAGCGCCGCCGGGCGTCCGCGGACGAGGCCGGGCCGCCCGCGCCGGGTCCCGGGCGGGGGACGACGACGCCGCCCGTCGGCTGGGCGTTCGTCCCGCCCCTGCAGCGCACGGTCGGGGAGATCGCGCTGACGACGGCGCCCCGCACGTTCCCGGAGCGCCTCGCCGCGTGGACGAGCCCCCGCTTCCTCGGGGCGATGAGCCACGCGGTCGACCCCCGCGCACCCGCGGGCGTGGTCGACGGCGACGGTCACCGCCACGTCCAGCGGGTCACCGTCGCGGCGGCCGACGAGCTGTCGTTGCTGACCCCGGCCGCGCCTGACGTCGCGGGGCTCCCCGTCCCGGCGGGCCCAGCACCCGCGGGCCGCTTCACGAGCGCGTCCACCTCGGCGAGAGCCGTCCCCGTGCGCAGCGCGGTCGTGGTCGCCCGCGCCGTCGCCCCGGCGCCCGGGGCACTGCCCGACGGCGGTGGTGGCGTCGTCCCTGCCGTCGCCCCCGGTGCCCGGCCGGAGAACCTGCCCGACCTCGCACCCCGGGTCTCCCCGGGGAGCACGTCGGGGACCGCGGCGACGAGTGCGACCGGGGTCCTGCTGACCGTCGCGCGCACCGCAGCGGTCACCGGGACGGGCTCAGAACCCGCGCGATCGACGGGGACGGGCGCGGCCTCCGCACTTTCCGTCGGGACCGGCCCGGCCCCCGCACGGTCGGCCGGGATCGACTCGCCCGCCGCGCCGCTCGCCGCTCGGTCCGCCGGCGTACCGGTCCCGGGTGTTCCGTCGGTCCCGGTGCGGCCGGGCTCCGTCTCCCCGTCGGACCCTGTTCCACCGGTCGCGGCGACCCCGCCGAGCGAACCGCTGTCGGAGCGCACGATTCGAGGGGCAGGGCCGGTCCCGGTGCCGTCCGCGGGCGCTGAGGGCGGAACCGTCCTCCCGGTGATCGCGGCGCCGCTGGTCCAGCGCGTCACCGACGATGTCGCGTCGTCCCCGAGCCGCCCAGCGACGGCCCCGGGGACCGTTCTGCCCTCGCCCGTCAGCCCTCCCTCGCCCTCGCCCTCGCACTCGCCCGCGTCTTCGCTCTCGCCCCCGTTCGAGTCGTCGCCCCCGCCCGCGACCCGTCGGCTCGGCCTCGGCGCGCCCCTCGCCGCCGGAGCTCCGGGACGCCCCGTCCCGACGCCGTCGGACGCCCCGACCGGTACGCCGCACGTGGCACGCGCCGAGAGGGGAGTTCTGGCCCCGGGTTCCGGGCACTCCGGGGCCGATCCTCACGTCTCGGCGATCGGGCAGGCCGTTTCGGCGTCCGTGTCGGCTGGGTCGGGGCCGGGTGGTCGGGTGGGTGCGGCAGGGCCGCTCCCGGTGGTCGCGCGGTCGGAGGACGAAGGAGCCGCCGCACGTGTCTCCGGGTCCGCCGTCGAGTCCCGGTCCTCGACCGGGAGCGGTCCTCGTCCCGACCCTGTGGCGGACCGGAGCGCAGCGGGAGGGCCGAACGACTCCGGGGACACGGGGACCCTCGCGGTGCAGCGACACCTGGCTCCTGGACCGTCGGACGACGGCGCGCCGGCCTGGCACGCTCCGAGCGGCTCTCGCGGGGGTGCGGACCCCGGCCGCGCCCTCGGCACGCGGGCGACCGTCACGGGCGCACCGGTCGACCGACCGGCCGGAGGGTCGGCCCCGGCGACGGGACGCGGTCCGCTCCCGGGAGCGGCAGCACCCCGGAGGGCTGGGCCAGGTTCCGGCGTCTCGCGATCCGTCGACCCCGGCATCGCCACCTCCCGAGCCGCCGGACCCGGGCGCCTCGGTCCGCGCGACACTCGACCCGGGCGTCTCGGGGCGCTCGACACCGGACCGGGGGCCGCCGTCGAGAGAACCACCGGACCCCAGGCCGTCGCGCGCGCTGCCCGACCCGAGGCCGTCGTTGCGCGAGCCGTCGGACCGACGTCCAGTCCGGGCAGACTGCCCGGCCCGCCCGCACCGACCCTCGGCGGACCGGACGGTCTCGTCCAGCCCGTTGCTGGCGCACCGACGCTCGGCTCCGCGAGCGGGCTCGACGATCCCGGTGTCGTCGCGCCGGTCCTCGGCGTCGCGAGCCCTCCCGAACACCCCGGTTCGCCGGGAGGGTTCGGCGCGTCCGTCCGCCCGATCGCCGGGCCGCCCGCGACGGCGCTCGCTCCCGCGACGGCGCAGGTGGCGGCGGCGCTCCCGACGGCTCTCCGGTCCGCATCCATGCCTGTGCCTGTGCAGACGATCGCGTCTTCGCCCTCCGTCGGCAGCGTCGTCGCGGTGCGGTCCGCCCCGGACCCGGACATGACCCCGGCCCCGGCGCGCACGACGGCTCCGGTCCGGGCAGTGGCGCCGTCTCTCGCGGTACCACCCGCGACGGTCACGGCTCAGGCCATGGTGTCGTCCCTCGCGGTCCTGGGTCCGGCACCGGCGCCGGGGCGGCCGGCTTCGGTGGCGACCTCCGCCACGGCTCTCGCGGCGGGTCCGGTCGTGGCGCGTGATTCCGTCCGCGGTGCGGCGTGGCGCGCGCCCCAGCGGCTCCGACCGGTACTCGGGGGGCACCGGTCCGGCTCGGCCACGTCGACCACGGCTCTCGCCCCCGGCCAGGCACCGGCGGCGCTCGCGGTCGGGCCGCTGCCGCCCGTCGCAGCACCGGTCGTCGGGTCGTCGGCCGTGCCGCTGCTCGCCCCGCTGGCGACGTCCCCGCGCCCGGCCCAGGGCCCCGGCGCGGCGATCGGCATCCCCGTGGGCGCGGCGTCGGGCACCGGACGAGCGCAGCCCGGCGTGCAGGTGCCCACCCCGGCCGTCCACGCGACCGGAGCGCAGACCGCCGCGCAGAACGGTGCGCAGAACGGTGCGCAGAACGGCGGGCACGACGCGGTGCCGGTCGCGCCGCCGTCGGCCGCGGCGACGGGCTCCGTCACGGCGGCTGCCGCGCGAACTCCGGGCGCGGCAACGGCGACCCGGGGCGCGCTCAGCGAGCCGGAGCTCGACGACCTGGCGCGGCGGCTCACGGGCCCGCTGCTGCGGCGCCTGCGGCACGAGGTGCTGGTCGACCGCGAGCGGACGGGCCTGCGCATCGACCGGAGGTGGGCGCGATGAGCACGATCCACGACGAGACCACGCTCGCCGTCGGGATCCGGTACCGGATCCTGCTCGACGACAAGAACCTCGGGTTCTTCAGCTCCTGCTCGGGCCTCGGCGCCGAGGTGACGGTCGAGACGCGGGAGGAGGGCGGGAACAACGGGTCGGTCTGGCAGCTCCCGACGCGTCTGCGGTTTCCGAACATCACCCTGACGCGGCCGCTCAACCGGGACAGCGCCCGGATCGGGGAGTGGTTCACGACGATGGTGACGTCCGGCTACCGGTTCGGGACGGCCACGATCGACGCGATGACGGCGTCCGGGACGGAGGTCGCGCGCTTCGGCCTCATGGGCGTGGTCCCGGTGCGGTGGTCGGGGCCGACGCTGTCGACGACGGACTCGAACGTCGTGGTGGAGTCCGTCGAGATCGCGCACCACGGGTTCGTCCCGCCGAAGGCCGCGGGGTGATCCGGCCATGACCGCACCGGTGGGTCTCGACGCCGCGGCCGGGGGGCCGGGCTCCGGCTCGAAGCTCGAGCACGCGTACCTGCTGCTGTTCGAGCCGTCGAAGGACGGCTCGCTCGCGAAGCCGGGTCCGGAGCTGGGGCGGATCGCGTTCCAGTTCAACCCCACGGAGCTGTCGATGCAGAAGGCGGCCTCGTGGACGCGGCCGACGAACCCGGGCAACCGGCGGTCGAGCCCGCCGCAGTTCCAGGGCCCCGAGCCGTCGCGGCTCAGCCTCGAGATGTTCCTCGACGCGTCGCAGGAGCACGACGACGCCGTCGTCAAGGCCGCGGACAAGCTCTTCGCGAGCTGCGTCCCCACGTCGGCGTCGCACGACCAGCACAAGGACTCGCCCCCGTGGGTGCTGTTCCGGTGGGGGAGCCTCACGGGGTTCCTCGCCTACGTGAGCAGCGTCGACGTCCGGTACACGCTCTTCACGTCGGGCGGGCTGCCGATCCGGGCCGTGTGCACGGTGACGCTGGAGGAGATCGCGGGCGAGGCGCCGCGGCAGAACCCGACGTCCGGCGGGCTGGTCCCGCACCGCGAGCACGTCGTCGTGCACGGCGAGACGCTCGCGGGCATCGCATACGGGGAGTACGGAGACCCGGCGCTGTGGCGCGCGGTCGCGCGGGCCAACCGCATCGACGACCCGTTCCGCCTGCGGCCGGGCGACCGGGTGCTGCTGCCGTCGGTGGAGGACCTGCGCGACCCCGCGGTCGGGCGGCGGGCGCAGGAGGTGCGCCGTGCCGGGTGAGGAGCACAGCGCGCGTCTCGTCGTCCGGGTCGACGGGCGCGAGCTCGCCGCGGACGTCGCACCGCTGCTCACGGCGGCCGTCGTCGACGCGCGCCGCGACGCCCCGTCCGTGTTCGTGCTCGACCTGTCGGACGAGCACGGGACCGTCCTCGACAAGGCGGGCATCCGGGTCGGGTCGACGGTCGACCTGTCCGTGCAGCTCGCCGGGTCGGGCGGCCCGACGGCGCTCCTCACCGGCGAGGTCACGTCGCTGGAGGCGGACCTCGGCCCTGGCGGGCGGCGGACGACGGTCCGGGGGTACGACCGGGCGCACCGTCTCGTGGGCCGACGCCGCACCGCGACGTTCGTCAACGTCTCGCCGTCCGACGTGGTCCGCAAGGTCGCGCGCGACGCGGGCGTCACGGTCGGGACGGTCGACGCGGTGGGGGAGGTGCTCGACCACGTGTGGCAGCCGAACATCTCCGACTGGGACCTGCTGGTGCGGCTCGCCGACCGCTACGGGGCCACGGTCGGGGTGCGGCAGGGGCGCCTCGACTTCCGGCTCCCGCCCGAGTCGAGCGGCGCGCCCGGGGCGGGCGCGAGCGCACGGCGCGACCCGTTCGTCGTCGAGCAGGGCGTGAACCTCCTCGCGCTGCGGGCCACGGTCTCCGCCGCCTCCCAGGTGCCGAGGGTCGAGGTCCGGGGATGGGACCGGCAGGAGAAGCAGGCCGTGGTCGGCCGGGCGGGCGCCGCCGCCCGCGGGGCGCAGGTACCGGGCGTCGCCCCCGGCGACCTCGCCGCGAAGGTCGCGGCGCCCGCGCTCGTCGTGTCGAGCACGCGGTACGCGACCGCGGCGCAGGCGAGCGCGGGGGCGAAGGGGGTCGCGGACCGGCTCGGCAGCGGCTTCGCGGAAATCGAGGCGACCGTGCTCGGGAACCCGCGGATCGACGTCGGGCGGCCGATCGCGCTCGTCGGGTGCGGCGAGCCGTTCGACGGGCGCTACGTCGTCAGCGCGGTACGGCACGAGATCGGGGCCGACCTGGGATACCGCACCTACCTGACCGTCTCGGACGCGTCCGACCGCTCCACCCACGGCGTGCTCGCGGGCGGCGCCGGCCCGGGGGACCCGTGGCCGGGCCTGCTGCCGGGCGTGGTGACGGGTGTGAAGGACCCCGACGGGCTGGGGCGGGTCACGGTGAAGCTCCCCGTGCTCGACGACGGCCTCGAGACGTGGTGGGCGCGCGTCGTGCAGCCCGGGGCGGGCAAGGACCGCGGCCTGTTCGTGCTCCCCGAGGTCGGGGACGAGGTGCTGGTCGCGTTCGCCGAGGGCGACCTCGACCAGCCGTACGTGCTCGGCGGGCTGTTCAACCGCAAGGACCGCCCGCCCGCGCCCGCCGGGGTCGCGGCGTACGTGGGCGACGGCGACGGCGCCGTGACGCGGCGCGCGCTCGTCTCTCGCACGGGGATGCACGTGCAGTTCGTCGAGACCCCCGACGACGTGCGGCTCGTCGTGTCCGACAAGGACGGCAAGCAACAGGTCGTGCTCGTGCAGAAGCCGCAGGCCGCGGTCGAGATCCGGTCGTCCGGCCCGGTGACGGTCGCGGCGGACGACACGGTCGAGATCACCGCCGCGAAGGACGTGACCTGCACGTCGACGTCGGGGAACGTCACGGTCAAGGGCACCCGGGTGACGCTCGAGGGCACGAGCGCGATCGAGCTCAAGGCACCGAAGGTCGCGATCAGCGCCGACGCCCAGCTCGCGCTGAAGGGCGCCACCGCGACCCTCGACGGCAGCGCGACGGCGGAGGTGACGTCCGCGGGCGTCACGACGGTCAAGGGGTCGCTCGTGAAGATCAACTGACGCCCGCAGGGCGGGACGGACAGGGCAGCAGACCGGGAGGAGGAGCCGTGGGCGAGGAGTTCGTCGGCGCAGGGATCGGGTTCCCGCTGCGCACCGACCGCACGGGGCGGGTCGCGCTCGTGCGCCGCACCCAGGAGATCGAGGAGAGCATCCGGCTGATCCTCGCGACGGCGCCCGGCGAGCGCCCGATGCGCCCGGAGTTCGGGTGCACCGTCCACGACTACGTGTTCGCCCCGGCGGACGCCGGGACGGCGGGCGACATCGCGTACGCGGTGCGGGTCGCGCTCGACCGCTGGGAGCCGCGCGTCGAGCTGCACGACGTGCTGGTCCACTTCGACCAGGCCGACCAGGGCGTGCTCCACATCGACCTGCGGTACGTGCTGCGCGGCACGAACGACCCGCGCAACCTCGTGTTCCCGTTCTACGTCATCCCGCGCGACCACCCGCTCGACGTCGCGCCCGGGACGACGGCCGGAGGTGCCTGACGTGCTGCCCTCACCCGACCTCGACGACCGCCGCTTCCAGGACCTCGTCGACGACGCGAAGCGGATGGTGCAGGCCCGCTGCCCCGAGTGGACCGACCACAACGTGTCGGACCCGGGCGTGACGCTCATCGAGACGTTCGCGTTCATGACCGACCAGCTCCTGTACCGGCTCAACCGGGTGCCGGACAGGCTGTACCTCGCGTTCCTCGACCTCATCGGCGTCACCCTCCACCCCGCGACGGCCGCGACCGTGGACGTCGTCTTCCGGCTCTCCGCGCCGCGCCCGGAGCCGGTCGTGGTCCCGGCCGGGACGGAGGTGTCGACGGTCCGCACCGACCAGGACGAGGCGGTGGTGTTCCGCACGACCGCGACGCTCACGATCCCGCCCCGCGAGCGCACCTACCTCGGCACCCGGGGCGCGAAGGGCGAGGTGCGGCGCCGGACCGACGCCGTGACGTCAGGTGAGCGGTTCCCCGCGTTCGCCGAGACCCCGGCCGTCGGGGACGTGCTCCTCGTCGGGCTCGACGACGCCGCGCCGGGGTGCGTCGTGGCGCTGCGGTTCGACTGCGACGTCCAGGGGGTGGGCGTCGACCCGCGGCGGCCACCGCTCGTGTGGGAGGCGTGGGGCGGCTCCCGCTGGGAGCGGTGCGACGTCGACGCGGACGGGACGGGCGGGCTGAACCGGGCGGGCGACGTCGTGCTGCACGTCCCCGCGACGCACGCGACGTCGGTCGAGGACGGGCTGCGGGCCGGGTGGCTGCGCTGCCGCGTCGTCGAGCCCGGCGAGGGCGCGCGGGCGTACAGCGCCCCGCCCGTCGTCAAGGACGTCGTCGCGTTCACGGTCGGCGGGACCGTCGGGGCCGTGCACGCCGAGACGGTGACCGACGAGGTGCTGGGCACGTCGGAGGGCGTCCCCGGCCAGGCGTTCCCGCTCGCCCACCGGCCCGTCGTCGTCGGCGCGGACCCCCTGACGCTGGAGGTCGCGACGGCCGAGGGGTGGCAGACGTGGACCGAGACCGGGTCCTTCGCCGAGGCGGGGCCGCAGGACGCGGTGTTCGTCGTGGACCGCACGGCGGGCGAGGTCCGCCTGCCGCCCGCGGTCCGGGACGCGGACGGGACGCTCGTCCTGCACGGCGCCGTGCCCCCCGCGGGCGCTCTCCTGCGCGTCCCGCGGTACCAGGTGGGCGGCGGCCCCGCGGGGAACGTCGCGGCGGGCGCGATCCGCGTGCTGCGCGGGACCATCGGGTTCGTCGACCGGGTGGAGAACCGCCGGGCCGGGCGCGGGGGCGTCGACGCCGAGACGGTCGACGAGGCGCGCGTCCGCGGCCCGCTGGCCCTGCGCACGCGGGACCGCGCCGTCACGGCCGAGGACTACGAGCACCTGACGCGCGTGGCGGCGCCCGGCCTCGCGCGGGTCCGGTGCGTCGCCGCCCCGGGTGTCGCGGAGGGCGTGCGGGTGCTCGTCGTCCCGGCGGCGCCTGCGGACGACGACGGGCGGCGCCGGTTCGAGGACCTCGTGCCCGACCCGGACCTGCTGGCCCGCGTGGTCGAGCACCTGGAACCCCGCCGGACGCTCGGGGCCCGGGTGGTCGTCGAGCCGCCCCGGTACCAGGGCGTCACCGTCGTGGCCCGCGTGTCGGCACGGTCGCGGGCACGCCGGGCGACCGTCGAGGCCGCGGCGCTGCGCGCCCTGTACACGTACGTCGACCCGCTGGGCGGCGGGCGCGACGGGCGGGGCTGGCCGTTCGGGCGCGCGATCCACGCGGGCGAGGTGTTCGCGGCCCTGCAGCGCGTCGACGGCGTCGAGACGGTCGAGGACGTCAAGCTCTTCGCCGCCGACCCGATCACCGGGGACCGGGGCGACCCGGTGCAGCGCGTCGAGGTCGAGCCCGAGGCGCTCGCGTTCTCCTACCAGCACCAGGTGCGCGTCGTGGAGGGGTCGTGACCGGGCGCGGGGCGGTCCCCGGCCTCACGAGCCCGGTGCCGCTCGCCTCGCTCCTGCCGGGCGTGCTCCAGGACGACGAGCTGCTCGGCCGGTTCGTCGCGGCGTTCGACGACGCGCTCGCGCCCGTCTTCCTCACCCTCGACGGTCTGGACGGCTACGTGGACCCGTGGCTCGCCCCGCGCGACCACCTGGACGGGGTCGCCCGGTGGGTGGGCGTCGACCTCGACCCGGAGTGGCCGACGGCGCGGTGCCGCCCGGTCGTCGCGCACGCGGCCCGGACCCACCGGCTGCGCGGCACGGCCCTGGGCGTCGCCGAGGCAGTCCGGGCCGTGACCGGGGGCGAGGTCGAGGTCGCCGACACCGGCGGGGTCACGGCGTCGACCGTGGCCGGTGCGGAGCTCCCCGGGGAGCCCGGGCCCGCGTTCCACGTCCGGGTGCTCGTCCCGTCCGGGACGGCCGTCGACGAACGTCGCGTGCGCGACGTCGTCGCGCACGCGTGCCCGGCCCATGTCCCGTTCACGCTCGAGGTGGTGGAGGACCGATGACGACGACGTGCCCGGCCTGCGGGCAGGCGAACGAGCAGGGAGAGGCGTTCTGCGGGGCGTGCGGCACCTACCTCGTCTGGGACGAGGACCCGGCGCAGGCGACCGCGTCCGCGACCTCCACGAGATCCGGGCCACCCACCACGGCGGCGGCGGCCGTCCCAGCCGCTCCGGCCCCGGGGGCGGCGGCGGCCGCGGCGCCTGCGGTCGCGGGTGCGACCGCCCCGGCATCGTCGGAGCCCGCGCCGGTCGGCGCGACCCCGCCGGACGCCCCGCGACAGACCGAGCCGGGTCCGGCCTCGTCGGACCCGGGCGCACCGGGCGCTGCGAGGACCCGCACCGCCGTGCCGCCGGGCGCCCCGCTCGCGCGGCCGGCGCCCCGCACGGCCGAGCCCGCGGAGCCGCCCCCGGAGGCCGGCGACCTCGTGTGCGGGTCGTGCGGCGCGGGCAACGTGCCGACCCGGCACTTCTGCCGTCGCTGCGGCGCCGCCCTCGCCGACGCCCGCGTCCAGGGCCGCAGGTCGTGGTGGCAGCGGCTCCGGCACCCCGACCCGCGGCCGAGCCCGGTCGCCGGGACCCGCCCCCGGGGCCGTCGCCGGTTCCCGACCAAGACGGTCGTCACCGTCCTCGTCCTCGGCGGGCTCGGGTTCGCCGCCTACCAGCTGCGCGACACGGTCGGGGGCGGCGTCGTCACCGTGCAGGACAGGCTGCAGGGCGGCGAGGTCCACAACCCCGTCACGGTGACCGCGTCGAGCGAGGCGCCCGACCGACCCGCCACGCGGCTCGTCGACGGCACCAACGACCAGGCGTGGTCGCCCGCGGCGCCGGGCGACGGCGTCGGGCAGACCGTGGACTTCGCGTTCGACCAGCCCTTCCGCCTCGTCCACGTCGTCGTGACGGGCGGGACGTCGACGGTGCAGGAGGAGTACCTGCTGGGGTCGAGCCCCCGTGCGCTCGACGTCACCGTGACGCGCGCCGACGGCACGACCGCGCAGCACCGCGTCACGCTCGACGACGTGCCGGGACCGCAGCGGGTCGAGGTGCCCGAGGACGACGTCGCCGCGGTGCGGTTCACGATCGTGTCGACCTACCGGGCGACGCCCGAGACGTCGGTGGCCGTCGCGGAGGTGGAGTTCCGGGGTCGGTAGGACCCGTCGAGTCGGCCACGCCCAGCTCGCGCAGGACGGCGGCGTACTCGCGCGCCGCCCGCGCCGCGGCCGCGTGGTCGCCGAGGTCCGTGAGCGACGAGACGAGCACGCGCCACGGCGCGTCCGCCCACGGGTCGAGCTCGACGCTGCGGCGTGCGGCGTGCGCGGCACGGCCCGGGTCGCCGACCCGCGCGGCCGCGACCGCCAGCCCCCCGGCCGCCGCGGCCGCCTGCACGACGTACCGCTCGCGCAGCGGCAGGATCCACTCCGCCGTCCCCTCCTCGGGGAGCAGCTCGCCGCCGTAGGCGTCGAGCGCGAGCTGCCACGCGTCGACGGCGCCGGTCGGGTCCTCGCGCTCGAGCCGGCGTGCGCGCGAGACGCGCTGGTCGAACCTGCTCACGTCGCAGTCCGACCCGGGTGGCAGCCGCAGCAGGTAGCTCTCCCCGTCCCGGCGCAGCAGGCCCTCGGAGCGCGGCGCGCCGTCGGGCACGAGCGCGCGGCGCACGGCGGAGACGTTGACGTGCAGACCGTGCAGCGCGCCCCCCGGGTCGCGCTCGCCCCACAGCGCGGCGGCGAGCTGCTCGCGGTGCACCGCCCGTCCCGCGTGGACGGCCAGGAAGCGCAGCGTGCGGCGGGCCATCGGGCGCAGCCGGCCCTGGTCCACGACCCGCCCCTCGACGGCGACCTCGAACCGCCCGAAGCAGCGGACCGTGAGCACGGACGAACCCTCGCGCAGGTGGACGAGCGTCGGCCGTGTCTCCTCGACCGAGTGCTGCCCGACGGTGTCCTCGTGCTCGCCACCGGGCGAGTGCGCGGGCTCGGCCGGGCGCGGACCGTCGCCGACGCGCGGTGCCTCCGGTGCCTCCGGTGCCCACCGTCCCGCCCCCGGGTCCGTCGCCATCCCTGCCTCCCGGGCGGTCGACGAGGCGAGCCGCAGGAGCTCTCCTCGCGCGTGCGGCGTGCACCCGGCGAGGGCGACGTACGCCACCGCGAGCGCTCCCGGCACCGCCGCCGTGCGCGCGAGAGACTCCGCCTGCGCGGCGAGCGTGCCGGCGTCGGGCAGCCCCGCCTCCACGGCCGCGACCGCGAGCCAGGCCCGCGCCCAGGCCTCGAGCGTGCCCGCGCCGCGCGAGCGGCACCGCAGCGCGAGCGTTTCCCAGTCGGCGGGGGTCGCGTGCCCCGAGCGTGCCCGGGCGACGACGCGCGCCCCCGTGACGAGCAGGGCGCTCCAGAGGTCCTGGTCGCGCTCGCACGCGGCCACGACACGGTCCACCTCCGCCGGAGCTGCGTCGCCGTCGAACGCCGCGACCACGCCGTGCATGATCCGTGCGAGCCAGATGCTCCCGCGGCGCTCGGCCTCCGCGTGGAGGCGGTCGAGATGCGGGGCCAGGCCGTCGGGCGGTCGCTCGCCCGCGAGGGTCGCCGCCAGGAGCTGAGCCAGGAGCATCATCGTCGCGTCCGCGTCGACGTCGCCCGCGGCCTCCCGCAGCAGCTCGCGACCCGCGCGCTGGTCGCCGCCCAGGAGGCGCGCGACCCCCTCAGCGAGCGCGCCGCCCTGACGCAGGGTCCGCGCGTGGGGGACCGCCGACGCGGGCTGGCCCAGCGCGGCGGAGACGACCACCTGGGACCAGGTGAGCGGCCCGCCGACGTCGACGGGCACCGGTGGCTCGGCCGGGTCGTCGCCGTGCAGGCCGACGATCGCGTGGCGGACGACGGCGAGGTCGACCGGGTCCACGTCCGTGCGGCCGGTGGCCCCGTCGAGGACGCGGATCGCTGTCGCGACCCGGCCGTCGGCGACGAGCTCGCGCACGTGGGCGAGGAGCACCCCGCCGTCGGCGTCGACGAGGTCGGGACCGAACGTCGGACCGAAGTCGCGCTCGCCCCCGTCGAGCGCGCCCACGGTCATGAAGGGCAGCAGGCGGCGCACGCCCTCGACGTCGTGGGCGCGTGCGCGTGCGCGCAGCGCCTCGGTCCGCGCACCCTCGCGCTCGAGGACGTCGGCCGCGTGCGCGTGCACCGCGCGGGCCTGCTCGACGGACATCTCGTCCGCGAGCGCGGTGAGCAGGTGGCGGCGCAGCACGCGGTGGAGGCGGTACCCGTCGCCCACGGGTCGCAGGAGCGACGTGGCCCGCGCGGCGTCGCGCAGGAGCTCCGCGGAGTCGTCCGTCCCGCACAGCGCGTCGCACCGCGCCGGTGTGAGCAGCTCCAGGGGCGAGGTGGTGTGGAGGAACCGCTGGATCTCGACGGGCAGCGTCGCGAGCACCTGGGTCGTCAGGTACTCCCACGCGAACCGCTGGCGGTGCGCCAGCCGGCGGATCGCCCGTCGGCACTCGCCCGGCAGGTCGTCCGCGACGGCGAGGTGGAACAGGTGCAGGGCGGCCGCCCACCCGTCCGTGTGCCACGTGAGCGCGGCGACGTCCTCGTGCTCCAGCGCGATGCCGTACTCCTCCCGGTACAGGCGCTCCACCTCCCACGACCGGAACCGGAGCGCGGGGTCGGTCAGCACGACGGGGGGCGCGAGCTCGTACCGGGCGAGGTTGCGGGGCAGGGGCCGACGGGCCGCGACGAGCACCGAGACCTGCGGCGGAGCGTCGGCGAGCAGGCTGGCGAGCGCGGCCTCGTCGGGAGTCCCGATGGCGTGGTGGGCGTCGTCCACGACGAGGAGGAGCGGCTCGCGGGCGAGCCGCGCGACCTGCGCCGGGTCGGTCACGTGACCGAGGCCGGCGACCTCCCGCACGGGCCGCGGGGGCGGCGTCGTCGTCGCCCGCAGGACCCCGCGGCCGTCGGGCCCGTAGCGCACCCAGGCGACGTCACGACCGCTGAGCGCCGCCGCCTGCGCGAGCAGCGTCGACTTGCCCGAGCCCTGGGCGCCGACGACGAGGGCGACGCGTGCGCCGTCGAGCTGCCGCAGGAGCCGTGGACGGGCGAGCCCCGGCACGTCCGGGGCGGGGTGTCGGGGCGGGAGCGCGGCGCCTTCGGGCGTGGCAGTCATCCGTGTCGACGCCCCCGTCCCTCGAGTCCGGACCTCTCATGATAGGGAGCGAAGCACCTCCCGTCGCGGGACGGTCCGGGCCGAGGTTTCACCCGGCGAGCGCCCCTCGGCCCGTCGCTGCTCCCGCACCGGCGCGACCGGGTGGCATGATCGAGGACCGTGGCCCACGAACCCCGCGTCCCCCTGCGTCCCGCCGTCGCCGCGCTGCCGGCCTACGTCCCGGGAGCCCGCGTCGCCCCCGGTGCGGCGGCCTTCAAGCTCTCCTCGAACGAGAACCCGTACCCGCCGCTGGCGTCCGTCGTCGCGGCGATCGCCGACGCCGCCGCGGACGTGAACCGCTACCCGGACATGTACGCGACCGAGCTCACGGAGGCGCTCGCGGCCGACCTGGGTGTCGGCGCGGACGAGGTCGTCGTGGGCAACGGTTCCGTCGCGGTGCTCGCGCACGTGCTCCAGACGGTCGTCGGGCCGGGCGACGAGGTCGTCTACCCGTGGCGGTCGTTCGAGGCGTACCCGATCGCGGTCGCGGTCGCGGGCGGCACGTCGGTGCAGGTGCCGCTGCGGACCGGGGCGGACGCAGGCCGGCTCGACCTGCCCGCCATGGCCGCCGCGATCACCGAGCGCACGCGCGTCGTGATGGTGTGCACGCCCAACAACCCGACCGGCCCGGTCGTGCACCGCGACGAGCTCGAGACGTTCCTCGCGGCCGTCCCGTCGGACGTGCTCGTCGTGCTCGACGAGGCGTACCTCGAGTTCGTGCGCGACCCGGAGGCGCCCGACGGCCTCGCCGTGCACGCCCAGCACCCGAACGTCGTCCTGCTGCGCACGTTCTCCAAGGCGTACGGCCTGGCGGGCCTGCGCGTCGGGTACGCCGTCGCGCGGCCGCGCCTCGCGGCGGGGATCCGTGCCGTGTCGACGCCGTTCGGCGTCTCGCACGTCGCGCAGCGCGCCGCGCTCGCGTCGCTCGCGGCGCGCGACGAGCTGCTCCAGCGGGTCGAGCACCTGGTGGCCGACCGCACGCGCCTCGTCGAGGGCCTGCGCGACCAGGGCTGGGCGCTGCCGGAGTCGCAGGCGAACTTCGTGTGGTTCGACCTGGGCGAGCGCACGATGCAGCGGGCGGAGGAAGCCCGCGCGGCGGGGGCGATCGTGCGCCCGTTCGCGGGCGAGGGCCTGCGCGTGAGCGTCGGCGAACCCGAGGCGACTGACCTCTTCCTCCGCGTGAGCGCCACCTGGTTGTAGGTCAGGCCTCCGCCCGACGCGGCGACAGGACCTGGACGAGCTCTTCGAAAGGGCGGAAGTCGTCGCGGTTCGCGGTCATCACCGCGGCGCCGTGCCGGTGCGCCTGCGCGGCGATGAGCGCGTCCTTGCCGCGGACCCGGGCGCCGGTGACGCGGCCCTTGGCGTGTGCTGCGAGCAGGCCGTAGGAGCGGGTGCAGTCGAGATCGAAATCGATCCAGTCGAACCGGTCGTCGAGGTCGTTGAGGTGCCGACGGCGCTCGGCCGCCTGGACGGAGGAGCGTGCGGCGCGGATCCCGAGCTCGAGCTCGGCCCGGGAGAAGATGCTCGCGCCGTACGACGCCTGCGGATCGAGATCGTGGCGGGCCAGGTCGACGAGGACGTTCGTGTCGAGCAGGACGATCACGGCCGGTCCTCCCACGGGTCGCGGACGAGGTCGTCCTCGCGTGCATGCTCGATCTGGCTCACCAGGTCCTCGGCGTTCGCCGGGCTCATCGGGGGGACGCCGACGAGGTCGCTCCCCGGGACCCACCGGGCGCTGCGTCGGCCGCGGTCGGGGACGAGTCGGACACCGGTCGGGGTTCCGTACGCCGTGACCTCGATCTCCTGGCCCGTGTCCAGGACGCGGCGGATGACGGCGTTCGGGTTCTGCTTGAGCTCGCGGGTGCCGACGGTCTCCATACGTCCAGGCTACGACCGGATGTAGACGTTGGTCTACATCCCTGGGCGGCCCGGGTTGCCGTGGGCCGACGGCGCGAGAACACTCGCGGCATGGACAACGTGGAGTACGACCAGTTCGTGGACCAGTACGGCTGGGCCTTCGGCACCGCCGCGCTCGTCGTCTACGTCGCGGTGGCGGTGATCTTCTTCATCGCCTACATCCGGATCATCCAGAAGGCCGGCTACTCGGGCTGGTGGATCCTCGTCGGCCTCGTGCCGATCCTCAACGTCGTCATGTTCCTCGTGTTCGCGTTCTCGCGCTGGCCCGTGCTCCGGGAGCGCGACGCGCTGCGGTCGGGCGGTGCGTACTCGCGGTAGCGCGGGCTTGCCGCCGCAGGGCAGCGGGATTGGAGGTTCCCTCCAAAGCGTCCGGGGGGACGTTGGCCGACGCGTCGGGGGCCTTCCCTACGGTGTCGTAGCCTACGCTTGCGTAGGCTACGGAGACGTAGGTTCCGACGACGCCCGGTCACCCGGGCGTCTCCTTGCCCCCGAGCGCGCCGCCACCGGCAGGTGCGCACCGAAGGAGATCCGCGTGACGCACCACGACGCAGCGGACGGCGTGAGCACGCCCCCCGACCTTCCGGACGTCGCCGGCGGCCCCGACGACGCCCCCCTGCTCCAGCTCGTGACCCCGGCCGGCGCCCGGGTCACGACCCCCGAGACCGACGCCTACCGCGAGCGCGTCGCCCACCTCGACGCCGCCGCGCTGCGCGGTCTCTACCGCGACATGGTGCTCACGCGCCGCTTCGACGACGAGGCGACGTCGCTCCAGCGCCAGGGCGAGCTCGGCCTGTTCGCGCAGTCGAAGGGCCAGGAGGCCGCGCAGATCGGCTCCGGCCGCGCGCTCGCCCCGCAGGACTACGTCTTCCCGTCCTACCGCGAGCACGGTGTCTCGCACGTGCGCGGCATCGACCCGACGGCGCGCCTGCGACTCTTCCGCGGCGTCGACCACGGCGGGTGGGACCCGACGGAGCACAACGTGCACCTGTACACGCTCGTCATCGGGTCGCACGCGTTGCACGCGACCGGGTACGCGATGGGCGTCCAGCGCGACGGCCTCGTCGGCTCGGGCGACCCGGGGCGTGACACGGCCGTCGTCACGTACTTCGGCGACGGCGCGACCTCGCAGGGCGACGTCAACGAGGCGCTCGTGTTCGCGGCGGTGAACAACGCGCCCGTCGTGTTCTTCTGCCAGAACAACCAGTGGGCGATCTCCGAGCCGACGACCAAGCAGTCGCGCGTGCCGCTCTACCGCCGCGGCGGCGGGTTCGGCATCCCGAGCGTCCGGGTCGACGGCAACGACGTCCTCGCGTGCTACGCCGTCACCGCCGAGGCGCTCGAGCGGGCGCGCACCGGGGGCGGCCCGACGTTCGTCGAGGCGTTCACGTACCGCATGGGCGCGCACACGACGTCGGACGACCCGACCAAGTACCGCTCGCGGGCCCAGGAGGAGTATTGGCGCCGTCGCGACCCGATCGACCGGCTCGAGAACCTGCTCCGCGCCGAGGGCGCGTGGGACGACGCGTTCGCCGCCGACGTCGCGGCCGAGGCCGACGCGCTCGGCGAGCGGCTGCGCGACGAGGTGCGCGCGCTCGCCGCGCCCGACCCGTCGACCATGTTCGACCACGTCTACGCGACCCCGAACGCCGTGGTCGAGCGCGAGAAGGCGTGGTTCGCCGACTACCAGCAGTCCTTCGAGGAGCCGGCCGCGGAGGTGGCCCGATGAGCGAGACCAAGACCCTGACCCTCGCCCGCGCGATCAACGAAGGCCTGCGCCGGTCGCTGGAGAACGACCCCAAGGTCCTGCTCATGGGCGAGGACATCGGCGCGCTCGGCGGCGTGTTCCGCGTGACGGACGGGCTGCAGAAGGACTTCGGCGAGGACCGCGTCGTCGACACGCCCCTCGCCGAGTCGGGCATCCTCGGCACCGCGATCGGCCTCGCGCTGCGCGGCTACCGCCCCGTGTGCGAGATCCAGTTCGACGGGTTCATCTTCCCGGCGTACGACCAGATCACCACGCAGCTGGCCAAGATGGGCTACCGCTCGGGCGGGAAGCTCCAGGTCCCCGTCGTGATCCGCGTGCCGTACGGCGGCGGGATCGGCGCCGTCGAGCACCACAGCGAGAGCCCCGAGGCGCTGTTCGCGCACACCGCCGGCCTGCGCGTCGTCTCGCCGTCCACCCCGCAGGACGCGTTCACGATGATCCAGGAGGCCATCGCCTCACCGGACCCCGTGCTGTTCTTCGAGCCCAAGGGGCGCTACTGGGAGAAGGGCCCCGTCGCCGCCTCCGGCCGGGGCGAGGGCTCGACCGTGCTCGACCGCGCGCAGGTCGTGCGACCCGGCACGGACCTCACCCTGGTCGCGTACGGCCCCACCGTCGCGACCGCCCTGCGCGTCGCCGCGGCCGCCGAGCAGGAGGGCCGGAGCATCGAGGTCGTGGACCTGCGCAGCATCTCCCCGCTCGACACCGCGACCGTCGTGGAGTCCGTGCGCCGGACCGGGCGCTGCGTCGTCGTGCACGAGGCCCCGACCTACCTGGGCTCGGGCGCCGAGGTCGCGGCCCGCGTGACCGAGGAGTGCTTCTACTCGCTCGAGGCGCCCGTGCTGCGCGTCGGCGGGTTCCACACCCCGTACCCCGTCGCCAAGATCGAGCACGACTACCTGCCGAGCCTCGACCGCGTGCTCGACGCCGTCGACCGCGCGTTCGCGTTCTGACGCGGCCGTAGCGACATCGAGCGACCTCGACAGCGCCGACCGGGATCCCCCAGGAGGACCACGCAGTGCCCACCTTCGAGAAGTTCAACCTCCCCGACGCGGGCGAGGGTCTCACCGAGGCCGAGATCGTGCAGTGGCACGTCGCCGTCGGCGACGCCGTGACGGTCAACCAGACGATCGTCGAGATCGAGACGGCGAAGTCGCTCGTCGAGCTCCCGTCGCCGTACACGGGCGTCGTCACGGAGATCCTCACGCCCGAGGGGACGACGGTCGAGGTCGGCGTGCCGATCATCGTCGTGGACACCGACCCCACGGGGTCGGCACCGTCTGCACCCAAGGCGCCGGCTGGCGTCGTGCCCGACGGCGCGGACGCGGCTCCGGCTCCCGCCTCGCCCTCCGCGGGTGACCGGCCCGACGGCGCGGCGTCGCCCGCCGCGACCGGCGCGGGTGTCGACGGCCCGGCGGCGAGCGCTGCTCCGGCGGCGGGCGGGTCCGGCTCGGTGCTCGTCGGCTACGGCACGGTCGAGCCGGGCTCGGCGCGTCGCCGTCGCCGCGCCACGGAACCCGCCCCGACGGCCCCGCCCGCGGCGTCGGGCCCCGTGCACAGCGCCCCCGAACCCGCAGCACCCAGCGTGCCCGCCGCGGCACCCCGCGCGACCGCACCGGCGCCGGCGAGCGCCGCCGTCGGGCACGTGCACCTGCCCGTGCTCGCCAAGCCGCCGGTCCGCAAGCTCGCCAAAGATCTCGGGGTCGACCTCGCGAGCGTCGCGGGCACGGGTCCGGGCGGGATCGTCACGCGCGAGGACGTGCAGGCGTACCACGAGCAGGCGAAGGCGCAGCCGCTCGCGACGTACGCCGACGACGACCAACCGTGGCTCGCGACCGGCGCCGTCACGCCCGACGGCCGCCAGACGCGCGTCCCCGTGAAGTCGGTGCGCAAGCGCACGGCCGAGGCGATGGTGACGAGCGCGTTCACCGCCCCGCACGTCACCGTGTTCCACACCGTCGACGTCACCAAGACCATGCGCCTCGTCCACACCCTGCGCGAGGACCGCGAGTTCGCCGACGTGCGTGTCACCCCGCTGCTCGTCACGGCGAAGGCGCTGCTCCTCGCGGTGCGCCGCCACCCGGAGATCAACGCGAGCTGGGACGACGCCGCGCAGGAGATCGTCTACAAGCACTACGTGAACCTGGGGATCGCGGCCGCGACGCCGCGCGGGCTCGTCGTGCCGAACATCAAGGACGCGCACCGCCTCGACCTGCACGGCCTCGCGGGCGAGATCGCGGACCTCACCGCGACCGCGCGCGCGGGCCGCACGTCGCCCACCGACATGTCCGACGGCACCATCACCATCACGAACGTCGGCGTGTTCGGCATCGACACCGGCACGCCGATCCTCAACCCCGGCGAGGCCGCGATACTCGCGTTCGGCGCGATCCGCGAGCAGCCGTGGGTCCACAAGGGCAAGATCAAGAAGCGCTGGGTCACGCAGCTCGCCCTGAGCTTCGACCACCGCCTCGTCGACGGCGAGCTCGGCGCGCGCGTCCTGGCCGACGTCGCGAAGGTCCTGGAAGACCCGGCCCGAGGCCTCGTCTGGGGCTGACCCCCGCTTCTTCCAGCCGACCAGGGTTCTACCTCGCGCGATCAGGGTTCGCCTTCGCGGGACCGCGCACCGGCCTCTCACAAGGGGCGGGCCGGTGGTGTGCGGAAGACCTCACACGGGCTTAACGGTGGTCGCGCGCCGGGGAAACACGGCGTTCCTAGCGTCCTGGGTACTGACCGGGACCTGCTGAAGGAGCCGCCATGTCCGCGCCCACGAGCCCCACCACTCACGAGGGTGAGCAGTCCGCAGAGCACCCCTCCGGCGCCGCGACCACCGCGACCGTCGGGACGTCCGCGTCCGAGGCCACGACCGCCGTCGGGCCGACGACGGCCACGACGGCCGACCGCACGACGGCCGCCCCGGCCCGTCGTTCGGGCCGCTGGATCGACCGCTGGGACCCGGAGGACCCGACGTTCTGGCGCGACGGCGGCCGGAGGGTCGCGACGCGCAACCTGTGGATCTCGGTGTTCGCGGAGTTCCTCGGCTTCGCGGTCTGGGCCCTGTGGTCGATCGTCGTACCGCAGCTCCCCGCGGCCGGGTTCGCGTTCACGGTCGACCAGCAGTTCTGGCTCATCGCCGTGCCGAGCCTCGTCGGCGCGACGCTGCGCATCCCGTACACGTTCGCGGTGCCGCTGTTCGGCGGCCGCAACTGGACCGTGGTCTCCGCGCTCCTGCTCCTGCTCCCGACGACGGCGCTCGCGGTCGCGGTGCAGGACCCGGGGACGCCTTTCGGCGTGATGCTCGCGGTCGCAGCGCTCGCCGGGTTCGGCGGCGGGAACTTCGCGTCGTCGATGGCGAACATCTCGTTCTTCTACCCGGAGAGGGAGAAGGGCAAGGCGCTGGGCCTCAACGCCGCGGGCGGCAACCTGGGGACGGCGGTCGTCCAGCTCGCGGTGCCGCTCGTCATCGTCGCCGGTGCGGGCGTCGCGCTCGAGCGCGCGGGCCTCATGATGATCCCGTTCATCCTGCTCGCGGCGTTCCTCGCGTGGCGCTTCATGGACAACCTGTCCACCGCCAAGGCCGACCCGAAGTCGTTCGCCGCCGCGACCCGGAACAAGCACACGTGGATCATCTCGTTCCTCTACATCGGGACGTTCGGGTCGTTCATCGGCTACGCCGGGGCGTTCCCGATGCTGCTCAAGGGCCAGTTCCCCGAGGTGACGCTGTCGATCGCGTTCCTCGGTGCGCTCGTCGGCTCGGTCACGCGACCCCTCGGCGGCGTCATCGCGGACCGGGTGGGCGGCACGCGCGTCACCATCGCGTCGTACGGGGTGATGGCGCTCGGGGCGTTCGGCGCGATCCAGGCGCTCCAGTCGCACAGCTTCGGGCTCTTCTTCGCGTCATTCCTCGTCCTGTTCGTCGCGACGGGGATCGGCAACGGCTCGACCTACCGCATGATCCCCGCCGTCTTCCAGGCGAGCGCCGTCCCGGGCGGTGCGCTCGACGGCTCGACCGCTGTCGACGCCACCGCGCTGGACGAGGCCCGTGCCCGTGCCCGCAAGGCCGCGGCGGGGTGCATCGGGATCGCCGGCGCGATCGGCGCCTTCGGCGGGTTCCTCATCCCGCGCGGCTTCGCGGCCTCGACGAGCCTCGCGGGCTCGCTCGTCCCGGCGCTGTGGACGTTCATCGGGATGTACGCGGTCATGGCGGTCGTCGCCTGGGCCGTGTACCTGCGCAAGGGGTCGGCGCTCGCGTCGGCCGGGATCTGAGCGGAGGCCACGCGTGCCGTCCGCTCCCACGACCGCCGCGCCGGGGACTTCTGAGGCCCCCGGCGCGGCACCGGCCGTCGCCTCGCGCGCCGGAGCCCCGCGAGCCGCGGACACCCACTGCCCGTACTGCGCGTTGCAGTGCGGCATGCGGCTGTCCCCGGCTGACGGCGTCCAGCCCGGCGCCGCACCCGCGTCGCCGGACGGCGCGGCGCAGGTCCGTCCGCGGCCGGACCGCGGCGACCGCGCGTCGTCCCTCCCGCTGACGGTCGCCCCGCGCGACTTCCCGACCAACCGCGGCGGCCTGTGCCAGAAGGGCTGGACGAGCGCGACGGTGCTCCGCGCGACCGACCGGATCACGACCCCGCTGCTGCGCGGCGCCGACGGCGAGCTGCGGTCGGCGTCGTGGGACGAGGCGCTGGACGTCGTCGTCGGAGGGATCGAGCGCGTCCAGGCCGAGCACGGCCGGGACGCGGTCGCGATCTTCGGGGGCGGGGGCCTGACGAACGAGAAGGCCTACGCGCTCGGCAAGTTCGCGCGCACCGTGCTGCGGACCGCGAACATCGACTACAACGGGCGCTTCTGCATGGCGTCCGCGGCCGCGGGCGCGAACCGGGCGTTCGGCGCGGACCGCGGGCTCCCGTTCCCCCTCGCCGACCTCGGCGGTGCGGACGCCGTGCTCCTGCTCGGCTCGAACCTCGCCGAGACGATGCCGCCGTCGGTCCAGCACCTCGCGGGCGTGCGCTCGCGGGGCGGGCTCGTCGTCGTGGACCCGCGCCGCAGCGCGACGGCGGCGCTCACGGGGGAGCCCGGGGACGTCGTCGGGCCGGTGGGCGCGCCCGACGACGGCCGCTCGCCCGGGCTCCCCGTCCCACCTCCGGGCGCGGGGCCGGTGGGCGACCAGGGCGTGCACCTGCAACCCGTGCCCGGCACCGACCTCGTGGTGCTGCTCGCGCTGCTGCACGTCGTGGTCACGGAAGGGCTCGTCGACGAGGAGTACGTCGCGGCGCGGACAGCCGGGTTCGACGACGTCCGGCGCTCCGTCACGGCGTGGTGGCCCGAGCGGGCGGAGACGGTGTGCGGGGTCCCGGCCGAGCGGCTGCGGTACGTCGCGCGTCTCCTCGCCGCGGCGTCGCCCGCCCACGGCGGCGCGGGTGCCTACGTGCTCACGGGGCGCGGCGTCGAGCAGTCGTCGCAGGGCACCGCGACGGTGACGGCCGCGATCAACCTCGCGCTCGCGCTCGGGCTGCCGGGCCGCGTGGGCTCCGGGTACGGCGCGATCACGGGCCAGGGCAACGGGCAGGGCGGGCGCGAGCACGGGCAGAAGGCCGACCAGCTCCCGGGCTACCGCAAGATCGACGACCCGGCCGCGCGCGCTCACGTCGCGGCGGTGTGGGGCGTGGACCCGGCGACGATCCCCGGCCCGGGCATGCCCGCGGTGAAGCTGCTGCAGTCCTTGGGCACCCCGGCCCAGGACCGAGAACCGGCCGAGGTGCGTCCGCGCGCGCTCCTCGTGCACGGGTCGAACGTCGTCGTGAGTGCCCCGGACGCGGATCGGGTCGCCGCGAACCTGCGCGCCCTCGACCTGCTCGTGGTGTGCGATCTCGTGCCGTCCGAGACGGCGCTGCTCGCCGACGTCGTGCTGCCCGTGACGCAGTGGGCCGAGGAGGAGGGCACCATGACGTCGCTCGAGGGGCGCGTGATCCGCCGCCGTCGCGCCGTCGACGCGCCCGGCGAGGCGCGCTCGGAGCTGTGGATCCTCGCCGAGCTCGCGCGCCGCCTGGGTTCGGACGTGTCCTTCCCGACCGACCCCGCCGTCGTGTTCGACGAGCTCGCGCGCGCCTCCGCGGGCGGCGTCGCCGACTACTCGGGGCTCAGCCACGCGCGCCTGGATGCGGACGAGCGCGACGGCGGCCCAGGGCTGTACTGGCCGGTCCCCGCGGCGGAGCACCCCGGGACACCGCGGACGTTCCTCGACCGGTTCGCGACCCCGGACGGACGCGCGCGGATGGTCGCGGTGGACCACGTCGGGCCGAGCGACGACGTACGCCCCGACGCCCCGCTCTACCTCGTCACCGGTCGCGTGCTCCAGCACTACCAGTCGGGCGCCCAGACGCGCCGTGTTCCCGAGCTCGACCGCCTCGTCCCGGAGCCGTTCGTCGAGCTGCACCCGCTCCTCGGCGTGCGGCTCGGGGTCGGTGACGGCGACCGTGCCCGCCTCACGACGCGTCGCGGCGAGATCGAGGCCGTCGCGCGCTGGACCGACCGGATCCGCCCGGACACCGTCTTCATGCCCTTCCACTGGAGCGGGGAGGGGAGCGTCAACCGCGTCACGACCGACGCGACCGACCCGATCTCGGGCATGCCCGAGTTCAAGGTGTGCGCCGTGGACCTGCGGCGCGCACCCGACCCGCAGGAGGTGGGCGCATGACGCGCGTCGTCGTGGTCGGCAACGGCATGGTCGGGTCGCGGTTCGCGAGCGACCTCGTGGCGCGGTGCGGTACTTCCCCGGGGACGGCCGCCGTCGAGGTCACCGTGCTGGGGGCCGAGGAGTACGAGCCGTACAACCGCGTGCTGCTCAGCGAGGTCGTCGCGGGAAAGGTCGACGTCGCGGCGATCGGGCTGCCCGGCGCCGACGACGCGCGTGTCACCGTCCGGCGTGGCACCGAGGCCATCGCGATCGACCGCGCCGCGCGCCGCGTCGTCACGGGCGAGGGCGTGTACCCGTACGACGTCGTCGTGCTCGCGACCGGGGCGGCCGCGCGGGTCCCCGACCTGCCGGGCCTGACGGACCTGCCCGGCGGGCTCCCGCGGGGCGCGCACGCGCTGCGCACGCTCGACGACGCGCGCGAGATCGTCGCGGCGTCGCTCAACGCCCGCCACGCCGTCGTCGTCGGGGCAGGTGTCCTCGGGCTCGAGGTCGCGTGCGGGCTCGCGCGCCGCGGCGTCGCGGTGAGCCTCGTGCACGGGGGTGGGAGCGTCATGGACCGCCAGCTCGACCGCGCCGCGGGCGGTGTCGTCGCGCGCAGCCTCGCCGGCCTCGGAGTGCGGACCTGGACCCGCGCGAGCACCGAGCGCGTCGTCGTGGCGGACGGCTCCGTGCGCGGCGTGACGCTCCGGGTGCCCGACGGCGGGGCTCCTGCCGGGCCGTCGGCCCGCCCGGGCGGCGGCCCAGCGGGAGCCGGGGACGATGCGACGCGGCTCGTCGACCTCGAGGCCGACCTGCTCGTGCTCGCGTGCGGCACCGTGCCCGAGGCCGGGCTCGCGCGTGCGGCGGGCCTCGCGGTCGACCGGGGGGTCGTCGTCGGGCACGACCTGGCCAGCCCGGACGACCCGCGCGTCTTCGCGATCGGCGACTGCGCCCAGCCGCCCGAGGGTGGCACGGGGCTGATCGCGCAGGGGTGGGACCAGTCGCGTCGGCTCGCGGAATGCGTCGCGGGACGGGTCGCCGAGGCGGCAGAGCCGGGTGGCGCGGGGAGGTCGGGCGCCGCGCTGGGGGCGGCGCCGGGCCGCCCCCGGGTCCGCCTGGTCGACGCCGACCGGCCGAGCATGGCGCTGCGCCTCGCCATGAACGTCGTCGCGCGCCCGCTCGGGGCGACCACCGTGCCGGGCCAGGCGTCGTCGGGCTCCGGCACCGGCTCCGCGGAGCCTGGTCCCGCGGGGCACGAGCGTCCTCGCGGAGCCGCGAACCTCGGTTCCGGCGGGGGTTCGACGACCGGGACCGACGTCGTGCGCGTCAAGGCCGCGGGGCTCGAGATCGTGACGATGGGCGTGTGCGGCGATCGCCGCGCGCCGGACCCCGCCCACCGCTCCGTGACGCTGAGCGACCCCGCGTCGGGCCGGCACGTCGAGGTGGTCGTCGCGGACGGGCTGCTCGTGGGGGCGACGTGCGTCGGCGCGCCGGACGTGGGAGCCGACCTCACGGCCACCTACACGCGCCGGGTCCCCGTGCCGGCCGACCCGGCCCATCTGCTGCTCCGGCCCGTCGCGCAGGCTCCCGCGCCGGCGTCGTCCCCGACGCACATGCCCGACCGCACGACGGTGTGCACGTGCAACGGCGTGACGAAGGGCGACGTCGTCGGGTGCTGGCACGACGGCGCCCGCAGCGTCGACGACGTCGCGCGGGCCACGCGCGCGACGACGGGCTGCGGCGGGTGCAAGGACGTCGTGTGCGGGCTGGTCGACTGGCTCGCGAAGGCCGACCCGGAGCAGCCGCAGGGCGAGGCGGCCTCGGCGCGCGTCGGCCTCAGCGCGTGAGGTCGGCAGGTCATGCCGAGATCGGCACTCCCGACCGCCGATCTCGGCACGACCCGCCGATCTCGCACGGCTACCCCGACCTCACACGGCGGTGCGCGTCCGGGTGAGAACACCGTTACGGACGGGCAACCGACGGGGCACGGCCGCGAAATCGCCCGTCCGTAGCGTCGTCAGCACCTTCCCGGGGACTCTCCTCGCTCTCGTCGGACCCCGCGGACGGTGACCGATCCGCCCCGACGCCCCCAGGAGCCCGCCGTGACCGGACCTCAGACCGATCCTGCCCCCGCCCCCGGCGCGCCCCGCCACCTCGTCGTCGTCGGCGGCGGCATGGTCGCGCAGCGGCTCGTCGAGGCGCTGCGCGCACGCGACGCCGACGGCGCGTGGCGCGTCTCGGTGTTCGCCGAGGAGCCCCGCAAGCCGTACGACCGCGTCGCCCTCACGAGCTACTTCTCGGCGCGCGACGCCGAGGAGCTCACGCTCGGCGACCCGGCCCTGTGGGACGACCCGCTGGTCACGCTGCACCGCGACTGCGCGGTGACGTCGATCGACCGCGACACGCAGACCGTCACCGACCGCCTCGGGCGCGTGCACGCCTACGACGAGCTCGTCCTCGCGACCGGCTCGAACGCCGCGATGCCGCCCATCCCCGGCAACGACCTCCCGGGCGTGTTCGTCTACCGCACGATCGACGACGTCGCGGCCCTGCGCGGCTGGGTCGAGGAGAAGCGGCGCCACGCCACGACCGAGGGTGGCTGGGAGCGCCCGGTGCGCGGCGCGGTGATCGGCGGCGGCCTGCTGGGCCTCGAGGCCGCGGGCGCGCTCAAGGCGCTCGGTGCGCAGGCCACGGTCATCCAGTTCGGCACGCACATGATGGACGCGCAGATCGACCTGGGCGGCGGCGAAGCCCTCAAGCGCCTCATCAACGGCATGGGCATCGCGGTCCGGTGCAACACCGGGACCAAGGAGATGAAGGTCTCCCGCAAGACCGGGCACGTGGGGCGGCTCGACTTCGCCGACGGCGGCCGGCTCGACGTCGACGTCGTGGTCGTCGCGACGGGCGTGCGTCCGCGCGACGAGCTCGCGCGGTCGGCGGGGCTCGCGATCGGGGAGCGCGGGGGTGCTGTCGTCGACCTCGCGTGCCGCACCGAGGACGAGCACGTGTGGGCCGTCGGCGAGGTCGCGTGCATCGAGGGCCGTTGCATCGGCCTCGTCGCACCGGGGTACGCGATGGCGGAGGTCGTCGCGGACCGCCTGCTCGGCGGCGAGGCGACGTTCCCGGGCGCCGACACGGCGACCAAGCTCAAGCTCCAGGGCGTCGACGTCGCGAGCTTCGGCGACGCGTTCGGCCGCACCGAGGGCGCGATGGAGCTCGTCTGGGCCGACCCGGTCGCGGGCGTCTACAAGAAGCTCGTCCTGTCCGACGACGCGCGCACGCTCCTGGGCGGCGTGTTCGTCGGGGACGCCACGCCATACGCGTCGCTGCGGCCGATGCTGGGGGCGGAGCTCCCCGGGGACCCGGGACTGTTCCTGCTCCCCGAGGGGTCCGGCGGCGGGGCGCCGAGCCTCGAGCTGCCCGACGACGCCACCGTGTGCTCGTGCAACAACGTCAGCGCGGGCACGATCCGCGGCGCGGTCACCGAGCACGGGTGCACCGACCTCGCGGGCGTCAAGGCGTGCACCCGGGCGGGGACGAGCTGCGGGTCGTGCGTGCCGCTCGTCAAGAAGATCACGACGACGGAGCTCACCCGGGCGGGCGTCGAGGTCTCGAACGCGCTGTGCGAGCACTTCGACCTCTCGCGCGCGCAGCTGTTCGACGCGGTGCGGGTCGCGGAGCTGCATACGTTCAGCGAGATCATCGGGCGGTTCGGGCGTGTTCCTGAACCGGTCACCGACACCCAGGGCGCCGTGCTGGTGCGCGACGCCGGCCGCGGCTGCGACATCTGCAAGCCCACCGTCGCGTCGATCCTCGCCTCCCTCGGCAACGGCCACATCCTCGACGGCGAGCAGGCGACGCTCCAGGACACCAACGACCACGTCATGGCCAACATGCAGAAGGACGGCACGTACTCCGTCGTCCCGCGCATCCCCGGGGGCGAGATCACGCCCGACGGACTCCTCGTCATCGGGCAGGTCGCCAAGGACTTCGGGCTGTACACGAAGATCACGGGCGGCCAGCGCATCGACATGTTCGGCGCGCGCATCGAGCAGCTCCCGCACATCTGGCGCCGGCTCGTGGAGCACGGGTTCGAGTCCGGGCACGCGTACGGCAAGTCGCTGCGCACGGTGAAGTCGTGCGTCGGGTCGACGTGGTGCCGGTTCGGGGTGCAGGACTCGGTGGGCATGGCCGTCGAGCTCGAGCTGCGGTACCGCGGGCTGCGTTCCCCGCACAAGCTCAAGCTCGGCGTCTCCGGGTGCGCGCGCGAGTGCGCGGAGGCACGCGGCAAGGACGTCGGGGTCATCGCGACGGACAAGGGCTGGAACGTGTACGTCGGCGGCAACGGCGGGTTCACGCCCCGCCACGCGCAGCTCCTCGCCGAGGACCTGGACGACGAGGCGCTGATCCGCACGATCGACCGCTTCCTCATGTACTACGTCCGCACGGCCGACCGCCTGCAGCGCACGGCCGCGTGGGTCGAGGACTACGAGGGTGGCCTCGACGCGATCCGCGAGGTGATCGTCGAGGACTCGCTCGGCATCGGAGCCGACCTCGACGCCGCGATGTCGCGCCACGTCGGCGACTACGAGGACGAGTGGCGCGCGGTCCTGGAGGACCCGGAGAAGCTGCGCCGGTTCGGCTCCTTCGTCAACGCGCCCGCCGAGCCCGACCCCGACCTCGCGTACGTCACCGAGCGCGGCCAGATCCGGCCCGCGACGGCGGACGAGCGCGCCACCCTGGAGGAGGCCCGCGCCGCGGGTCTCGCCACCGTCCCCGCCGGCCCCGTCGTGATCGCCGGCAGCACCCTGGAGGTCCGTCGATGAGCGTCGCGTCAGCAGAGCAGGCCGGCCCGGTAACGATGGAGACCACGGAGTGGGAGCGCGTGTGCCTCCTGCGCGACCTGCTCGTCGAGCGCGGCGCCGCCGCCCTCGTGGGCGGCGTGCAGGTCGCGCTGTTCCGCCTCCCGGACGACACCGTGCGCGTGGTGCAGCAGCGCGACCCGTACTCGGGCGCGAACGTCATGTCGCGCGGGATCGTCGGCACGCGCGGCGGCGTACCGACCGTGGCTGGCCCGATGTACAAGCAGGTCTTCGACCTCGCGACCGGCCGGTGCCTCGAGGCTGCCGGGTACGTGCCCGTCCAGGGCCTCGCCCCGGACCTGGCGACGTGGCCCGCCGAGGTGCGCGACGGCGTCGTGCACGTCGGCGACCGTCCCGTCGCCCGTCCGGACGCCACCGCGGACGGTGCGCCGTGACCACGCTCCTCGGGCTCGACCTCGCCGGGCGCACGGTCCTCGTCGCCGGCGGCGGTCCCGTCGCGGCCCGCCGCGCGCGGGCGATGGCGGACGACGGCGCGCACGTCCGCGTCGTCGCGCCCCAGGTCTGCGAGGACCTGCGCGACCTCGTCACCGCCTCGCTGCACGCCCCGCTCCTCGCGCCGTCGTCCGCCCAGCCGCTGCCCGACGGCGGGGCCGCACCGGGCGGTCGCGTCACCTGGGCGCCGCGCGAGGTCCGCGAGTCGGACGTCGAGGACGCGTGGCTCGTGCTCGCCGCGACGGACGACTCGGGGACCAACCGCGACGTCGCCGCGTGGGCGGCAGCGCGCCGCACCTGGTGCGTCAACGCCGGGGCCGCGCACGAGGGCACCGCACGCACGCCCGCCACGACGCACAGCGGGGACGTGCTCGTCGGGGTCGTCACGGACGTCCCCCCGGCGCACCTGTCAGCAGCCGGTCGCGCCCGGGCGCGACGAGCCGCCGACAGCTCGGCGGAGCGGCGCGACGGCGGTGCGGACCCGCGGCGCGCCCGCGCGGTGCGCGACGCGATCGCCGAGCACCTGCGGTCCGGCGGGGCCGACCAGCGGCGCCACCGTCCCGCCACCGGCGGGCTCGGGAGCGTGACGCTCGTCGGCGGGGGACCTGGCGCCGTCGACCTGCTCACCGTCCGGGGCCGCCGGGCGCTCGCGGAGGCGGACGTCGTCGTGGCCGACCGGCTCGGGCCCGTCGACGTGCTCGACGAGCTCGCGCCCGGCGTCGAGGTGATCGACGTCGGCAAGACGCCCGGGAACCATCCCGTGCCGCAGCACGAGATCAACGCGATCCTCGTGG
The DNA here is from genome assembly GCF_009708005.2 of Cellulosimicrobium protaetiae. NCBI lineage: Bacteria > Bacillati > Actinomycetota > Actinomycetes > Micrococcales > Promicromonosporaceae > Cellulosimicrobium > Cellulosimicrobium protaetiae. The sequence continues at coordinate 48,587 of NZ_CP052757.1, read as the reverse complement.
AGCAGGCGCAGCGCGGCCGGCGCGTCGTGCGGCTCAAGGGTGGCGACCCGTTCGTCTACGGGCGGGGCGGCGAGGAGGTGATCGCGTGCCGCGAGGCGGGCGTGCCGGTCGACGTCGTGCCGGGCGTGTCCAGCGCGCTGAGTGTCCCGGCGCTCGCGGGCATCCCGCTCACGCACCGCGGGACGGTCGCCGCGTTCCACGTGATCAGCGGTCACGACGGCCTCGACGACGCCGCGCTCGCCGGTGTCCGTGACCGCACGGCTACGCTGGTGGTCCTCATGGGTGTCTCGCAGCTCGCACGCATCACGGCCCAGGCGCTCGCCGCCGGGGCCGACCCCGCGCTGCCCGTCGCGATCGTGGAGAGCGGTTCGACGCCGCGGCAGCGCGTCACGCGGGCTCCGCTCGGCGAGATCGTGGAGCGCGCCGCCCAGGTCGGGGTCCGGGCCCCGGCGATCATCGTGGTGGGGGACGTCGCCGCCGAGGGACGGCTCGACCCGGCGACGGTCGCGTGACCGGCACCGGCAGCACCGGGATCGAACCGCCCGCCGCGACGTCGACCCACGGAGGGTCGATCTCGGACGCACGGGTCGATCTCGCGTCCGACACTGGCGGCGACCGCCCCGCGCTCGGCCAGGTCATGGCGGGCTGCACGGTGCTCGTCACGGCCGACCGCCGCAAGAGCGAGCTCGCCGCCGCCCTGCAACGCCGAGGTGCCGAGGTCCGCCACGCGCCCGCGCTGAGCATGATCCCGCACGCCGACGACGAGCAGCTCCTCGCCGGGACGCGCGACCTCGTCGAGCACCCGCCGGACGTCGTCGTCGTCACGACGGGCATCGGCTTCCGCTCCTGGGTCGAGGCCGCCGACGTGCACGGCCTCGCCGACCGCCTGCTCGAGGTCCTCGCCGACGCGCGGATCGTCGCGCGCGGGCCCAAGGCGCGCGGCGCGATCCAGGCCGCCGGGCTCACCGCCGACTGGGTCGCCGAGTCGGAGACGTCGGCCGAGATCGCCGACGTGCTGCTCGGCGAGGGCGTCTCCGGGCTGCGCATCGCCGTCCAGCACCACGGTGCCGGCGCCGACGGCCTCGACGTCGTCTTCGCCGAGGCCGGTGCCGAGGTCGCGAGCCTCGTCGTGTACCGCTGGGGGCCGCCGCCCGACCCCGAGGCGCTGCGCGCGTCCGTGGAGGCTGCCGCCGTCGGGGAGATCGACGCCGTCGTGTTCACCTCCGCGCCCGGCGCCGAGGCGTGGCTGAGCGCGGCCGAGGAGCACGGCGTGGGCCGCCTCGTCGTGTCGCGGTTCCAGGACGGGTCCATGGTCGCCGCGGCCGTCGGGCCCATCACCGCGAAGCCTCTCGAGCACCGGGGCATCACCCCGCTCCAGCCCGAGCGCGGACGGCTCGGCGCGCTCGTGCGCACCCTCGTCGCGCACTACGAGCAGGCCGAGACGGTCGCGCTCGCGACCGTCGCCGGGGTGCTGCAGATCCGCTCGCGCGTTGCCGTGCTCGACGGCGAGGTGCTGCCCCTCTCGCCCAGCAGCCTCGAGGTGCTGCGCCTGCTCGCCGCGCGCCGCGGCGACGTCGTCACGCGCGACGACGTGCTCGACGTCCTGCCCGGCGACTCGCGCGACCCCCACGCCGCCGAGGTCGCCGTCGCGCGCCTGCGCGAGGCGACCGGCCGGCGCGACCTCGTCAAGACCGTCGTCAAGCGCGGATACCGATTGGAGCTCGCATGAGCGCGGAGATCCTGGCCTTCCCCTCGGGAGCGTCGTCCGACACCTCGGGGGCGTCGTCCGACGCCCGGCCGGGGGCTGCCGACGGCGGGAGGCCCGGTGCCGCGCCCGTCCTGATCGGCTGCTCGCACGGCACGAACGACCTCACCGGCCGCGACGTGATCCGCGCCCTGCTCGACGACGTCCGTGCCGCGCGCCCCGACCTCGACGTCCGCGAGGCGTTCGTCGACGTGCAGCAGCCCGAGGTCGCGGACGTCGTGACGTCGGTCGTCGCCCCTGTCAGCCCGACGGCGGACGGCTCGGCCTCGGACGGGCCGACCGTGGACGACGGCGAGCCGGGAGCTCCGGCGAACGCGGTGTCGGCCTCGTCTCGCGACGCGGTGGTCGTGCCGCTCCTGCTCTCGGGAGGGTTCCACGTGAGCGTCGACGTCGCGGCGGCGGTCGAAGACCGTGGTCCCGGCGCCGGTCGCGCTGCCGCGTCGACCCCGCTCGGCCCCGACCTCCGCCTCGTGGACCTGCTCGCCGACCGCCTGGCGGAGGCCGGCCTGCGCCCGGGCGACGCCGTCGTGGTCGCCGCCGCCGGTTCGAGCCGCCCGGGCGCCGCCCGTGACGTCGAGGAGCTGGCCGCCGGACTGCGCGAGCGCGTGCCCGGCCCGGTCACGGTCGGCTACGGCGCCATGGCCAAGCCCTCCGTGCCCGACGCCGTCGCCGCCGCCCGCGCCGACCTCGCCCCGGGCGGGCGCGTCGTCGTCGCGGCCTACCTCCTCGCGCCGGGCTTCTTCTACGACCGCGTCCTCGAGGCCGGCGGCGACGTCGTCACCGCCCCCCTCGCCCCGGACGCCCGCCTCACCGCGATCGTCCTCGACCGCTACGCCACCGCCGCAACCACCCTCGCGAGTGAGAGCCGCAGCCTGCCGACGTAGAGCCGCAGTCCCAGGAGGTAGAACCCTGGTCGGCCGAGATAGAACCGTGGTCACGCGAAGTAGAACCGTGGTCAAGCGAAGTAGAACCGTGGTCACGCGAAGTAGAACCGTGGTCACGCGAGATTGAGCCGTGGCTGGCGAAGGCGAACGCTGGTCCCGCCCGACGACGGTCGGTCGCGCGTCCCGGTCTGCCGATGGGCGGTTCCGGCGGACGTGCGCGGCATAGCCGATCAGGCGATCTGGGGCGGGCCAGCAGGCGATCCGGGCGCGTCACGTGACCAGGACCAGCCAGAACCGCCTGCTCGGCGCGACGGGGCGGGGAAGCCCGGCCTGGCCGGGCGCGCGAGGCCGCGGCACGGGCGCGGTGCGAGCGGACCGGCACCGCAGGGATCTGCTCGAGGTGAGCCGAGACCAGCGTGAGACGACGCCGGGCGGGGTGGGTGGTGGTGCCGCGTCGTGGCGGGCCTGGCGGGAGCGGGCCGAGGAACGAGGCCCGCGGATGGTAGACGCGGCGCCACCACCCACCCCGACCACCCAGGGCGACCACGCGCCGTCGGGCAAGGCGACCAGCGTTCTACCTCGGCGTACCACGGTTCTACCTCGGCCAACCACCGTTCTACCTCGGCCGACCACGGTTCTACTTCGCGTGACCACGGTTCTCCCTCGGCCCGGGGTTCTCTCTCGCGGGACCGTGGTTCCCCGCTCCCCGGGGGCTACCTCGTGAGGGTCGGGCGGGTGCGGGGGGCGAGGAGCGCGACGCCGGCGGCGAGGAGGACCGTCACACCGAAGCACACGACGTACGACGCGAGACCGAGCGTCGGGTGCAGGGCCCACAGGAGCGACCCGGTGACGGCGAGCGCGGTCGCGGCGGCGACGGCGTCGGACACCTGGAGCGCGGACGAGTTGGCGCCCTGCTCGGCGACGGGCGAGAGCTCGAGCGTCAGCACCGAGAGCGTCGGGTGGGTCATGCCCATGCCGAGGCCCGCGAGGGTCCACGCGACCATGCCGACGACGGGCGGGACGGCGGTCCACGCGAGCAGCGCCGCGCCGGCGACGCCGAGCGCGACGAGGGCACCGCCGAGGCGTACGTACCCGGCGTGGGCGAGCCCCCACGTCGCGCGGCCGCGCAGCCACGAGCCGGTCGACCAGCCGACGGCGCCGAACGTGAGCACGGCGCCCGCGAGCGACGGCGCGAGGCCGCGCTCGTGCGACAGGAGGAGCGGGAGCAGCACCTCGGCGCCGGTGAACGCGGCGGCGACGAGGCCGCGGATGGCGATGACGCTCGGCAGGCCGCGCGCCGCGCGGGTCGTGCCCGGGGGGAGCAGGCGCGGGACGGCGAGCGCGACGGCCGCGAGCGAGGCGACGAGCAGGGCGACGAGCCCGAGGCCGCGGAGCTGCCCCGCGTAGTTCAGGGCGCCGATCCCGACGGCGGCCACGACCGCCCAGGTGAGCGACGCCTGGCGCGCGGTCCGGTCGAGCGGCGACTCGGCGTCGACTGTCCCGTACGGCGGGGCGTCCTCGATCGGGGAGGACAGGTCGTCGGGCGCGGCGGTGGCTGCGTCGTCCGGGCCGGACCCGCGCGCGGCGCGCATGCCGGGTCGCATGAGGATCAGGGCAGGGACGGCGAGGACCGGGACGGCGAGGAAGACCCAGCGCCAGCCGACGTGCTCGACGACCAGCCCGGCGATGGCGGGGCCGACGATCGACGGGATCACCCAGGCGGCGGCGAACGCGGCGAAGACCTTCGGACGGCGGTCGACGGGGAAGACGCGCGCGACGAGCACGTAGAGCGCGACGATGTACAGGCCCGTCCCGACGCCCTGGAGCACCCGGCCCGCGACGAGGACGAGCATGTCCTGCGCGAGGCCCGCGACGAGCAGACCGGCGAGGAAGAGCCCGATGCCCGTCCACAGGGGCGTCGTCGGGCCCGCGCGGTCGCTCCAGCGGCCGGACGCGACCATGCCGACGACGCTCGACGCGAGCGACGCGGCGAACGCGAGCGTGTACAGGGTGAGGCCGTCGAGCTCGACGGCGACGGTCGGCATGGCGGTGGCGACCGCCAGCGCCTCGAACGCACCGAGGAACACGAACGCGACCATGCCGAAGAGCACGGTGCGCTGCGTCCCGGGGGAGAGCGTGCCGGCGGGGTCGGCCGAGGTGTCGGACGTGGGGGAGCCGACGTCCGTGCGAGGGTCCGCCGTCATACGAGAACGACCTTTCCGGTGGTGGCGCGCGCTTCGAGCTCGCGGTGGGCGCGCGCTGCCTCCGCGAGGGGTACCTGGTGCGTGACGACGTGCCACGTCCCGTCCGCCGCGAGCGCGAGCGCGCGCTCCTGCAGGTCGAACAGGTCTCCCCAGGGTCGGGCCCGGGGTCCGACGGCCCACCGTACGTCGCGCGTGACCGCTCCCGCCCCGGAATTCGTGACGTTCCCGGCGTCGTGGTCGATGTCACCGGCGCGGTTCGGCTCGCCCGACGACCATCCGAAGAGCACGAGGCGCCCGTGCGGGGCGACGAGCGCGGCGGCGTCCGCGCCCGCGTCCCCGCCGACGCCGTCGAGCAGGACGGTCGCACCGTCCGGGGCGTGCTGCCGGACGGCGGCCCGCGCCTCGTCGAGCCAGCCCTCGGCCCGGTAGTCGATCACCTCGAGCCGGTCGGCGTGCGCCCCCCTGGCGAGTGAGTACACGAGCGCGACCTTCTCCGGGCCGCCTGCGAGCGCGACGACCCGCGCCCCTGCCGCGAGGGCGCTCTGCACGAGGAGCGTGCCGAGCCCGCCGGCCGCAGCGGTGAGGACGACCGTGTCGGCCGCGTCGAGCTCGGCGAGGTCGAGGATCCCGACGGCGGTGCGGCCCGTGCCGATCATCGCGATCGCCTCGGGCGCGGGGACGTGGTCGGGGACGCGGTGCAGCGCCTCGACCGGGACGACGGCGAGCCGGGCGTACCCGCCGCCGTCGGGGGTGGCGCCGAGGTGGGCGGCGACGCGGCGGCCTCGCCACGCGGCGTCGACCCCGGGCCCGACGGCGTCCACGACCCCGGCGACCTCGCGCCCCGGGATCGTGGGCAGGGCGGGCAGGGGGAGCGGGCCGCCGGACGCCTCGCCGCGGCGCAGGGTCGTGTCGAGCAGGTGGACGCCGTGCGCCCGGACGGCGACGCGGACCTGACCGGGTCCGGGGACGGGGTCGGGGACCTGGTCGAGGACGAGGTTCTCGGGCGGTCCGAACGCGTGCAGGCGGATGGCGTCCATCGGGTGCTCCTCGGTCTTGTGCCGGTCGGTTCCGGGCCGCCGCGGCGACGGCGCGCGACCCGTCCGGGGCACGCCCTGCTAGTCTCGAACCTCAACAAATGTTGAGGTCAAGCGGCTGCGACGGACCGGCGTCGCAGCCCCTGTCCGGCGAGGAGCCCGCGTGCCCGACGACGTCCTGTCCCCGAGCGACGAGCTCACCGTCGGGCAGCTCGCCGCGCGCAGCGGCGTCGCGGTGTCCGCGCTGCACTTCTACGAGCGCGAGGGGCTCATCACGAGCCGCCGGACCCCCGGGAACCAGCGGCGCTTCGCGCGCGAGACGCTGCGCCGGGTCGCGTTCGTGCGCGCGTCCCAGCGCGTCGGTATCCCGCTCGCGCGCATCCGCGCGGCGCTCGCGACGCTGCCCGGCGACCGCACGCCGACCGCCAAGGACTGGCACCGCCTCTCGGCGGGGTGGCACGCCGACCTCGACGCGCGCATCGAGCAGCTCACGCGCCTGCGCGACCACCTCACGGACTGCATCGGCTGCGGGTGCCTGTCGCTGCGCAAGTGCGTGCTCGTCAACCCGCACGACGCGCTCGCCGACGAGGGCCCCGGCCCGCGGACCTTGCTCGTCGAAGGTCTCGACGGCTGAGACCGCGTCGAGGGCTGGTGCGCCTGTCGCCGGACGAGATCTCGCTACCCGGACCTTTGTCAGCGGGGAGTCGAGGAGCCCTTAGCATGCGACACGCCACGTAGGACGACGAGACAGGGGATGCTCGGATGGCTGGTTCCTCGACGGAGAGGGGCGGGCGGCCGGTGACGACCACCCTCGCTGCGGCCGAGCCGTACTGCCTCCTCCACCAGAACGGTCGGGCGACGCTCCTGCGGGGGCCTCTGCGCTGGGTCTCGACGATCGACGCGATGCCCGCACCCACGTCGGGGCACCCCGTGGTCTCCGTCCTGCCGTTCGCGCAGATCCGTGAGCGGGGTTTCGCGGCACACGACGACGGCGCTCCGATCTTGGCGCTGGAGGCGCGCGAGGTCTCGCCCTTCGAGCTCGACGAGATCTCGGACGGGCACGTCCCCACGGTCCTCTCGACGGTCTTCCGCCCCTCGGACGAGGAGTACGCGGACGTCGTCCGCCGGGTCGTGGCGGACGAGATCGAGCAGGGTGAGGGCTCCAACTTCCTCGTCAGCCGCGCGGCGGAGGTCGTGTTCGACGCCTATACGCACGAGGCGGCCGCCGCGGCGTTCGCCCGGCTCGCGCGCAACGAGTTCGGCGCCTACCTCACGTTCTGCTTCTTCGACGGTGACCGGTGGATCCTCGGGGCGTCGCCAGAGCGACACCTGACGCACCGCGACGGAACGGTGCTGATGAACCCGATCTGCGGGACGCTGCCCCGGTCGTCGCTGTCGTCGGCGGACGACCTGCTCGCCTTCCTGCGGACGCCGAAGGAGGTGAACGAGCTCTTCCAGGTCGTCGACGAGGAGATGAAGGTGATGGCGCGGATCTGTCGTGACGGCGGCACCATCCGCGGCCCGTACCTCAAGGAGATGCGGGAGCTGGTCCACACCGAGTACGTCCTGGAGGGCAGGACCACGACGGCGCCTGTCACCGCCCTGACCGAGTCGATGTACGCCGCGACGATGGTGGGGAGCCCGCTGGAGAACGCGGCGCGGGTCATCGAGCGGTACGAGGACGAGGCGCGCCGGTACTACGCGTCCGCGATCGTGGTCCACGAGGTGGTGAACGGTGTCGAGACGCTCGACAGCGCAATCACCATCAGGACTGCTGAGATCGACCTTGCCGGGCGGTGCACGGTACGCAGCGGCGCGAGCATCGTCCGCGACTCCGATCCCGACGGGGAGGTCGCGGAGGTACGCGCCAAGGCGCGCGGGATGCTGTCGGCACTCACCACGTCCGAGCCGGGTACGCGCTACCTCGACAACTTCGTCGACGACGAGGTGCGACGGACGCTCGCGGCACGGAACGAGAGCCTCTCGACATTCTGGCTCGACGCCGACGAGACCGACCACCGCGTCGAGGCCATCGCCGGGCGCAGTGCGCTCATCGTCGACAACGGCGACCAGTTCACCGAGATGCTCCGGCACATGGTCGAGCGGCTGGGGATGGTGGCGAGCGTGGTCCCGGCGCGTCGTGCGGCGGACGTGGTGGGAAGCGTGGACCTCGTGATCCTCGGGCCGGGGCCGGGTGACCCCAACGATCTCGACGGGCACTCGATGCGCGAGCTCCGTGATCTCACGACGACGCTGCTCGAGACCCGACGGCCGGTCCTGGCCGTGTGCCTGGGCCACCAGATGCTGTGCTCGGTCCTCGGGATGGACGTCCGCTCGGTGAGCCCTCCGCTCCAGGGCGTGCAGAAGGAGGTCGACCTCTTCGGCGCCCGTGAGCGCGTCGGTTTCTACAACACCTTCTTCGCTGTCGTTCCCGACGACGACAGAAACGGGGTGGAGATCTGCGAGCTTCCCGGCCTCGGGGTCCTCGCCGTCCGGGGCGAGACGTTCGTCGGGTTCCAGTTCCACGTGGAGTCCATCCTCACGGCGAACGGCATCTCCCTCCTCGGGGACGCCGTCGACCGGCTCCTGGCATGACAGGGAGTCCGGACCGGCAGGCGCCCAAGGAGACGGTGGAGGTACGGCTCGATGGTCTCGCGACCCGGCTCGGCGGCCTGGCGTGGGGTCAGCTGGCGATCCGGAGATCGATGCTCTGGCTGCGGGGCGCGCACGACTACTTCAACGTCTCCGGAACGATCGAGCTTCCTCTCGGCATCTCGCTGGATGCCGTGACCGAGGCGATCGGTGTGCTGATGGAGCGTCATCAAGGACTGAGAACGGTCTTCCCCGGCTGGTCGGGGCCGGAGCCGGTGCAGCACGTCCTCGGCGCCGTCAGGTTGTCGGTCCGGCTCGTCGACGCGACCGGTTCCGACGCGGACGACGTCGGCCGTCCCGTCCTCCAGCAGCTCGCCCGAGTCGCGTTCGACCACGAGACCGAGCTGCCGGTGCGGGCGGCAGTGGTCATGCGGGACTCGCGCCCCGTCCGCTTGCTGCTGGTCGTCTCGCACCTGAGCGTCGACGGAAGCGCGTGGCGTGTGCTCCGCAGCGACCTCGAGCGCCTGCTCCAGGGTCGCGACCTCGCAGAGCGTCCCACCGCGACGGCAGGACCGCTGGACCTCGTCCAGATGGAGGCGAGCGACTCGGGCCTCCGCCGCGAGCGGTCCGCACTGCGGCGCTGGGAGTCGGCGCTGGATGCCGCTGCCGTGCTGCGCGACGTCGATGCGACGCCCGAGTCGCCGCGGTTCCGTGGGCTCTACCTCGAGTCGACCGTCGTCGCGCGCAGCGCTGAGGCCGTCGCCCGGCGCACCGGCCTGTCGACGTCCGTCGTCCTCCTCGCAGGCCTGCTCCGCGCGCTCGCGGTCCACGTCGCGGGCCAGGAGGTCGCGGTCGTCGTGATCACCTCGAACCGCTCACGTCCCGGGACCCGGGACCTGGTCGCGCCGATGGCCCAGAACGGCGTCGCCGTGATGAGCACGGGTGGCGGGGAGCCGTTCGACACGCACGCGGCGAGCGTCGGTGACGCGGTGGTCGACGCTGTGCGCAGCGCGCAGTACGACGTCCGTCGGCTGGACGAGCTCGTGGCCGAGCGACGCCGGCGTGGTCTGCCTGCCGAGCTTCCCGGCGTGTACTTCAACGACGTCCGTCCCGGCGGATGGCCCGGACTGGTCGGACGAGAGGACCTCGTAGGGTGCGACGTCCCGGCGAGCACGCTGAGCGACACCGGCGGGTGGGACTCGCTCGACCTCGAGGTCTTCTTCGAGGTGCACCCGGACCCGGAGAAGCTCCGGCTCCTTGTCCAGCTCGACACGACCGTGGTCGGTCGCGACGAAGGTGTCGCGCTGCTCGCGCGGTTCGAGGACGAGATGGTGCGAGCGGGCTCGGCCTGACCTGCCCGCGCGGTCGTCAGGACAGGGACCGCACCGCACGCGCCAGCTCCGAGACGGTGCGTGCCGTGCGCAGCACCGTCGACGGGATCTCGACACCGAGCTCGTCCTCGAGCAGGAACGCCAGCTCCGCTGCGGCGAGGGAGTCCCCTCCCGCTGACTGGAACGTGTCGTGCGTCCCGGCACCCGGGGCGTCCAGGACGCGTCGCCAGATCCCGAGGATGGTCGCCTCCAGCTCGTCGTGCGGGAGCTCCACCTCGGGGGAAGCCGTCGGCGTGGCACGAAGGGCCTCGATGAGCGACGCCCGGTCCACCTTGCCGTTCGCCAGCCGCGGGAGGTCGGTCAGCGCGGCGATCACCGAGGGGACCATGTACTGCGGGATCCGCTGTGCGAGCCGGGCCGCCACGGCGTCCGTGTCTACCCCCGCCGTCGTGCTCGAGGTCACCGCCGCCGCGAGACGAGGGCCGTTGGTGCCCGGGACGGCGAGCACGACCGCGTTTCCGACGGCCGGGTCGGCGTGCAGCGCGGTCTCGACCTCTCCCGGGGCGACCCGGAACCCGCGGACCTTGACGAAGTCGTCAGAACGCCCTGCGTAGTGGACCGCGCCGTCGTGCCCGACGCGCGCGAAGTCGCCCGTTCGGTGCAGCCTTCCGCCACCGCCCCATCGGTCGTCGACGAGGTGGGAAGTGTCGAGCGCCCCTGCGCGCAGGTATCCGGACGACAAGCTCTCGCCGCCGACCAGGAGCTCTCCGGACTCGCCCGCCTGCGCGAGGTGGCCCTCCTCTGTCACGACACGGAGCACGGCGCCGTGGATCGCCGGGCCCAAGGGGCTCTCGCCGGGCTCCTCCGGCGCGCAGGCGTGGTGGGTGACCATCGGGCACTCGGTCGGTGCGTAGAGGTTGTGGATCTCGGCCGCGGGGAACGCGGTCGAGGTCGCGGCGCGCAGCGGCTCGGTCAACGGCTCGGCGCCGCAGAGCACGTGGCGGACCGAGGTCGCTGCACCGCCGTCGAGGTGAGGGATCGTCACGCGCAGGGCTGACGGGATGAAGGTGGTGATCGTGATGCGCTCGCGGACGAGCGCACGGGCGACCTCACCTGCGTCCTTCTCGAGCCCGTGCGGCATCACGACGCACACCCCACCGGTGGCGAGCGGCCAGACCACGTGACGCAGCACGGTGACGAAGCCCGGGGAGGTGCGGAAGAGGTAGCGGTCATCGGGTCCCGCGCCGAGGCGCGACCGGGCCCACCGGACCCCGGCGAGCAAAGCGTCGGGCGGCAGCGCGACGAGCTTGGGCGTCCCCGTGGACCCGGACGTCGCGAAGACGAGCGCCGGTGCGCCCGACGTCGCACGGGCACCGTCGGTCGCCGGGGTGTCCGCACCGGAGCCTCGGGCCGTGCGCGGCTCGGCCGTCACCGTCCCCGTCGGGCCCACGGACCACCGTGCGGCCGCCTCGGAGCGGACGGTGGCCTTGCGTGCGTGCGGATCGTCCGGGTTGAGGAGCAGGAGGGTCGCGCCCGCGGCGTCGGCGGCGAGGAGGTCGACCACCAGCGGGAGCCCGCGGGGGCGATCGCAGGCGACGACGTCACCCGGCCGGACCCCGGCCTCGCGGAGCGCACCGGCCCGGTCCAACACGAGCGAGGCGAGAGCGCCGTACGCGGTCGTCGTGCCGTCCACGACGACCGCGGTCGCAGCGGGCCGGCGGGAGGCCTGTGCCGCGAACTGGGCGTGCACGTGCCGTCCGAGCAGTCCGTCTTGCTCCATAAGACGCTCTTTTCTCCGAGTTGTCGTACCGGTACCTTGGCAAATGTTCACGGTCTTTACAAGGGGGTGACCGCGTGCCGGCTTCGACGGCGAAACACACGGTCGTGCGGGTGCCGGGTGCGCTCTACGACGAGCTCTACGTCCGGGCGGAGCTCGCCGCCGGATCGGGTGCGGCTGCGGTCGAGGCGCTCTTGCGTGCCGTGGAGGACGAACACGGGGCGGCTGTCGTCCGCGCCACGGTGTCCGGCCCCCTCGGGTCTCGGGTCCGGGACGCGCGCGTCGTCACGATCGGTCCAGGGAGCGGGTCGGGCGTCGCCGTCGAGATCGTCGCCGTGGCACCGGGCCCGGAGATCGCGGTCACTCGCGTCGACGCCGGGACCACCCTCCTGGAGACGGTCGACGGCGCCTCTGTACGCCGACTGGTGCACGTCGTGCCGGAGCCTGCCGGACCAGGTCCGCAAGCACAGCTCCGGTCGATCTTCGACGGCGTCGAGGACGTCCTCGGGGCGTCCGGCATGAGCCCGTCGCACCTCGTGCGCACCTGGTACTTCCTGCGTGACATCGGGACGACCTACCGGCACCTGAACGACGCGCGCGACGAGGCGTTCGACCGTTGGGGCCTCCGCCACCTTCCTGCCAGCACGGGCATCGGGGCGGAGCTGCCGCACCCGGCGACGTGGTGCGCTGCGGTCGTCGAGGCGATCGCGCACGACGGCGCCCCGGTGGCGACCCCGTTCGAGACTGATCTGCAGCGACCTCCCGTGCAGTACGGCCCGAGGTTCGCCCGCGCCAACCTGGTCGAGCACAACGGGCTCCGGACGGTGAACGTCTCGGGTATCTCCGCCATCGACGAGGCCGGCAGGTCCGTCCGCGTGGCGGACCGGGACGACGCCGTCGTCCGTGCGCTCGACGGGTTCGAGGACCTCCTCCAGCGGGCGGGGATGACGCCGACCGACCTCTGCTCGGTCTCCGCCTACAGCGTCGACGAGCGGGTGAGGGAAGCGTTCGTCCGCATCGCGGGACGTCGCGGCTGGACCGTCTCGGTGCTCCACAACACGGCTGCGGTGTGTCGGCCGGACCTCGTGTTCGAGGTCGAGGGTCGGGCCGTCCGGCGCGCGCCGTGACCCGCGTGGTCGTGATCGACAACGACGACTCGTTCACGGCGAACGTGTCCCACGCGCTCCACGCCGCCGGGGCTGGCGAGGTGGTGGTGCTCTCACGACGCGACCCGCTGGCCGCCGTCGCGCAGCGGGCCGCGACGCACGTGGTGCTCGGGCCCGGGCCGGGTGATCCGCGGGTGCTCTCGGGTCTGAGCCGCGAGGTGGCGCGCCGCTACCTGGGCGTGGTCCCGATGCTCGGGATCTGCCTCGGCCACCAGATCCTGGCGCTCGAGCTCGGAGCCAGGACCCGCGTCCTCGACCGACCGACCCACGGGGTCGTGTCCACCGTGCGCGTGCACGCGCCGGGTGTGCTCGGGCCGGCCGGGTCGCAGCTGTCCGTCATGCGCTACCACAGCCACGTCGTGGTGCCCGAGAGCCTCCCACCCGCGGCGACGGTGACCTCCCGCGCCGAGGACGACGGGGCGGTCATGTCGTTCGAGGACCCCGGACGGGTCCTCGTCGGAGTCCAGTTCCATCCCGAGTCGATCGGCACGCCGGACGGCGTGCACGTCCTCGCTCGTTTCCTGACCACTACCCGAGGAGCAAGCCGATGACCGACGAGTACCTCTTCGACCTTGACGGCGCCACCGTGTCCGACGTCCTCGACCAGCTGATCAGGTCGGAGGACCGCATTCCCGGCCTGGTGTTCACCTACCCGCCGATCTCCCTCTGGGCGCCCGACGACGACACCTCGCCCGAGCGGATCTGGGCCGGCAGCGACGTGTTCTCGCACAACCTGTACATCCACATCCCGTTCTGCAAGCAGAAGTGCTCGTTCTGCTACTACTCGGTCGCCGTCGTGCAGGACGACACCGAGGTCATCTGGGAGTACCTGCGCTGCCTGGAGATCGAGGCGCGACGGTACGCCCCGCAGCTCGCGGGCCGCGCGATCGAGACCGTCTTCGTCGGCGGCGGAACCCCGAGCAGGCTCAACCCCGACCAGGTGGACTTCCTGTTCGAACGTGTCATCGGCCAGTTCGACCTGTCCACGTGCCGGGAGATCACGTACGAGTGCTCGCCCGACTCCGCGACGAAGGATCGCATCGAGGCGATGGTGCGTAACGGGACGACGAGACTCTCGATGGGCGTGCAGTCTCTCGACCCGGAGATCCTCCGGCTCTCGCGGCGTTCCGACACCCCGGACTCGGTCGTGCGGACGTACGACAACATGGTCGAGAGCGGCGTGAAGGAGGTGAACATCGACCTGATCGCCGGGATCGAGCGGGAGGCGCTCGACAACATGCGGCGGACGATGGACGCCGTCCAGGTCCTCGACCCCGTCCCGACCCAGATCACCCTCTTCACGCTGTCCGTGCGGCGCGGGTCGATCAACGACAAGACCTTCCGCGAGGACAACTTGCTCGACGTCTTCCGGCGGAGCCTCGCCCTCTTCCGCTTCGCGAAGCGGCGCATGCTCGCCGCGGGCTACGAGCAGTACTCGCGGAACCTGTTCCCGCGTCCCGGTTCGGTCTTCCACTACCAGGACAACCACTGGGGCAACAACGGGTACGTCCTCGCGCTCGGCGCGAGCGGCTACAGCCACTCGCACGGGTTCACCTACCAGAACCCGTTCAAGTACACCGAGTACATGCGCAGGGTCCGGGAGGGTGAGCCGATCGTGGAGCGTGCGTTCCCTCTCTCCGAGGAGGAGTCGCTCAGACGGCACATGTCACTGGCCATGAAGCACGGCGAGATCGACGTCGCACGGTTCAACAGCTTCTACCCCGCGGGGAGCGAACCGCTCGCGCGCTTCGGCAGGGAGCTCGAGGCGCTCGAGGCTCTCGGGGTCGTGGACGTCGCGCCGGACCGCATCGCGTACCGGAGCGACTACCTCGACGTGGCCGACCGCTTCGTCCGACTCTTCTACAGCGACTCCGTGAGCTCGGCCGTGCGGAGCGGTCTCGGTCAGGTGATCGGCCGCACGGGCAACGCCTTCAACTTCACGGTATGACTGGGCCGCACCTCGCCTCGCCGAGACCGGTCGAGGTGACCATCCCGCTGCCGCCGGGCCTGACCGCGCAGGACCTCCTGCGGGGGTACGAGCACCGCTTCGGCCCCGCGTTCCTCTACGGGCAGCCTTCCGCGGGGACGAGCAGTCCCCGAGTCACGGTGCTGACCACGTGCGAGCGCACGTGGTGGATCGACCAGGTCGGGTCGGTGGTCGACGGCCGTCGCGTCCCGGGATCGCCGACGGAGTCGTTCGACCGGGCGCTCACCGCCGTGAGCCGGGTCGCAGCGGGGCCCGCGTGGGTACCCGACGTCGTCTTCGCTCTCTCCTACGACCTGGTGTGGCCGCTTCGCGCCGCGAGGGGACTCTCGTCGCGGGACGCTCCGGGTGCCTTGGCGTTCGTCGCGCGACCGGGGCACCCGGTCCTCGTCGACGAGGCGGCCGGGCAGGTGCGGTGCCTCCCGCCCGACCGGGCTGTGGTCGAGGAGCTCGCGGAGCGGTCGGGGCGGCGCGCGCGACCCGGGGGCACGTTGACCGAGTTCGTGGAGAGGGTCGACGAGGTGGCCTACCGGCGGCAGTTCTCGGACGTGCAACGGCACCTCGCGCGGGGCGAGGTCTATCAGCTCCTCGTGTCCGCCGAGGCCCGAGTCCGCGCCCGTGTCGACCGGTACGAGTACTTTGCCGAGGTCTGTCGCAGGTATCGGGACGCGAGCTTCTCGTACCGGTTCCACGGGCAGGACGGTCTGGTGCTCGGTGCGTGCTCGCTCCCGCACGTGCACGTCGACGGGAGCACGGTGCGGACGAGGGTGTTCGCGGGGACGCAGCCGTCCAGCGGGCCGCCCTCGGCGGTGAGCGCCGCCGAACGCGCGCTCGCCGAGGATCCGAGGTTCTTCGCCGAGCACGCCATGCTCGTCGACGTCGAGCGCAACGATCTCGCGACCATCTGCGAGCCGGGTTCGGTCGTCGTGGAGCGATTCATGGAACCGCTCGCGGTCGGGCCGACGATCTACCTCGCGTCAGACGTCCGCGGGACGGTCCGGGAGGACGTCAGCACCGCGGAGACGGTGCTCGCGAACTTCCCTCGCGGCGTGGGGACGGGTGCGCCCAAAGCGCGGGCGCAGGAGGTGCTCGACGACATCGAGACGTCGTCGCGGAGGCACTACACCGGCGTGGTGGGCACGGTCTCCGAGGCGGGCGCGCGGGTGCGCTCGACGACGGTCGTCACCTGCGCCTCGGAGGACGAGGAGGGAGTGCTCTCGCTGCGGTGCGGTGGGGGCATCGTCTCCGGCTCCACGCCGGACGCGGAGCTGGCGGAGCTCCATCTCAAGATGAGCGCACTGGTCTAGGGGGATTCGATGATCGTCGTCGGGTACAACGGGTTCTCGAGGTCGCGGGAGCTGTTTGCGGAGCTCTACGGGAGGGACGGGAGGGACCAGCACCGAGTCTTGGGTCACGACGCGGGCGTCAGCGTGTTCGTCGACGGCCGCCTGGTGTACGCGGTCGAGGAGGAGCGGGTCAGCCGACGGAAGAAGTCGTCGGACTTCCCGGAGCTCGCGCTGCGCACGGCGATGGCGGAGACAGGGCTGCGGCTCGAGGACGTCGACCGGTTCGCGTTCGGGTGGGCCTTCACCCCGGCGGTCCAGGAGGCGCTCCGAGAGCGTGCGGCGCGAGTCACTCGTCCGGGCCGCACGGGCGAGACGACGCGGCTCGACGCCCTGTACGACGATCTCGTCTCGCACGACGCCGTCTGTCGCGACCTCGCGCGCCGCACCGGTCTCGACGTCGATCCTGCTCGCGTCGAGCTCGTGCCGCACCACCTCGCGCACCTCTACTGCGGATACCGGCTGGCGCCTCCGGGCGACGTCGCGTATCTCGTGAGCGATGGTCGCGCCGAGCTGCTCTCGAGCACGTCCGGGGAGTTCCGTGACGGGGCCCGGCAGACCTGGCCGGACCTCGACATCCCCCTCGCGGACTCCGTCGCGATGCTCTACAGCAAGGTCACGAGATACCTCGGGTTCGTGCCCAACATGGACGAGTACAAGGTGATGGGTCTTGCCGCGTACGCGCGGTCGGCGGACAACCCGCTGCTCGAGAACGTCGTCGAGCTCCTCGACGGCGGGCGCTACAGGCTCTCGCTCGAGCACCCGCTGCGGGACGAGCGCGAGTACGTCGCGGTCTTCGACGACCTCTTCCGTCCACCGGGCTCTCGGCTCGACCTCGGGTTCCGTGCGCGCGTCGCGCGCGCGGCGCAGGAGGTCGTCGAGACCGTGACGGCGCACCAAGCCACCGAGATCGCACGGCGGACGGGAGCGAGGACGCTGCTGTTCGAGGGCGGCCTGGCGGAGAACAGCGTCAACAACGGACGTCTGGCGAGGACCGCGGGGTTCGAGGACGTCCTGGTCAGCTTCGCCGCGAGCGACTGCGGCGTCGCGATCGGTGCCGGTGCCTACGTGGCGTCCTGCTCCGGTGACGACCTGGTGCGGGACGCCTCCCCCTACCTCGGGTCGCAGTTCGGGCCGGAATCGATCCGTCGCGCGTTGGCCAGGTTCGTGGACGCGGTCGACGTCGAGGAGATCCACCCTGACAGGGTCGCGCAGCGTGTCGCTCGGATCCTGCTCGGACCTCTCGTCGTCGGATGGTTCCAGGGAAGGGCGGAGTTCGGTCCTCGTGCGCTCGGGCACCGGAGCATCCTCGCGAACCCGACGTTCGAGAACATCCGGGAGGTCATCAACGTCAAGGTCAAGCACCGCGAGCCCTTCCGTCCCTTTGCGCCCGTCGTGCTGGAGCGCGACGCTCCCCGCGTGTTCGACCTCGGGAAGAAGTCGAGCTCCCCGTACATGACGTTCGTCGTCGACGTTCTCCCGGAGTGGCGTGCCCGCGTCCCCGGGGTGGTCCACGTCGACGGGACCGCTCGCGTCCAGACGGTGCCTGACGACGGGACGATGCTGGCCCGGCTGCTCGACGAGTTCTCGGAGCGCAGCGGGACGCCGTGTCTCGTCAACACCAGCTTCAACGTCGCCGGTGAGCCGATTGTCCGCTCGCCCGAGGACGCGGTCCGCTGCTTCCTCTCGACGGAGATCGACGTCCTCGTGCTGGGCACCTTCCTGGTGACGAAGCGCGTCCGTACCGCCCGAGAACACCTCACCGACACCGCACTCCTGGAGGATGAGCCCGTATGACCGCGAACGCCGACCTCTCCACGCCTGGTCCCGCGCCGGTGACGACACCGATCCACGGTCGGCTACCTCGGGAACCTCACGAGGTCACGACGAGGCCCCTGCACGTCACGGGCAGCGCCGGGGACGGTGTGCTCCTCGTGAGCGGGCTCTCTGCCGACGGGGTTCGCGAGCGCTACCTCTTCCTCGACCTCGGTGCGGGAACGGTGCGGGAGCTGACGGTCGACATCACGGACCAGCGAGGCCGCCACGCGACGTGGCTCGGGGCCGAGCTCGACGGCGATGCGCTGCCATACGGTACGAGCACGGTCGAGCAGCTGTTGCCCTACTTCCTGCATCCGCACAGCTTCGTCCAGACCCGGAGCGGTCACGTCGCCGTGTTCTTCAAGCAGGCTCCGTACATCCGTCTCGTGGACCCGGGCGCCGGCCAGGGCGGGGGCGACCACCGGCGGTGGCCGGCGGCGGGCGAGGAGGAGGTCGCCCGCATGGTCGGCTCCACGGCGTGCGAGGGACGGCCGGGCGTCCTGTCGTTCGCCATCTCGGAGGCGGAGGACCGGCTCCTCCGGTATCGAGGCGCTGACAGCCCGGTGCAGAGCGGGCTGTGGGAGTGGGGCTCGGTCGGCGAGCCGCGGCGCGTCGGAGCACTGCCCCGTTTCGCGCTGGACACCGTCCACGACGTCCTGACCTCGCCGGCCGGCTTCACGGTAGCGGTCGACATGAACCTCACGGTCGACGCCGTGGCCGACGCGGCGTCGGACCTGGACGTCGCCACCTACGCGGCCGCGGACTTTCCCGAGGGGCGGTTCGCCGTCGTCGACGGGGACGTCGAGATCGTCCAGGAGACGTCCACGCCGTGCTCGGCGCACGTCGACCTGGATCTTGAGGACGACCAGGTCTTCTACGTCTCGTGCAACAACATCTCCAAGTGGCGCAACGACGTCGTCGTCCACGGCCCCGGGGTCGTGGAGAAGTACCGCTACGTCGCGGGCGCGGTCGAGCTGCTCGGCAGCTTCACGCGCCCGGACTTTCACCGGATCACGTCGCAGGTGCTGTTCCGCTGGGAGGGCCGTCAGCTCATGGCCGTCACGGGGTATCCCAACAAGCTCTTCCTCCTGGACGCCCGCACCATGACCCTCGTCGACTGCGTCGAGCTGTTCGCGGAGACGCACACCGAACCGCCCTACGCGTGCGCCAAGAACGGCACCGCTCCGCTCTACCTCGCGGTACGTGACGGCATGGTGTACCTCACGAGCGCCACGCGACTCCACGTGGTGGACCTGCGTTCGCGCCGAGTCGTCGCGACCGCGGACTTCTGCGAGCCGGGCACGCTCGCGGCCACGGCCCACGTCGGCTTCGTGGAGACGCCGGTCGCCGCGGTCGGGACGTTCTCTCCCGCTGTCCGGTGAGCGACGGGCGGTCGCCGGTCCCTGCCTGGATCACCGAGGTGCGAGCAGCGACCCGAAGCTCGTGCGGCGGCGCAGCGCGAACCCCAGCCTCTCGTACACCCCGATCGCGCTGACGTTCTCGGCGGCGGCGTGCAGGAACGCGCGGTCGCCCCGCTCCTGCACATGGAACGCGACGTCGCGGACGAGGCGGGACGCGAGGCCACGGCCCCGGTGCGCGACGTCGGTCGTCACGGCACTGATCTCCGTCCAGCCGGCGGGGTGCAGTCGCTCGCCCGCCATCGCGACGAGCCGGCCGGCGTCGTCCCGGAACCCGACGTAGCGCCCGAGCAGGTAGGTGCGGGCCTCGAACGGCCCGGGGCGGCTGCGCTCGACGAGCGCGAGCATCTCCGGCACGTCGGCCGCGCCGAGCACGACGGCGTCCGGGTCGGGGCGGGTGGCCAGGCGCTCGGTCTCGACGAGCTGGACCCCGTCGACGCGAGCCTCGAGCGTCCAGCCCTCCGGCAGGTCGACGCCCACGGGCGGCCCGGAGAAGCGGCCGCCCGGGCCGACGAGCGCGGCGACCGCGTCCCACACCCCGGGCTCGTCCCACGAGCGCACGCCCGTGATGGGCGAGACGTCGGCCGGGTAGCGCCGCGCGAGGTCGTCGCCCTCGGCGAGGTGCGCGTGGGCGCCGCTGAGGGCGCTCCACGACGGGTTCTCCAGGACGGCGTCGTCGACGCCGGTGGCGTCGGGCTGCGTGCTCGTCGCGGTCATGCTGCTCCTCCTCGCCCGGTCACCCGGGTGCCGTGCCGTCGTCACGGTCGTCCGGCCGTGCGTGTCCTCCGGGGCGAACGCTCGCGGGCGCGCGCATCTTCCAGGCGCGCTCAGCCCTCCCACCGGTCCCGGTGCACGACCTCCGCGAGCGGGCGCCGGCGCGGCTGCGACCAGCGCCCGCGCGCCGGGTAGCCGAGCGGGACCAGGCCCATGGTCAGTGCGTCGTCGGGCAGGCCGAGCAGCGTGGCGACGTCGCGCTCGCGGACGGTGTGGAAGGTCGTGAGCGTCGTGCCGATCCCGTAGGCGCGCGCGGCGAGCACGAGGTTCTGCACCGCGCCGTAGATCGAGGCGCCGAGCCGGGGGTCCGTCGAGCCCGCCGCGTTCCGCAGCACCGGCACGACCCACACCGGTGCCTCCTCCAGGTGCAGGGCCAGGTGCTCGACGGCGCGGAAGCCCGCGTCGCTCACGCCCGCGTCGTCGGACGCCGCACCGAGGACGGCGTCGCGGCGGTCCCCGTACGCGGCGCGCCACCCCTCGCGGTACCACTCCGCGACCTGCGCCTTGGTCGCGGGGTCCCTCACGACGACCCACGCCCACTGCTGGCGGTTGCCCCCGCTGGGGCCGCGGACCGCGGCGTCGAGGATCGCCTCGAGCACGTCGTCGGGCACGGCGTCCGGCGAGAGGTAGCGGCGCGACGGCGTCGAGTGGAGCGCTCGAAGGATGGACAGATCCTCAGGTGTGGTCACGGTCGCCGAGGGTACGGGCTGCCATCCGGCGCGTTCGCGGGTCCCGGCCGCCGTCTCGCAGGGTGGTCACACCCGCGGCGCGTCCTGATCCACAGGCCTCGGACGGGGGAGCAGATGGTCACGGAAGTGCCAGTCACGGACGTGCTGGTGGCGGTGCACGTCGACACGGGGGAGCACGACGACGCGGAGAGTCTCCGGGCGCGCGTCGCCGCGCTCGACGGGGCGGGCGTGCACGCGCTGACCTTCGCGCCCGGGCCCGACGGCGGGCTCACGGCGGTCGAGGCGGCCTCCTTCGCAGCGGCGTGGACCGAGCGCGTCGGCCTCGTGGCCGTCGTCAACCCCGTGCACGCCGAGCCGTTCCACCTGTCCAACCAGCTCTCCAGCCTCGACCGCATCTCCCGCGGCCGGGCGGGGTGGTGGCTCGACGTGGTCGACGACGCCGCGCACGCGCGGGCGCACGGCACCGAGCCCGTCGGCTCCGACGACCCGTCGGCGCTCGCGCACGACGTGGCAGAGGTCGTCGAGGCTGCCCGCCTGCTCTGGGACTCGTGGGAGGAGGGCGCACTGGTCGCCGACCGCGCGACCGGCCGCTTCCTCGACGCCGAGCGGGTCCGCCACGTCGACTTCGTCGGGCAGCGGTTCTCCGTCAAGGGCCCGGCCCTGCTCCCGCGACCGCCGCAGGGCCATGTGCCCGTGCTCGCCGAGGCGCGCTGGCTCCCCGCGGACGCACGCGACGTCACGGTGGTCCGCGCGCCCGGCGGGACGGACACCGTGGGCGGCCCCGCGCTCGTCGACGTCGCGGTGACCGGCCAGCCGGGTCATGTCGCCGCAGCCGTGGGGCGCGTCGTCGACCAGATCGCCCGGTGGGCGGCCGCGGCGGTCGCGGGCACGACGGGCGCGTCCCTCGTGGGCCGGCAGGACCGCGGGCACCCCCGCCCGCTCGTCGTGCGGCTCGTGCCCGACCGGACGGAGGAGGCGTGGGCCGTCGTCGGGCAGGTCCTGGCGGCGCTGCACGCGCGCGGTCTCGCTGCCCCGCCGCCTGGCCCCGGCCGGACGCTGCGCGACCACCTCGGTCTCGAACGCCCGGAGGGCCGGGCGGGCGACCCGACCGCGCGACCGGCGCCCGAGCACGAGACCACGACGATCGGAGCACGACCGTGAGCGCACCGAGGACCCGCTCGACCGCGATGTCGACCCCCGCGGGTGCGACCGGCGCGCCGCGCCGCGAGCTCCACCTCGCCGCGTTCTTCCCGTTCGGCCCGCACTACGACTGGACGTCCGTCGCCGACCCGACGACCTACTACGACGCCGAGACGTACGCCACGCTCGCGCGCTCGGCCGAGCGGGGGTTGTTCTCGGCCATGTTCCTCGGCGACAGCCAGCGGCTGCGCGAGCACCTCGGGCGGGTCAACGACACGGTCGTGACCGGCCGGCCGAACCAGCTCGTGCTCTTCGCGCACCTCGCCGCGCGCACGCGGCACCTCGGGTTCGTCGCGACGCTCAACACGACCTTCGCGGCCCCGGCGGACCTCGCGGCCAGGGTAGCGACCGTCGACCGGCTCAGCGGCAGGCGCGCGGGCTGGAACGTCGTCACGACGAACGACGCCTGGACCGGGGCGAACTTCCGTCGCGGCGGCTACCTGCCCCGTTCCGAGCGCTACCGGTCGGCCGAGGAGCACCTCGCGATCGTCCACGCGCTGTGGGACGCGGACCGGGGGACCCCGGTGCGGCGCACGGGGGCGCACCACGACGTCGTCGCGACCGCGACCCTGCCGCCCTCGGCGCAGGGCGCGCCGGTGATCTTCCAGGCGGGCGAGTCCGACGAGGGCCGCGACTTCGCCGCCCGGCACGCCGAGGGGATCTTCTCGCGCTACCTCGAGCCCGAGGCGGCGGCCGCGTTCGCGGCCGACCTGCGCCGTCGGCTCGTCGCGCACGGCCGCCCCGCCGACGACCTGCGGATCTTCCCCGCGGCGAGCATCACCCTCGGGGACACCGAGGCGGAGGCGCGCGAGAAGGCGGAGTGGTTCCACCGGCGGACCTGGACCGACCGCATGGTCGTCGCGGTGATCGAGGCGGTGTGGGGTCGTGACCTCTCGTGGCTCGACCCCGACGGCCCGCTGCCCGACGTCGACCCCGCGTCGGCCGAGCAGACGCGCACACCCACGGCGTCGTCAACAGCCGCGACAACCCCGTGGAGACTGCGGCCGCGTGGCGCCGGTCAGCGCCGAGCGGGGGCTCACCGTGCGCGGCCTCGTCGACTCGCTGCACGCGGCGGCCGCGTTCGTCGGGACACCGTCGTCGGTCGCCGACCGCCTGGCGGCGTCCGTGCGGGCCGGGGAGCTCGACGGCCTCAACCTCACGCCCCAGTCGGTCCCCGACGGGTTCGACGACGTCGTGGACCGGCTCGTGCCCGAGCTCCAGGAACGTGGCGTCTACCGCACCCGCTACCCCGGGACGACGTTGCGCGAGAACCTCGGCCTGCGCGCGCCCGTCCACCACCGGCTCCCCGCCACGGGATGACGCGGGCCGGACGCGTCGGGAGACGCCGGCGCGGCTGGCTGCGGGGCTGGCGCTCTCACCAGTTCTTGGTGCCGCTCCCGCTGCCGTCGCCCGGGTCGGTGCCGGTGCCGGGCTGGTCGCCGTAGAGGTCGCGGTACTCCTGCTCCAGGCGCTCCTGCTCGTCGCGTGCCTCGGAGCCCTGCTGCTCGAGCTCCTGCTGGCGCTGCTGCTCCTCGCGCTCGGCCTGGCTCTGCTGGCCCTCACCCTCGGAGCCCTCGCCGCCCGACGCCTCGGACTGCTCGTCGCCCTCGGAGCCCTCGCCCTCCTGGGTGTCGCCGCCGCCCTGGTTCTCGGGCTGCGAGTCCTGCGCCTGCTGCTGCTTGTCCTGGAGGCGCTGCAGCGCGGCCTCGTCCTGCTCCTCCTGCTCGGGGGTCTGCTCGGACTCCCCGCAGTCGGGCCAGCCGCGGATCTGCTCGGCCGTGGCGTACTCGCGCTCGGCGTACTCGTACCAGTCCGCGACGTCCTGGCGCAGCTCCTCCGGGTCGGGCTCCTCGCTCCCGTCGCCGTAGGGGTCGAGGACCTCCTCGTCGTACGGCAGCCCGGCGTCCCGGGCGGCGATCGCCTCCTCGACGAGCGCGAGCTCCGCGGCCTTGCCGTCCGCGTACGCCATGTCGCCGTCGCCCTGGATCTCGTACGTGAGCGACAGGTTCGTCTGGATCATGCAGCGTTCCTCGGGCGACTCGTGCTCCGCGAGGTCGTACGCGCGGTCGAGGGAGGTGATCGCGTCGTACAGGGCCCACGAGTCCTCGGACCGGGCGAGCGCCGTCCCGTGGTTGTAGTGCGCCTTCCACGGCTCGACGATGTTGAGCGTCCGCTGGATCCCGTAGTAGTCCGCGGCGCTCTCGGCGTCGCCGGTGTCGTAGCGGTCCTTGCCCATCGCGGCGATCGGCGCGAGGAACGCGAGCTTGACCCCGAGCACGACCAGCGCGAGCACCACGGGCAGCGTCCCGACGAGCCACCACGTGCGCCGGCGCAGACGCGCAGCGCGCAGCGCGGCGACACCCGTGGGACGCGGCTTCCGATGTCCCGTCGGCGGTGTCGGGGGAGGGGTCCAACTCATCGGCGCACCACCCGGTCCTGTGCGGGTGCGCCCGACGGCGACCGGTCGCCGCCGCGCTGCCCGCCCGGCTCCCGCGCTCCCGCGTCGGGCGTGGCTCCGCCGGTCGCCGACCGTCGGGGCGTGGTCGGGCGCACGAGCGAGCGGCTGGCCGATCGCGACCAGAACCACGCCTCGAGACCGAGCAGCGCGACGAGCGCGAGCGCGAACGGCCAGACGACCGGGCGGTACGCCGTGACGTCGCGTCGCCCGTCGGCGGCCACCTGCTGCGGGTCGACGCCGGCGACGAGCGACGCCGTCTCCGACGGCTCCTGGCGGTGCACGTACGGCACGCCGAGCTGGTCGGCGAGCGTGGTGAGCGACTCCTCGTCGAGCACGGACAGCGCCTCCACGGGCTCGCCGTCGTCGCTCGGCTGCGACCAGTCGATGATGTACTCCGCGTCCTCGGGGTCCACGTCCGGGTCGTACTCCTTCATGCGCCCGCCCTCGGCCGTGCCGTAGCCGAGCACCGCGCCGCCGTCGACCAGCGGGGCCAGCTCGGCGAACGAGCGAGGGTCGCCCTCCGCCGTCTGCTCCCCGTCGGTGAGGAAGAAGACGAGGCGCACGTTCGCCGGGTGCTGCTCGGCGGACCCCTGGAGCGCGGACCGCAGCTCGTCGAGGGGCCGGTCCGTGAGGGAGCCCTGCGAGTACCGCGTGATCTCGCGGTGGAACGTGTCGGCCCACGACGTGATCGCGCGTGCGTCGGTGGTCAGCGGGAGCTGGCGCGACGCCTGGGAGTCGAACGAGATGATCGAGTAGCGGGCCCCGGGGATCGACTCGGTGAGGCTGGTGATGTCTGCTCGCACGCCGTCGAGCCGCTCCTGGCCGCCGTCGGGGCCGTAGTCCTCGGCCGCCATCGAGCCCGTCCGGTCGACGACGAAGAACATGTCGACGTTCGCGACCGACGTGTCGCGGTCCGTGGACGCGACCGACGGGGCGAGCCCGATGATCCCGAGCAGCACGACCGCCCCGGCGCGGCGGAGCCAGGCGCCGCGCGGGGCGCCCGGGCGGGGAGCGCCGTCGGGCCCGGGGCGCCCGGCCACGACCGCCTGCCACACGGCCAGGCCGAGCAGGGGCAGGACGAGCAGCGCGAGCGCCCACACGGGCACGAGCGGCTGCAGCGTCACTCCTCCGAGAGTCATCGCGTCACTCCCTCACCCGCCACGCGACGACGAGCAGCAGCGCGACGCCGAGGACCGCGACGAGGAACCAGCCCGCGGGCCGGTCCGTGACGATCACCTCGGGGGACGCGTCGAGCTCCACCGCCTGCTGCGCGACGACGTCGTCCACCATGCCCTGCACCGCGGCGGGGTCGTCGGCGAGGAAGTAGAGCCCGCCGCCGTCCTCGACCGTGCTGCGGTACTCGCTCTCCTCGGGCGTGCCCTCGTAGCGCTGCGAGCCGCCGAAGATCCCGTGCAGGGTGATGTCGCGCGACGCGACGAGGTCGGCTGCCTGGGGCAGCGTGTAGATGGGCGTCCCGGAGACGTAGTTGTCGGTCGCGAGGATGATCGAGCGCGAGCGCTCGGTGTCCTCCGCGTCGAACTGGAGCGCGCAGCTCGCGAGACCGTCGCCGATGAGGCTCGCGCCCGAGAGGTTCGCGGTCGTGCCGGCGCTGAACTGCGCGTACTCGAGGATCTCGGCGTCGTCCGACCCGCCCGTGTAGTCGAACGTGGACGGGTCCTTGTCGAGCGCGTCGATCCCGGCCTGGAGCTCCTCCTGCACGAGCGTGTAGTCGTCCGTGAGCGGGAAGACCGTGCGCGACGAGGAGTTGAAGATCGACAGCGCGATCCGCTCGCCCTCGAAGTTGTCCACGAGCTCCTGGAACACCTTGAGCACCGCGCCGTCGTACTCGATCATCGAGCCCGACACGTCCAGGCACAGCACGATGTCGCGCGTGCCGAGCCGGTCGACGACGACGTCCGTCTCGACCGGCCGTGCCGCCACGGCCCCGGCGCCGACGACCGCGACGAGCAGCCCCGCCGCCGTGAGCCCCTGGAGCACGCGGTAGCGGCGCACCCATGCGGCGAACGCCGGGACGCGCGCGAGGTAGTCGGAGTTCGCGACCCAGAGCACGTCGGCGTCGGCGTCGCGCGACCGGCGGTGCCGGGCGAGCCACCAGGCGACCGCGCCCGCGGCGACGACGGCGACGACGAGCGCGCCCCACAGCCACGGCCACAGGAGGGAAGCGCCCTGGGGACCGGGCACGACGGCGGTGCTCGACGCGAGCGCGTGCCTCACCATCCGCGCACCACCGACCGCGCGCGGTCGATCGAGTCCTCGGCGTCGGTCGCCCGGGCCGCGGGGTCGTTGTCGTGGTCGGCGAACGAGGGCCGGTAGTAGCGCGCGATGAGCTGCGTGAGGCGCCCCGCCTGGCCGAGCTGCTGGATCTCCGAGAGCGTCATGGACGACGCGTCCTGCCCCAGGCGTCCGGTAGCGAAGCTGCGCATCTCCGCGGAGAGCGCGAGGTGCAGCGTGCGCTCGTCGAGCTCACCGGCACGGAAGCGCTCGGCGACGGCGTCGAGGCGCCGCTCGTACTCGGCGCGCAGCGACGCGTAGGGGTCGTACGGGCCGGTGGGGAGCAGGGGCGCGGGCGGCGGCGCGGCCTTCTCGGCCGCGCTCGCGCGCGTCAGCCAGACGACCAGGAACACGACGGCAGCCGCCGCGAGGATCAGCACGATCCCCAGGACGGTCCACCACCCCGAGTAGCCCACGGGGTCGACGAGCTCATCGACGGGCACGCTTCTGCCTCCCCAGGAGCTCGACGAACCGCTGCACCACGTCGTCCGACCCCTCGACGAGCACGCCCTCGACCTGCAGCGTGCGCAGCCGCTCCGCCACCTCGGCGCGCCGGGCGGCGAGAGCCTGGGCCGCGGGCTCGGCGAGCGCGGCCCGGCCCCGCAGGAACGCCGGCAGGCGCAACGTCCCGTCGACGTCGGTGACGTCGCCCGTGGCGTGCGGCCCGACCCCGGCGCCCACGGGGGAGAGGTCCGCGACCTGGACGACCATGACTTCGTGGCGCACGCGCAGCGACCGCAGGAGCTGCTCGTGCCCGGCCTCTGGCCGCGCCTCGTCGGTGACGACGACGATCAGCGAGCGGCGCCGGAACGCCGACCGCGCGCGGTCGAGGGGCCGCGCCAGGTCGCTCGCGGGGGCGTCGGGACGCCAGAGGTCCTCCACCGTGCGCAGCAGCACCTCGAGGTCCCGCGTGCTCGCGCGGGGCGGGAGCTGGGCGAGACGCTCGGCGTCGCCCGCGACGAGCGCGACGCGGTCCCCGCGGTCGCGCGCGAGGTACGCGACGAGCGCGCAGCAGAAGCTCGCGATCTCCGCCTTGGTCTCGCCGCTCGGGGCGGTCGCGCCCATCGTCCGGCCCGTGTCGACGACGAGGACGAGGTTGAGGTTCGACTCGCGGACGAACCGGCGGATGATCGGCAGCCCCGCGCGCGCCGAGGACTTCCAGTCGATGTCGCCCACGTCCTCGCCCGGCGCGTACAGGTGCAGGTCGTCGAAGTCCTGCCCGTGGCCCTTGAACACCGATCGGTGCCGCCCCTCGAGCAGGCCGGACGCCCGGCGCGCGACCGGGAGGTCGAGCCGGGCCCGGACCTGGGCGAGACGGGAGACGTCGGGCACGTGCTGCTCTCTCGAGACGGTGAGGGGATCGCTCAGGGCGTGGGGACGGCGTCGAACACGGCGTCCACGAGCTGCTCCGGCGGCACGTCGTTCGCGAGCGCGTCGAACGTGCGCACCAGGCGGTGCCGCAGCACCGAGTAGCGCACGGCCTTGATGTCGTCCGGGATGACGTACGCCCGGCCCGCGAGGATCGCGAGCGCCTGGCCCACGCGCATGAGCGCGATGCCGCCGCGCGGCGACGCGCCGACGCGCACGTGACGGTCGAGGCCGGGGATCGGGCGTGGGCCGGAGAACCGGGTCGTGTTGATGAGGTCGACCACGTAGCGCTTGATCGAGTCGTCGACGTACACGTCGTCGACGAGGCCGCGCAGGAAGCGGACGTCGTCGAGAGAGATCGGCTGCGCCGTGAGGGGCTGCGTCATCTGCCCGGTCGCGACGCGCTGGAGGATCTCGAGCTCCTGCGGCGGCGTGGGGTAGGTGAGCACCTCCTTCATGAGGAAGCGGTCCATCTGGGCCTCGGGGAGGACGTACGTGCCCTCCTCCTCGATGGGGTTCTGCGTCGCGAGCACCATGAACGGGTCGGGCAGCGCGTAGTTCTCGCCGCCGATCGACGTCTGCTTCTCCTGCATCGCCTCGAGCATCGCGGACTGCGTCTTGGCCGACGAGCGGTTGATCTCGTCGAGCAGCACGACGTTCGCGTGCACGGGGCCGAGCTGGGTCGTGAACTCGCCCGTCGCGTAGTTGAAGATCTGCGTGCCGACGATGTCGTTCGGCATGAGGTCGGGCGTGCACTGGATGCGGTGGAACGTGCCGTCGACGGCGGCCGCGAGGGTCTGCGCCGCCGTCGTCTTGGCGAGCCCGGGCACGGACTCGAGCAGGATGTGCCCGCCCGCGAGGAGCGAGCTGACGAGCGCCGTGCGCAGCGCGTCCTGGCCGACGACGCGCTGGTCGAAGACCTGGCCGACGCGCTTGAGCAGGTGGCTCGCGCGGTCGAGGTCCTGCGTGGAGATGCTGCCGTGCCCTGCGGCCATCGATCGTCCTCCGGGTCGTGCGTGGGTCGTGCGGGTGTGGTCCCGTGCGCGGCCGGAAGGGCGGACGGAACGTCGCGAGCCCCCGGCGAACCCGGCCCAGTATGCCAGCGCGACCCCCGGCGGACCGGGCGTCGTCCACAGGTCGGGGTGGGGAGAGGTCCCCACCCCGTCCGCCGCTCTCACGACCGGGAATGTCGTGGCGGCGTCGCGGGGTTGGGCCGTCATGAGCACCGACGCCGTCGGCACGACCGACGCCACTGCCGCCGCGCCCGCCCCCGACGCCGCAGGGCTCGGCGAGCCCGCGCTCCTCGCCCTCGTCGCCGCGCGCCACCAGGGCGTCCTCGCGACCGTCAAGAAGGACGGCCGACCACAGCTCTCCAACGTGCTCTACGCGTGGGACGCCGAGGAGGGGGTCGCGCGCGTCTCCGTGACCGCGGACCGTGCCAAGACCCGCAACGCGGCACGTGACGCGCGCGTCTCCCTCCAGGTGAGCGCCGAGGACTTCTGGAGCTACGCCGTCGTCGAGGGCGACGCCGAGCTGAGCGCGGTCGCGCTGGACCCGCACGACGCCGCCGCCGACGAGCTCGTCGAGACCTTCCGCGCCGCCTCGGGCAGCGAGCACCCCGACTGGGAGGAGTTCCGGCGCGCGATGGTCGCCGACCGCCGCCAGGTGCTGCGGGTCCGCGCGACCCGCGTCTACGGGATGGCGCGGCTGCCGCAGCCGTGACGCGGCGACCTGGTCGTCCACAGGCGATGACCGGAGCGGTCCGCGCGCTCGCTACCCTGGTCCGGTGACCACGACTGCCCTGCGCCGCGCGCCGTCGGACGCCCGACCCGCGAACCCGTGGTGGCTCGTCCTCGCCGGACCGTTCGCCGTCGTCGTCGCCGTCGTCGCGGTGCTCGCCGCCGGCGCGTTCTCGGCCGCGTTCACCGTCCCCGCCGGCTTCCCCGACCCGGGCGTGCTCGCGCGCCTCGGCACCCCGGTGGTCACCGTCCTCACCGAGCTCTCCGTCGCCTTGACGCTGGGCTCGCTCGTCCTCGCCGCGTGCGTGCTGCCCGCCGGGACGCCGGTGCGCAAGGCGCTCGGGGTCGCGGGCGCGTCGGCGGCGACGTGGGCCGTGCTGTCGGTCGTGCAGGTCGTGCTGCGCTACTCGTCGATCTCGAGCACGCCGATCACGGGCCCGACGTTCGGCGACCAGCTCGGGCTGTTCGTCTCGCAGGTCAGCCTGGGCCGCAACTACCTCGCGGTCATCGTCGTCGCGGCGCTGACGTCCGCCGCCGCGCTCGCGGTGCGTGGTGCGACGGGCGCGATGTGGACGGCCGCGCTCGCGCTCGTCGCGATCGCGATGCAGGCCAACACGGGGCACGCCGCGGGGGCCGTGAGCCACGAGCTCGCCGTCTCCTCGATGTTCCTCCACCTCGCCGGCGCGGCGCTGTGGGTCGGCGGCCTGGGCACGCTCGCCGTCGTGCGTGTACGGGGCGGGATCGGGCGCGCGGAGTTCGCGTCGTCCGTCGCGCGGTACTCCGCGATCGCGCTGTGGTGCTACGTCGCCGTCGCCGTCTCGGGCATCGCGAACGCGAGCATCCGCGTCGACACGCTCGCCGGTCTGACCACCGACTACGGCATCCTCCTGCTCACCAAGCTCGCCCTCCTGCTGGTCCTCGGCGCGGTCGGGTTCGCGCACCGCGAGCTCGTCGTGCGACGGCTCGCGGGTCCGACGGCGGTCGCGCGGCCGGGCGCGGACCGCTCCTCGTCGCCGGGTGCGACGACGGGCTCCTCGAAGGTCTCGTCGAGGGGGTCGGCGAGCAAGCCCGCGAAGGGCACGGGCTCGTCGTCCACGGGGGGCGCCAAGGGCGCCGCCGCGGAGGGCACGCGCTGGCTGTTCTGGCGCCTCGTCGCGGTCGAGCTCGCGATCATGGGCGCGGTGTCCGGGGTCGCGGTCGCGCTCGGGTCGACCGCGCCGCCGGTGCCGCAGGAGGAGCCGGTCGACACCTCTGCCGCGTACCAGGTGACCGGGCACGCGCTGCCGCCCGAGCCGACGCTCGCGCGCTGGTTCACCGAGTGGCGCTGGGACCTGCTGCCCGCGTTCGCGTGCGTCGCGGCGCTCGTCGTCTACCTGCGGTGGGTGCGCCGCCTCGCGAGGCGCGGCGACTCCTGGTCCGTGGGGCGCACGGTGTCGTGGTGCATCGGCATCGCCATCCTCTTCTGGGTGACCTCCGGCGGGCCGGCCATGTACGGGCACGTGCTGTTCAGCGCGCACATGGTCCAGCACATGATCCTCGCGATGGTCGTGCCGATCTTCCTCGTGCTCGCGGCGCCCGTGACGCTGCTCCTGCGCGCCGTGCCGCCGCGCAAGGACGGGTCGCGCGGGCCGCGCGAGTGGGTGCTCGCGATCGTGACGTCGCGCGTGGGGCAGTTCTTCGCCCACCCGATCGTCGCCGCGGTGAACTTCGCCGGGTCGATGATCGTCTTCTACTACACGCCCGCGTTCGAGCTCGCCCTGACGACCTACGCCGGGCACCTCGCGATGCTCGCGCACTTCACGCTCGCGGGGTACCTGTTCGCCAACGCGCTCGTCGGGATCGACCCCGGACCGCACCGCCCGCCGTACCC
The DNA here is from genome assembly GCF_009708005.2 of Cellulosimicrobium protaetiae. Taxonomy (NCBI): domain Bacteria; kingdom Bacillati; phylum Actinomycetota; class Actinomycetes; order Micrococcales; family Promicromonosporaceae; genus Cellulosimicrobium; species Cellulosimicrobium protaetiae. Next base: position 16,881 of record NZ_CP052757.1, on the reverse strand, counting down.
GCAGCGGCTGCTCCTGCTCTTCGCGACGATGGCGTTCCACGCGTTCTTCGGCGTCGCGCTGACCACGGGCGAGGTGCTGCTCGTCCCGGAGTGGTTCGGGCTGCTGGGTCGGGACTGGGGCCCGAGCGCGATCGTCGACCAGCAGCGTGGCGGCGGCGTGGCCTGGGGCATCGGCGAGCTGCCGACGCTGATCCTCGCGATCGTCGTCGCCGTCATGTGGACGCGCTCCGACGAGCGCGAGGCCAAGCGGAGCGACCGTCAGGCCGACCGCGACGGCGACGCCGAGCTCCAGGAGTACAACGCCATGCTGGCGAAGATGTCGAAGCGAGACGACTGACCCCCTCCTCCGCCGAGCACGACCCCGCCCGCTGTCGAACACGACATGAGGGTTCCTATGGACCGCATGACGACCCTCATGTCGTGTTCGGCGAGCGGGGGTGGGGGTGGGCGAGGCGGGCACCCGGACGGGGCACGTCGGGCTGGTCGCGTGATAGGACGTACGGGTGAGTAACGACGCCGCCACGCCCGGTACCTCCGACCCGTCCGAGACCCCCTTCCACGACCTCGACCAGTACCTCGCGATCCCGCGCGTCGGAGGGCTGGCGCTCTCGCCCGACGGCGCGCGCCTGGTCACGACCGTCCAGACGCTCGACCCGCAGCGGACCGGGTACCGGACCGCGCTGTGGGAGGTCGACCCCGCGGGGCACGAACCGGCGCGTCGGCTCACGCGCAGCGCCCAGGGCGAGTCGAGCGCGACGTTCACCGGGGCGGGCGACGTGCTCTTCACGTCCGCCCGGCCCGACCCCGACGGCGGGTCGGACGACGACCCGAAGGCGGCCCTGTGGCTGCTGCCGGCGTCCGGCGGCGAGGCGCGCGTCGTCGCGACGGCCCCCGCGGGCGTGAGCGGTCCGCTCGCGGCGGCGGACGCGCCCGTCGTGTCGGTCGCGGCGTCGGTGCTGCCGAGCGCGCGTGACCTCGCGCACGACGCCGAGCTCCGGTCCGCGCGCAAGGACGCCAAGGTGGCCGCGATCCTGCACAGCGCGTACCCCGTGCGCCAGTGGGACCACGACCGCGGCCCGGACGAGGCGCACCGGTTCGTCGGCGACCTCACGACCCTCGTCGACGAGCCCGCCCGGCCGCTCCCGGCCACGGCCGCCCCGACCGACGCGCGGGCGGAGGCGGGCAGCCCCGCGCCGCACGCCGCCGGACCTCAGGGCACTGCCGGGCATCACGCCGCCGACGAGCGCGACGCGCGACTCCTCGACCTGCGTGACGTGACCCGCGGCGTCGACCAGGCTGCCGCCCCGGGGCGCGCGCTGCACGACCACTCGGCGGACCTGTCCGCCGACGGCACGACCCTCGTCACGACGTGGCAGGTCGCGGGGCCCGGTCCGCAGGTGCGCAACACGCTCGTCGCGGTCGACACGTCGACGGGCGCGCGCCGCACGCTCGTCGACGAGCCGAGCGCGGAGGCGCACCGGCCCCGCATCTCGCCCGACGGTGCGTGGGTCGCGTTCGTGCGCGAGACCATCTCGACGCCGCACCAGGCCCCGGAGGAGAGCCTCGCCGTCGTGCCGCTGCACGCCCCCGACGGCCCCGCCGGCGCGGGCGCGGGTCACGACGACTCCGCGACGACGCGCGCCGAGAACCACGCGACCCCGCGTACGCTCGTGCCGCACTGGGACCGCTGGCCGACGTCGCTGCGCTGGCTCCCGGACGGCTCGGGCCTGCTCGTCACGGCCGACGACGACGGCCGCGGGCCGGTCTTCCTCGTCGCCTTCTCCCCGGACGGCACGACCGAGAACGGCACCGCCGAGCGCGTGACGAGCGACGACGCGGTGTTCACGGACGTGCAGGTCGGGCCCGACGGCCGCACGGCGTACGCGCTGCGCACCAGCTACCTCGAGCCGTCGCACCCGGTGCGGATCGACCTCGGCGCGTTCCTCGACTCGGGTGGGGCCGGGGCCCGCACGCCCGTCCCCGCGACCCCGCTGCGCGGCCCCGTCGCGACGCCCGACCTCCCCGGCACGCTCGTCGACGTCGAGACGGCGGCCTCCGACGACGTGCGCGTGCGCGGCTGGCTCGCGCTGCCGCACGGCGCGTCGGCCGACGACCCGGCCCCGCTGCTCCTGTGGATCCACGGCGGCCCGCTCGGGTCCTGGAACGCGTGGAGCTGGCGCTGGAACCCGTGGCTGATGGTCGCGCGCGGGTACGCGGTGCTGCTGCCCGACCCGGCGCTGTCGACGGGGTACGGCCAGGACTTCGTGCAGCGCGGCTGGGGCGCGTGGGGCAAGGCGCCGTACACGGACCTGCTGGCCATCACCGACGCGGTCGAGGGTCGCCCCGAGGTCGACGCGACGCGCACGGCCGCGATGGGTGGCTCGTTCGGCGGGTACATGGCGAACTGGGTCGCGGGCCACACGGACCGGTTCCGCGCGATCGTCACGCACGCGAGCCTGTGGGCGCTCGACCAGTTCGGCCCGACGACGGACCACGCGTACTACTGGGCGCGCGAGATGACGCCCGAGATGGCGCTCGACAACAGCCCGCACCGGTTCGTGGGCGACATCGTCACACCGATGCTCGTCATCCACGGCGACAAGGACTACCGCGTGCCGATCGGCGAGGGCCTGCGGCTCTGGTACGAGCTCCTCCAGTCGTCCGGCCTGCCCGCCGGGGCCGACGGCGAGACGGTGCACCGGTTCCTGTTCTACCCGGACGAGAACCACTGGATCCTGCAGCCGCAGCACGCGAAGGTCTGGTACCAGGTGGTGCTCGCGTTCCTCGCCGAGCACGTGCTCGGCACCACGCCGGGCCAGGCCGACGCCGCACTGCCGCCAACCCTCGGCTGAGCACGACACCACCTGCCGTCGAGCACGTCCTGAGGGTCGCTGTCCGCCGGACAGCGACCCTCATGACGTGCTCGGCGCGGGAAGGGGCGGCGGGTCAGGGGTGGGCGCGGAGCTGGGCCAGGCCACGGCGGGCGTGGCTCTTCACGGTGCCGAGCGGGAGGCCGGTCTCGGCGGCGACCTGCGCGTGCGTCCGGCCCTGCGCGTACACGAGGCGGACCACCCGACGGCGCTCGGGTGCCAGGCTGCGCAGGGCGACGTCGAGGTCGAGCCGGGCCGCGACGTCGTCGGCCGGGTCGGGGACCACCGTGACGACCCGCACCCGGGAGACCGCCTCGCGCCGTCGGGCCTCGCGCGCACGGGTGGCGAGCAGGTCCGACGTGACGTGCCGGGCGATGCCCAGCAGCCACACGGGCACGTCGCCGCGGGCGGGGTCGAACCGGTCGCGCGAGCGCCACGCGGCGAGGAAGACGAGCTGGGTCGCGTCGTCGGTGTCGGCCGGGTCGCGCACACGTCGCGCGACGACGGCACGGACGAGCGGGGCCCAGCGGTCGTAGGCCGTGGGGAGGTCGAGGCCCCGGCCGGGGGTGGCGTCGTCGGGTGAGCCGGGCGCGCGCTCGTCCCGCCCCGCGCCCGGTTCGACGCGGGGGACGCGTGCCGCTGACCGTGCCACCTGCCCGACCTTCGCCTCACGGATCCCGTCGTCCTCCTCCCAGTGTCCGACGGCGCCGGGCGGGACGCGAGGTCAGGACGGCTGGTGGACCAGGCCGGGTGCGGCGGGCAGGTCGGGCGGGCGTCAGCGGTGCACCGGGCGGCGCTGGTGGACGTGCCGGTCGTGCACGGCCTTGCCGAGCTCGTAGATCGAGCCGACGAGGATCACGGTGATGATGAGGGCCCCGAAGATCAGGAACCACTGCGACATGCCGTTCCCGAGCCCCGAGATCCCGATCGAACCGCCGGACCCGGCGGTGAGCGACGCGAACATGGCGACCTCCTCCCGAGGGGGCGCGCGTGCCCTCTCGTCCGGGGTTCGGCCGCGGGCCGGCGGACGGATGCGCTGGACGCCCGTGGGTTCCCGTCGGCCTCGTGGGCTGCCGGTGTCAGGCGACCGTCGACGGGATCGGGGCGAACGCCGCGCGCCAGCGCCGTACGAGTCGGCGGTCCGCCGCACCCCGGGCCGCGGCCCACGCGCAGTGCTGGGTGGTCTCGCGGTGCTCCAGCAGGGCGTCGCGGTCGTGCTCGAGCGCCCACAGGAGGGCGGAGCGCACCTCGGTGCGCGAGGGAGCGGAGGGCAAGGTGTCGTACATGGTCCGTCTCGTCGTCGGTGGGCTTCCGGCGGCCTGATGACCGCTTCCACCCGACAAGACGGCACAAGTTGCCGTCTGTGACGCGAGTTCCGTGACTTTCTTCCGGAGAACGTGTGATGCCGGTCGCGCGGAGCTCTGTCCGCGCGACCGGTAGCCCTGGACGTGCAGGTCAGGAGACGGCGTCGACGACGGCCGCGGCGAGGTCTCGCGGCCGCGAGAACATCGGCCAGTGCCCGGTCGGGAGGTCGACGTACGTGAGGTCCGTGAGCTCGCCGAGCTCGGTGTGCAGGGGCGGTCCGGGGTTCGCGAGCTCGGCGAGCACCGCCGACGGGATCGACGAGCAGATCGCGGTCGTCGGGACGCGCAGGCGTTCCGGGTTCGACACGTGCACCGGTCCCCGGGCCACCGACCCCGGGGTCGGGACCGCGCGCTCGCGGAACCGCGCGAGCGCCGCGTCGTCCAGGCCGTCGAGGCTGGACCCGTCCTCCCCCAGCACGTCCCAGCCGGGCAGCGGGACCTCCGCGGCGTCCGCCGGGAGGTCGGGGGAGAGGGCGGCGCCGTCGACGAGGGGGCCGGTGTCCACGTAGACGATCCGCTCGATGCGCGCCGGGTCGCGGTCCGCGACCTGCTGCACGACCGGCCCGCCGCCGCTGTGCCCCACGAGCACGACCTGTCCGTCGAGACCGTCGACGAGTTGCGCGACCGCGTCGACGTGGTCGTCGCGCGTCACGTGCGCACGGTCCTGCGTCGTGGAGGCGGGGTCCATGCCAGGGAGGGTCACGGCGTGCGGGACGAGGCCGGCGGCCTCGAGGTGGGGGACGACGTCGTCCCACGCCCAGGCGCCGAGCCAGAATCCCGGGACGAGGACGACGTGCAGGGGCTGTGCCGAGGTGTCGTGGCTGTTCATGGACCCACCGTCGCAGCACGTCGGTGACAGCTGCCTGTCACCGATCTGAGCACCGGGGCCGACGAGTCCACGGACGGCCCTCGCCACCCCTCCGGCACTTTGTTAGTCTCCCTTTCGAACGACGCCATCGGCAGCCTCACCTCTGCGTGCCGTCGTTCCCAGGGGAATTCAGGCCCTTTTTCGGCGTACCCCGAACAATGCACTTCCATCGCATTTCACGGGCCGTTTCGCAAACATCGGACGCGCTGGCGTCCGCCGCGTTCGTCCGGGTATGTTCGTCCTGCCCCACCCAAGGATGGGCTGGTCGGGTCGTTGAACGCACAAGGCGCCCGGGAGACCCATCCCGATATTCTCGGTCGCTGCCCCATGCCACGAGCGACGTGCGAGAACCCCGGCCATGTACGCGTTTCGTCCGCCGCACGGGCTGGAGATTTCGCCATGACCATCGAGATCAGCGTCGTCATTCCTACGTACAACCGCGCCCCCCTGCTCCGCCGCACCCTCGACGCGCTCCGTCGCCAGACCCTCGACCCCGGACGGTTCGAGGTCGTGGTCGTCGACGACGGCGGGAGCGACGACGCGGAGGACGTCGTGCGCTCGTTCGCCGGGGACCTCGACGTCAAGTACTACTGGCAGGAGGACGCAGGCTTCCGCGCCGGGAAGGCGCGGAACGTCGGCACCGCCATCGCGTCGGGGAGGTATGTCGTCTACGTCGACACGGGGGTGCTCCTCGGGTCGCGCACGCTCGAGACGCACCTGGAGATCCACAGCCGAGCGACGTACCCGACCGTGGTTGTCGGCTACGTCTACGGGTTCGAGTCCGACGCGTCGACGTTCGCCGCCGTCGGCGCCGGCCTGGACCAGCCCGACGTGGACGCCACGATCGGCCTCCTCCACGAGCACGGCGCGCTCGACGTCCGTGAGAAGCAGTACCAGGAGCTCGGAGAGATCATCGCGGGCTGGCCCGCACCGTTCGACATCTTCTGGACGTGCCACGCCTCGGCCGACCGCGAGGAGGTGCTCGCCGCGGGGATGTTCGACGAGTCGTTCACGAGCTGGGGCGGGGAGGACGTCGATCTCGGTGTGCGCCTCTTCCAGCGCAACAACCTCTTCGTCATGGAACGTGCCGCACGGTCTTTCCACTGGCCGCACGAGAAAGAGGTCGACGACCTGCACGAGTCGTCGGCGAACGCCGCGGACCGGATTCACGAGAAGTACGGGCTCTGGGTCACGAGCTTCTACGGCAAGGACCTCCAGGACGACAAGTACTCGCTCAACAAGGTCATCCGGATCTTCACCGGGAACGGCGCGCAGGGGGAGAGCCCCGCGACGGAGGCCGCCGGACGGTCCGGCGAGACCCGGAAGGAGGCGGGGCCGCGATGACGACGCTGTACGACAACGAGTACCCGTGCCGGCCGGACTGGCCGCTGCTCGGGGAGTCGGTCGGCGGGGCCCTGAGGGCGCACGGGGTCGAGGTCGGGGAGGGCACGAGCTTCGTCGGTGTCCCGCGCGTCGCGTTCACCCAGGTCGCCGACTCCGAGGACGGTCCGCGCGCGCTGCGGCGGGACGACTTCCGCGGTGCCATCCGGATCGGTGCGCGCTGCTACGTCGAGTCGAGCATGAACCCGGCGTTCCACAGCCAGCCCGTGCGGCTCAGCTCGGTCAAGGTCGCGGACCGGGAGGCCGGGCGCATCGTGGTCGGCGACGACGTGGTGCTCCAGGGTGTCGCGATCGTCGCGTACGAGCACGTGGAGATCGGCGACGGCGTCATGTTCGGCCCGCTGGTCACGATCATGGACAGCAGCGGGCACCCGCTGCGCGACCGGGGCGGGGCGCGCGAGGCCGCCCGGATCACGTCGGCGCCCGTGCGCGTCGGCGACGGCGCGTGGGTCGGTACCGGGGCGACGATCCTCAAGGGCGTCGAGATCGGCGAGGGGGGCGTCGTCGGCGCCCAGAGCGTCGTCTACGAGTCGGTCCCCGCCGGCGCCGTGGTCGTCGGCAACCCGGCGCGCGTCGTCAAGCGGCTGTGACGGACGACCGTCGCGCGGGCGGGACGACGCCCTCGCGGCCCGGGCGTCCCGTCCGGTGGGTGGCCCCGGCGCTCTCCGGCGTCGCGCTGCGCCAGGTGCTGGGCGTCGCCGTGCCGATGGCCGCGCAGACGGTCTTCTTCTCCAGCAAGGGGATCGTCGACGCGGCGATGCTCGGGTCGCAGTCCGAGGCGGACGTCGCGGCGATCGGTCTCGCCGCACGGGCGATGTTCGTCGCGTCGATGTTCGTCGTCGGGCTGTCCGTCGGCGCCGCCCAGATCGGGGCGCAGATCTGGGGCGGCGACGGACCGGACCGGGACGCGGCGCTCCGGCGGACCGTGTGGCTCGGCTGGGTGGTGTCGACCGCGGCGGGCGTGCTGGTCGCCGTCCTGTTCCTCGTCTTCCCGCGCGAGGTCATGGCGCTCGGGACGGACTCGCCGGAGGTCGTCGAGCGGGGCGCGGGGTTCCTGCGACTCGTGAGCGGCACGTACGTTCTCCTCGCGTACACGACGACCGTCAGCGCCGGGCTCCGCGTCATGGGCCGGGCGTCGGTCGGGATGGTCTACGCGGGGCTCGGGGTGCTGCTGAACGTCGGCCTCAACGCGGTGCTCATCACCAGGCTCTGGGGGTTCCCCGCGCTCGGCATCACCGGCGCCGCGTACGGGACGCTCGTCAGCGCGTGCGTCGAGACCCTGCTGCTCGCGCTGCACCTGCGCTGCGGGCGGCGGCTGCTCGGGACGTTCCCGCGCGCGGAGCTCGCCGGGATCCGGCGCGACGACGTGCTCGCACTGGTTCGGCTCGCGGTCCCCGCGGCGGTCAACAGCACGCTCTGGGCGCTGGGCGTCTTCGCGTTCTACGCGGTCGTCGGAGGCATGGGGGTCCACAGCGCGACGGCGCTCGCGATCCTCTCGCCCGTCGAGTCGCTCTCGCTCGCGTTCTCCGTGGGGCTCGCCAACGGGACGGCGGTCCTGCTCGGTGCTCGGCTCGGGGCCGGTGCGTTCGACGAGGCGTACGCGCTCGCCAGGTCGCTGGTCGTCGTGAGCGCCGTCGCGGGAGCCGTGACGGGGCTCGTGGTGTGGCTGCTCGAACGCCCGGTCCTGGGCCTCTTCCCGGGGGTCTCCCCGGAGAGCCGGGAGCTCACCGGCGACCTGTTCGACGTCATGGTCGTCGGATTCGTGCTCAAGAGCGTCGCGATGACGCTCGTCATGGGCGTCCTGCGGTCGGGCGGCGAGGCACGGTTCTGCCTCCTCCTGGACGTCGTGGCGCAGTGGGTCCTGCTTCTCCCGCTCGCCGTGCTCCTGCGGTTCGTCGTGGGTGCCGAGCCCGTGCACGTGTTCGCGCTCCTGCTGCTGGAGGAGGCATTCCGGATCGTCGTCGCGGCGCGCCGCGTGCGGTCCCGGCGGTGGGTCGCGTCGCTGGTGCCCGCGACATGACGCACCGGTGCGGCGGCGCGGCCGGGCGTGCCCGGCGGGCCGATGATGGACCGGGCGCCGCGGCCGGCGATCGGTGGGCCGGAGCGGGCGGGGGAGGGGTGGCATGAACAGGACCGAGCGGCTCTACGCGCTCGCGGAGGAGCTGCGCCGCGCGGGACGCACCGGGACCACGGGTCCGCGACTCGCGGCCGTGCTCGAGGTGAGCGAACGGACGATCAAGCGCGACGTCGCCGCGCTGCAGCAGGCGGGGCTGACCATCTGGGCCCAGGCGGGCCCCGGCGGCGGGTACGTGCTCGACCCGCGGGCGTCCCTGCCCCCGGTGAACTTCACGCCCAGCCAGGCCGTGGCCGTGGCGGTGGCCCTCGCGACGCTCCCACCGGGAAGCCCGTTCGCCGTCGACGCGCTCGCGGCGCGCGGCAAGGTCTGGGACGCGCTCGCGAGCGGTGACCGCGACCGGGCCGAGGCGCTCGCCGCGCGCGTGTGGGTCCGCCACGACGCGGGCTCCGTGCCCGCCGCGGGAGACACCGCCGGGGCGCCCCTGCGGTCCGACGCCACTGCCTCTCCCGGGCCCGACGCGTCACCCGGGGCCGACGCCCCGCACGGCGACGACGACGCAGCGCGCGGCGGGGACGTCGTCGGGCGTGCGCGGTCGCACCTCGGGGTGCTGCGTGCCGTCGAGCAGGCGCTGGCCGGGTCGCGCGTGCTCGCGATCCGCTACCGGGACGGACGGGGCGCGACGTCGACGCGCCGGGTCGAGCCCGTGCTGCTCGCGCACACCGACGGGCGGTGGTACCTCGTCGCCTGGTGCCGGTCGCGCGAGGCGATCCGCTGGTTCCGGCTGTCGCGCGTCGAGCGTGCCGACCTCACCGCGCAGACGTTCGTGCCCCGCCCGGTCGCGGACGTCGGCGAGCCTCCCGCCGGCGCGACGGCGGTCTACGGCCCCGACCCAGGATGACGCGCGTCAGCCGCCGGCCGGGCGACGCACCAGGTCGAGGACGGCCTGTGCGAACGCCGCGGGTGCCTCGGCGGGCAGGTCGTGACCGGCGTGCGGTACCTGGCGGTGCTCGCGCGGTCCGCCGAAGAACCGCGCCGTCGGTGACCCGTCGGTCGCCGGGAAGTTGCCGTCGGCAAGCCCGTCGAGCGTGATCGTCGGGACGTCGATCCGCGGCAGCGCGGCGAGGCGCCGCTCGACGTCCTCGTACGCCGGGTCGCCCGGGGCCAGCCCGAGCCGGTGACGGTAGGAGTGGATGACGACGTCGACGTGGTCCGGGTTGTCGAACGCGGCGGCGGTCCGCGCGAGCTCGGCGTCGGTGAACGACCGCTCCGGAGAGTTCCGGGCCCAGATGACGCGCGCGATCTCCGCGCGGTTCTGGGCCAGGCCGCGACGACCGCGCTCGGTCGAGAAGTACCAGAAGTACCAGAACCCGGCCTCCAGGTCGGGGCGGATCGGCGTCCGTGAGGCTGCGACGTCCTGCACGAGGTACCCGTTCACGGAGACCAGCCCGCGGACGCGCTCCGGCCACAGCGCGGCGACGACGCACGCCGCGCGCCCGCCCCAGTCGTACCCGGCGAGCACGGGTGAGTCGAGGCCGAGCGCGTCGAGGAGTGCGAGGAGGTCCGCCCCCAGGGCTCCCTGCTGGCCGGAGCGGACGGTGCCCGGGTCGCGGAACGTCGTCGGGCCGTGGCCGCGCAGGTAGGGCACGACGACGCGCAGCCCTTCGGCGGCGAGCAGGGGCACCACCCCGGCGTAGCTGTGGACGTCGTACGGGTAGCCGTGGAGGAGCACCACGGGCGAGCCGGTGGGGTCGCCCGCGTCCACGTACCCGACGGTGAGCGGTCCGGCGTCGACGGTCGTGACCGGCCCGAGAGCGGTGGTCGTGATCATCGTCGGCTCCTCGCGGTCTCGCCGGGTCCGACGGCGGCCGCGCGTGTCGCGGCGAGGGCGTCGAGCACGGTGCGTGCGACACGGTCCGGCGCGGAGACGGCGACGGCGTGGGACGCACCCTCCACCTCGTCCACCCCTCGCGCCCCGGCGCGCTCCGCCATCCAGCGGTGCGCCGCCACGGGGATGTTGCGGTCCTCGGAGCCGAAGACGAACCACGACGGCACGGCCTTCCAGGCCGGCGTGCCGGCGAGCAGCATCTGGTTCAGCGCGACGTCCGTGACGGGGCGCTGCGTCCGGGCCGCGACGTACGCGGTGTCCTCGTCGACGTCCGCGGCGAACTGGGCGTGGTAGGTGTCGGGGCGGATCCAGAGGTCGTCGAGGTCGTCCACGAGCGGCGTGCTCTCCAGCGCGTCGGCGAGCGTGCTGCCGGGGAACCGTCCGGCGAGGTCCACCGCGCTCTCGCCGGTCTCGGGGGCGAACGCGGCGACGTAGACGAGACCGGCGACGTCGCCGAGGCCCTCGGCGGCGGCCTCGGTGACGACCATGCCGCCGTAGGAGTGGCCGACGAGCAGGAGCGGTCGTCCGGTGTCGCCGACGGCGTCGCGCAGGTACTGCGCGTCCGTCACGAGGCTGCGCAGGGGGTTCGCGAGCGCGAGGGTGTCGACGTCGTGCGCGCGGAGCCGGGCGATGACGCCCGCCCAGCTCGCGGACTCGGCGAACGCGCCGTGCAGGAGCACGACGAGCGGGTTCTCGGGCATGGCTGTCTCCTCCGTCGGTCGGGGGACGGACCGGGCGAGCCGCCGCGGCGCGTCCTGACGACCGTTCGACCGAGGAGGGGGCGCGGTCGTGACACCGCTCCCGAGGTCAGTCCCCGCGCAGCACGCAGAACTCGTTGCCCTCGACGTCCGCCATCACGACGAACGTCTCGTGCGCGCCCTGGCCCACGTCGACGCGCCGCGCGCCGAGCCCCTCCAGCCGCGCGACGTCGGCGGCCTGGGTGGACGACGAGAAGTCGAGGTGCACCCGGTTCTTGACGGCCTTGCCCTCGGGGACCCGCTGGAAGACGAGGCTCGGCGGCCCGAGGACCGTCTCGCCGTCGCGCGGGTAGAGCACGGCCTCGCCGTGCGGCCCGGTGTCGCGCCCGGTCCAGCCGAGCGCGGCCTGCCAGAAGTCCGCCACGACGGCGGGGTCGGCGCAGTCGACCACGGCGCCGCTGAAGGTGAGTGTCATGGCGCCAGTGTGACCTGCGCCACCCACAGGGCCTCGCCGTGTCGACAGGTGCGGCGTCAGTCCGCGTCGGGGTCCGGTTCGACGAGCCGGCCGACGAGAGCGGGCAGCCAGTCCGCCGCCTGCGCGCGCCGCACGGCGTCGTCGCCGTCGGGCGTGAGGAAGGCGTCGCGCGCGGCGCACGTGTAGGCGCTGATGAGCGCGCGCGTCGCCGCGGCGGGGTCGATCGCGAAGCGCATGCCGACCCCCGTGAGCACGCGCGTGAGGATGCCCGCGAGCTCGGCGCGGAACGACTCCTCCTGCTCTGCGAACCGGGCGGCGACGTGGGGGTCGCGCAGCGCGAGGAGCTCGAGCTCGGCGTTCATGAGGCACCAGCGGCGCTCGTCCCGCGGGTCGTCCATGACCGCCGCGACGATCGTCGCGATCGTCTCGGGTGCGATGACGCCGTCCTGCACCGGGTGCTCGGGCAGGTGCTCGACGGCGTGCTCGAGGCTGCGCATGCGCTGGCGGATCTCCCGCTCGCTGAGCGCGAGGAAGAGCTCCTCCTTGGACTCGAAGTTCGAGTAGAACGCCCCGCGCGTGAAGCCCGCGGCCTCGCACACGGCCTCGATGGAGGTGCCGTTGATGCCGTGCTCGGCGAACAACCCGTAGGCGGCGTCAAGAAGGCGCTCGCGCGTGCGCTCGCGCCGCGGCGAGATCGGGGCGTCGCCGCCCCGCGCGGGGTCGCGGCCGACGCGGGTCGGGTCGAGGTCCGTCGTCACGCCGGACATGCTCCCACTGTCGGAGGGTGCCGCCCGAACGGACGGCCTTGCGATGCACCAGTGTATCGGATACGTTCCCGTATCGGATACAGCGGCGTATCCTGAATTCCGTCCCGCACTCTCCCAGGAGGCCGCTCGTGTCCTCAGCGCTGTACTCGCTCGGCCGGTGGGCGGTCGGCGCGCGCCGCCTCGTCCTCGCGGCGTGGATCGGGATCCTCGTCCTCGCCGGGGCGCTCGCCGGCCTCGTCGGCCAGGGCCTCGACGACCAGGTGTCCATCCCCGGCACCGAGTCCCAGGCCGCGCTCGACCGCCTCGCCACGACCTTCCCGCAGGTCAGCGGCGCGAGCGCGCAGGTCGTGGTCGTCGCGCCCGACGGCTCCACGATCGAGGACGACTCCGTGCGCGAGCCCGTCGAGGACGCCGTCGCGGCGCTCGGGAGCATCGACCACGTCGCCGGCGTCACCTCGCCCTACGACGACACGATGCCCGCGTCCGTCAGCGACGACGACGTCGCGACCCTCCTGACCGTCCAGCTCGACCAGGGGGAGAGCGAGGTCAGCGACGCCACGAAGGACGACCTCGCGGCCGCCGTCGACGACCTCGCCGCCGCCCTGCCCGACGGCGCGCAGGCGGCCCTCGGCGGGCAGCTCTTCAGCACCGAGTTCCCCACGCTCACCGTCACCGAGGCGCTCGGCCTGCTCGTCGCGCTCGTCGTCCTCGTCCTCACCTTCGGGTCGTTCGTGGCCGCCGGGCTCCCGCTCCTCAACGCGATCATGGGCGTCGGCGTGACCATGGGCCTGCTGTTCGCCGCGACGGCGGTCGCCCAGATCAACTCCACGACCCCGATGCTCGCCGTCATGCTCGGCCTCGCCGTCGGCATCGACTACGCGCTCTTCATCGTGTCCCGCCACCGCGACGAGCTCGCGAGCGGGCTGACCGTCGAGGAAGCCGCGGCCCGCTCCGTCGCGACCGCCGGCTCCGCCGTCATCTTCGCCGGCCTCACCGTCATGATCGCGCTCGTCGGCCTCGGCGTCGCCGGCATCCCGTTCCTCACCGTCATGGGCGTCGCCGCCGCCGTCGGAGTCGGCCTCGCCGTCCTCGTCTCGGTCACGCTGCTGCCCGCGATGCTCGGCTTCGCGGGCGAGCGGCTCCGCCCGAAGGCTCCGCGCCGCCGTCGTGGACGTGGTCGGCGGCGTGCGGGAGGCACGCGCGGACGCGGCGACCAGGCCATACCGGCGGGCCGAGCAGGTGGTCCTGGCTCGTCCCGGTTCCAGGACGGACCGGAAGCGCCTGTTCGACGCGGGACCGATGTGGCGGCGTCGGACCTCGACGAGACGACTGGGCGACGTGACGGACGAGCGGTGGGGGCGGACTCGGATGCGAAGGGGCGTCAAGCCGCGCTCGTGAACCTCCGCCCGGACGACCAGGGCGACGGCGCGGCAGCCCCGAGCACCGAGGCCGCGCCCGCCGCGGACCCGACCACCGACGTCTCGGGCCCGACCACGATCGAGCACCGGAACCGGTTCTTCGCGGGGTGGGTGCGGACCGTCACGCGGGTCCCGCTGCTGACGATCGGGCTCGTGGTCGCGGCGATCGTGCTGCTGACCCTGCCCGCGCGGGACCTGCAGCTCGCGCTGCCCGACGCGGGGACGCTGCCCGAGGACAACCAGGCGCGCGTCACGTACGACCTCGTGTCGGAGCACTTCGGGCCCGGCTTCAACGGGCCGCTCATCGTGACGGGCACGATCGTCACGTCGACGGACCCGGTGGGGCTCATGGACGACCTGGGCGACGAGATCGCCGGTCTGCCGGGCGTCGCGGACGTCCCGCTCGCGACGCCGAACCTCACCGGGGACACGGGCATCGTGCAGGTCGTGCCGACCGGCGCGCCGGACTCGGAGGAGACCAAGGACCTCGTCACGGAGATCCGGTCGCAGCACGACCACTTCCTCGACGAGTACGGGGTCGACCTGTCCGTCACGGGCTTCACGGCGGTGGGGATCGACGTGTCGGCGAAGCTCGGGGCGGCGCTGCTGCCGTTCGCGTTCGTCGTCGTCGGGCTGTCGCTCGTGCTGCTGACGATGGTGTTCCGGTCGATCGCGGTCCCGATCAAGGCGACGCTCGGCTACCTGTTCTCCGTGGGCGCGGCGTTCGGCGTGGTGACGCTCGTGTTCGAGCACGGCGTCCTGGCGGACGCGCTGCACGTCACACGGCTCGGCCCGGTCATCTCGTTCATGCCGATCGTGCTCATGGGCGTGCTGTTCGGACTCGCGATGGACTACGAGGTGTTCCTCGTGGCGCGCATCCGGGAGGACTACGTCCACTCCGGGAAGGCGCGACGCTCGATCTTCACGGGTTTCCAGGCGTCGGCGAAGGTCGTCACCGCGGCGGCGGTCATCATGTTCGCGGTGTTCGTGGCGTTTGTGCCCGAGGGCGACATGAGCCTCAAACCCATCGCCCTCGGGCTCGCGGTCGGGGTGCTCGTCGACGCGTTCGTCGTGCGCATGACGCTCGTGCCCGCCGTGCTCGCGATGCTCGGCGACAAGGCGTGGTGGATGCCGCGCTGGCTCGACCGCGTGCTGCCCTCGTTCGACGTCGAGGGCGAGGGGCTGTCCAAGGAGCTCGCGCTCGCGGACTGGCCGGAGCCCGGCAGCACGGACGCGGTCGTCGCGCACGACCTCGTGGTCGCCGGGGCGCACGGCCCGCTCGCCGAGCCGGTCACCGTGCGCGTGCCCGACGGCGGGTCGCTCGTCGTGCACGGGGCGTCGCCCGCGGCGGTGTCGGGGGTCGTGCTGGCGCTCGCCGGACGGCTCAGGCCGGCCTCGGGGGCGCTCAAGGTGACCGGGCTCGTCCTGCCCGAGCGCGCGCTGAGCGTGCGGCGCCGGGTCGCCCTCGTCGACCTCGCGGCCGACGTCGCGGCCCTGCCCGGCGACGCCCCGGCGCCCGCCGCGCACCGCGTGCCCGCGGCGTCGGCCGTCACCGCGCTGCTGCGCGAGGACCCGCGGCTGCTCGCCGTCGTCGGGACGGACGCCGTCACGTCGCCCGCCGAGCGGGCCGCGCTGGCCGAGGCGCTCGCGCAGGCCACCGCGCGCGGGACGGCGGTCGTCCTGGGCGCGGTCGGGCCCGCGCCGACCGACCTCGCCCCACCGGGGACGCAGGTGCTCGACCTGCACGCCCCCGACCCCGCCCACACGGTGCCCGCACCCACCGACCCGGCGTCCGTCGCTGGCCCGCGCACCGAGGAGGTGCCCGCATGAGCGTCTTCCCGCCCGACACGGCGCAGACCGACCCGACCACCCCGGACGCGCCGCCCGCCGGCGCCCGGACCCGGGTCGACGCGCGGCGCGCGTGGACCGTGGCCGCCGCCGTCGCGCTGCCGCTCGCCGTGCTCGGTCTGCTGCTGTGGGCGTTGTGGGACCCGCAGGAGCGGCTAGACACGGTGAAGGCGGCGATCGTCAACCTCGACGAGCCCGTCGAGGTGGACGGCCAGACCGTCCCGCTGGGACGGCAGCTCACGGCCGGGCTGGTGAGCGGCGGTGCGGCTTCGACGGACACCGGGCCCGTCGCCGTCCAGCCCGACCCCGGCGCGACCAACTACGACTGGGTCATCACCGATGCCGACGACGCGGCGTCGGGCCTCGCCGACGGGACGTACTCGGCCGTCGTGACCATCCCGGAGGACTTCTCCGCGGCGGCCACGTCGTTCAGCGGCGACGCGTCCGACGCGACCCAGGCCACGCTGACCGTCGAGACCGCCCCCGGCGGGCGGGTCGTCGACGAGGCGCTCGCACGCATCGTCACGACCACCGCGACGTCCGTGCTCGGCACGACGCTCACCGAGAACTACGTCGACGGTGTGCTCGTCGGCTTCACGACGCTGAACGAGCAGCTCGGCGAGGCCGCGGACGGCGCGGACCAGCTCGCCGACGGCGCGGCGCAGGCGGACGACGGCGCGACGCAGCTCGCGTCGGGCGCGGGCGAGCTCGCGACCGGCGCCGGTGCGCTCGCGTCCGGTGTCGACGAGCTCGGCACGGGCGCCGACCAGCTCGCGTCCGGGGCCGACGGCGTCGCGACCGGCGCACGGGGCCTCGCCTCGGGGTCCCGCCAGGTGGCGGACGGGGTCGGGCAGAGCGCGACGGGTGCGGACCAGCTCGCCACCGGGGCGCAGGGCCTCGCCGACGGCGTGTCCGGTGTGGCCACGGGGGCGGCGAGCCTCGCGAGCGGGCTCGGCACGCTCGACGCGTCGATCGCCGACGTCCGGCTGCCCGACGGCACGTCCACGTCGCTCCCCGCCCTCGGGACGCGGCTCGCGACGGGATCGCGTGACGTGGCGGGCGGTCTCGCCCAGGTCGTCGCCGGGGTCGAGCAGCAGAAGGTCGCCGCCGGGTGCGCGGCGGACCCGACGTCACCCGCGTGCGTCGCGCTCGACCAGCAGCTCGCCGCGCTGCGGCCGCTCGCCGTGGGTGCGGCGGAGGTCGCCGCCGG